>DAOSEK010000038.1:0-3089 GCA_035363095.1 Candidatus Woesearchaeota archaeon | reverse complement strand
CAGCATTACAAACGCCATCACCACAATAGCTTGGTGGAAGACCGCAATCTTCAGGACAGGTTAAGGAGTTTTCATCAGCATTACAAACGCCATCACCGCAATAGCCAAAAGTTTGAAGAACAAAACTAGCATCATCATTCACCACGATATTTGAATCGATACTTGAATCTGTTTTAAACATTGAAAATAAATAACCGAATGGATTGTAGAAAAATGATAACAACCCAGACGACTTATTTACCTCAATTCCAGTACTAGAGAAACCAAAACTAACAAAAACAAAAAATACAATCATTATAGCCATAATTTTATAGTAACTTGATACTTGTTTCAATTTAAATCCCCCTAATTTTTTTGATAGTATGTTGAGCATGATAATAATCAAATAAACAAATTAAATGTACAAAAAAAACACATCACTATGGTTTTCGGACTTTGTCTTAATAAATTGGTACATTAAATAAAAGTAAAAATAAAAAAACTAAATCTAACTCACTTATCTCACTTATAGTTTTCAATTAAATATCTTAAAGTTCTATGGGCTTCTCCTCCATAAACTCTGTTATCAAATTTCAGGTGAGTGGCCCTATTATCAAACTCAGAATTTCCTACCTTGTAAGGAGCAATACCATCTTCTTTATCAAAATCATATTCAATGTATAGATTGGTTTTATCTTCTTTATCCTTCCATAGTACAAGTCTCACTACAGAAGAAGCAATTTCATCATTTTTGAGTCTGCCTGACAATACTTGATATACTTCATCTGAATTCCAAATGTCTTCTTTTGATATAATGTGTCCCATTGAATCCTTTCCGGCACTATTAATTATAACTTTATTATCCAAGAATCCACCAACGCTGGCAACAACATTTCTTGGACTTTTTCCACAAATTATATCTAAAAATCCTCCCTCCTTAACTAGCTCGTCTCTCACATAAGATGGCATTCCACCATCAAATTCAAAGTATAGTGGTTCCCTAAGGGTAGGGTCTACAGAAGGTGCTAAATACAAGAGCTCTTTCTTAGCTTTCTCTTCTAAAGTTTCTAATTTTTGAGGTATCCCTGAAATAGTTTCTTCAACAACATCTCCAGTTTTTCTAAAAAGATCACCAAATTTTTCAGCTAACTTCGAATAGTCGCAGCCTGACAATGTTAATACTGAAGCTAACGTTGCCACAGGAATAACAACATATTTCTCAAGTGCCTTTTTTACCGCTGATCTAGACTCCCCATCATTTTCCATTTTTTATCCCTCGCATTATTTTATACATAAACAAAAATACAAAAAGTTTAAAATGTAAAATACTACTGCGAAGTAGATAATTATTTAAATAGTTTTCCATATACAAGAAGAGATTTAGAAAAAACACAATTTTAAAAAATATTACAATATAAACAACTTCTATTTTGAGTAGGTTGTAATTCTATTAAAAAAACCTTCAGAAATCATTCAGCAATCTCACAATCATCAACAAACCCATCCGAGTTCAAATCCACTCCTATTACTACTTTTGCTAAAACCCTTGGGTCATAAATATTTCCTTTTTTAATCTCGTTAAAATGTTTTAGAAAAGCAAGGATTGCACTCTTTGTCCCAGAAAACCTTTTTCCTGCAAGAATCAAGATTTTATGACCTTTTGAAAATGGATTATTCTCTTTTACTATTATTCCTGTTTCATCATCATAATATACTTTGTTTGAGAGCTTAGAATATACACTTAACCCTTCTTTTCTCTGAAAATTGATAGGAAGGCTTGAGTTAAATATTTCGCATACCTTGTTTACTATGGGTCCACCAATTATAATTAGATTAGATTTCAGATCGCTTTCCCTTGTCTCTGTGTCAAGCATTACTATTGGCTGTGGAACAAAGTTGAGAAAAGTTCCTAAAAATAATGCAAAATCTATTCCATAATAGCCATCTCTAGATCTTGCTTTTTCAGGTCCGTGAGGTTCTGGACTGCCTACTATAATTTTTGCATTTAGTTTTCCGTTAAGAACAAAGGGCTCAAGATACTCTGATTTGTTTTGGAATGAAACATCGTTTGTTTTTTTAAATTCCCCAAAAGGTATCAAAAATGAAGCTGAAGTTGCTTGATAGTACTTTTGAAGTGAGCCATTAACTTTTTGAGTCTTTACTACTTTTACTAATCTTGAAATAGCCATCTTGTGTATATAGTAATAGATCTTTTGTTCTGAAACTTTTAATTTTTGGGAAAGTTGTGATACGTTCAAGCTTTCGTTGCTTGTTAAGGATAATATATCCATTGAAATCTTTGATCCAATTACATTTGCGCCTTTCAAATCTATTATAGAAGTTTCTAAGGTTTTTATTGTTTCTTTTTCTTTTTTTACAACATACATAATGATTCGCCCCTTTTTAGTTACTATTTTAAAACTAGTATTTTAATCTATTGATTATTTAATTTTATTGTCTATAAAAGCAACATATAAGATTGTTTGAAGAGTATTATTAAAAATTTAAAACAGAAAGATATTAATATAAGATATATGCTCCAATCAATATATTAGAATTGGGGGGAAGACAAATGATAGGGAGTTTTAGAAAAGAAGAATTCAGTAAGATATATACGACTTTTTTGAGAGAAAAACCAGTTGAGATGATTTTATTTTTGAAGAATGCAAAGGGTGCAACTTATTCATCAGTGCTTGCCAAAAACGCTGATTGTACATATTCTCATGTGGTAAAGGTTTTAAAGGAAATGGAGAAGGAAGGTATTGTTGTTTTTAATAAACAAGGAAGACTAAAGCTTTTATCTCTTACTAAGAAAGGTCAAGAACTTGCAGAGATGTTTGATAGGATAAAAAAATTATTAAGCAGTGATTCTAAAGAGTAGAATCTTAAACGCAAGAAATTTTGTTTTTTTACTTTAATTTTTAAATTATTAATTCTTTTTAGTCTTTAATTACTTCGTGAGATAGATCGGCAGTTATGCCGAGAGGTTTTTCATTTTTAAGTTCTTTAATTTCTAAGGCGTTTAGTAAGAAAAAATCAACAACCTCTCCCTAAAAGGCGAGGTCTGTTGGTAATATGAAAGCATGCGCTGTATTAAAGCGAGGTTGTTG
>DAOSEK010000037.1:0-3418 GCA_035363095.1 Candidatus Woesearchaeota archaeon | reverse complement strand
TGCCAAAGTATGCGAAGTGATGCTGGATTTCATGAAATCAACAACCTCGCTTTAACACAGAGTATGCTTTTATATTACCAACATACCTCGCCCTTTAGGGTGAGGTTGTTGATATTTTACTTGACCTAAGATTATATTTATCCAAGTTTTATTAGGGTTGAATTTAATGTTGCCTTTAATTCTAAAGAGAGCTCCCTTTGCCTTTGAAGCTTTTTTATTGCAATTTCTTTTGAGATTTCAAGATTTAATTTGTTTAGTTCATCAAGTTGGCCTTTATCGTTTTGAAGGTAGGTAATGGTTTCTATGGTTGATCTTTTCTTTTGACCTGCATAAAGTATTGGTCTGATAAACCCAGACATCCCAATATCTGCTAAGAGGTCTGCATCCTGAAGAATCTTTAATTCTATTGATTTTTTTCCTTTAAAGTTAAGCCGTTTATTATGGTTTGCTACTAAAAAACACACTTTTTGTATAAAATCGTTTTCAAAATTCAATTTATCGAGAACTTTACTTACAATAGGAACCCCTTTTTTGGGATGAGTTGGCCATTCTTCATTGTTTGTAGAAACATCGTTTGTTTCACTTTTAAACATTAAGAGTGCAGATTTTCCAATATCATGGAATAAAGAACTTATCAAAACCAGATTTTTATCACATTCACAGCCGTTTTGTGATAGAATGTTAATTAGGTTTTCTGATTCAACGAAAACTCTTAATGTACAGTATGTTTCATCTAAGGGTCCACTTGAAAGATAAGGGCTTTTTTCAAAGAATTTTTTGATGATTTGATATATTTTGGTATAGTTTACATTTTTATTGTTTTTTTCCATTTTTATTTAGATAGAATTTGTTGATTAATAATACTTTGTTTTAGATACATTTACAATAAAATAAAAATCCCCGGTATTTATATCAAGGTTTTTCATTTACGCAATATTTATAAAGGAAACAATAATCCTTCTCTGTGGTTTAGAGGTTCTTATGGTGATTTAGATAGTTAGAGTTGTTAATTTTTGCGAGGGATACGAATATGAGCACGGTTTATGAAGTGAATCCAAGGGCGTTAATTGATAAGTGCGCTGAGGAATTAAAGCAAATAAGTAGCATAAAACCGCCAGAATGGTCAAGTTTTGTAAAAACAGGGATTTCAAAAGAAAGACCACCTGTAAGACTTGATTGGTGGTATGTTAGAATGGCAGCAATTTTTAGAAAGATCTATATGAATGGCCCAATAGGTGTGTCTAAGCTTAGAACTGCTTTTGGCTCAAAACAAAACAGGGGATTTGCTCCTGAAAGGTTTAAGTGCGCAGGAGGAAGCCACATTAGAATGATTTTGAAACAGCTTGAGGACGAAGGATTTTTGAAAAAAGCTGATAAAGGCGTTCACAAGGGAAGAATTCTTACTCCTAAAGGTAAGGTCTTTTTGGAAAAAACTGCACAAACAGTGCTATTAGAACAAAAGGACAAGCCTAAAAAGACTGAAAAAAAGCAAAGAGAAGAAATTGAGAAAATTTCTGTTACAAAGGCAGTTCCAAAGAAAGATGAATCTAGAAAAAAGAACAAGAAAAAAGAGGATTCTTCTTTAGAAGATGATTCTCAAAAAGAAGATAAGTCAAAAAAAGGGAAAAAAGGAGCTAAAAAATGAATGAAAACCCTTTGATTAACAGTATTATTAAACGAAAAGAGTCTCTTTTTAATATAAATAGCTCTGATATTATGGACAGCATTGAAGATAGCTATGATAAAAGGATAAACTCCATAAAAAAGCTTGTTTTAGGAAGACTTGATGATGAAAGTTTAAAGTCATATTATGGCTTTGAAAAGCTTTATCCAAATCTTAGCGGACGACTTTTATTTAGTTTAAGTAAGGAAAAAAATATTACTAAAGAGAGATTTTTTGGACAAATGAAAGATTTAATCAAAGAGATTTAAATAAGGTGCATTATTATGGGAAAGATAAAACATCCATCAAAGAAAAAAGCGCTTTCAAAAGCGAATTCTAAAACAAAATGGGCTCCGTTTTGGGCAGTCCTTAAAGTGTTTGGAAAGACAAGAAGGGTGCATCCTTCAAGGATAACAGAAGAGAAAAGAAGTTGGAGAAGAAGCAAGATTAAGATATAGATAGGTGAAGTGCAAAATGGCAGATGAAGAAAAGATTTATGTTATTCCTTTAAGAAGAATATTTTCAGGATTTCCTAAATACAAAAGGGCCAATAAAGCCTTAAGGGGGGTTAGAGAGTATCTTGAAAAACATCTTAAAACTGATAAGATTAGGATAGGAAAGGGTTTAAATGATGAGATATGGAAACATGGAATTAAAGAGCCACCTCATCATGTTAAAGTTAGTGCAAAAAAGGATAAGGATGGTATTGTTAGTGCAGAATTATTTGGCTATGTTGATAGGAAAGCTAAAAGAGAAGAAGATAAATTAAAAAGTAAAGAAGCCAAAACTAAACTAAAGTCTCAAAAGAAAGAAGTAGCTAAAGATGATAGCGAAGAGATGACCAAATCAAAAATAGTTCCTAAAACAAAGGAAGCAAAAGAGAGTTCAGTTAATGATAAAGAGACCTCTGTAGCGAAAACAAAAAGTACATCCAAGAAAAGCACTTCTAAATCTAGAAAATAATTAATTTTTTTATAATTTTCTTTTATTTTACTTTGAATGAGTAAGCATCAATCTATTCGTTTCGATTGGCTTTTCTATATTAAAATATCCTTTGTGCGGTGTATATCCTGGAAGGGATAATGAATATTGTACAAGAGTGCCAATCTCTGCTTTTAGGTATGCTCTTCCTTCGGAGTTTGTTATTAGTTTATATACACCATCTGATGTTTTTGCATATACCTCAGCACCCGCCAATGGCTTATAAGAATCATCAATTACGCTTAAGGTAATATCAGAGTAATCACTTTTAATCAAAACAATATCTAGTTGTTCTATTGAAGAATCCTGATTTATTTCTTTTATATAATCGTAATAGCCTTCTTTTGTTATTGTAAGTATTGAAGGATAATTTCGGTAGAGAGTGTATTCACACAAGCCATCTGAATAGCAATATTTAGCAGTTGTTTGAATATCATTTTTGAGTATAGTGAAAGCAAAATCTATCTCTTTTCCTGATTCGTCTTCAATGTTAAGAATTAATTTTGTGCTTTCTTCTTTTATCATAAAGCCTGTGATCCCTTTATTGCCAAGCAGTAAAAAGAACACAATTGTAAAAGCAAGTCCTATAAAAACCAGCGAATAAAACTCTTTTGATTCCATATATTACCCCTTGATTGTGTTATTTGAAAACATTATTTATTAATCTTTTGGTTTTTGGGATAGAAAAGTGTTTTATTTAGTTTATTTAGTTTATTTAGTTTATTTAGTTTATTTAGTTTATTTAGTTTATTTAGTTTATTTAGTTTATTTAGT
>DAOSEK010000036.1:0-3635 GCA_035363095.1 Candidatus Woesearchaeota archaeon | reverse complement strand
TGGATAACTTGAAACCCAAAATAAAAAAGACCATCGACTTTGTCGACAGTCTGAAACACCAATAGGTGTTTTTTGTCAGTTATTCAATGATTTTCAATTTAAACTACCGTTATTATTTGATATTGTTCGTTTTCTTGAGTAGAAAAGGAAGATATATCAAATGAAACAAAGCAAAAATTGATACTACAAATCCAATCACCCAAAAATCTCCCAAGAATGCATACATTGGAGCAACCTCAGTAGGTATTTCTCTTAGAAATAAATGATTCGAATCAAGAAGAAAATTGAGTGGGTACATTACTATCGCATAGATTAATAAAATGAAACTTGATTTTAGTAGGTTTTGATAAGAAAACTTAAACTTGCATACAACAAGCAAATAAATATTACCAAGTAAAAACAAACCATGATTCCCAAAGTAATGGATATAACGGAAATGAGGAAATGTGAAAGAAAGATCAGCAACCGTTAGTGAAATAAGTGCTCCACTGATAGCCCATGGAAAAATGAATTGAAACGCCTTCTCACTTCTCTGCCAAAGAGCAAAACTTGTTACATACATTGATATTGCACAAACTCCTAATGGGAGTAAGCCAGTATTAAATCCACCTCGTGAAAGCGACCAAGTGTAAAATGTCCACTCTAATACTATCATAGTAATCGCCAAGCTACGACGAATCCAAAGATCAATCTTAATAGTTATTTTGTTTCTAAACACAAGAATTGTTACAAGAAGTAACATTAATAGTAAAATGGCTGCACCATGAGCAATTGTGAATGGTTCAAATGTTTCATAAGCATCATCAAATAAGAACATACTGTAATTCCTTTCAAATCATAGCAATATAAGATTTATTTCCTATAGTATAGTCTTATTATATCATTCTTTGTTATGCCATACAATTCTTTGTTTAAATACTCTAGTTTAAACCAGTAATATAAATAGGAGAATAATCATATAATAGACGGTTGATCGAAAAAGGCTAGTGGTCAATACAATATCAGTCGACAGTAAACCTTTATTTTAGTTTGAAGTATACACTACAAAATGAAGATAAGACTAAATCTCCATTTCTACATAAAAAAAGTCCAACACATCTATGTTAGACTTACGTTTTCAAAATGTGTTAGATGATCTTTTTTAATACAATTACGCACTCCTAGCAAAAATTACGCATCCTTATTGCTAATTGAGTTACTTAGTCATTTTAGTCCAATTCGAAATATTGCATTAATGCTGAGTTAATCTGTTTTTGAATTTTTTCATTAGTAATTTTTGATACAAGAGGACTACTAACCCTACTAATAGCAACCGTTCTAATTTGCTGAAGCATTAAAACACTTTCCTTTGGTAAACCACTTTCGGTTTTGGTAAGTTTAACCTCAGTTGGATATATTGTTGCACCTGGCCTGATAGAAGAAAAAGGAATACAAGTAAATACGGGCAGATTGTGATTTACAGCATCGTTTGAAATTATCAATACTGGACGAATTCCTTGTTGTTCACTTCCTTCTGTCGGATTTAAGTTAACATAATAGACTTCCCATTTGTTTACCATTCAGCAAAATCCTCTGCATCAATGTTTGCAAACGCTTCTTGAGAAGAAATGGTTCTCTCCATAAAATCTTTATCTTCCTTTGCCTTTTCCATCTGCTTTGCATACAATTCTCTTCTGACTGTTTTTAAATATAATGCAATGGCAGAATTTACTCCATCAGTATAAGACGCTACATATTTCTGTGCAACTAAATTGTCTAACTGCCCTTTAAGTTCAGTATTGATGTTTATTGTGCATTTTACACTTTGCATAATATCACCTCTCTTTTTCTTACTTAGATTATAACTGATTTCTGTTCATCTGTCAACGCTTTTATACATATGTTTTACCATATATTTAGCCATACTTTTTGACAGTTCTGCAATTGTATTGTGTTCAATTTTTTTAACTATTTGAGATACTAAATAAAATCAAAATAAATCTTTTTCAAAAACTTATTGAACCTCCCTTGCAGTCCAATAAATACATGTACAGATCCTATCTATTTCAAAAGACTGCTCTATAATAGTGACATCCCCGATTGCACAGCATGGCTCTAAGGCTATTTTGGTCTGTTGCGCCTTAATCAAAGCATAAATATTAACATTACATCCGCTTTTGAAAGATCATTAGCTAAAAAAAGTATAAACTATCTTATCAATTCAATTATCAAATAATTACCAAAAAAAACATTCTGGATCACTTTTACCTAAATTGCACTTTGAACAAAGAGTTTGTAAATTATCTAATAAAGTTTCTCCACCTTTTGACCATGGGATTATATGATCCACATGTAACTCAACAGAAGGAATATTAGCTGGCGAGGCACCACATGCACAACATCTGAAATTATCTCGTTTTAATACTTTAAATCGAATTCGTGCGTTTATATTTCTAGAAGTTCTAGGCATATCAATTTTAGATTTTTTTTCTGAGTCATTATTCAATAACACTGCTCCCATGTCATTTATACTGTTCGCATTATCATTTGTGTGGTCCTCTTCTGTATTATCTTGATTTATAAATTCAACAAAAGCCTCTAATGCCTTTCTCCACCCTCCAAATCTTCTTTTATATGTATCCAGCGAATACTATGATATTCCACTCTTTATTATATCAGTAGATGAAGGTTGTCTACCCAGTTTTGTCCAAATTCGCTCTATTTCATTAAAAAGGGTATACTCACTAATTCTGCTTCTAGCAAAACCTGTCGGTTCAAGTCCTGCAGAAAGTAATGCTTCATCCCAAGTATTAAATCGAGAAAAAATATTCTCCGCACTGTATTTCCCGTATTGTTTGTAATCCTTAAATAAAACAGTATTCTTTTTAAGCTGATTAGCAACGCGCTTTAAATCTATATAATAATCTTCATTCTTGATCTGTTTAAATTCTGACTCTAATCTCTCATTTCGTAATCCAGCTTTCAATAATGCATTTTTCCAAGTTCCAAAATGACCTTGAATTGCTGTTTGAGAATATTTACCTTTCTTTTTATATAGAAATCGATATGTAGTCTTTTTTAACTTCTTTAGCAACACGTTTAATGTCATTAATTATATCTTCGTCCTTTAACTCGCCTTTAAATTCGTTTAATACAAACTTCATTTTATCACCTGTTTCTAAGTTATCTACGCTGAGAATTCGTTTATTATACGCTTGATTTGTTCTACTTTATAGTAGTTTTAACGCTATTTGGTGATTTTGTCAAAATCATGTTTAGAATCAAAAATCTACATCAATTGATACATTTGATTTTTTTCTCTATATTAGTTTGTTTTACGATAATCGTTAAAAAGTTAGGTAATCGTGTAAATAGTAGTATAATCGTGTATATGATTGAGTAATCGTGTAAACTGTGGGGTAATCGTTATAAGGTTGAAACTCGAAAATAAAAAGCCCTTCAAAAGTTCTGAACTGACCCCCTTGTAGAACAGAGATATCTTTGCAGATAGGGAAATATCTCCCTTTCTGCAATGAAAAAAGGCTTGACACAAAATATATCAAACCTATGCTTTCAATATGGAGCGGGTGATGGGAATCGAACCCACACAGTCAGCTTGGAAGGCTGAGGTTCTGCCATTAAACTACACCCGCATG
>DAOSEK010000035.1:0-4294 GCA_035363095.1 Candidatus Woesearchaeota archaeon | reverse complement strand
TGGTTTGTTGGGATTATAAAAACGAAGTTGAGCAGAACAATCGGAGATACTGTTTAATAGCGTTACCTTTTAATAGCAAAGCAATTCTTCTAAAAATTAAAATGGATTATTTTCCACATACTGTAATTAGGCTTGGTCAAAAAGAAATGATTGAAAGCATTGAAAAAGCTCTTTTAAACAAAGAAAGTATAGTAATCAGTGCGCCCACAGGAATTGGAAAAACTGCTGGAGCAATTGCCCCTTCAATAAAATACCTTTTAGAGCACAAAAAGAAGGTTTTTTTTCTCACATCTCGCCAAACCCAACACTTAATTGCACTTTCAACAATAAAAGATATATCCAAAAAATCAAGCCTAAACATCAAATGTGCAGATATAGTTGGAAGAAAATCCCTTTGTCCTCAAGAAGGAATAGAAAACCTTTACTCAAACGAATTCGCAGAATATTGCAAAGCCTCAAGAAAAAACAAAAAGTGCGAATACTACAATAACACCATAACCGATGGAAAAGTCAAAGAAGAACTTCATGAATTTGTTTCAGAACTAAAAAAAGGAGAAATCCAATCAAGTGCTCAAATAACCCAACTTTGCAAAACAAAAAGACTTTGTCCCTACGAACTATCAATAGAGCTTGCAAAAGACGCAAACATTATAATTGGAGATTATCACTATCTATTCAATCCAGAAATCAAAAAGAATTTTCTCCAAAAAATCTCTACCCAACTAAAAGACATAATCGTAATTGTTGATGAAGCCCATAACCTGCCAATAAGAATAAGAGAGGTAATGAGCTCAAAACTAACCTCAATAAGCATAAGAAGAGCAGTATTAGAAGCAAAATCCTTAGGCTTCAAAACCACAATACCTTTGATTAATGCAATAGAAGAAGCACTAAACAAACTTTCAATAGATATGTCCTTAGGGGATGAAATACTCATTCCAAAAGATGAATTCATATCCCTCATCGAAGAAACTGCTTCATTTAAAGACGTAATTGAAACCCTATCAGAAGTTGGTGATATGATCAGAATAAAAGCTAGGCACTCATACATTGGTTCCCTAGCAGATTTCTTAGAACACTGGTTAGGCCCTGATGAGGGTTATGCAAGAATTCTATCAAGAGTCCTTATAAAAACAGGAGAAATAACCACCCTTTCCTATCATTGTCTTGACCCTAGTCTAGTCTCAAAAGAAATATTTTCAGATGTTCACTGTGCAATACTAATGTCTGCTACACTAAATCCTACGCAGATGTACAAAAAATTACTAGGTCTTGAAGATAATACCCAAACTCTTTCATTAGAAAGCCCTTTTCCAAAAGACAATCGATTAAGCATTGCAATCACAAAAGCCACCACCAAATTTACAAAAAGAACTGAAGAAGAATATCAAAAAATCTCATCAATAATAAATTCCATCTTTAAAAATGTAAAATCAAACTCCCTTGTTTTTTTCCCAAGCTATGCAATCCTTGAAAAAGTAAGAAAAATTCACTCAACTATAACCTCTCAAAAAATCCTTTATGAATCTCAAAACATGTCAAAAGCCCAAAAAGAATCTTTAGTTGAAGAATTCAAAAGCCACTCCCATAATGGAGCCCTTCTTTTCGCAGTAATCTCTGGCTCATTTAGCGAGGGCATTGATCTCCCTGGTGAACTGCTAAATTGTGTAATAATCGTGGGAATCCCTTTCGCAAGGCCAGATTTAGAAACAAAAGAGCTTATAAAATACTACGATAATCATTACGGTCTAGGCGTATTTTATGGATACATCTTTCCAGCAATGAACAAAGTGATCCAAGCTGCAGGCAGATGCATCCGAACAGAAAAAGATAGAGGGGCAATAATATTTCTTGATGAGAGATTCTCTTGGAAACAGTATAACCAATTCTTTCCCAAGGACTGGAATGTAATT
Source organism: Candidatus Woesearchaeota archaeon (assembly GCA_035363095.1). Classification (GTDB taxonomy): domain Archaea; phylum Nanobdellota; class Nanobdellia; order Woesearchaeales; family UBA119; genus DAOSEK01. The sequence goes on along the minus strand of DAOSEK010000035.1, from coordinate 2,381 downwards.
ACCCCTCCTAATTATGAAACCATACTAAAAGATTTCTTCAAAAATAATTAATCCATCAATAAATCATTCATAACAATATACATAAACAAAAAAATAATCCCCAATTACTCAGATATCTATCCAAACAATCAAAAGATTTAAAAATGACACAAAAACTCCAACTCTGTTAAGAACTCTTTAAAGTATTAACAAAAAAATAAACCCAAAATAATGTTTTATGCTCCAATATTTCAGTATCCAGAAATAAAAGAATATTACAATTGGGGTTTAATCAGGTGTTTTTTATGAAAATTCCAAAGAAAGTAAAAAAATATTGTCCTTATTGCAGAAAACATAACGAAGTAAAAGTTGCTCAAAGCAAAAAAAGACAACCAAGCCCAATGAAAAGAGGCTCAAAATACCGAGCAAGATTAAGAGGTCTTGCAAGGGGCCATGGTAACAGGGGAAGGTATTCAAAGCCTGCAAGTACAAAATTCAAGATGACTGGTAAAAAGCAAACAAAAAAGATCGACATAAGATATCAATGCTCTGTTTGTAGCAAAATCTTTAAAGCAGGAGAATCAAAAAGGGCAAAGAAGTTCGAATTAGTCTAAAATCAGGCTTAAAAAAACAAAATTTAAATTAATCGCACAGGTGAATAATCAATGGAATTAAGAGAGCCAAAATCAAGATTTGTAAAAGTTAGATGCTCAAAGTGTAAAAATGAGCAAATAATATTTGGAAATGCCTCTACAAAAGTGGATTGTTTAGTTTGCAACAAAGAACTATCAGTTCCTACCGGAGGCAGAGCAAAAATCAAAGCAAGAATACTTGAAAAGTTAAATTAGAAAAAGACAAATTAAATGATAAATGCTCTAATTACAAATAACACATTCAAGCTATCATAAAAAATATTACGCCCACACACCTAAATAATAATTTTTTATGCATAAAACCAGACATAACCCTTAAATCAGATCAAAATAAGGATTATGATTTTAAAACAAATTCAGATCACCACCCAAAAACATTATATTCAAATCACAACAGAAATATTCACCAACAAATGTTCGCTAATATAGTTGCTAATTAAAAAATATTAAAAAAATTAAATCATATAAAAAATTCATACTGATAAAAAATGCTTTTTAGGATATCTGGATTCCCAGAAGAAGGAGAGATAGTTCTTTGTAATGTAGATAGGATAAGTTATAATTCTGTTTTTGTTGCATTAATTGAATACGATCTGACCGGAATAATTCCCATATTTGAGGTTTCCCCAGGAAGGATTAGAAACATTAGAGACTTTGTAAAAGAAGGTAGAATTGTTGTTTGTAGGGTTTTAAGAACCAATCAGCACACAAAAAACATTGAGCTTTCATTAAGAAGAGTAAATGAAATAGAGCGCAAAAGAAAGCTTGAATTCATGAAACAAGAACAACTATCTGAAAAAATAGTTGAAATTGTAGCAAAGCAAAATAAAATTGATTACAAAGAGCTCTATGAAAAAATCACAGATGAATTATTCAAAAACTATGGCTCGTTATTTCAGGCATTTGATGCAATATCAAAAAACGAATACGACATATCAAAATTAAAGTTCCCAAAATCAATAATTGATTCCCTTCAGAAAAACATACTTGAGAGAATAAAGCCAAAAATTGTTGATATAACCGGCGAGATTCACATATCTTGTCCTCAATGTAATGGCATAGTCTTACTAAAAGATTTTTTTTCAAATCTACTTAAAATTGAAAAACCCAGTGAAACAACTTTTAGCCTATCTTATCTCGGTCGAGGCAGTTACTCATTCCAGTTAACAGGAAATGACTACAAAACTTTAGAAGAAATCCTAAAAAATATCACTGAACAATTAGAGAGCTTTTCAAAGAAAAATAAATCTGAATTCTCTATAAACCGGCAGGAAAAAAATTAATTTTCAAAAATATACTTATTTCCAATGATTCAGTTCTAAACATATTCTTAACAAATTAAAATCTATTCAATTAAAATTAGTTCCATTAAAAATTATTCTTTGATATCAAGATTAAAACATTGAATAGAACATTGATTTTTTTTAATCACTCAGATATTTTTAATTAAACCAAGTTTGACAGTTTGCTAATTATTTCATCAAGAATATTCAATTGACAGTTGCTCTAATTTCTTAAAAAAATAATGATTTTTTTAAGTTATTGCCTCATTTTTGAGGCAAATTAGCTCATTTATGGGATCAAAATTAGAATAAATCACTCTTTTTTTCATTGATTTCATGAAATCCAGCATCATTTCGCATACTTTGGTCAATAGAAAAGCATATCTCATGTTTCAACAAGAATGCTTGGTGCACTTTTTTGTAATCAACAACCTCGCTTTAATACAGCGCATGCTTTTATATTACC
>DAOSEK010000034.1:0-4403 GCA_035363095.1 Candidatus Woesearchaeota archaeon | reverse complement strand
CTTTTTGTGGGTCAACCTTAAACTTAATATTCCCTTGAGAATCTGTGGTGCCAGCATATAATAGTTCGCCTAAGTTGGAATCAACTCCCATTTCATTTAGGACATACCCTTCATATACCCAATTTATTTCTCTCTTATAAACTCTAACACCTGCATTTGCAAGTGGCACAGTATTGTGTCCTATAACCACATTATCAACAATCAAATATTGACCTAACACATTCAACTCTAAATCCGTCATTGGGGTTGCCTCAAAAACCCTTGTGACTTTCTCAGCAAGATTTTGTGTGTCTGTCGCTTGAAAAGTAACACTAAACGGACCATAGTAATCCTCATCTTTAGGCGTAAAAGTCAACAATAGGTCAGTATCATTTATTTTTTGAGTAGAAATAAAATACATATCTGAAAAAACACTAAAATCTAATAGATGGAGTGGTTCTTCATCAATAATAGATATCGTATGATTTTTAGTTTCGCCTTCTTTAATAGTGAATTCAGGAATGATTATCTGTGGCTTTTGATTAGGCACATCATTTATTGTAATATCCACTCTTTTGGTTTTCGTATTCCCCTCATCATCAGATACAGTAATATCTACATATGCTGGACCTATGTCTGTAGGAGATTTAGGTGTTAATATAATCTTGGCTAGGGTTTCATTGATTACTTCAAAGGAAACATTGTATTTATCACTTACAAAACTTTTAGTGATGCCATTATACCAATCTGAATAATCATCAATCAAGCTAAAAATAATCTCTACAGTTTGGTTTTTGTATGCCTCAATTGATGTTGGCAGGTTCTCAAATACTAAATCCGGTGTATCATTTACTGTTATTGGGAGATTAAAAGTTGTAATTAGGCCTTCAAGGTCTTTGGCACTAACTATCAAATTAGTAACCCCATTAAAATTAGGGTCAATTGGTGTAATAGTTACCTTGTAAGTTGATGGCGCAATCTTTTGTCCTACTACATTATAATGTTCGGATACTGCCTGTAAAATCAAATCCTGCAGTGATGTAGAATCATCAATCACACTAAAATCAATCACATGTTGTAATCCTTCGTTGATTTCAATCTCTTGTGGACCAGATATTTGGGGCGGGGTGTTAGGATTTACAATATCATTTATTGTAATATCCACTCTTTTGGTTTTCGTATTCCCCTCATCATCAGATACAGTAATATCTACATATGCTGGACCTATGTCTGTAGGAGATTTAGGTGTTAATATAATCTTGGCTAGGGTTTCATTGATTACTTCAAAGGAAACATTGTATTTATCACTTACAAAACTTTTAGTGATGCCATTATACCAATCTGAATAATCATCAATCAAGCTAAAAATAATCTCTACAGTTTGGTTTTTGTATGCCTCAATTGATGTTGGCAGGTTCTCAAATACTAAATCCGGCGTATCAATAACATTTATTGGGAGCGTATACTCTGCTTTCTTTCCATCAAGAGAAGTTAATTCTAACCTTAATTCACTCAATCCATAATTATTAGGGTCAATTGGTTGTCCTGTAACAAAAATCTTATCAGGTTGAACTGTGGAGAATTCAAATTGATGATAATCTGGAGAATGTGCAGTGCTAACAACATTATCAATCGAACTGCCTTTAACCTTAAAACCAGCTTTTAAAGGTAGTCCTTCGTCCACACTGAATGGATTTTCTAAAGGGCTTACACTAAATTTATTTGGTTGTGGGGGGCATGCCGTAGTAAAAAACGCACTTGCAACTGCAAGAATTCCTACAAGTCCAGATTTAAAATTGGCTTTTTTATTAGCCGTTTGCATTTGTAACATCTAATATCAACCTATTGATATTTATCTTTTTATCTATGAAATAATAAGTATTACTTTGCAGTAACAATAGGTTTTATTTAAAGATTACTGCATTTTTCAAGAATTAAAAAATCAAATTTCTGTCACATTAATTTCTTATTTAGATAAATTACCAAAACTACCAAGGCGTATTCCCTCACGCTGGAAGAGTATTTGGCTATAACTATCAAGTATATGAAACAAACCCTGATGATCCAAATGCAATAGGATTTTCAAAGCTTGCAAAGTTTAATAACGATGGAACAAGAGAAGAAAGCGAATTATATTTAGATAGTTGTGTTAGTGGAAAAGTCGCAGAAAGGTATTCAGATCCAAAATTATCAACTCAGAGTACTACTTTGTATTCAAAGGAATACAATTGTGAATGCTATGTAATTGATTACCCCAACTATGACCTTGCGATATGTAAAACTAATCCTGTACCCGGTTCAGTTACTCCATTGGAAACATATGTTCCAACTGGAGAAGTTTATGAATCCGAAGAATATACCACGCAATATGTTCCTGCACAACAAGTCCCGCCTCAGAATCAAGGTAATGAAGGCGATTCTGGAGAGATTGAAATAATCCCAAGAATTGAGCCACAGGTCAAAGTGAGTCCTTCTCCCTCGCCAAGTCCAAGTCCTTCTCCTGAATTGAAGTGTACTGACAATACGCTGATTGGTCAATGTAGCACAGGTAAAGTAGGTTTCAAATGTGATGATTTTAAGCTAATTCCAAAATGTAGTGAGTGTGGCTGTCCAGATTATTACACTTGCCTTCCTGAAAGCCAGAGATGCTGTATGATTTTTGCGGGTTTTGTTTTGAGGTGTAAATGAACATTTTTTTATCTTACTTTTAATTGTAGAAATTACGATAACCTGTGTGAAGTTATTAGTATTGCACGCAGTAGGGTTTTTCCTTCCTTTTTTGAATGATGAGTATAGACTTTTTAATATGCCTTTTTCAAACTTTCCTTTAATCGATTTGTATCACTAATTAACAAAAACTTCGCTTTTGAAATTTTTAATAGTTCTTAGGATATCTTGCTAATTATTTTATGTTTTGTGACCTCAGGAAATCTGCTTGAATTTGTATAAATTCATTGTAACTCTAAAAAAGTAGCTTCAAATACTGTTAATGGAAATCCTTAATTCCGTGAAATCCTCGTTCATTCGTATCCTTTGGGTTTTCAATCCGAAAGTTTGAATAGACGGATTCATGGACGAAAAACCTCAACTATTCACAAGATAATTCGGCATTTATGTTGAGGTTTTTTATTTTATTATCTCTAAACATTGGCAAATTTAGTTAAGTTCTTTGAAAGTGTTGGAACTATATAATTTATTCTAATATCGTTTAAAAGGAGATAATTTATGTTATTGATACAAAAGAAATAATTTAATATTCAGTACCCCACAGTAATCTTTGCAAGTAAAACAAATACGAAAAATTCTACTAAGAAGTTAAAGTAGATGTTAATATTTTTAATTCTCTGGAAATAAATAGTATATTCTATTATTTTCATCGTCAATAACTGCTCTATTTGTTTGTTTAACAATTCCATTATCAAGATAAAATATTTGTCCAGGATATATGAATCTATATCTTTTTTTGAATTCAATAACAGCAATGTCAAGTGGGCTATAATCAGGAAACGTTGAAAAATTAGAATCTATTCCATAATGACTATCTATTTTTTCAGGAGAATGCCCGTTGTGAAGAAAACCGTGTCCTGCCTCTTGAGTAATTGAGGCTTTTACTTGTATAGGGTTGGTGACAACCCTAGGTAAAGTTATAATTACATAATCTATCAAATTTGTAAATGGAATTGTTCCAATACTTATATTTCCATCAAGAAGATCCCAAAACTGGATAAAAATTTTGTTGCTTGTTTGGTTAAATTCGGGTACATAGGAAATCTTAATATTTTCACCATAGAGATACGTCATATTCGAAATTATCTGGTCTTTTATGAATTCTGGTACAGCTTCTTCATTAGGACATATTATCTCAAGTTCAGGAATTTCTTTATCTTTGAATACAAGATAAGGCCATGAAGCAGAACCATTTTTTATATAGAAATTACCATCAGCAGGCCATATTCCGTAATTACTTAAACAATCAACTAGAAATTGGTCTAAGTTATCGCTATTTTGCAAAAGTCCTAAAGTTATTGTTTCTAGATCTTTATGACCAAAAAAATCTAAAGATAATTCCTTCATTCCTTCTTTATTAATTTCTACATGTATAAGATTTTGAGCTCTGTCTTGTGGCTCTACTTTAATTTTAATATTCCCAGAGGAATCCGTATTTCCTTCAAATAAAAGTGATTTTGGTATTTCTTCAACACCCATTTTGTAGTGATATAATAATCCTTCTTGTTCTTCGTAAATCCAATTAATTTTTCTCTGAAATATTTTTACAGTTGCATCACTTAACTGTTGAAAATAGTGCGCTTTTACAATTTCGTCCTCTTCTAAGAACATACCTAACACATTCAACTCTAAATCCGTCATAGGTTGAATTGTAACATTAATAATCTTTTCAGATATTGCACCTTTGGTATCCTTTG
>DAOSEK010000033.1:0-4573 GCA_035363095.1 Candidatus Woesearchaeota archaeon | reverse complement strand
TAATAATAATAATAATAATAATAATAATAATAATAATAATAATAATAATAATAATAGCAACAATGATAGTATTGTTAGTAACAAGAATAATAAAAGAGTCTATATTAAGACATTTGGATGCTCTACAAATGTTGCTGATTCTCTTGTTATGAAACAGATTCTTTCTAAAAGTTCATATGCTATAGTAGATGATATTAAAAAGGCTGATGTTGTAGTTATTAATTCTTGCACTGTGAAAAACAATTCTCAGACTAAGTTTTTTAGGGAGCTAAGAAAGGCAAAACTTGCTGATAAGGCTATTGTTGCAACAGGCTGTGTAATACAGGCTGAAAAAGAGCTTATTGAAAGTGAGGAATTAATGAATGTGAGTGTAATTGGAACTTCTCAGATCGGAAATATTGCTTTAGTTGTTGATAACCTTTTGCGTGGTAAAAGAATGGTTTTACTTGATATGGTTAATAGTAATCCTTTGAAAGTTGCTTATATGAGATATAATGATGCTATTGCAATTATTCCTGTTGCACAAGGATGTTTAGGGCATTGTTCTTATTGCAAGACAAAGCAGGCAAGGGGCAATCTTTTCTCGTATCCAATTAAAGAGATTGTGTGTACTGTTGAGCGTTTTGTGTCTTTGGGCGCTAAGGAGATATGGCTTACTTCTCAAGATATTGGAGCTTATGGAATGGATAAGGGTAGTAATATTTTAGAATTGCTTGAGAAGGTGTCAAGGGTTAAGGGGGATTTTTTTATTAGGCTTGGGATGGCTAATCCAAGTCATATTAAGATATATAAAAAAGAGATTTGCCGATTGATTAATGAGAATAAGAATTTTTTTAGGTTTATTCATATCCCATTACAGGCAGGAAGTGATAATGTTTTAAGGAGGATGGAAAGGGATTATACGGTTAAAGAGTTTTTGGAGATTTGTGATTTTTTTAAGAGAAACATAAAAGATTTAACACTTTCAACTGATGTTATTACTGCTTTTCCCTTAGAAACAGAAGATGATTTTGAGAAGACTTTGGATGTGATTAAGGAGATTAGGCCAAATATTTTGAATATCTCAAGGTTTTGGGCAAGACCTAATACTAAGGCAGAAAAGTTTAGGAATCATTTGCCCGAAGTTGGGATTAGAAGGGCTAAGATATTAAAGGAGTTGTTTGATGAGATTGCTTTTGAAGAGAATAATAAGTGGGTGGGACGCAACTTTAGATGTGTTATTGATGAGTTTGGAAAGAATGGTTCTATTAAGGGTAGAAATTCTTCTTATAAGGAGATTGTTTTAAGAGCTGGGGATTTTGATGAGTCAGTAAAGATTGGGGATTTTGTTCAGGTTAGGGTTTTAAGGGCAAAATCGCATCACTTGATTTGTAAGGAGTGTTGATCTTAAAAGGGATTTTTTAGTATCTCTTTTTTTGTTATCAGATCATTTTTAAGGATCAACAACCTCTCCCTAAAGGGCGAGGTATGTTGGTAATATAAAAGCATGCGCTAAGTGTAGCGAGGTTGTTGATTTCATGAAATCCTCGTTCATTTTGCATACTTTGGTCTTTCAAGCCAAAGTGAGAATAGACGGATTCATGCAAGGATTTACCTCGACTATCCTAAAGATACCTCGGCATTTATGCCGAGGTTTTTCATTACAAAAAAGCGTGCCAAGTCCTCGTGTTTAAACACGAGGTATGCTTTTCTATCAATGAAGTATATAGATCATATAGATAAATCACTAATTTGTCTAAAATAATTAAAATTTATAATCTTGATTCTTCGTCCTATCCCAAACCTAAAGGTTAGGGGTATTTACATACTCACTTATTGAGAATAAATTTTTAAATTGAAAATCAGACACTAAAGTATGGGGTATTAAAGCCCGAACAAATCTCACAATGTGAGATTTTCAATAAGAAAGGTGAGTATATTAGTCTTAAAAGAATATTATTATTTCAAAAGGTGATGTTGTTTTATATGCCTATGTTTTAGTAGGAATTTTTAATTCTATTTTGAATAAATGCTTTTGTTTAGGTTTGAATGTGTTGTTTTTATTGTTGTTGTGATGAATTGTTGTATTTTTCAAAGATTTTTTAGGGATATGTTTAAATATGAATTTTGTGGGGTTATTTGTTTTAGCAAGGGTTTTTTGAAATGGGCGTTATTAAGAATTATTTAAAAAATGGTATATGTAGTGGAGTTGTGCTTTTAAGTTTGTTTCCTAATTTACTTGGTAAGGAGCTCTTAGAAGGCAATCTTAGTTTGCAAAATAATGATTGTGCCCATGTTCAAGAGATTAGTACCCCCCGTTCGTTAATTTCTTTGCTTGAAGAAACTAAGAGTGAGACTGAATTTAAAGTGTCTGAATTTGAAGGGTTTGATTTTGAAGGGCAAGCTTTCAAGGTTAATTCTTTGCTTGAGTCAATTCTTTTGGATATTCCAAACGATGATTTTACTTTTGAGAATATCAGAAGATATTTAGATGAAAGAAATGTTAGTTTAAGTGGGTTTGAAAAAGCTATAGTTTTAAAGGAATTTGACGATTTGTTATATAAGAATTATAATTATGAAAATCCTTATGAACCATTAACAAAAGATGATTATGAACAGATTTTAAAGAATGCTCAGCTTTGGTTTTTTGATAGGAATAATAGATATTTAGGGGTTTGCAGGGATTATGCAAATGTTACAGGTAATTTTGCAATCAAGGTTTTGGATATGAATGCTTTGAGCATAGCCTCAAATAATCATTCTATGACAATTGTTAAGGATAAGAAAGATGATGTTTTATACATTATTTCTGCAGGAGAGCTCATTTCAGGATACGGTCTAAAAGATTTGAGAAGTAAAAGAGGTATTGATTTGGCCTTGGGTTTTTATAATTATAGACCATGTATTTATAGCACTCTTCAAGACCCTATTAAGGATAAACCACTTTATTATGATATTAATAACTTAGCAGGGTTTTTACAAGATGCATACAATTTTAATTTTGAGGATAGGTTTAAGGAATTCATTAAAAAAGGGAAGATTTCTTTAGGGGATTGTTTAAAAATAGGCAACCAAATGGTTAGGGTTGATTTATTTAACAGCGATATTTCCAAATATAAGGATTTAATTAAATCTTTAGGGGGTTTTAATATATCTAGTGTAACTGAATTTAATAGAAAGATTAAGGAGAATATTGTTTTTACAAATAATTTGTTTGTTAATTTAGGATTTTCTTTAATGGAGATTGATATAAGAGATTCGGGATTGCCTTATAGTATGCCCCAGATATTCAGAGGATATTTGAATCCTTGCTTTGAGAATCACACAAAGATTAGTTTTGAAGGAGAAATAGGAGATATAAGTTTGGGGAATATGATTCAAATTTTTTCAAGTGAGCATTTGATTAATTATAATATTAATCATGATCATATTTTTTTTGAAGAGTTCAAGATTGCTAATCCTAAACACTATGAGCCTTCTGTAATGGGTTTGACATTCCCTTATGTAATTTTCCAAGGAAAAGATACAAATTTTTTGCTTGGGACAAAGATATACCCTGCAAACGGCTGTTCAGATTATCTTAAGGGATATTTTGTTCCAATCATTGAAATGGGTTATAATAATAATGAGTTGGGGTTGTCTTTAAGTGGAGAGTTTCAGGGAGGTTCTACTCTTTTAAAGGCAGGGGCGCAGATAAATTATAATAATGGCTGGATTTTGGGCATTCAAGGAGAGTACGAACATTATAAAAGGATACTTTCTGATATGAACTTTCAAGACATATTTGGTTTAGGAATAGATTTAGAGACAAAAGGTGGGCATTATACCCTTAGATATATGTCTGATGACGGAGGAAAAAAGGAAGTACGTTTTGGTTTTAGTAATCAATTTTAAGGTTTTTAATCCATCTCTGCTGTTAGCATTACGGTGCTTGATTTGGCACCGGTGGATTCTGCTGGAGGGATAGTAATTAGAAGGTCTAGTCTTGCTTCATCAGAGGAATCTGCGAAGTTAAGCCCGCAGATTGAATTCTTTTGAGTGGTTGAGATGTTCATCCAAGTTGTTTGCGAACAGCTGGTGTTAAATGAACTAGGTTCTCCAGAGTAAGCTGCTGCTAAGAATTTGAAATATTCTGTATTTGTTGAGACTGTTGAATATGGGTTTGTTGCATTAACAGTGATATTTACAAAGCAGTTTCCGCTGTTTCTTACTAAAAGTGGGCCGTTTGCATGACCTGGAGCGTTAGCTGTTGTGTTTTTGGTTTCATCAATTGATAATGTGCCAAAATCAGTAGTTGAGTGCACAAGGTCTATTGCAACATATGGAATAATTGTGAAATTTCTTATACTTGACCATTCAGAGCAAATCCATGAATCACAAGCTCTAATTTTCCAATCGTATGGTGAAAGGTCAAGATTTGATGTTGGAGTGTAATACAGATTTGAGATTGATGCCTGATTGATTGGGTCAGTTCCATTGCAGTATTTTGCATAAGGGCAGGCGATTCTATCTATATCAATTGTGTATGTAATTGAGTCACCATCAGGGTCGGTTGACGCGCTCCAATTAAATACAGGGGTTCTGTTTGTTATTG
>DAOSEK010000032.1:0-5247 GCA_035363095.1 Candidatus Woesearchaeota archaeon | reverse complement strand
TCTCAATGCTGTTTCTCAATGCTGTTTCTCAATGCTGTTTCTCAATGCTGTTTTTATAATTGGAATTAGGATTAATTTTTCAGCAATTTAAATCAATTTTTTTGATTGATTGATTTCTTTTATTGATTTCTTTTATTGATTTGTTTTATTGAAGAGTTTTATTAACCTGTTTCATCGACCTGTTTCTTAGGTTTGTTTGATTAGTTCATTTTATCGGTTTGTTTTACCAAGATGTTTTACCGAGATGTTTTACCGAGATGTTTTACCGAGATGTTTTACCGAGATGTTTTATCGAGATGTTTTACCGAGCTGTTTTATTAACCTGTTTCATCGACCTGTTTCTTAGGTTTGTTTGATTGGTTCATTTTATCGGTTTGTTTTACCAAGATTTTTTATAAACCTGTTTCATCGACCTGTTTCATCGACCTGTTTCATCGACCTGTTTCTTAGGTTTGTTTGATTGGTTCATTTTATCGGTTTGTTTTACCAAGGTTTTTTATAAACCTGTTTCATCGACCTGTTTCTTAGGTTTGTTTGATTAGTTCATTTTATTGGTTTGTGTTACCAAGATTTTTTATAAACCTTTTTCATCGAGCTGTTTTACCGAGCTATTTTACCGAGGTGTTTTATAAACCTGTTTCATCAAGTTGTTTCACCGAGTTGTTTCACCGAGCTATTTTACCGAGATGTTTTACCGAGCTGTTTTACCGATGTGTTTCATCGACCTGTTTCATCGTGATGTTTTATCGAAAGGAATTATCGACATTTTTTGCATAGAGATTTAGTTTTTTAAAGTTTTTTTTTATTTTTTTAAAATATTGATTAATTGTTAGATTTTAAACGAGTTGAATTTCTAAACGAATTCTTAAACGAAGTCTCAAATGAAGCCTCAAATGAAGCCTCAAATGAAGCCTCAAATGAAGTCTCAAAAAAGTTTTAACAAGTGTTTGGAGTTAGAAAAAATTTATTGTTAAGATTTGTTAAGATTTTCTATAAAATATAGTTTTAATTAAGATAAATCTTTAAATGTTAGTTTTGACTCTTTGATTTGGTTATTCAAAGAAAAAACTTTTTTATTTAAAAGAAATGTTGTTTTGGATAATTTAGGGATACCCTTTGAAAGATAAATGCCAAAAGAATTATTAAGATAATGGTATCAGATTGAGATTTTTTAGATAGAGATTTGATAAAGGTTTTTTAAAAGCAGATATTTATATTGTGATTTGTTGGGGTTTAGTAAATATGCATAATAAAATTAATGATTGTGAACTTGAAAGGATATTAAGTTTTATTGTTGATCGCTTTGGTATTCAAACCTCTGAAAAGGGTCTTTTAGATTTTGAATTAAATAAAGACAAAAGTAGTTTTCCACCAATTTTAGAGACAGGTTTTCCAAATACAAGGAATGATTTGGTTAAGGATGGATTTCCCTTTGATGAGTATATGGTTTATGGGATTTGTAATGTTGTTCCGAGTAATGATAATTTTACAATCCTATATGAAAATTGTATTATTAGAAGAAATCTTAAATTGGCTTTAAAAGATATGCTTAAGGGTTATTTAGAGGGATTATATCATCCAAATAATGTTGTGGTAATAGGGTTTAATAATCATAGTGAAGATAATGGGCTTATACTTGATTGCTCTGAATATGTTGAAACGATGAGGTTAAATCCTTTAACAAAGGTGGATATCCAAAGGGTTCATGATATCTATTTTATTGAGGAGTTAAAAGATTCTTCAACCCTTGAAGTTAATGGGTTAGATAAGATTTCTTATAAAAGGGATTATGAGAACGATTCAAAAAAAGAGTTTTTGGATAAGAGAGATAAAGAAACTAGATTTGATTGTTTAGCTCAAAATAAAGATTCTTTGGAGCATTTTCCTACTGATTTGAAGATAGATGTTTGTATTGGATACAAAAAAGCAAGTATTAAAGAGTTTTTAGAGGGGATTTAAGGGATAAGAGATTCTTAAGGGAAATATTTAGAAAAATCATAATTAATTGTTTAGCTAAGGATAAGATCTGATAAAGAGTGTTTTAGGTTAAAAAAACAAAAAGAGTTAAATATGAATAGGTTTTCATGAAAGAAACAATGGTTAATGTGGGATTTATTTTTTAAGGAGGGGATTATTATCGCAAAAAGAAGGATTGAAAAAGTCGATAAGGGAGAGAAAAATAAAAAGATGCTTACTATTGCCCTTGTTGTTATTACATCTATTCTTTTAATGACAAGTATTTTGGAGATGGTTGTCAATAGAAACTCTCAAAATTTTGAGGATAGCAAAATAAATATCAATAATTATACTCTTAGCAGGAGTACTTCTGGCTGGAGTTTGGATTATGAAAAGCAAAAGCTTGATTTTACTTTAAGCCCTTTTCAGGTAAGTTATCTAACATTTGATGATGACCTGCTAGATAAGATTGATAGTTCTTTAATTTTTTATTATGGTGTTAATTCAAGTTCAGAGATAGTTTCAGCGGTTTCTTTTTCGGTTCTGGAAAGTTCTTATAATGCCCAAAAAGCTAAAAAGATGATGGTTTTTTATGGGTTTGAGGATTTTAAAGAGGGAAAAGTAGGTCTAAATTGTGAAAACCAGACTAATGCTCCTATTTTTATATTTAGAAAGGGAGAGGAGTTTGAGATTTTAAAGGATGAGACTAATGAATTTTGCTATTATGTATATGCTTCAACAGAATTTGATGTTGTAGCTTTTTCAAATGCTTTGTCCTATCTTAAACTAGGGGTAATTAATAGGGATTATTTTAATAAGGATTAATCTTTTAAAGATTTTTTTGATATTAATTTTTTTTAAAATGATTTTTTAAATTAAATAAAAATAACTATTGACCAATCAGCTAGTTAAAATTATTAGTTTGTAAATCCAGTATTTGGCAATCCACATTTTAATGAGGAGATTGGTCAAAATCTAATGATAAAAAGATTAAAGTATTCATTATGAGTAAGGATTTCATAAAGATGAAAAATCTAAAGAAGTAATTATGGGGAAGTGTTATGGAAGAGAATAAAGAAAATAATTTGAAAACGTCTGATATTGCAATTAATAGTGGTTCTAAGGAATCTAAGGTGTATAAAGGCCAAGGGCTTGATGATGAAAAAGATAGCTTTTTAGAAGAAAAAGAAGATCATTTTTTGGATGATAAGCAAGAGATTGATGAAAGTCTAAATGAAGAAAAGAGTGAAGTGGAAAAAAAAGAAGTAGAGAAAAAAATAGAAAAAGAAAATGCTCAACAACAAAAACAAAATGAGGATAAAAAAGAGCAAGGGTTAGATGAAAGCATTCGAAAAGATCAAATAGCTAAGGATTTTAACAAATCTAGGGGTTTTTGCAGAAGGGATGTTAATTGTGGTTGCTCTTTTAAGAGATTGTTTTTTGTTTTAGGTATTAGTGTTTTGATTATTGTTATAGCTTTTTTTATGTTAAGCACTTTTAAAGATGATAATGGGACTAAGCCAAATGGAAGTGTGGAGAATCATACAGTTGTCTATAATGGCTTTACTTTTAATAAGGAGCTTATTGGCTGGTCAACCTTGCTTTGGGTTGGGGATAATGTTTATGATCTAAGGATGAAGTATAATCCTAGTGAAGTGGATTATTTTGAGATAGATAATCAAAGCAGGATTGTAGATAGGCTTTTAAATTCTGATTTGGTTTTGATTACAATGGATCCGTTTATTGAGAGCGAGGTCGCTTTAGCAGGTCTTGAGATCTCAAAGATTATGAATCCAAGAAAAGAGGATACAGGGATCTTGGGGATTCCTACGATTATAGGTGTTACACATATTCCTCAGGGTTATCATGATAAGGAGGTATTGGTTTTTGATTGTGAGAATGCAACGAATCAATCAGCTTTTGATAAGGCTGGAGAGATTGTTACTAATGGAAGTATTAAGATTAAACTTAATGAAAAGAAGATTTCAGTTATAAAACTTGAGATTAGTGAAGATACTAATAGGATTTTCATAGAAGAGGATTGTATAAAGATTTATGGGACAAATTCTTCAAATGTGTATAAGCAGGCTAATATGCTCACTTATGCAATACTTAATATAATTCCATCAAAGGAGTTTTTAGAGCTTGAATTAGTTAGACCACTTGATGAGTCTATAACAGAAGATATTGATACTGAATTGGAAATTAAAACCATTTGATGAATCAAGAATCTCGCCCTAAAGGGTAAGGTATGTTGGGAGTATAAAAGCATGCGCTGTATTAAAGCAAGGTTGTTGATTTTTAGTAAAGTATTCCTATAACAATTCTTCTTATCTGACTAAATCTTACTCTTTCAGGGTCTTTTTCTTTGTTGTTATCTCCTTTAAAGGTGAAATAAATCCCGTTTGAGTCATAACCTATATCTACAACCCTGTGAACTATTACGGTATTTGTCATCTCTGATTGATAGGATACAATATCTCCAATATGAATATCTTCAGGGGATTGTGGTACTACTTCAATTGCGTTGGCATCAGAATCTAATACTGGGTCCATTGAGCGTGTAGGAGTAAAACGAGCTATGATTGGATTTTTCACATTTATTATTACCCTATCATCGTATGCTAATATATCCGATTCTTGTATTCTGTCTTTTGGCGAGGGTAGATTTCTTGATGCTTCTGTTGTTATAGGGTTTAGAAAAGAGATTTGCTCTTTTGATTCTTCTTCAAATATCAAAGATAAACCTACTAAGATGCTTGTCAGGGATAGTCCTAATACTAAGACTACAAAAAAGAGTGAGAGTATCCTGATTTTATATTCTGAAGACATATTTATGCTGATTTTTGCGATTTATTTAATAGTATTCAAGGAATAAGTGTTTAATTGTTTAAATATTAGGGAGATTATTTGTGAATAACAACCAACTAAGGTTTTTTAAGTCTAAATTAAGGGAAATATGAGATTTTTAAAGATTTTTTTTAGAATTAAATGGTTGACTAAGAAAAGTTTAATAAAAAACCTAGGTTTGCTGTTTTTAGATGAGCTCGCAAAATACATCCTTTTTTTATGCAGTTTAATCTTTAGCTCCAAATTAACAATAAATAGATTTAGAAGGAGAGATTTACCAAAGAAAATTCATTGAACATATTCCAAGACACCTAAAGCACTGATCTTTAGATGTTTTTATTTATAAAATAAAATACAGAAAAAAATATGACTGAAGATGGTTAAAATTAATAATAATAATAATAATAATAATAATAATAATAATAATAATAATAATAATAA
>DAOSEK010000031.1:0-5256 GCA_035363095.1 Candidatus Woesearchaeota archaeon | reverse complement strand
CGAGGTATGTTGGTAATATAAAAGCATGCGCTAAATTCAGCGAGGTTGTTGATTACAAAAAAGTGTACCAAGTCCTCGTGTTTAAACAGGGGGTATCCTTTTCTATTAATGAAATTAAACAAAAAGAAAGGAGCCATCACCCAATCAACTACTCGTAATTAACTACTAGATAATAGAAAACAATATAAAAAAGTTCTATTGCTTTTTTGTAATGACTGGCAAGAAAAGCGTTGGAAATAAGAGAACTTCTTTGTATTGTGCCTTGAAATTCTGTGAAGGTAATTTTAGTCAAGACGTTGATAATATTGAAGATATTACTAAAAACCCAAGAATTCTCTTGGAAGGCTCTTCAATTATAAGGGCAATAGTAGATTATTATTTCTTGCCTACTAGATACAACAAGGGTTTTCTTCCAAGTGATCAAAGTGGGTTTTTGAGAACTGCTCATGAAGAGATTATTAATAGTATTGAAGAATACAATAATGGAGAGTTAATTTTTGATGCCAAGTATTTTCAAGTATTAGGAAAAAGCGTTATTGAAAAATCTTTTGATTATTTTCCAGATTTAAGAAAGGAAGATTTGAGAACTGAACTATTTTCTATTTCTAAAAAATTGATGAATTTGGAAGATAAAAGATTGGCACTCACTCTGAGGCTTATTTGTGCGGGGATAGGATCTAAAATTGAAGAAAGGATTGAACAGCTCTATTTTTCAAAGAACCTTGAGATTCCTGTATGTCATGGATTTGAGGATACTACATGCCTAGATAAAAAACTTAGTTTTGGTTCTGAATACTACTTTTTGTCTAGAAAGGTAGAAGACGTAATTCAAGATTTTAACAGAAGAGCATACCCCTTTAATAAATGGTAAAATAAAATTATTGAATTTTTTTGTTTTGATCAAGATGATAACGTGGAATTTTTGAGGTGAATTCAATGACTGAAAGTATTGATGAACATTTAGAGAGATTGGATATTCCAAGGAACCAAAAAAACAAAAAGATGTTTGTTTTGGATACTAATGCTCCAATAAATGATCCAGAATGTTTTTACAATTTTGGGGATAATATACTAATCATTCCTTATCATACTATGATTACGGAGCTTAATAATGTACATAAGAAAACACAAAAGCCTATAACATCACATAATTGTATGGAGGCATTAGCAAAGTTAAAAGAGATAAAAGATAAAGCCGACAAAGAGGGAGTTGACTTAAAAAAATCTGGTGTCAAAGTTAATGAGAAGGGAGGAATGATTTATTTTCTTGATGAGAGTAGATTAAGCCCACAAGAAAAATTGTCTTTTAGTGCAGACCTTGGAAAAGGCGACGAGATGTATTTGGAATGCACTAGAAAATTAAAAGAAAGATTTGAACCATTAGGTTATGAGGTTGTTTTAGTTACAAATGATTTTGCGTTGCACGTTCATGCAAATTTTAATGACCTTAAAGCTGAAACACTTAAGAGGGGAACAGTTGAGATAAAAGATTTGTTGAGAGGATATGATTTTTGTTTAAAACCAGAGATTTTGTCAGATATATTTCATGATAAAAATACTGATATACCTTTTGAAAAATTTGATTCTGCTAAATTGGTTTCAGGAAAACATATTGGCGATTTGCCAAACAACAACTATGTAATTTTCCTTGCATCAAAGGAAGATATTGATAGAATAGATGCGAAAAATTCCTATTCGATTCTTGAGAGATATTCAAAAATGATTTTTAGAGTTGATAGAGTAGAAAAATTATTAAGACCTCTTTATTATAATCAGCCACATTTAACAGTATCTGGGATTAGACCAAAGAATCTAGAACAATGGCTTTTTTTGAATAACTGTCTTGAGCCAGAAATTTCTTTGTCTGTTGGATATGGCCATGAAGGAACCGGAAAGACTTTTTTAGAGTTAGCTGCTGCAATGAATATTTCTAGAAGAAATGTTCAAGAATTTACCACCGAAGAAGCAAAGGTGAAAGGACCTTTAGTTTTCTTGACAAAACCATTGACTTCTATTGAGGAGTATGGTTATTTACCCGGAGACCTAGAGGCGAAATTAGACCCTTCGTATAGTTCATATATGAGAAATCTAAGAAAAATTTGTGCGAACATAGATAAAAACCAGAGTTCTATTAGTTTCCCTAAGGGTAAAAATAAAAGTTTGCAAGAATTTGGATTTACTGGTATACCTCCCTCAATAGATGAGGTTTACAAATCCTTTGAGGGAATACTGAGAGGAACTGAAAGTAATGCACCTTTGGTTGGTTTTTTGCCTTTAGGGATTTATAGAGGAATTAATATATCGCCCGGTGAGGTTTTGATTATTGATGAGATGCAAAATACAGAATCAAGATATGCAAGAACAATGCTTTCAAGGTCAGAAGAAGGAAGCAAAACCTATGTTACTGGATGTCCTTGGCAGGTTGATAACCCTTTTTTGAGAGCGTATCGTAACGGACTTTTAACACTAATCTATGCAATACAACATACTAATTTGGATGAACATCCAGACTGGAATTTTTCTGCAGTAATGCAATTAAAACATCAAGAAAGAGGAAGACAATCAGAATGGGCATCTGAAATGCTTAATAATATTTGATTTCATGAAATCTGGGTCATTTTGCATACTTTGGTAAATAGAAAAGCATACTTCATGTTTAAACATGAGAATTCGGTACGCTTTTTTGTCATCAACAACCTCGCTTTAATGCAGTGTATGCTTTGATATTTTGTACGAGTTTAGGATGAGAGAAATGTTAATATGAAAATTTTTCAATTGTGGATGTCAGATATTTTATGATATTTATGTTTTAGAAAGTTTTTCATTTTCAATTTAAAATAGCATTAATAACAAATTGGATATTATTTCTGCTAAGAAAATATAGGCAATATAACCTATCAAGAAACTGGGTATAAAGGGAAACCCATTTTTTATTGTAACCTTTTTAATTTTTCCTTTAGAATAAAGTGATTTTAACTTTTCTAAATCATCAAGTTCTAAACCGACTTTCTTTTTTTTACATATTAAATTGCCATCTACAATTATGTCTTGGGTTATCCAATCACCTTCTGTAAGGTGTTTGATTTCAATATCTTTTGTCATTACGGATTTTTCTGCGGATTTTACAAAGGCATATAAAAGTATACTTAGATAAGGAAAGATTCCTAGTGTGATTATTGAGATTTTTAAATGTGGCTCTTTTATTAAAAGAGATGAGAACATTAAGAATAATGAGGTTATTAACAGAATGAGTTTGTATTTTCTGATTTTTTCAGATTGGAATTTATATTCTTTTAAAAATTCTTTTCTTTTGTGAATTGCTTTTATTGCGATGTATATTATTCCAAATATTCCTCCAGCAATCATTGACAGTACCATGAATGGGAGAATGCTAAAGCCGTTGTGAGATCTACCTAATAAATTCAAGAAAGGGAAGGACAAGGATACTGGTATTCCATAAAGAGCACCGATTCCTGTGAAGAATTTGGCATCACCTCCGCCCCACTGTCCTGAATAGTAAAGTAATGATGATAAAGCGTAACAAGTAGCAAAGCCAACTATGGATTCAATTATGGGTATGAATGATGATACTGAGATTGATAAGAATGTGTTATAAGATAAACCAAGAAGTATTAAAGAATAATTTAACCAGTCAGGCACTTCTAATTTTTTTAGGTCAGATATTGATGCGATTACTAGGTATATGAGAAGGACAACTACAAGTATTATTTCCATTTTAGAAATTGTTATATTCTCTCTTTTTAAAGCTTTTGAGAATTTGATCATATTATTGGATTATAAAGTGATGAGTGATAAAAGGTGGTTTTTTTAGATTAAATAGATTAGATGATTTGTAATTCAATTCCAATTTCCTTGGCTTTAGATATTATTGAATTTAAATTATTTTTTGGGTTATTTGGAATTTTGTTTTTAAGATTTTCAATGTCTGAGTTTATTTTGGGTAATTCGTTTTCAATGGATTGTTTTTTATTATATAATTCTTTTAATTTTGTAGAAACTTGACTTTTTTGGATATCTTTTATTAATAGATTCTCTTTGGTTTCTAGTTCATTAAATTCTTTTCTTAGATTTTTTATGTATGCTAGACTGTATTCACATAACTCTTGCTGGGTTTTTTCGAGTTTTTTTGGGTCTAAATTTAGTGAATTGTTTTCAAGTGCTTTTTTGAGGTCTTTAAACAATTCTATTATTTTCAAGGGGGTAGATTCTTCAGGGTTAAGAAATGTTTTTAGTGGGTCATTAAGCAGAATTGTTATGAATTTTTCTTCTAAAGAGATATGATTGTATTTTTTTAATGCTTTTTCGATTGGCAAGAATTTCTCAATGAACTCTGATCTTTTCTTTTCTTTTTCTTGTGAAATCAAAGATAGTTGTTTTTCTAAAGCTTTTAGGTTTTTGTAATCAATTTGATTTTTTAGTGATTGAATTTCTTTAGAGATTAAATCTTGATCCTTTTTTAATGATTGTAGATTCGCTTCTTTTAAGGAGAGTTCTTTTGAGAGATTTTCTATAAGATTTGTTTGGGATTTGAATTCAGTGTAATCAATTTCTATTTCATTAAGAATTTTAAGGTTTTTTGTTTCGTAGTTTAATTTGCCTTTTTCGGAAAGTTCGTTTATTATGGTTATGTTTCGAGAGATTTTGTCAATGTCGTGAGAATAAAAGTTTTCCAGTATCATGGTTATTTTATGTGTGGCTTTTGAAAGGCTTTGTGTTAACAAAAGAATTTTTTCAAATAAGTCTTTTTTATTTTCATGCGTGGAGTTAGATGTGATATCATCTACGAATCTTTTGATTAACATTATAAATATTTCTTTGTTTGATTTTGATATTTCAATTAGTCTAGACTCTACTTTTTTGTTTTCAAGTTCTTTTGTCTGAAACTCTGTTATGTTTTTTGAGAGGATTTTGTTTTCTTCAAGGATTTTTTGGAGTAATGGTTTTGATAGTTCATCTGCTTTTTTTAGTTCTGATAATTTTTTGATTGATAACCAGTTTTCAATTTCTGAAGATGCTATTGACTCTTTTGAAGATTCTTTTGATTTGAATTTCTGGATTATAGATTCGAAGAGTCCCATTTAAAATTACCTTTTATTTAGTTACAGTTGTAAATAAGGAACTTAATGTTTAAAAATAATTGTATTTTTGAGTTGAGGTAATGTGTTTTTGTTCAAGTATTAAGTAATCTTTAAATAAAACCTATTGTTACTGCAAAGTAATACTTATTATTTCATA
>DAOSEK010000030.1:0-6642 GCA_035363095.1 Candidatus Woesearchaeota archaeon | reverse complement strand
GTGGTTTGTTGGGATTATAAAAACGAAGTTGAGCAGAACAATCGGAGATACTGTAAAAACAAAAAAATATTAAAAAGGTCAGGATAGAGAAGCTTCAAGGCCGCTTTTATCACTCATTGCATATTTTGGGTCTATTACATTCTCTTTTCTATCTTTTACTCCTTTGTAAAGTCCCTTTAGTTTGTCTGCGAGTTTTGCAGTCCAAGGTTTATATGTACCTACAGATTTTTCAAAGTTTTTTACGGTATCTTTTATCATTCGCTTTTGGACGATTCTTGAAAGCCCTTGATCTGCAAATGTTAATCCGGGAATATAGCTGACTAATCCTTCTAAGATACATTGAAGCGAATCGAGGTAGTTTCCAGTTTTTATGCCATAGGAGATTGATTTAAGCTTTTCTGGAACCTGTGCAATAAGATTTAGGAATTTACCACCTAAAGATCCGACAATGTCGCCTGTTCCTAAAAGCCAAGCATCTGCAGTGTAACCAACAGCATGACCTGCTTTACTTAACCCGCTTGCAAAGCCTCCAAGATATTTTGCGTATTTCTCAACTGATTCTTGTGCGCATTCTAAGAGGGTTTGTCTTGTTGAAGGGTCAGTTGTTAAAGTATCCTCGATAGAAGAATATTTTATAGGATGATTAGTAATATATTCTACTATTCCCTTGCTAGTATTGGGCAGTTTCCTTACAATATCTCTAATGCTTGCCATTTTTTCATCACTTCCTTAGTTTGAAGGCTATTGCATACTCCAAAAGCCCTATTAATTTATTATCTTTTGTCACAGGGATTGAGTTTGTTTCTAGCTGGTTCATTATTTCAAAAGCCTTTTCGTATGTATCTTCTAATTCAATGCATTTTATATCTTTTGTCATTATTTCTTCGGCTTTTATGTCTTTAGGGGTTTTTTCTTCGGAAACTATTCTATTATTTATATCTACGCAAGAGATAATTCCAAGAGGTCTTTTTTCATCATCTACTACCACAAGATGTCTTGAATTTGTATCTCTAAGTATTCTTGATACTTCTAATACGTTTTCATCGCCTCTACAAAAAACCACTTCAGATAAATGCTCTGTTTTTATCATTTTTTGTCTGCACCTTTCTTATTTTTAATTAATATTCTCATTTAGGACTACTCATTTATATCTGTTTTGTTTACATTTTCTTCTTTTCTAATTTTTCTGTTGTGAAAATAGTTTGCAATACCAGTAATGAGTTTTTCTGGCAGATATGAAATTATTCTTGAGATAATAGAATCTATTTTCTTGCCAAATGGAACCACTGTGTTCATAAGACCTTTATATGCGACTATTGTTGCGAACGCAATTACATAAGGATTTAGGATGTAATCCGTAAAATGTGGGTTGTTTTTTATTGTGATTGGCGCGACATAGCCTATTTCTGTATTCAATTCTTTTGAAGCGCCGATATATTCTTCGGCAGTCGCTGCTAATGATTCGAGATCTTCTTGATTCATTCCTATTCCCTTTTTGTCAGTTTCTTGTATGTATCTTTCTATCGTATAACCTTCTTTTAGTATTTTCAAAATGTCTGGAAAAAACTCTTCGATTTTTTTGTTTGCTTCACTAGATGAAGTTTCTATCTTGGTAAGATAATTGCAGAATTCTTCAATTGTCTTTTGGTTTTTTTCTACTTGTTCATAGAATTGCTTTGTCTGAGTGTAAAACTCTTTTAATTCTTTAGAGTCTTCCAAAGCCTTTTGAAGCTTTTCTTCAGTCGTTAGATTTTGATATTCTTTATCAAATGTTTCACGTATTTTTCCATATATTGCTATTATTGGCTTGTCTACATGCTCATACCAAAAATCGGGTTTAATGTCATTACCTATTTCAAACAAGAATTTTAAAGACTGTTTTAGTTGAACAGTTAGTGTTCTAGAGGTTGCTACTAAAGTTTCATTTTGTGCATGCACATTTAGTAATTCTTCTATTAGATTTATTGTTGATTTCTTGTATCTTTCAAGTGCTTCAGCTCCATCCCTGTTTTCTTGTGCAGCTTTTTCTACTTCAATTATGCTATCGTATAGGGTCCTTGCTGCTTTTTGAGCACTAGAACCTTGTATTCCCTCTAAACCTGTATCAACAAACTGAAGAAAGGATTCTATAGAATTTTTTGCATCCTTAATTACGGGTGCAACATAATCAGAACCACAAAATGCTAAACTAATTAAATATCCCAAACCAAATGATGTTAAGGGTCTTATCTTTTTTAATTGGGATTCAAGTTTTTCTTCAAATCCCTTATTGTCTCGTTGTGCCAAAATGTAGTTAATTACTTGTTCAAGAGATTCTATTTGTTCTATGGGCAAACCTACTTTGTTTGCAATCTCTTCAAACTCTTTTTTGGATAGAGGCCTATTATCTTTCTTTTTATTTTTGGAGCATTTTGACATTTTTTACCACCTAAACACCCTTTGTTTTTGTTTAATTTAAAGGTAATTAATGATTTTTCTGAAAAATGAGACTTTTAGATAGTTATTATATTAAAATGGCAACAAAGTTTTCTCTTTGAGACTTCATTTGAGAATTTCTGAGGCTGTTTACTGTTATTATCGACGGATTTTATGGGAATGAATCAAACAATTTAAGAGTAAGATAACAACTCCCTTTTTAATAAGCCAAACCTATATATTCTGTAAACTGTTTTATGATTTTTGTTGGATTTTTTAGGAATGTTTTTAATTAAAGAGTATATCTTGGTTTTTGCGGGTTGATGAAAAATATTAATTTGTATTAATAGATTTTTTAAAATAATATTTTTTTAAACAGTTTGGGATTAAAATGAATAAAGAAGAATTTGTAGGGCAAATTGTGGGAGGGAATTTTGGCCAACTTTTGATTAGGAAGAAATCTAACTCTCGGGTTGAGATTGGAGAGCTTTTAATCAGTGAAAATGAAAGTGAGAAATTTATGCTTATGACTTATGATATAAAATATGCAAGTCAGATATCTCAGCAAAATATAGATATGATTTCAGGCTTTGGGCTTGAGGAGTCTGAACCTGTAGAGATTTTTGATTCTCATATAAGAAATTATACTATTGTTGTTGCTAAGGTAATCTTAAAACTCACAAGTAAGAATGCAACAATGCCAAAGGATATGCCTTTGTTTTTTTCAAAGGTTAGAAAGGTTAATTCAGCAGATTTTTCTTTTTTGTCAAAACCAAAGGACTCTTTGTTTGTTGGAAATATTAGGGCAGGAACAAAGGAGCTTGAACTTCCAATATATCTTCCAGGTAAAGAGGTTTTATCGCATCATATTCTTTTAGCTGCGACAACAGGAAGGGGTAAATCTAATCTCACATCGGTTTTGCTTTGGGATATTGCAACAAAGGATTATTGTGGAATGCTTGTTTTAGACCCACATGATGAATACTTTAAGACTGTAAATAAAAAGATAGGGCTTGAAAGCCATCCTAATAAAGAGAAGATTTGTTATTATTCAAGGAATCCAAAGATTGGAGGAAACACACTTGCTATTAATATAAAAAAAATAAGGCCTAAACATTTTAATGGTGTTATAAATCTAAGTGATGCCCAAAATGATGCCTTGTATTCCTATTATAAAGAGTATAAAGAGGATTGGATTTCAGCCCTACTTAATAATTTGCCTACAAAGATATCCTTTAATGAAGCTACAATTAATGTATTAAAAAGAAAGATATCTAATATGCTAGATGTAAGAAGCGGTGAGGGAACGCTTTCTTTTGGCTCGATTTTTAATGATAGTTCAAGTGAGACTACAATAGAGGAAATATCTAATCATCTTGAATCAAAGAGGATTGTAATAATTGATACTTCGATGTTTTCAGAAAGCCAAGAGATTTTGATAGGTTCAATTGTGCTTTCAAAGATTTTCCAAAGATATCAAGGGTATAAAAAGAGGAGTTTGCTTGATGAGAAACCTATTATTTCTGTTATTATTGAGGAAGCTCCAAGGGTTTTAGGAAAGGAGGTTTTGGAGTTGGGGCCAAATATTTTTTCAACTATTGCAAGGGAAGGGCGAAAGTTTAAGATTGGGCTTTATGCAATAACACAGCTACCTTCGCTTATTCCAAGAACAATACTTGCTAACATGAATACAAAGATAATAATGGGGATTGAGATGAAACCTGAGAGAGTAGCCCTTTCAGAATCTTGCCCTCAGGATCTTGAAAATGATGAGAAAAATATTGCCTCTTTGGATTTGGGCGAGGCTATTATTAGTTCCACTTTCACAAAGTTTGCGATTCCTGTAAAGATTCCTTATCTAAATGATTTTATTGAAAAAAATCAAGATAAAGATAATTTTGATCATAATAAAGAAAAAGAAAATGCCCAAAAGCAGTTTATAGGTATGTGATTAAAAAAAGTTAAGATTATTTGGTTTAAAATGGAGAATAAAAATTATAATTTCAGGTTTGCTCATCTTGCAGATTGCCATATTGGTGCATGGGTTGATCCCCGAATGAAGAAATTAGCGCTTGATTCTTTTGAGAAGGCAGTTTCGATTATAATTTCACAAGGGGTTGATTTTGTGTTGATTTCTGGAGATCTTTTTAATACTGCTATTCCGGGGATAGATTTAATTACTGAAACTGCTAAGATTTTGAGAAAACTAAAAGACGCTAATATTTCTATTTATGTTATTCCTGGAAGCCATGATTTTTCTCCGTCAGGAAAAACCATATTAAAGTTGTTTGTTGAGACGGGGCTTATAATAATTCCCACAAAAAACGATATTACGAGCCAAGGAAAACTAATGCTTAAGTATGTAATTGATGAAAAAACGCAAGTTAAGATTACTGGTATTTTGGGTCGGAAAAATATGCTTGAAAA
The DNA here is from genome assembly GCA_035363095.1 of Candidatus Woesearchaeota archaeon. Taxonomy (GTDB): domain Archaea; phylum Nanobdellota; class Nanobdellia; order Woesearchaeales; family UBA119; genus DAOSEK01. The sequence continues at coordinate 1,800 of DAOSEK010000030.1, read as the reverse complement.
AGAGTATTATGAGCTACTAGAGCGCACAAATCTTGAAACTGAAGAGGGTTTTAAGATATTTATGCTCCATAGTTCAATTACAGAATTGAAGGATAATGAATTTGAAAAAATGGAATCTTTGCCATTGTCTCTTCTTCCAAGAAATCAAAACTATTATGCTGCAGGACATGTTCATTTAGTAGTTGAAAAGGATTTTGAAGGGTATGGTAAAGTTGTATTCCCCGGACCTTTGTTTCCAGCAAATTTTAAAGAGCTTGAAAAGCTTGAGAGTGGTTCATTTTTCATAAATGATGTTGCTATGGGGATTATTCACTCAAAGATCGTTAAGGTTTTGGTTAAAAATATATTCTCTGTTAGAATAGAAGCGAATGGACTAACGCCTAGAGATGTTGAAGAAAGAATATTATCAGAAATAGATAATAAGGAATTTAATGAGACTATTGTTACAATTAGTGTATTTGGAGAGCTTAAGTCAGGAAAAACACAAGATATTGATTTTAAAAAAATATTTGATATGCTTTATTCTAAGTCCGCTTATTTTGTGATGAAAAACTCAACAAAGCTTCAAAACAAAGAGCAGATACAAAATAAGATTGACCCTGCAAAAGACATATTCGAACTTGAGGATGAATTGATAGAAAATAACCTCTCAGAAACGCTTGAGGTTTCAAAGGAGAATGAAAAATCTATTGTTAAAAATGCTTTTTCTTCCCTGTCTCTTGAAAAAAATGAGGGCGAGAAACAAATTGATTACGAAACAAGGGTGTTTTCTGAGATTTTAAAGGTGGTTGAAGAGCTTTTTTAGATTTTTTATTTTTTGACTTTTTTTTGTGAAGTCTATTTCATTTCTCAGAATTTGCTCTTTTTGTACAAAGTAAGAAGAGATGGATTCACACAATAATTAACAAAGATTAATTTAGTTATGAATAACCTTCAAACAAAACTGGGATAGTTTATGCTTGAAAGGTTTATTGGTTTCTTATTATTTTTCAATTTCGTGAAATCCTTGAACATTTTGCATATTTTGTTTTTGAGGCATAATGTTTGAATAGACTGAGTCATATAACGTTTAATCTTGACTATCCCCTAGATACCTCAGCATTTATGCAGAGGTTTTTTATTGGTTTTATTAGTTTATCAATTTTTTTATTTTTTCAAAATCCTTTTTTAATACGTCTCGCATCCCAGGATTATATAATGCGACTGCGGGATGGTATAAAGCTATAACAAAGAATTCTCCCAAATCATCATTAATATTGAAGTGCTCGCCGTGTATTTTTGAGATTACCGCTTTTTTGATGTTGAATTTTTCAAATAGGTATCCCATCGAGTGCCTTCCAAGAGCAACGATTATTTTTGGTTTTATTATTCTTATTAGTTCATCTAAAAAAGGGGTGCATGCTAAGATTTCGTTAGCGTTTGGGTCTCTATTTTCAGGTGGCCTACATTTAAGTATGTTTGCGATATAAACATCTTTTCTATTAAGTGAGATATGCTCTAAAAGTGTATCTAAAAACTTTCCTGCTCGACCTACGAACGGTTCTCCTTTTTGGTCCTCCCAAAAACCTGGTGCTTCTCCTACAAATAATATCTTTGAATCACAAAAGCCCTGACCAAATACGTAATTATTCTTTGTTTTGGAAAGTTCGCATTTTGTACATGATTTTATTTTTGCATATAGTGAGTTTAGTAGTGTTTCTTTTTCTTTTGGGAACTTTGGATCTGAAAAAATGTCGCTTTTAGTTTCATTATTATTATTATTATTATTATTATTATTATTATTATTATTATTATTATTAT
>DAOSEK010000029.1:0-11403 GCA_035363095.1 Candidatus Woesearchaeota archaeon | reverse complement strand
CGCCACCGCATACTGAGGATGATGAACAAACATGTTCTGTTCCATAATAGTTACAACCATCACAGCAAGCACCAGAGGAACACTTGCAAGGTACACATTCTCCGTCTTTACATTGTTCTCCGGGCATACACGTTTTTACAGGACAAACCAATCCATTTAAATTAGAACAACTGCCTTTGCCATCGCAACCAAATACCCTCTTTGAAACTGTATTTGAATCAGAACAAAAATTATCAGAGCTACTGCAAAAATTGCTACAACTTAAAAACACTTCCCTTGAAGCAGGTCCTGCATTTATACACACCTCCCCAGTAGGGGTGTAATGTGAGAAATCCCAAGAGAAAGCACTCATATCGCAACTACCACTATAACATCTATTAACCTTTATTTCCATCGCACATTTTCCATTACATTGAGGATTAGATTCAAAGCAAACAGTGCCGTCAGGATAATAATGGCCTGTTGAATCACAACAGGATTGCGAAGGATTACATTCTGGCCAGTTAGAATCACAAGACCCTGTAGTAGGATTGCAAGTTCCTCCATGATCTTGACATTGTTTAGCAGAAAAAGTTAATGGATTTTGACATGAATCTTCAAAACAATAATCTAAAGTACATTCATTATTATCATTACAACTCGTTTTAGTTCCACATTTGCAAACGCAATCGAACTCATTAATACAAGTCGCTAAGAAACCCGAAGGACAATTATTAGAAATTACGTCTCCATATTCACACTCACAGCTTTGACCTATAGAAAAATAAGAGAATAGCGATAATGCAAAGGGAATTATTAATAGTAAAATAACCAAAAATTTTATTTCGTTTATCACAGATTTGGAAATCATTCAATGCCACCTTATATTTTCTTACAATTCAAAAGTAAGATCGTGACTATTAAATATTTAAAACTATCGTTTAAACTTTTATAGGTTACAAACGATTCAAATACAACACTAACAATTAGAAAATCAACAAACTCCACCTAAAGGGCGAGGTATGTTGGTAATATAAAAGCATGCGCTGTATTAAAGCGAATTTGTTGATTACAAAAAACGTACTAAGTCCTATTGTTGAAACACGAGGTATGCTTTTCCATTAATGAAAAAACTCGGCATAAATGTGAGGTATTTGGTGGATATTCGATGTTTTTCATCCGTAACTCCTTCTTTTCTTACTTAGGCATCAAGACCAAAGTATGAAAATGAACGAGGATTTCACGAAATCAAGATTAAACTAAACTCTTTAAAAGTTCTATTCCGTTTGCATCACCAATAAAACAATCGCCATTATAAAATATCAATGGTACTCCGAGCATGTTGCGATTTATCTTGCATAGATCTCCAACATGAAAAAGCTCATTTTGGTTATCCTTATTTTTGTAAACCTCTTTTGATATTATTGTGATTTTTGAATCAAGAGAATTTTGGGCTATGTAATTTTCGACTATCCTGCAATGAGGGCAGGTTTCACCATAATAGAAAAGGACTGTTCCATTTTTATAATCAAAATCTATATCTGAAGGAGGTGAAGAAGGTTTAAGTATTAAAATTAGAATAAGAACTACTGAAACGAATATGAATAACAATGCAAAATAATCCTTCTTTTTAATTTTTTTTCACCTCATTTTATTTTTTAGCAGACATATCATTTGAAAAGATGAGCTCATTTAAATGGTGAGCGGATATTAAGTCTTTAGATATTGCCTCAAATTTTTCTGGGATGCTTAAAGATGAAAGTTCATCTTTTAGGCTTAGGCCATTTTCTTTTTTGAATTTCCAAACATAGCTGTTTAACTCTGTTAGCTCTTCTTTTGTAAATGCTGAATCCTTAGATATTTCAATTGTATTTGGAAAGCTTTCTTCTTCTAAGTCTTTTTCGTAAAGCGAGAGGTAAAGCTTGTAGGTTGAAAAAGGTGTGATTGGCGAGAGCAGTTTTAATAGCGACTTAATGACGTGGTTTAGCGTGAAAATGCTTGCGTTTTGTTGAGATTTTGAAAAGGCGTTATTCATATTGTAAGCCCTTGGTTTGACTAGTTCAAGATAGTGGGATGAGAATGTTTCCCAGATGAAATTTTTGATTAGTTTTGCAGGGTTGTGGAAATCATAGGCATCGTATTTTTCTTTTGAAAAAGTTATTAGTTCGTTTAATTCTGAGATTATGAATTTGTCAAGTTCCATTAGTTCATATTCTTCTGAGTCGTTGTATTCAAAGGTGGATATGAATCTGCAGATATTCCATAGTTTTGTGAGTGTCTTTTTTGATGAATCAATTCTTTCAAAAGAGCATCTTAAATCGGTTTGATGGATGTTTCCTTCAAGTGCACACCAAAGCCTGAATGGGTCTGCGCCAAGTTTTTCTATTATTTGTTTTGGATCTATGCCGTTACCTTTGGATTTTGACATCTTTTTGCCGGATTCATCTACGATGTGATAGTGTATGAAGATGTCTTCAAATATTGGGTTGCCTGTTAGGAGATAGCATCTTAGTAATGTGTAGTATAGCCATGTTCTTACGATTTCCTTTCCTTGAGGTCTTAATGTACATATTGGATTTTTTTTGTAAAACTTTGGATTTCTCAGATAGCCTATGTTAAAAAGTGGAGAGATTGAAGAATCAAACCAAGTGTCAAGTACCCTTGTTTCTCCGATGAATTCTGTTCCTTTGCATTTGGGACACTCTTTTATTGGGCATGGCTCTTTCCAAGGAGTATGATATTTTCCAAGCTCTTTAGGCACTATGATTTCTGAGCAATTTTTGCAGTGCCACATTGGGATTTCTGTTCCGTAAAACCTTCTTCTTGAGATTGGCCAATCGATTGATATGCTATCAAGCCAGTCAATGAGTATCTGTTTTGATTTGGGATCATAAAAGTTTATTTTGTCTGAGATTTTTCTGATGTCTTCTACAAAATCGAGTTGTTTTAGGTAAAGCTCCTCCATTTCTACGAATTCTATTGGGATTTGGGTTCTTTCGCATACAGGGGTTCTGTGCATTATCTCTTTGATTTCTACTATAAGCCCTTTGTTTGTTAGGGTTTCTATAATTTGTTCTCTTGCTTTTTTTACTGGAAGACCTTTTAGAAAACCTGCGTTTTCGTTCATTAGCCCATCAAGGCCAATTGATATTATGGGTGTTAACCCTTGGTCCCTAAAGAAACGAATGTCTGTGTTATCGCCTGCTGAACACATCATTACAAGACCTGTACCTTTGTCTTGCTTTGCATCTGTATGCGCTTTTATTAAAACTTCTTTGTTATATAATGGTAATATTGCGTGTTTTCCTTCTAGGTGTTTGTACCTATCATCTTCAGGATTATATATTACCATTCCACAGCTTGCGATAAGTTCTGGTCTTGTGGTTGCGATTATGATTTCTTCTTGGGTTTCTTTTACTATCCATTTGACATGAACAAATTTGCTTGGGATTTCTTTGTATTCTATTTCTGAGTCTGCAATTGTTGTTCCAAGCCCTGGCGAGAAGTTGTTTATTCTTTTGTCAAAATAGATTAAGCCCTTGTTCCACATTTCTATAAAGGTGTCTTGTGTTAAAGAGCGATATTCATCTGAATCGGTCATGTAGGCCTGACCAATCTTTCCTGTGTGAAAATCCCAAGAGCTAAAGCTTATCCCAAGGTCATCATAGGTTTTTATTGATTCAAATGATGTCTCTTCAAGAATTTTTTTGCAGTATTCAACTGCTTGTTCTCTAGGCAAAAGAGATAGCTTCACTTTGAATTTTTTCTCTGCGGCGACTTCAATTGGAAGCCCGTTCCTATCAAGACCTAATGGAAATATTACGTTATCCCCAAGCATTCTGTGATACCTTGCAAAGAAGTCCTGGATTGTGTACGTTGCAGCGTGACCTATGTGAATCGGTGCATTTACGTAAGGTGGAGGGGTATCAATTACAAATACCTTTTTATCAGAATTTTCCTGAAACCTAAATGAGTCTTTTTGCTTCCACTCTTTTGTTATTTCAGATTCAAACTTTTTATCCCAAGCGCTTTCTGCTATTTTTGATATTGGTGCTTTGGATTTTAGATTGTTGGCTTTTGAATCAATAGCTTTTGTTTTGTTCGATATTTCTTTTGTTGAATCTGTTTGATTAGACATTTTAGTTTAAAGAAATTGCGGTGTTTATATAAATTTTGCTCTAGATTTCTTTATTTGAAGGGAGGATATTAGCTTAAAGTTAATCTTTTTTAGGTGAGACCTGCATTTTGTATATTTAAAATGATAAATCCTCTTGAAAAAATTGTTATTTTCCAAATAATCTTCAGATACGATGTTTTTGGAATATTATGCTCTAAATAAAATCTATATTAGCAGAAGAATCTTCTAAAAAAGGATTTGAAAAAAGAGTATTAAACTACCAATTTCTGTAAGTAGTGGGATCTTTTAATAAAAAAATAAAATAAAAAAAACTTTAGTTTACTTAAAAGGTTTTTGTGTAGATATCTTCTCCCTGAAGTCTTATTGTTACTGATGCAGGTGGATTTGCGAGCTCTATTTCTCCTAAAACATCTTCATAAGATATTACCTGAGCGCACATCATATCTGATTTTTCAATTATTATGTCTATTATCACTTGCTCAGGATAGGATTCTAATATTAATTCTTCTACTCTCAGGGTATCGCAAGGGGTTGGTTTTTCAATTGTTCCGGCATAACTTATTTTTCCATCAGCGTATATTATCTCGAATTCATCTGATTTAGGAGGTTCAGCAGTTTTTGTGTCAATTACTACATCAACTGTGAAGTTTGGCTCATCAGTTTCGTAATTTCTTGCTAATGTAACTTGATAACAACCAACGCAACGAAGTGGCTCTACTGAGACTACTGTTAATGATTCCTCATTAGAAGTTTGAGCTACTGCGGTTTTTGCTGCCAAAATTAATTCATCTGAGTCTATTTCCCATTGCCTTATGCAAGCACCTATCTCTTCACTCCAAGAATATCCTGCTGGCCCAAGGCAACCATGCTCGTTTCTTTGGCCACCTATTAGTTGGTCATCTTCGTTTGGAGTACCTATTGGAGTTCCCTTGTTTTCATCATCTAGTAGGTTTTGGTTACAGCCTGCTAACATAAACCCTATTACTAGTAATGCTATTAGCATTATTGAGTTTAGTTTTAGTGGCTTAAAAGACATCTTTGGCGCAGATGACGTAGATCTCGCATTTTGTTTAAAATTTCTTTTTTGTTTAAAATTCATAATATCACCTCAATTATTTCTCAATACTTCTCAATACCTCTTAATCTTTCTTTTTTAATGTTTTTTCTTAATATTTCTTTAAATCCTCTTTTTTAATCAATCTCAGTGTTGTATCTTTTAAAGCTAAAAGGGGTAAATTTTAGCTTCATTAAGCTTCATAATGCTATTAGGGGTTTTTTATTTATAAATGTTGTCTTGACTTCAAGTTTGATGGAAGTGATGGGTTAATAAAAGCAACAAGTGAAGAACAGCAATAGGCTGATAATAGTAATAGATTAAGAACTTGATTTATAAATTCGTTGTTGAATAAAAGTTGTTTGTGTTTTCTTAACAAAGTGATGATTATTTTTGATAAAACATTCACTGGACAAACGCTTAAACATAATCTTTATAATGGATTGTTTATTCCAAGGGAGAGTTATTTGGCGTTTTTTAGCTATAAGGGGTAATGTTTAGCGAGAATAACAGTTTAAATAATAGTTTAAATGTGATTTTATTATGAATGAGAATATTGTTATTAGAGGAGCAAGGGAGCATAACCTTAAGGGGATTGATTTAGAACTGCCTAGAAACAAGTTGATTGTTTTTACTGGGATTTCAGGCTCAGGTAAATCTACTTTGGCATTTGATACTATTTTTGCTGAGGGGCAAAGAAGGTATGTTGAGTCTTTGTCAGCTTATGCAAGACAGTTTTTAGGTGTTATGAAAAAGCCGGATGTGGATTCTATCGAAGGTTTATCACCTGCGATTTCTATTGATCAAAAGACAACTTCTAAAAATCCAAGGTCTACTGTTGGAACAGTTACAGAGATTTATGATTATCTTAGGCTTTTGTTTGCAAGGGTTGGGGTTCCTCATTGTCCAATACACAATGTTAGGATTGAGAAGAAATCTCCTACTAAGATTGCCCAAGAGATTTTAGAGAAGTTTAAAGGTGGGGATGTGACATTATATGCCCCTGTGATAAGAGACAGGAAGGGGACTTATGAACAGCTTTTTTTAGAGTTTAAAAAGGATGGATTCACTAAGGCAGTTATAGATGGTGCACTTAAGGATTTATCAGAGGATATTGAACTTGAGAAGTATAAAAAACACAATATTGATTTAATGGTTGATGTGGTTAGGGCTTCAGAGGATGAGTTTTCAAGGATTCAGGAGGCTGTAGAGTTAGCCCTTAAAAAAGGAGAGGGGCTTGTTAAGGCAAATGAGGTTTTGTTTTCTGAGAATATGTCTTGCCCAGTATGTGGTATGGTTTTTGAGGAGCTCGAACCTAGGATGTTTTCTTTTAATACGCCACAAGGCGCTTGCGAGGAATGCCATGGTATTGGAAGCCTGCAAGAGATTGACCCTGAACTTGTTATACCTGATGAGAGCAAATCGATTATTGATGGAGCGATTGCGGTTTATGGCAGGATGGATTTATCATGGAGATCGCAACAATTATCTGTTATAGGAAGACAACATGGATTTGATATTTTTACTCCAATTGATAAGTTTACAAAAAGACAAAAGGAGGTTTTGCTTTATGGAGATAATACGCCTATCAAAGCAAATTGGAGTAATGGTGCTCAGATGAATCTTGATGAGGGATGGGAAGGAATAATACCACAAACTATGAGACTTTATAGACAAACTGAATCGGATTATAGAAGGGGAGAGATTGAGAAATACATGGTTGAGCGGTCTTGTCCGGTCTGTAAGGGAAGAAGACTTAAAGAGAAGGTTTTGCATGTTATGGTTGGTGGGATTTCTATTATGGATTTTACTGATCTTTCAATAGATAATGCACTAAAATTTATTGAGGGTCTTAAACTCAATGAAAAAGATCAAGAGATTTCAAGATTGATTGTTAAAGAGATTAAATCAAGACTTGAATTTTTACATAATGTTGGGCTTTCCTATCTTACTCTTTCAAGGAGTGCGGGAACACTTTCAGGAGGAGAAGGACAAAGGATTAGACTTGCAACTCAACTGGGTTCTAATCTATCAGGGGTGCTTTATGTTTTGGATGAACCAAGTATAGGGCTTCACCAAAGGGATAATTCAAGACTTGTTCATACGCTAAAAAACCTAAGGAATCTAGGAAACACATTGATTGTTGTTGAACACGATGAAGAAACAATTCAAAGTGCAGACTTTGTTGTTGATATTGGCCCTGGAGCTGGAAATTCTGGTGGAGAGATCGTTGCTATTGGAAGCCCAAAGGAGATTATGGCAAATGAAAAGTCAATTACAGGACAGTATCTTTCTAAAAGCTTGAGTATTAATTACAATAAAAAGAGAAGGGTGCCTAAAGGTTTTGTAAGGATTAAAGGAGCTAAAGAGAATAATCTTAAAGGAATTGACGTTGATTTCCCACTAGGTGTTATGACACTGGTTACTGGTGTTTCAGGCTCTGGAAAATCTACTCTTGTGCATGAAATCTTGTATAAGGGGCTTTTGAAAAAGATTTCTAAGCAAAAGATTACTCCTGGAAAGCATGATGAGATTAGCGGTTTTAGGCCTATTGAAAAGATTATTATTATTGACCAATCGCCTATTGGAAAGACTCCTAGGAGTAACCCTGCAACCTATACAAAGCTTTTTGATGAGATTAGGATTTTGTTTTCACAAACGCAAGAGGCAAAGATTAGGGGATATAAACAAGGAAGATTCTCATTTAATGTTAAGGGGGGAAGATGTGAGAGATGTGTGGGCGAAGGACTTTTGAAGATTGAGATGAATTTCTTACCAGATGTTTATGTGGAATGTGATGAGTGTAAGGGAAAGCGCTATAATTCTGAAACCTTAGAGGTTAGGTTTAAAGGGAAAAATATATCTGAAGTGCTTAATTTAAGTGTTGATGAGGCGATTACTTTTTTTGAAAATATTCCAAAGATTGCAAGAAAGTTAAAGGTTTTAAAAGAGGTGGGCTTGGGTTATATTAAGCTTGGGCAAAGCTCTACTACCCTCTCAGGTGGAGAATCTCAAAGGATAAAGCTTACAAGAGAGCTTTCTAAAAAGGGAAATTCTAAGACACTTTATATTTTGGATGAGCCAACAACTGGGCTTCATTTCCATGATATTAATAATCTTTTGAAGGTTTTAAACAGGCTTGTGGACGCGGGCTCGAGCATGGTTGTGATTGAGCATAATCTTGATATGATAAAAAATGCTGATAGGGTTATTGATTTAGGCCCTGAAGGTGGGGATTTTGGTGGAGAAGTGATTGCAATCGGAACACCTGAAGAGGTTTCTAAAAACAAAAAGAGCTACACTGGAAAGTATCTGAAGAATTATTTGGATTAGTACGTTCCTAAATAGGGATTTTAGAATTTTGCAAAATAGATTGTTTTTATGAACTGATTTGAAAAGGAATCGTTTGGGTCTTTTTGAAGCACTTGAAAGTATATACCCTTTAGTTGATCAGTTTTTGTTTCTAATGAATTTTCTTCAAGAGGGATTATTCCTACTGCATTCTGCCCTTCTATTTCATAAGAGGAGATAAGCTCATTTGTTTTGTTGTTTATTATTTCAAGTTTTGAGTATGATAAGCCATTCCCATTTAAGCGAAATGTATATTCTTGACCATTGTATTTTGTTTGAAAGGAAATGAAATCTTCAGGATTTGAAAGGTTATAAGGTGTTGTTCCAACCTCTTGAGATAGTTGTTTAATTTGATAATCTTTGCTTTTATTTTTGAAATTAGGGATTTCTGAAATATATTTTAATGACCCTAAAGCTACTGTAGCAATAGCAACTACTGAAACAAGATTTTTTAACTTTTTGTGATTGCCTGACTCGGTTTGGATTGTTTGTTCTAAACTTTTCATTTTTTTGACCCATATAGTAAATTGAATTTTGAATCTTGTAAGGAATAGATTAAATATTCAGGATTGTTAAACTGCTTAAATCCAAACAATAGTTTCTCAGATGTATCTCCACTTGAGAATATATCTGTGTTGGTTACTGCAAGAGCGAGTGAGTCAGGAACTATTGATTCATAAGGAATATTTAAGTTTTTGCAGATGTCAACTGTTAGAAATTTAAAGCTGTAATCTTCTTTTTTGAAATCCAGAAGTACATAAATTTGGTAACTGCGCTCTTTTTCAATTGAAAGGTATTTTCCAAGTATTGCAATCTGGTCTTTCCCTTGGGTTTTTATTGCTTTTGAATCTATGAAGTTTACTATGTCTGGATAGGTTCGTTTTGTTTTAAAAAACATGGATTCAATTAGCCATTTTAGTGGGTCGTTTGTAAAATAGTTTGGATGTTTTGTTATTACCCAAGTATTGGTTTTTCCTCCATATGGATATTCTGAGATTTCAATAAGACCAGGATCTTTAAGTCTTATTCCTTCTTTTGATAATCCTCCTAAGACATCGGATTGAAGGTCAAGTTGAGGATATTTTTGGAATAGAGATAGTATTTCAAGGTAAGATGGTTTTTCTTCAAGTGAAAAGATTTTGTATTCTTTTCCTTTTGAAAATTGTTTTGTTAAGAAATTTGTTATTTCTTTTCCTTCTTCTAAAACGATTATAGGTTGGTTTTTTTCAAGTGGTTGTGTTGAGTCATCAAGAGATATATTGAAGTAGGTGTTTAGAGCTTTTATAGTGGGATCATCTGATTTTATGTAAATCATCGAGATTGGCTTGTCAGAGTTACTATAGAATACCACTTTTGAGAAATCCTTTAATACATTGGATTGTTTTAATTCATCAAGAGATGCATTTTGATTAGGGTTATTGGTTTGATAGCTTATATTAAATTTTACATTGTTTGGATTTGAGCTGATTATTGGTACTATTGAGTTAGGGATTTCTATTGTATAGCTTAGCAATTTCTCACCAAATGCAGGGATTGTTGTGTCCTCAATCTTTTGGCTTGAACAGATAGGATAACCTAATACAGATGGTGAGATTATGATTTCTGAGAATTGAGTGGGAAAACTTTCTTCATTTATAAAGTTCAATGAGAATGTCAAGACATATGATTCTATGTTTTTTACTGATTCTAATGAATCTGTTGTTTTTTTTGTTGAGCTGTTTTCTTGACTAGAGTTTATTCCAATGGATGCTTGAGGATTGTTTCCTGAAGATACTAAAAGATTTGTCCCTTGTGTATTTTTTAATGAACTTTCAATGCCTTGGCTTAGAGCAATTGTAAGTCTTTCAGAACCAACGGATGATAGCGTGAATTTTGGGGATTCTACGATGTAGGATTTTGGTATGAATAGGCTTGAGCCCGAAACTATTTGTATATAATGCTCTTGAGAACGGGGAGTATGATTTTTAAGATTTTCGGTTGCGAGTATGGTTTCAAGATGAGCAGGATTTATTACTTCTAAATCTGATGAGCCTAAACCTTCAGATGCAAAAAGCGCACTTAAACCCGATACAATTCCTCCAGTAACTACGCATAATGTTTTTTTGATAGCACTCTCAAGATTAGACCCTAATGTTGTGGATTTAGTGGAAGAGAGCATATGACTTTTTGTAAGGAGTATTGTTTTATATATTTTTAGCTTTTCAAGTATAAAAAAGAAGAATGTAGGAAAGAATATATCTAGAAAGAAACATGTTTAGTAAAGAATTAAATTTTGAGTAATGTTTTTTTTTATTTTCTTAACTTTTCTGCAAGCTCTTTAAGTTTTGCATCATCAGCCCTTAATGAGTCGTTTGTTGAGATATAACCAGGGTACTTTTCGAAGTAGGTTTTGATGTCTGATTCTATTGGTTTCCAGCCGTTGGTAGATTTGGTTCCATGCATTGGAATCAGTTTTGCATGCACATGGTCTACGCCAAATCCTTCGTATACTAAGGCTGTTCTTGTAACGTCTTGAAATTTTGTATCAAGGATTTTTCCTACTTTCTTTGCAGTGATTGTTAGATTTGTTAATACTTCGTCTGGCAGGTCAAATGCATAACTGGAGTAATGCTCTTTTGTTATCACGACAGTAAACCCTAAAGTATTGGGGAATATTGAGAGAAAAGCGAGATGTTTTTCATCTTCCCATACTTTGTGGCAAGGGATCTCTCCTTTTACAATTTTACAAAAGATACAATCTTCTTTGTATTTGATATTTAATTGAGGGTCTTTATGTTGCATTTTATTTATCTTAGAGTTATATGTTTAAAAATCTTTTGCACCTATCCAGTATCTCCGATTGTTCTGCTCAACTTCGTTTTTATAATCCCAACAAACCACT
>DAOSEK010000028.1:0-11614 GCA_035363095.1 Candidatus Woesearchaeota archaeon | reverse complement strand
ACTACTACTACTACTACTACTACTACTACTACTACTACTACTACTACTACTACTACTATTATTATTGTTATTATACCTATAAATAACTTAAAAAGAAAAACCTCATTATAAATGCTAAGGTATCTCGCAAATAGTCGAGGTTAATCCTTGCATGAATCCGTATATTCATGCTTTGGCTTGAAAAATCAACAACCTAATCTTAAAGGTCGAGGTATGTTAGTAATATAAAAGCATGCACTACATTAAAGCGAGGTTGTTGATTACAAAAAAGTGTACCGAGTCCTCTTGTTGAAACGCGAGGTATGCTTTTCTATTGACCAAAGTATGCGAAATGATGCTGGATTTCATGAAGTCATTTTATCAACACAAAACTTCATTTAAAAAAATAATCAAAATGAGAAAAATCTGCTTTTTATTGGTAATAGTAGTACTTATATCAAACTATTCTTTAGCAAACGAATCAGGCAACACAATACTTAAATACGATTTAGAGGAAAACATAGCAAAGGTTTTAATTCAAATTAATCTAAATGAAATAGAACCATTTCAGTTAAAAATCCCAAAAGACTCAGAAGAAATAAGTTCAAGTGAAACATTTAATCAAAAAACCTTTAAAGACTACAAAACAGTCTATTTTGATAACCCTAAAAATCAACAAATTTCAATTGAATACCAAACTCAATCGGTAATTGAAAATAGCAAGGATTCATTCTTCATACTAGACATATCATCATTTAAATCTCAAAACATCTCTCTTGAGCTGGCACTTCCTAAACAAGCCATATTAAAATATTCTCTGGAATCACCAACACCTTCAATATTTCCATCAACTGATAAAATAAAAACTGATGGACAACGAATCACACTAATATGGGATAGCAAATCACTAAAAGACAAAGAAGCAATTTTAGTGATATATAACTACAAACAAACATATCAAAACACCCTAATAACAATCGTTTCAATCTCTTTAGTATCTTTAGCAATTATATTAATTTATATAAATAAATTCGCAAAAAATTCCCAACTCATCCAAAATAAATCAACCTCTTCTAAATCCACATTTAGTAATGCTCTTGATGAATCGTTGATAAAAACAGATGAAACACAACTTCAAGAAAATCTAACAAAAAATCTTTTTGAAGAAGAAAAACAAATTGTACTATTACTTTTAAAATCTCCTGAGAATCAAATATGGCAAAAAGAATTACAGCATAACGTAGGGATATCAAAAGTAAGATTATCTAGAAAACTAAGAAATCTAAAACAAAAAGGCCTAATAGAAAGTATTCCTTATGGGAACACAAACAAAATTCGTCTTATCATAAACTAATTTTTCATAAAATAACTTTCTTATGTCTAACACTTAATCTAAACATTCATAATACTACAGACTACAAGATACAATTCAACACAATTCAACAATACGCTGTGACCTTAATTTAGCGAAAACACTTATCATTTGGTATAATTTAATCTTTTGGTTTCTGTGTAAGAAAAAGATAAATTCACAAATAAAAAAAATGAAACGCACAATATTTGAAAACAAAAGTTTCATCTTGTTTCACAAAGGAATTAAATAAAACCTACTCATTTTACAAATGAAAAAAGCACAAATTGCTTTAACATAACAAAAATAGCTTAAAGATACAAGGATTAAAGAAATTAATCAAAAGAGTTAATAGAAAAAAAAGAATAAAATAAATAAAAAAACTGGAGGCAAGTTATAAAATGAAAAAACCAGAAATTAAGCAAAGGGCAAGCGTGGATAGTGGAACTAAATACTTTTTTTTAAGTGTATTTACAATACTTATGACCATATTGCTAACAAGTGTGCCATTATCTCAATTTGTTTTTGCTCAAGGAGACGAAATGAATTACTCTGATACCAACCTAGAATCTTTAGAATCTCTAGAAACAATAGAAGATCAAACACTCAATAACACCAACCTACAAACTTTAGATGATAGCAACAATAATAATGAGGAAGATAGTGATTCTGATTCAAACAGTTTCTTTTCAATAGAATCAATTGAAGATGTTGAAGAGAATATAATCATTCCAAAAAAATATGGTGCTTTCAATCGTTTTTTCGACAATCTCGCTTTAACATTTACTTTTAATCAAGAAAAAAGAGCAATCAAAGCTTTAGAAATTGCAGACAAGAAAATATCAAACATACTAAACGATTTAGAAACAAAAGAAACTAATCAAGATTTCTCAAAAGATTATCAAAAAACAATACAAACTTTTGAAAACGCACTTCAAAAAATTGAAAACAATGGAAATATAGAAAACTCAAAAAACACATTATCAAATCTATCAAAAATAGAACAAAGAGTACAAACTCATTACCAAAAAGTAGCCACCGTAAAAGAAATAATACTAGAAAGGCAACGAGAAAGAATGACTCCAAACCAAATAGAACATCTTGAAGGTGTATTTGGTAAAATTACTAATCGTTATGAAGCTATGGAAAATAAATTCAATGAAAAAAGAGAAAATACAATCCTCAAATACAAAGCCTTAAGCGGAAAAGATGACAATCAAATAGCTCAAGAAATAGAAACAATGAATAGCAATACAGGACTCACTCAATCACGAAAAGAAATGGCAAAATGGCAACTAAGTCTTGCTGATAGTTCTTTGAAGATGTCAAAAGAAAGGTTTCAAAATTTCCTTGATACAATAGAAAATCAAGAGAATCAAGAAATAATACAAGGCATAAAAAACCAACTTGATGATTTACAACAATTACTAAAAACTGCAATCAAAAATTTAGAAGAAAACGATTACGAATCTGCAATAGCCCTAGGTCAAGAAATTAAAGCAGTTGGCGATGAGTTAAACATAATGATACTATCATTAAGAGAATCAAATACAGAACTTAAAGATTTACTTGAATCCAAAAAATCTCAAATTGACTCAAAACGCATTGAACTGATTCAAGAGATATTAGAAAAAGTGCCAGTAGAATCAAAAGAACGAATTTTAGAGTCCATTCAAAACATTAAAAATCAAAGAGAACAAAATGAAAACAGAGTAAATCAAAACAATAACTTGGAAAATTCTCATACAACAAACAAATTAATGATAGAAACAAGAAATAGACCTAGTAAGGACCTCGAAAACTAAAAACTAAAAAAAGCCCCTTAATTATTTTTTTTTCTTTTATCAATTTTTTACAATTTCTGATTTTAATTAGTTCTCATATTCACTAACTTATTCATTAATTCAAAAAAAAATGCAACAATTAATCCCAAATCACAAAAATAAAAAAATTTATCTCTAAAAACTAAAGCACTTACAAAAATTTGAACATACTTCAAATACTCAAATACACTTGCATTTTCAAAAAAACATATTAACAAAAATAAATATAACTAAAAAATATAATTTTGAAAATCTATTTTTCTTAAAAAAATAATCTCTATAAAATTCTCCATTGCACATTAATGATTTCATTACATCTTCGTTCATTCGCATACTCTGGTTTTTCATTTTATTTAATCTAATAAACTAAGAAATTTAAAAATTTACGAATTCAAAAACAAAAGATTATTAAATGATTCCAATTTGCTTTTTTACTTGTAAAGGTGATAATATGCCATTTGATGCAAGTTTAGATAAAGAACTATATAAAACTGAAAAAGATTTTGGAAATACCAAAATAATAGTCTCAGTAATGAGCTATAACGAAGGCAGACCAAAGATCCAGCTTTCAAGGCTTAACAAAAGTAACGATGATTGGACTTTCTCAAAGCTTGGAAGGCTTTCAGTTGAAGAAGCAAATGAAGTCCTTTTAATGATTCAAGAGGCAATCAAGCATTGCTAATATTTTTTAATTTTCTTAATAATTTTTATAATCGCATAAAATCCTAGTTCATTTTGCATACTTTGGTCTTAAGATTGAATTAAGAATATACGGATTCATTAAATGTCTAACACTGAATAATCTATTTGAAATATCTTCTAAAATTATGCTTAAAGATTTTAAAGTGGTCTTTATTTTATTATACTTCAGACTGTTTTAACGATATTAACTTTTGAGAAATCCTCAATAATTTTGCACACTTTGTTATAATGGGTTAAATACCAAGATAAGTATACTAACAAGACAGAACAAATAAAGACTTGCGCAACTATAACATTCCAACTGTCAAGCCAAATACATTTTTCACTTTATTCTTTAAAGTTCATTCATTTAATTCTTCTTAAAGTTTTGTAAATTATTTTAGAAACCAAACATCTTTTCGAAATCCTTCATCTCTTTTATTTTTTGTTTAAATTTAAGCCCTTCAGATGTGATCACTAAATATTCATATCCGTTTTTATCGATTCTCTTGATAAGGTTCTTATCAATAAGGTCATCTAGATATATCTTAAGTTGCTCATGTGCAAGATTAGCCTTATACATCAGATGTGTAGGTTTAATTTCTCCCCCCTTACCTTTAATAGCACAAAGCATATCAAAAATTATATCTATGCTCTCTCTTTTTTTATTGACCATTTAGCAAACACCGTAATAAAAGTAAAAAATAAAATAAAAAATCCTGCCAACTGAATAATTTCACCTATAACATAATAGAATGGGTTTCTAAGAATAGCTACAAAAATCGCTTGGCTTAGCGCAATCAAGCTAAAACTGATAATCAGAAGCTTAGTTTTAAAATATTTGTTTTGTGAATATCTTTTTGCCAATTCAGATATAATGACCAAAAGCAACACCAGCGAAGTAATATGAAAAATGTAATATGCAAAATAACTAAAATAAGCAATAGCTACAAGTAAATACCCCATTAAAGCAATATTGAGAACAGAATCTCGTTTCATATAACCAAGGTATATCAAATATAAGCCCAACACAAAAAGTATTCTATAAAAAAGTACCATCCCAAGAATTGCGCAAGGAATTCCATTAACAATTGCACAATGGTTCTTTGCAACTAAAATATTTTCAAAAATTCTTAACTTCCCAAAAAGTATATACCCCACATGATGAGAGATTAACTTAAAAAAAAACGATGAAAAAATCAGAATAAAAGACCAAAACAAAAGCCTTTGTTCCCTTCTTTTTATTGCAATTCTTTTATTTGTAAACATAAAAATAATAATCCACAAAAGTACAACAGAACTAAAAACATCAATATACAAGTCAAAACCCAAGAAAGCTACATAATCCATCTTAAACCATAAGTACTAAAAAACACTTTATAAAACTTATGAAACAATCTTTCAGAACTGCATTCTGTAACTGCCCTTCACAGGGTATTAATAAAACCATAAATAACCTCATTAATTGAGGTGATCAATCATGAAAAATTTAACTATAAAGGCCCTAAGCGTCAAACAAAAGGCAAAAGCTAAGGAGTTGTTATTTAAAGAAAAAAGAGCAACACATTGGGAGCAAAACAAAACTATTCTAAAAGAAGAATATTTTGTAATCCCACAACCTTTTGTAGATGACTGCAATGAATTAATGAGCCATAATGAAAGGCTAGGAGATTTTCTTTTAGTTTAATTTTTTCATATTTTCTAATCAAAATTCAGAAGGTGAAAAATATGCCCCTAAACAAAAATAACCAAACAAAAAAAATTAGTCAGTTAATTAGTTCAGTCAGTTGGATAGAAATTCAGAATATAAAAAACAAACGAAGTCTTCATTGGAAAAAATAATTTTTTCTTTTATTTATTAAAATATCCCTATCTTTGTAATCTTTTGGATTATAATTTCTTGAATCTATTGATATACAAATATTTCACTACAAATATTTCATATAAACTAACCCTAGCACAAGTAGGAGAAAAAAAATATTTACCAACTCAAAATCTTAACTTTCAAAGATTGTAACTTTCCATTCAACTAGCATATTTCTCAAAAGAAAACTTTAAAAAGAGCTTTTAATTCTCCAACATAATATATTCATTCTAATCTAAGGGGACGTAGTATAACCTGGCTAGAATAGGCGGCTCCAGACCGCCGGATTGGGGTTCGAATCCCCACGTCCCCATTTTATAATAAAGCCCCTTTTTTGAGATATAAGGAAAAGAGCTAGCTTTCTGAATGAAAATTGTAAGTCATTTTTAAAAATTCGGTTATCAAAATTAAATAAATTCTATTTATTTGATACAGGCGCCATCTTGACAGCCCTTTTCGCATTTTAAAATTCTATAATCTGTGGCCCTTGCATTGCCTGCGCTAAAAGCACAGGAATACTCAACAACATTAGAATCTTTAGTGCAAAAATCAGTATAGCTTTTACCATCCACTTGGTTATACATAGTGCCTTTTTGATAAATGTTTACCCCCCCTGAATCTAGTGAAAAATCTGTTTCGTTGCAGATAAACTCCACATTTGTTTTAGGTATGCAATAACCTTGTTCACAAACCTTGCCATCAGTACAATCTTTAACAAGTGGTCCTGCAACATAAGGTACTACTTGTTGACCCTGACCATTTGTGGATTTACAATAAAACGAATGTGCTTTTCCATCTAGGCAGTAGTTGATATTATCTGCCCCATTAGAATCCCTACATCTTCCATTCACACAAGTGCATCCGTATGCAGGTTGTAAAGGGTAGTCCACACACTTTCCGTTGACGCAACTATATCCTTTTTCACATCTAAGTCTAGCGGATTGGATCTCATTATTGTAACAAAAATATTCAACAGCAATAGCATTATAGATACACCCATCGTATTTTATTGTGTCGCCTTTTGTAACATTACTCAGAGTTGCAAAATGGATCCCACCATCATAATCAACACATTCAACGGGTTCTAAATTTAGACATGCCCCATTTATGCAATTATACCCTGGCGGGCACAAATCCTTAGAAGTTTTTATAACATGAGGATCATTTGGATCGCAATATCTTTCTACAAATCCATAGCTGATTCCATAGTTACTAGTCCCTGCATAATAACAATCATCGTGATATAGCTCCACAATATTTCCAAAAGCATCTTTTAAAAATGCATATCCAAAGAGCATAATATTTTTTCCACCATCATTTTCCCCACAGCGAGGTAATTCTGCTTCGCCAATACATCTTCCGTTTGTGCATACAGTTCCACTAGGACATGTAATATCTTTTAGTCTTATTCCTATGTTTGGATCGCAATATGCTTCAGTTAAAGTAGTTAAATTCTTGCAAATATCAGAGTTGATTTTTACAATATTTACTCCAGTATCAACACCACAAAGTACATGTGCCGTTGCTCCATATTCAAAAGTCTCATTTCTAGTTGAATCGCTCTCATAACACGCTGATGCGCTTGCTTCTTTATTTCTTATTGAGTTGCTAATGTCGTCACATAAGACCAGTCCAAGTGTAGAGCCTTGTGGCAAATAAAAGATACATGCCTTCCCAGAGTTATCATAATCTTGATCATCATCTGAGCACTTCTTATCTCTCCATATTAAATCTAATGGCTCACACTCACTTTTGCATTTTCCCTCAATACACAAAAAATCTTCGCAACAATCACTTCCTCTTGTACAATCTCTACCAGTTTCAACGCACTGCTTCAGGGTATTTGTATTTTGAGGGTCTGCTGGAAGATTGATATTACTTGGAATCAGCGTTACTTTTGGCTCAGTTTGCGTACTACGTGCAATTCTTATCTGCTGAATAATAATCTCTTTGTTCTCTACAAAAAACCTCATGAACTTCTCATATTTACTGCCGATAGCATAGCTATACGCAAAATTTAAACTAATCAACAAGATCAAAAAAATTGTTCCAACACCAATTAGTTCTTTTTTCACATTTCAACCTCTACGGGAATGTATATTTAAATATTTCTAAAAAAATGCTAAAAACTTTCAAATTTTATAAACCGTGCTTATCCTTTAATCTTTTAATTTTCTCTCTAAGTTTTATCGCCATCTCAAAATCAAGCCTTTCAGCAGAGGCTCGCATCTGTGATTCGAGCTCTATCACAAGATTTGGAATCTGTGATTTAGGAACCATCTTATCATCAGTTATAGTCACAAGCTGTTGTGATATTGGCTTAACAATACTTTTAGGAGTAATATTCATCTTTTTATTATACTCCATCTGAATATTCCTTCTCCTATTTGTCTCTTCAACTGCCCTAGTTATAGATTTAGTAATATTCTTTGCATACAAAATAACCCTGGACTTAGAATTTCTTGCTGCCCTTCCAATAGTTTGAATTAAACTTCTTTCATCCCTTAAAAAACCCTCTTTATCCGCATCAAGGATTGCCACAAGCCCAACTTCAGGAATATCAAGCCCCTCTCTTAAAAGGTTAATACCTACAATAACATCAAACTCCCCAAGTCTAAGTTGTCTTATCAGTTCAGAGCGTTCAATAGAATCAATCTCTGAATGCAGGTATCTGACCCTAATCCCTTTGGAAGCAAAAAAGTCAGTAATTTCCTCAGATAATTTTTTTGTTAAAGTGGTAACCAAAATCCTATAACCCTCTTTAACAGTATTCTTTATCTCTTCCAAAACATCCTTTATCTGTGTATCAGAATCCTTAATTACAATCTCTGGGTCTATAAGTCCTGTAGGCCTAATAATCTGCTCAACTACCTGTTTAGAGCTCTTAATCTCATATTCACTTGGAGTCGCTGATACAAATACAACTCTTTTTAGAAACCTTTCAAATTCATTAAATTTAAGAGGCCTGTTATCAAGTGCAGAAGGAAGCCTAAAACCATATTCTATCAACGTTTCCTTCCTACTTTTATCCCCATTAAACATCCCTCTAACCTGTGGAATCGTTTGGTGCGACTCATCAATGAACATCAAGAAATCTTCGGGAAAATAATCAATAAGACAATAAGGTCTCTCATCCTTTTTTCTTTTATCAAAATACCTTGAATAATTCTCAATCCCCTTACAATAACCCATCTCATTCATCATCTCAATATCGTACATAATCTTTTGCCTAAGCCTATATGCAAATATAGGATTTTTATTATCAAGCGCAGGCAGATAGCTATCAAGTTCTCTTTGAATCTCTCTTGTAATCCCTAAAATCTCCTCTTTGGAAGTAACAAAATGCTTTGCTGGATAAATATCAAAATCATCATGTTCTGAAATAATATCTAAAGTATCCTTATCAAGTAATTTAATGGACTCAATCACATCGCCAAAAAATCCTATCCTTATTATCTTGTTATCAAAAGATAAAAAAATATCGACAACATTTCCCCTTACCCTAAATCGTGATGCCAAAAGTTCTGTATCGTTTCGCTCATAATAAAGATTCAAAAGATTTTCAATAATCGTGTTTCTCTTAATCTTCTCTCCCTTAGTAATCCTTAAAACCAACTCCTTGTGGCTCTTTGGATTCCCTAATCCATAAATCGCCGAAACCGAAGCAACAACAATAACATCATTTCTTGATAAAAGAGAAGTAGTAGCAGAAAGCCTCATAAGCTCAATCTTTGGATTAATCTGTGCATCCTTTTCAATATACGTATCAGTAGATGGAATATAACTTTCAGGCTGATAATAATCATAGTATGAAATAAAATACTCAACCTTATTCTTTGGAAAAAATTCCTTAAATTCAGTATAAAGCTGAAACGCCAAAGTTTTATTGTGCGCCAAAACTAAAGTAGGCTTTTGAAAGAAATTAATCACATTAGCCATAGTAAAAGTCTTGCCTGAGCCAGTCACCCCTAAAAGAGTTTGCTTCTCAAAACCTTTATTTAACCCCTCACAAAGCCCCTTAATAGCCTTTGGCTGGTCTCCATCAGGCTTAAAATCAGACTTAAGCTCAAAAATCTTCTTACTATTCATTTTACCTTGCATAACAAAACAGAAAAGAGCCTTCATTTAAATAATTTAACAAAGCATTTGTCTTATGGGAATGGTTTTTTTAGAAAGCTAGCCCTTACCTTCTTACTTCTTAAAAGTCTGTTGTATGTTATTCCAAATCTGTGTGCTTCATCCCTAATCCTTATAAAAAGCCTCATAAAATCACTTTTTATATCAAACCTTAAAGGTTGTTTTCTAAAAGGAACATAAATCTCTTCAAATTTCTTAGCGATTGAAACACATGGAATTTTTACGCCCAATTCATCTAAAGCCTTTAAGGCAAAATCAAGCTGTATCCTTCCCCCGTCAATCAAAACAAGGTCAGGCATCTTTTTATTTTCAGTTAAAAGCCTTTTGTACCTTCTTTTAACAATCTCATAAATAGCTCTAAAATCATCAATACCCTCAACAGTTTTAATCATAAACCTTCTATACTCTCTTTTATCAGGCTCACCATCAAAGAATCGAACCATACTTCCAACCATCTCACTGCCAGCAAAATGAGAAATATCAAAACACTCAATAATTCTCCCCTCATTTGGAAGCCTAAGCTTATCCACAATCTCTGGTCTAACCTTTTCATATCCTTTAAGTTTGATCTCAATATTTCTTCTTGCAAGATCCAAAAGCGATTTCTTTTTTCCTGACTTTGGAACAATAAACAAAATCTTGCGGTTAGCAATTCCTTCAATATAGTCCTTGATGCTCAAATCTTCAAGCTCTTTTGGAAGAACTATCTTATTTGGAATCTTCTCTGAAGAATCATAGTAAGCAACCAAGAACTCATCTAAAAAATTCTTCTCAAAATCAATCGTGAAATCAGACTTTCCTCTAATAATTCCATCCCTAATATCAAAAACCACAATCATTACCTTCTTTTCAAAATTATCCTTATCCAAAAATTCAATATAATTAATAACATCCTCCTTAGAATAACTTGAATCATCAATCTCTTGTCTAAGTGTAAGATACCTTAAAGCCTCAATCTGATTCTTAATAATCATCGCTCTCTCAAAATCAAGCTTTTCTGATACCAAATACATATCATCCTTTAGCTTTTTGATTAATTCAGAATTCTTCCCTTTAAGAAACATAATAACATTCTCAATATTGCTCTCATACTCTTCCTTACTGATTTTTCCAATGCAGGGAGCATAACAAAGTCCCATTTGGTATCTAACACAAGGCTTTTTGGGCAGTTTCTTACAAGTTCTTATCTTAAACGCTTTAATCAAAATCTCTATAATCTCATTTCTCATCCTTCCATTTGGAAATGGCCCAAAAACCCTACCTCTTACCTTCTTATTTCTAGCAACCAAAATCCTTGCAAATCTCTCATCACTTATCAGAATATATCCATAAGCCTTTGAATCTTTAAGATCAATATTATATTTTGGTTTATATCTCTTTATCAAACTCGCTTCTAGAACCAAAGCATCAAGCTCAGTTTTAGTAACAAAAAACTCAATATCAGAAATTTCAGAAACAAGCCTTTGAGTCTTAACATCTTCAATTCTTTTGTTAAAATAACTAAGCACTCTCTTTTTCAGATTCTTAGCTTTGCCTATATAAATTATCTTGCCCCCGCTATCTTTAAAAATATAACAGCCTGGGCTTTGCACAAGATCTATATCTTTTATCTTAAAAGCCATTTTAATCATACAATTAAACCAAATATAAAAAACCTAATATAACCCAAAAATCACCCTTAATTATTAATATTTTCCAAAAAAACACTCATTTCCCTTAATAGGCAGTATCTCCGATAGAAAAATGACTCCTCCCAAGTACTCGAAAAAAAGCACATAG
>DAOSEK010000027.1:0-12536 GCA_035363095.1 Candidatus Woesearchaeota archaeon | reverse complement strand
GGGGGAGTTTTTTAATTTTGGGGGGGGGGAGTTCCTAGTCCTAACGGACATCTACACTCACAACTTTGTTGCTCGAAAATTTATATTTTT
The DNA here is from genome assembly GCA_035363095.1 of Candidatus Woesearchaeota archaeon. GTDB lineage: Archaea > Nanobdellota > Nanobdellia > Woesearchaeales > UBA119 > DAOSEK01. The sequence goes on along the minus strand of DAOSEK010000027.1, from coordinate 12,446 downwards.
TAGAAGGGGGTGAGAAAACTTTATGTGTTATTTGCTTCTTTTTTCCACTGAAATATAACTTGAGAATATGCTTTTTTCAATACACCTGATCTTTCAATCTTTAAGAAAACAGTACTTATTTCTTTTAACATACTATTTATTGATAAATCTATATTGGCATCATTATTATTCATTTGAAATATTAATTCATTTAGAAAAGCAAAAAGACCGTTTAAATCTTTCATAAATTGTTTAATAGGATATTCATCACCATTTGATTGATAGATTGTTCTTTGTTTAATATCATAATACATATTTGCATGAGATAGTCTATTTCTGATAAAATGATTGTTATTAAAAACAGAATTTTCTTTTTTATCTAATAATCCAGTATGAATTAAAGCATCTATTGTAGTACCTAATTCAGGATGTTTGTTTGATTTTATTTTTTTAATAAAATTCTTTAATCGATTATCTGATTCTAGATTTTTTTCTTTGATATAATTATAAATAAACTCAGCTAAATGTTTATTTACTAACTCAACAATATTAAGGTAAATCCATAACAAAATTGATATTCTAATGGATTTTTTCATTCTAAGGTTTTTATTTTTGAGTCTTTGTTCTAATCTTCTTAAATCATCTAATAATGTTGCAATATAGAATAAGTTTCCTGAAATCTCAAATAAAAGCCCTGAATCTTTATGTTTAATTGATGATAATTTATTGATTATATTTGTATCTGCTTGTGAAAGTTTCTTTCTATTTTCTATTTCTTGAGAAATTATTTTTAATGGTTTTAAATCATAATAATCTTTAAAATTTTTATAAAAATTAGCTACTTTGTAAGGAACGCCACTTTCTAATGCTTCATTTAAAGCATTGAGTCCTTTAGTATTAAGAAAACAAATAGGTATTTTTATTTGTCTTTTTGACTCAATTTGTTTGATGAATTTATTGATTAGCATCTTCTTTAAAATGTTTGGTTTCTTGCAAAATTTTTAATAATTTTAGTAAACAATATCCAACAAAGATGACTTGCGATTCACTTATTTTTTTAGAAGAAAGTCTACCATGTAATAATTCATTTCTTAAATTAGATTGATCGTTATCAACAAACATAACTTTTAGAGATTTTTGAAAATCTAAACCAATTAAATTCTCAACATTTTTATCAGAAAGTAAACCACCTAATTCAATCCCTCTGAAAAACTTAGTCTTGTGTTGTTCCAGTACAACTTCAACTTTACCTGCTTTTTTAACAATTAATCTTATCACTTCTTCTATATAAGGGGTTATAATGTGTAACCCTGCAATATAATCCTTTTTATCACTAAATATATAATCAAAACCCGTCTTTAAAGTAGGTTCTATTTGTACTAATTGTTCTTGTCCTAGCAAGGTTACAATAGTTTCATTTATAGAATCACCTATTTCTTTTTTTAATAATTCAATTGTTATTTTACTCATAATTTCACCTATCTTTAACCCTAATAAAATATTTTTTCTAATATGATAATCAAAAATATCATTTTCAGAAGTTATTCTCATTATTGGTTCTTCGTTATTATAAATGGTAAGTGGAATCATAAACTGTAAAGGGAATTGTTTTTTTTGATCTTCAGTATTTTTTTTCGCATCTGAATATTTAGGAAAAAGAGACATATCATCCAAAAAAGCAAATAGTAAATTATTATTTCGAGATTTTAAAAATGATATATATGCTTCAGTTTGTTCTTTTGTAATCTCTATTTTTGTTTGTATTTGTTTATAACTTATTTTTGAATTTATTTCTTTAATTTTTAAAATCAACACATCTATTTTTTCCTGAATCTCGTCTTTTTTATGACCAAATCTACTTTGCATTTCTTTATATTTTTTTATTGCATCATTGAGAAATGAAGATTTAACAAGTGGTTCTTCTCTACCATCCGCCTCTGATACGAAGGATTCTGCAATTTGTTTATTTAATAAATAATCATCTTCTGTTTTATAATTCAATAGAATTTTTAAATGACTCCTTATAAAATGGTTACTTTTATGCTTATCTTGACTTTCTTTGAAATCTTTTTCTAATTTTTGAATGATTATCTTAATTTCATCAGTGCTTTCTTTTTTAAGATTGTCTACTTCATCAAATGAGTTGATATATTTTGATTCTACTTCAAAAAATTCTAAATGCCATCTTTTCTCTCCCGTATCCAGAATAGTTTTAATGGTATTATGTAATGACTCTAACGCTTTTTTTGCTACATCTTTTTTTCCAAATGATAAACTAAGTTTTATGGCAAATTCGTAGGCAAATGGCGGAACTTCATAATACTCTTTATTAAAAACTTCATCTGAAATATATTTTTCAGCAGATTTTTGCCAGTTATCAACAGATTTTGACATCCAATCCAGTTTTTCTTGTCCTGAAGAAAAAACCATTATTGCAAAAGCATATCTTGCCTTTGCTAAACTACTCTCAGTGCGTTCATATCTTCGTTTATAGTAATCTACTGCTTCTTCTTTCCATTCACAAAAAGGAAGGTTCACTAATGGTTTAAATTCTCCTGTATCGAGAAAATATTTCCATTTATTACTTATTTCAGAAACTTCTTTTCCTTCATAGGTTCCTTTATGCCCAAAAGCTCTATTTAATAAATCAATTTCCCAAAAAATTTCTTGTTTTATCTCTTCGTCTTTATTATCATCGACTTCTTTTAAAATAGGGGACAATTCTTTTTCTAACTCAAACGGATACATTCTCTCATATTTTTCATCCAATACTAGTTTTATTTTTTCTCGAATTATTTCTTGATTATAGTCTGCCATTGTCTTTACACCAAATTAAAAAATGTCCTAAATACTTTATACTTTCAATGAAGGAATTATAAATATTAAATGTTCGTCTATGGTAATGAATGATATTATTTCTTATATCTTTAAAATTATTAAGAGACACCTGAATTCCATTTAGATGACCTTGATTATTTAACTCCGTTATTAATTGTCCTAGAGTTTTGTCATCATTGTATGTGCCATTCTCAATTTCGTAAATATGGGCTAATCGATTTTCTATTACTAATGACATTAAGGAGATTGCGCCAATAAATAATGAATCTTCATTCATTAAAAAAGCATGATTAGACTTTCTTATTGTACCAAAAAGCATAGTCTTTAGTTTTATATTTAATCCAACAAAAATTGAAAATCTTCGGGGTGAAGATAAAAAATCTTCAATTAATATATTAAATAAAAGTTGCACATAAAATTCATTTTCATTACTATTCGTAATAGATATATCCGTAGGATTTTCAAATATCTCATTATGAGAATTATGTAAATTTAAAATTTCTGATTTTAAAGAAGTAATTATCAAACTGTCTAATGAAAATATTTTTAATTCAAAATTGTTTTCATTCAAAGACTCAATCTCTATGAGAACAGAGTTACTTAATATAATCATTTGATTAGGATTAATAAAATTAAATATCTTTGTTTCTCCATATTTAAGAAATATATTTTTGACAGCTTCATGATTAATAAGTAAATGTGACCTTAGTGCTCCAGTCTCTTCTAAAAGCCTTGATATTTTTAACAAAAGATTAAAAAATTTGGGATTATACTGGGAATTTATCTTTGTTATTTCCTCGGCAACTAACTCGTCAGGAACATTTGTGCTCAATGCTGAATAATTTACTGTGAATACAAATCCATTTAATGGAGTAATATTTGGATTTAACAAATAATTTTTAACATCTATTTCATTCATTTTTCATTAAACTCCTCTACAATCTTAATCTCGTCAGAAGTAAGCTCATATAACTGATAAACTAACTTATCAATTTCTTTTTCTAACTTCTTAACTTTAGCTTGTTTATCAGGATTTTTCAGATAATCTTCATCTTTAGTAATTGAAAGAATTTGATCAACTAATTGGATAATTTGATTATCAAAAATAGTTTTCGAAGAAAGTGGAAATCTTTCAACAAATTCAGGAATAAATCTCAAACCCGATTCTCCAAGTTGAGATGAAGTATTCAAAAACCAATATTTTGAAACATTTGAATTTAATATGGCTAGTGTTGTTTTTAATCTATTTCCTATTATCATAAATGCAGTATTTAACAAAAAATGTTTATTTTCATCATAGGTAAAAGAAGGTTGATTTGCAATATCACACCAAATTATTTTTGATTTAAGAAATTCATTATAATACTTACATCCTCTTAATTCATAATATTCTTTCTTACCATGTTTTGCTTCCCAAACATTTTCTAGCAATTCTTTATAATTATCTAGATGCTTTTTTATATTTGGATATTTTTCAATATTAATTCCTGTGTAACTATAAATAAGATTATTTTTAGCTTTTTTAGTATGGTAACGATAAATTTCTTTTCCTTGTAAAATTGGTCTAAGTAACTCAGGCTCCAAGTTATACTCATTAATTTTTATGTTATCAACTAAAAATGCGGAATTTGCACCTGTTGTAATACCTCTATAAATTTTAAAACTTTTATCAATCTGTTCTCCTTTAGATTCAATTTTATTCTTTAATTCTAAATAATTATTATTTAATAGAACCCAACCGCTTTTGCTGAGGTTAGATTGTTTAATAATAAATTTATTCCTAGCTATAAAATTTGATAATTGTGAACTTTCAGAAAATGTTTTCTTAAAATTGACACATTCAATATTATTGCTTAAACCTGTTTCTTTTTTGAATATTGATATAATTGTATCTACAGTGGCGGTATCAAATACCTTATAACCACCAAAATCTAATAATTTACTTATGTTTGTTTGTTTTAATAAAAATTCTCTAATACCAACTCCATAATTTGCTCGAAGATATTTATTAGAAGTAATAAAAGCACTAGATGCATGCAATCTCAATATTTTATGAGATAATTCCAGAAAATAACAATATAAATCAGCAGTTCCATTTGCCGACTCATAATTGTTCTTTAACACTTCTTTATATTCTTTAATTTCTTCTTGACGAACATAAGGAGGATTTCCAATAACAACATCAAATCCAGGATTCTCTCTTTGAAATACTTCTGCAAAATATAATTTCCATAAAAAGAATGGTTTACTTTTGCTTTTCATGATTGAATTAAGTTTCTTTATTGCTTCTTCATTTCCTTGCTGTTTTAATGTCGCTTCAATAAGCTCCCATTCTAATTTTTCAATTTCTTGTTTTAATTGTTTTTTTGTATCTCTGTCGAACGAGTTAAAGAATTCTTTTTGTTTTGCTTTTAGTTTCTTTAATTTTATTTTTGCTTCGTCTCTTGTTACTTTATCAAAATTGGTTAAAGTTAAGTTAGTATCCTTAGTTTCAGGTTTTGTTGTTAATTTATTTTTCTCTCTTTCTAATTTCTTAATTGCTTTCTTAATATCGTCAATGCTTCCTTTAGATTTTCCTAAAATTATCTCTCCTGCTTTTAGATTGAGTTCTTTAATCTCTTTCTCAATCCTGTCAAGTTCAGGTCTAATGTCTTTAACTTCTTCTCCTAGTAAAGAATCATCAAATAATTTCACGCCTTCAAATTCTTCAAGTAAAGAATTTCCACACATAATTTTATTATCTAAGTTAGGAAGTGGCTTTATTTTCTTTCTATCAAGTTCATCAACAACTAAAGAAAGCCAAAATCGTAATTGACAAATATCAACAGCTGAAGGCATAATATCTACGCCATAAAGCGAATTTTCAATACATTCTCTTTTAATTTCAGAAACATCTCGCTCAGAATCAAAATAAATTGATAATATTGAACGAGCTTTTACTATCTCATTCATCATTCCAACAGGAAACGCACCTGAACCAACAGCAGGATCAACTACTTTAATAGTTCTCAATAAATCATCAATTTTTTCACAATTTTCTTCAATTGATTTAGGAATTGTATATTCTGAGTCAACTCCATACACGTTTCCATGATATTTTTTCTTGTGTTCTTGTGCTTTAATTGTTTGGTCTAAATATTTATCTCCTTCTTGAATAAACTTCTCAATATCTTTACGAGGAATAGAAGAATTAGTCTCTAAATAATTTATCAAAGATTGCTGACACATATAATGAACAATCTCTCTAGGAGTATAAAACGCACCTTTTGATTTTCTATCAGTTACTTCTAGTAAATTCTCAAATACTTTTCCAAGCATTTCAGGGTCTACTGCAACTTCTTTTTCTAAAGGTTCATCTTCTTTAACTGTGAAATTAAATTCATCAAAAGTTCTGAAAATATCTTCAAATATTGAATTTTCAATATAAATATTGGTATTCATCCAATCATAGCCATCAAGTGGCTCAAATAATCCGCCATTTAAGAATGGGATTTTACAATCAAATTTGTCTGAAAAATCATCATTTCTTTTTATTGCAAGGGTATTATAAAATAATGGTTCTAAAACATCATTAAAGAAATTATTATAAGAGCAATATTCTCTATTAAATAATCGCTTCATAAAATCTTTCGGTCCTGTTCCCCAATCCTTAAATCTTCCCGTATCATCTTTTCTTACACCAAGCCAACCTTTTTTCTGTAAAAAATACAAGAAAACAATCTGACCAAGTAGTTTTTTAGAAAATTCTACAACATATCTTTCAAGATTCTCTTCTCCAGTAATATTGACAAATTCAGCTTTAACAACGGCATCATTTTTAATTACTTTTTCAAGAGATTCTTTTAAGTCCAAAAATCTCTTTTTGTATTCTTCAAAAAATTCCTTTGTAACTTTTTCAATTCCAAAAGACCGTTCAATTTCTTCAAATAAAGGGTCATGATCACTAGATAATAGTTCTACGAATTGTTTTTTACAAGTGTGATTTGGTTCGTTTGGACCTACAAGATAAGAATATCTTTTTGCAGGAGTAAGCTCTTTTTTTGCTTTGAGATTACCTTTTTCATCTTTAATAAGATTGTATTCTAGTTTTACAAATGAGAATCTCCAGTCTTTTTCATCATCATAAAATCCAACAATAGCACCCTCAGGTTCATCAGGATTTTTTGCAAGCCATTTAGCAATAAAATTTCTCTGCATTGTTCTTGCTCTTTCAAGAGAAGAATGTTTTGCAAGTTTTATAGCAAGAAGTTCCATAGATTTTCCTGCTTTATCTTTATATTGACCTAATTTTTCAACTTTTAATATATAATCTCTAAATTCTCCTGCAACAAATTGAGTTTTATCTTGAGTATATAGATTTGAATTATTTACTAACTCTTTTAGAAAGTTTGAAAACTTTAAAACATCAAATTCTTGATTGAATGTTTCATCTAATAACCATTTTGCTTGTTGCTCGTTCATTTTAACTCATACCACACATTATTTCCAGCACCTTTTTTAACAATTTTATCTTTTTCAATTAAATAATTTAAGTCTCTTGATGCTATTTCTCTACTAATTTTAAATTTAGATTGTATTAATTTACTCTTTATTTGTTTATTTTCTTTTAAATAAGAAATAATCCAATTTTGCCTTATTAAAGGATTTGTGTCAACATTTGTGTCAACATTTGTGTCAACATTCTGCCCGATTTGTGCCTGATTTGTGTCCGATTTACTCCGATAAAATATAACGCTAAACCCGTATTTTAACACTTCAAATTCAACTTTAACGCCTTGAGAAGCACATTCCTCATAAATTCTACGAAGTCCTGAACCCCATTTTTCAACATCTTCACTTAAGAAAAAAATATTTGCAATTAATGGATTACGCAAAATAGATGGTAAATCTTTTTTTACATAATCAAGTGGTTTATACCCTTCTGGGAAATTACCGGGATTCCAAATTTCAACTCTATCTTTGTAAATTGCAATCTTGTTACTTTCAGGAGCAGTATAATCTCTATGACAAAATGAATTTACTAATGCTTCTTTTAATGCACGAACAGGAATCTCAGGAATTTCAATTCTTTTACTTCCAGATAAATCAGCTCTCCAATTAATACGCTCTTTAATATATGATTCACAAATTTCAAGCAATTCAACAATATTTTCTTCATATTGTTTTATATCTAAAAAAGTCATCTTTGTAGTTCCTGCAAAAACTGCTAATTGGACTTCAACAGGTTTATTTTTTGAAAATAATACTATAGAAGCATTAGTTAAAGAATCATTTTTCAGTAAATGTAACTTGTCTAAAACTTCTTTTACTGATGTAAATTTATAATTTATTCTTTTAGAGGTATTTGCTTTTTCCAAGTAATTCTTTAATGTTTCTTCAGAAATAGATGTAATTTTTTCAGCAGTTTCTAAAGAATCCCATTTTAATGTGCTTTTTTGTTGTATTCTTTTTTCAATTTCTTTAGCAGACATAATTTTATCTTCATCTGCAACTCTAATATATGCTCTTCCAAAAGCATAATACGTAGGTTCATAACCAGAAAATTTTACAATAACACAATCTTTATTATTTATTCTTGATTTTTTAATTTCAGGATAAATTTTTGGCTCAATTGAATTAGCTATTTTTTGAGAAATATCTCGCAGTGTTTTTTCAGACACTTCTTGACCTAAAACATCACCTTTGGGACTTATTCCAAAAATTAATTCACCAGAACTATGTTTGTTCAGAATTGCAACTATTGAATTAATTGCTTCATTCAACTCAGCTGTTGATTTCTTTAATTCTAAAATTTCTGATTCAATATATTTCATTTTATGAACATCTCCGATAATATGACTTCTTTAGGTCCTTCAATATTTCCAGAGAAACTTGCATAAGTATCTTTGAAAAATTCTGAATTTTCAGGGATAACCATTCTTATTTTTGCAAGTATCTTTAATGGATTAATATCTTCTTTCTTAATTGCATTATTTAGTTTTTGAAGTGTTTTTTTAGTTATTGAACCTTCTTGAATTAGGTTCAATATGCTCCTTAAATATTCTTCGTCATCATCTGTTAAGCCAATTGGTTTTTTTAATACTGCTTTTATTATTGCTTTGATTTTTCCTTCATGCCCTCTACTTCCTGAAGTTTGAGCATCAACTTCTTTAACAAAGAAATCTGAAAATTCTTTTTTGTTTTGTTCTAATAATTTATAGAAATCTTCACTTAATTTCATTTTCTTATCAGATTTTATTGCATTAAGTAAAGCAACTGCTTCCGAAAAATCAATTTCGTTGATGAAACCCTCATTATTATAATATAATTTTCTTAATTTGCCTTTTCTAAAGAAAGTAAATAATCCTACGGTGCCTTCTTTTTTTCTTGCAGTTCTTGATTTTTTAGGAAGTCTTTTTATTTTTTCAAATAAATCAGGATTATTGTCTCGTATATCTCTTAATTTTAAGAGCCATTCTAATTCTGTATCTTCTGTTTCATCTTCTCCTGTTACGATTTCTTTAGAATTTAATCTTCTAAATAATTCATGAGATTTAATATCTTCATCTGTTAATAATTTTGCATCATTTCCAAGCATTTCTATAAATGATTGAATTTTGACTTCTGCCGCTTCAGTTAATCCCATCTGATCGTTTATCGGTCCTGCTGGGAAAAAATTATATGTATAAATTTCATCAAAAGGAAGATTCTTTCCAACTCTGTTGATACGACCTACTCTTTGCATCATTCTTATTGGATTCCATGGGATATCATAATTCACTACAATATTTGACCTGTTTAGGTTTACACCTTCAGATAATATTTCAGTAGTTACTAAAATTCGTACATCATTTTTCTTTGTTCTTGAAGCAGGATCAAAGTTTTCAATTATCCTTTCTCTTGTTGCTTCTCCTGAAATACTTGAATAAGCTAAAACTTTATTGTTAAAAATTGGATTCAATTTTGATTCAAGATATTCTGCTGTTTCTTTAGATTCAGTAAAAACAATTAATTTATTTTCTTTAAGATGTTTATTCTTCTTTAGAACCTTGATGAATTCTTCTAGCTTTGGATCGGTCTCAACATTTCGCCACATTGCTTCAATTTCATTTAATATTTTCATATCTGATTTTAAGTCATCAACGAAATCATCATTAAACTTGTTTGCAGGTTCTTTTTTTGCTTTTTCTGCTTCTATTAATTTATCAACTGCATCAATATCATCATCTTCTAATAATTCAAAAACTTTAGAAGTATATTTCTCACTTATGAAAACATAACCTTTCTCATATTCTTCTAAGAATCGTTTATACGAATAAATAAATCTGCCTATTGATTTTTTGAAAGCATAAAAGCTACTTTCTAATCTTTTCAATAGAAGAATTTTCATCCAACGACCCATGTTTCTTTGTGGCGTCTGTTGATTTTCTGGAAGTTCTTCTTTTAGATAAAGTAATGGTGTATAACGAGAATACTTGAAATCCTTTGCAACTAACTTTAAAGTCTTATTGAAGATATTATCAACATCATCAGAAAAATTATAAATAATTGCTTCAGGCTCTTTTACTTTAGGAAAAACTAACTTTTGTTTTTGTAAATCTTTACCATAGTACTTGTCAATAATTGTTCTTGTTCTTCTAACCATTAAATATTGTAAAACATTATCTCTAATATCTTCAGCATTTTCCTTTACAATTTTAAGGTAATCTTCCTTATTTTCTTGTCTATGTAAATTCTTTAATTTTGCTTGTAATGCTTTAAAGTATTTTTCTAAATCTCTAACTTTTGGATTTGGAAGAGTAGATTTATGAGCATTCTGAAATAATTTAATTAAAGCCAAAATATCCATTGGAGTATTATTTAATGGTGTTGCAGTAACTAAAATAACTCTTTTTCCTCTGCAAATTTTATACAATTGTTCATACATTTGCGTTGATTCTGTTCTAAATCTGTGAGCTTCATCAATAATGACATTTTGGTATCTATCTGTTCCTCTTTTCAATACTTGGTCTAATTTACCAATGGATTCGAATTCTGCTCTATTTACTCCAAATTCAAAAAAAGCATTTCTCCAAGAACCCGGATTATTTTTATCTAATAATATTGGTGGTGCAAGAACTAAAGTTCCACCATCTAATTGTTGAGCAAGCATAGTAGTCATAAAAGTTTTTCCAAGACCAACAACATCAGAAATAAAAACTCCGCCATACTCTTCAAGTTTCATTTTAGCATCTCGAACAGCATCTTTCTGATATTCCAATTCCATGAAGTTTTCAGGTTTATACTCGTTTTTAATTTCTTCTTGATCTAGTTGAATCTTCTCTTTAAGAAATTCATATAAAAATTTCAAGAATAATTCATAAGGAGTGATTTCATCATTAAGCCATGTATTTGTATTAATAGTTTCAACATACTTTTCTGAAACATCAGTAGAATTAGCCCAAAGTTCATTAAATTTATTTAATGCGTAATCATAATCTCTACTATCTTTCAACTCAACATTTAATTCTAAATTATCTCTTAATCCTGCTTGAGTAAAATTACTTGAACCAGTGATAACTCTTCCTTTATCTCCAAAACCGCCACCGCTTGAAGTCATAATATATAATTTTGCATGAATTCGTTCAGCAGGATAAACACGAATTTCCAACTTTCCAGACCTAAGCCACTCAATAAATTTCATAATTCCTTCTTCGACATTTTTTGAATCTTTAGAATTATTCATCTCTTCAACAACTTTATCAGAAAAATGAACTTTTGCTTCTTTACTAGAAAAACCTAATTGTTGTTGAGCATCAGAATCTTCTGCTTCTTGAATTAAATCAAATGTTTTTTTATCTGTGCTTATACCTATAAGAATTCTAATTTTTTCAGTATTCTCAAATGATTTATACATTGCATGAAAACCACTTGAATAAAAATATCCAACTAAGCAATCAAAAAACTTAGTGCCTTTAGTAAGAGTATTAAAACGATCTATAAGTTTATGACCCTCTTCATTTGTAATAAAAGTTAAATCGTTATCACTCATTTTCTCGCCTCTCTTTTTCTTAACTCTTCTTCCATACATTTTTCAAATTGACGAGATACTATCCAACCTTCTTGCTTACAAATCTCTCTATATTTATCATAAAGTTCAGAATTTACTTTCAATGTGATATTTTTTGACTCCATTTAACCCACCTAAGAATAAATAATTGCACATACTTATAAATATTGCTGTTTTTGTGTTTTCTCACCCCCCTCTTCTTGTTCTTGATGGCTCACTTTGTTCGCTTTTATTGAACGGAACTCCCCCTTGATGTATTGACATGATGAGCCTTCGGCTTTGATAAAAAAAGAACTCCCCTCCATACTTGTTCTCTATGGCACTTCGTGCTTGAAGGAACGAAACTCCACAGTGCTTCGCACATTTACACTCCCTGCGGTCGAATTGATTGGAAATGGAAATTTTACTCTGCGGACGCAGGTTTTCCGAACTCCGCTTCGCTCGTAACGGAAAACATATTTAACAGGGCTTAAAGGGTTCGAACCGACCGCTTCGCTATTTTGCCAAGCAAAATTCGTTTCTCTCCCAAATTTTTTGCTACGCAAAAAACTTCCCTTAAGCCCGATGTTATGTCTAATTCAGAATTCGGGCTAAAAGATTA
>DAOSEK010000026.1:0-12709 GCA_035363095.1 Candidatus Woesearchaeota archaeon | reverse complement strand
TGTGCTTTTTTTCGAGTACTTGGGAGGAGTCATTTTTCTATCGGAGATACTGAAATAGACTTCAATTGAATCGTGCAAACACCATACTAACAAGAAATTAATAACATAAAATTGATAACAAAAATAACAAAAACAACAAAATCTACCCGAAAATTTTAACCTATTTTATCAGAAGGTAAATATTTTATCCGAAATGTATATTTTATTCAAATTGATTATTGGATTTTTCCTAAACTTGCTTGAATCCAATAAAGAGTAGTCGAATTTATTTAATAAAGACTAACTAAATTTATTTTAATATAGATATCTTAATAATCTTTTGAGTTATTGGATTTTTCCTTATTAGTTAACGTATTTTTTTTGCAAACGATATAAATCCAGTATGCAATATTCCTCTCATTACAGGTCTTAAAACCCTTTGGCCTTCCACTTCCCATTCCCTTTCTATTATTTCAATAGTTTTTTGATATTCTATAGTTTTTGATTGATTAATCTGATCAACAAATCTTTCGTTTTGAGTTATTGAAGGAGAATAGGATGCAACAAAACCACCAACTTTTAAGATTTTATCTGCTGTTTTTATCGCTTCCCAAGGAGTTGTTACATCAAGTGTTAAAAGATCAACATCTTTTTCATTAATATTTTCATGTTCAAAAATATTGCCAAGTCGAAATTGTATATTCTCAATCCCCAGATAATTAGCATTTGCAATAGCAATATCTTGGTGGTCTTTTCTAATATCAAAAGAAACTACTTTTTTTACATATCTTGAAAGAATGCAACAAAGAGCTCCCGTTCCACTACCTGCATCCACGCAAAATGATTGTGGGCCAACTAAGGTATTTGCAATTATTGCACCAATGTCTTTAAGTGTAATAATCTGTGCTTTTCTTTTGATTTTTTTAAAAAGGTCATAAAAATTAGGGGTTTCAACTAAGAACTTCTCGCCTTTATTTGTCTTAATAATATCCCCAGATTTAGCTTTTAGTAAATCTTCTTTTCTGATCATTCCAAGATGTGTAGAGAAATCTTTTGTAAAATCCTTTAACAAAAATGATTTCCCTTTTTCCGATTTTAGTAATTTATATTCCATAAATATCACTCTAAATTGTTTTTTACTTGAATTTAAACCATTAAGCTAAACATATTATCTTTATTATCTTTAAAACCTAATTAAATCATGCAGTTACATTGTTTCTTAATAAATATTTACTACGTCTAATAAATATGTAACAAGTATGTAATGTGTATGTAATAAGTATCTACCGAGTGTTTGTTGCATATTTACTAAATATATTTATCATATATTTACTATGTATTTACTAAGTTTACCAAACGTTTACAAAGCATATAATACACATTGAGTATTACACATTGAGTATAAGTTTATGGAGTATAATTTCATTGAATATAAGTTTAATTAATACAAGTTCAGGTAATACAAGTTCAGGTAATACAAGTTCAGCTGATATAATTTGAATATAATTCTTATAAACATATAACAAACACACACATACAATATACATATAACAAAAGTCATACATATAACAAAAGTCATACATATAACAAAAGTCATACATATAACAAAAGCCATACATATAACAAAAGCCATACATATAACAAAAGCCATACATATAACAAAAGCCATACATATAACAAAGGCATAATAAACGTATAATAATTATTTTTAAGCCGTAATAAATATCTCAACACATTTAAATGATATTTTTTTATCACTAAAATATTTAATACATAAAAGGAAGGATTATTTCAATTAGTTCAAACCTACTTTTTTATCAATAAAATGTTAAGACATTTAAAACTATTAATAAGTATTCTTAATCTTGTATTCTTAATTTTCAAAGTCTATTCTTTAAGGTTGTAGTTATATTGAGTTAGTTATAAAGGTTTTCAAAAAAAGACTGAAAAAACTCAGCATAAATGCTCCAGATATCTCGCGAGTAGTCAAGGTTAATCCTTGCATAATCCGTCTATTCAAACTTTCGGCTTGAAAAATGAAAAGTTAAAGAGTCAATAAGAAAAATATAAGGCAAAATCTTCAAAAGAAAACCTTAAAATGATGAGGAGGCGTTGGGACTTGAACCCAAGAATAATCGGTCTGCAGCCGATCGCCTTAGCCACTTGGCTACGCCTCCACTGAATAGGACTTTTACTTTAGTTTAAAAAGATTTTTATTTTTTGATTGATAAAAGACAATACAAGTGATAAAAAACAATACAAAAGTCTAATTTATAAATGAAAAACCTTCTTATAAATTAAAAACCTCGGCACAAATACTGAGGTATCTTTAGGATAATCGAGGTTAATCGTTAAATGAATCTATATATTCAAACTTTCGGCCTCAAAACCAAAGTATGCGAATGAAAGAGGATTTCATGAAATGAAAACCTTCAAGCATAAATACTAGAAGGTATATCGCTAGATAATTCAAGGATAATTGTTATATGAGTCCATCTATTTTTATTTTGCACCAAAAGATTAAAATATGCGAATGAACTGGATTTCATGAAATGAAAAACCTCGGCATAAATGCCGAAGTATTTCGCGAATAGTCAAAGTTAATCCTTGCATTAACCCCTCTATTCAAACTTTTTGCCTCAAGAATAAACCTCAAGACCAAAGAATGCGAATGAACTGGATTTCATCAAATCAACAACCTCGCTCTAAAGGGCGAAGTATGTTGGTAATATCAAGGCATGTTGGTAATATAAAAGCATCAGCTGTATTAAAACGAGGTTGTTGATTACAAAAAAGCGTACTGAGTTTTCGTGTTGAAAAACAAGGTATTCTTTTCTATTAATCAAAACTATATAATATGAAAATATTTTATTATAATAAGAAAATATAAGATAATAATGAAGTGTAAAATCTAGCTTAAACCTAAAGGTCAATTAAAATTTAAAGAATTTAACTTAGATTTGAATAACCATTAATTTTAAATAAGTTTAAAAAAACATATTACAAAGTGATATTGTGGAAAGAATAAAACTGAAAAAAAATAAACAAGATATCATCAATACCTCTGAAAAAAATTATCTAAAAGATGAAAATCCATTAAAAAATAAAGTTTGTGTGGATAAGGTTTTGTTTGAAAATGAAAATTCACTAAAGACTAATCATTTGAGCACCGATTCTAACAGTTCAGATTTCAAGTTCAATAAAATGCCAAGCGATAAAGAACTTAAAAAAATATTTAAGAAGTGGACCGATAGTGACCCTGATAAATATTATCCTACAAAGATTATGAAGGAGCTTGGCTTTGAAAGGCACAAATGCAAGAAATGTTCAAGATTTTTTTGGGCTACAAAAGAACGAGATAAGGACGTGTGTGGAGACACTTCTTGTGAGGGCGGTTATCTTTTCATAGGCAAAAAAAGAAATGTTCAGATGAGTTTTACAAGGGTTTGGGATGAATTTTCAGACCTTTTTTCAAAATATGGATATAAACCTATCAAAAGATACCCTGTAGTTGCAAGGTGGAATCCTACAGTTGAATTCACAATCGCATCAATTACTGATTTTCAACCTTATGTAGTTTCAGGAGAGATGCCTCCCCCCGCTCCAAAGCTTGTTGTGCCACAAATATGTTTAAGGTTTGGGGACATTGACAATGTAGGGGTTACTGGCAGGCATTATACTGGGTTTACAATGATAGGACAGCATGCGTTCTTACCAAAAGAAGAGTTTAAACAAAGCCAGTATTTTAAGGATTATCTTGATTGGTTCATTATCAAAATGGGCTTGTCCCCAAACGAGATTGTAATCCATGAAGATTCCTGGGCGGGGGGAGGTAATGTTGGAGCCTGTCTTGAGTTCTTTTCTGGCGGGCTTGAGATTGGAAATCAGGTATATACTTCTTATGAGATAGGTTCAAATGGCCTTAAGGATTTAAAGATTAAAGTTCTTGACATGGGAATGGGTCAAGAGAGATGTTCTTGGTTTTTGAGCGGGCTT
This sequence comes from Candidatus Woesearchaeota archaeon, assembly GCA_035363095.1. Taxonomy (GTDB): domain Archaea; phylum Nanobdellota; class Nanobdellia; order Woesearchaeales; family UBA119; genus DAOSEK01. Next base: position 8,734 of record DAOSEK010000026.1, on the reverse strand, counting down.
CCATCAAGTTATGATATTATTATGCCAAAGGCTTTGGAGTATCTCAAGGCAAAAACAGGTTTTTCACCTGATGAAAAAAGCAGTAAGATAATTGAGAAATTCACTCCATATTCAGGGCTTTTAACAACTGATGAAATTGATGATCTAAATAAGGTATGGCTTGAGATTTCTAAAAAAATTAAGTGTGATGTTAATGTTCTTAAAGATACAGTTTCTAAATGGATTGCTATTAATGCTATTGCTGAGCATTCAAGAACCCTTCTTTATGCGTTAAGTGATAGTGCACTTCCTTCAAATGTTGGAGGGGGATATAATCTTAGGACAATTTATCGAAGAGCAAGGGATTTTATTGAAGAGTATAAATGGAAGAATGTCAGGTTTGATGAGCTTTCAGAGATACATGCAAAATCACTTGAAGATGAATATCCTGAACTTTTGGAGTCGCTTCCAACTGTAAAAAAGATATTGAGTGTTGAAGAGAGGAAGTATGTTGATAGTAAAAGGAAGAAGGAAAGTTTAATTCCAGTGCTTTCTGAAAATATTACAAAGCATATTGAGAAACATGCTAATGATTCACAGAAAATGGTTTCTCTTTTGGATTTATACATTGAGTATTATGATAGCTTTGGGGTCAGGCCTGAAGAGATTATTGAATGTATAAAAAAGAGAGGAACACTAAACGATTTAAATAAGAATATTTCTATAATCTCTCAAGATTTGATTCCTCAGAACTTTTTTGCTCTTGTTTCTCAAAGACACGAAAAACAAAACAAGACGAAAGATAAAAACTCTTATGATAACGGTGAGGATGATAAAGAAAACAATGTGAATTCTACTAAAAGAAATGTTGAGTTGAACCTACCAAAACTGATGGACACTGAAAAGCTATATTTAAGTGATTATAGCAATGTGAATTTCAACGCCAAGGTTTTATATCAAAAGGGAGAATTCTTGGTTTTGGATAGGACTGCATTTTATCCTACTTCTGGAGGACAGGCACATGATGTGGGAATTCTTATCGATAAAAATGGGATTAAATATGATGTAATAGATGTCTTTAAGCAAGAGAATGTAATTGTTCACAAAATAAAAGCCAAAGAAGAGGCTTTGTTAAAAAGCTTTAGAATTGAAGATATGAAAGACCAAAAAGCCAAAGAAGAGGTGTTGTTAAAAAGCTCTATAACTGAAGAAATAAAAGGCCAGATTGATTTTGAAAGACGTCTTTTATTAACTCAACATCACACTGCAGCACACATAGTAAATGGATCTGCAAGAAGAGTCTTAGGAGATCATATCTGGCAAGCAGGCGCTTCTAAGTCGATTAATAAAGGAAGGCTTGATATTACTCATTTTGATCCTTTGAGTGATAAAGAGATTCTTGAGATAGAACGTGTTGCTAACCAGATTGTTAGTGAGAAAAGAGAGATTAGAAAATACGTTATTCCAAGAGCAGAAGCAGAAAGTAAATTTGGATTTAGGATTTATCAAGGCGGAGCTGTTCCTGGAACACATTTAAGGATTGTAGAGATTGAAGGTTTTGATGTTGAAGCGTGTGGAGGAACCCACTTAAACAATACCTCTGAAGAGGAGGTTATTAAGATTATTGGATCAACAAAGATTCAAGATGGGATTGTGAGAATAGAATATTGTGCAGGCAAGGTTGCTAAAGAACTTATTGAAAAGAAAGGAAATATTATTAATGAAGCAATTGATGTTTTGGATTGCAAAAGAGAGCAACTTGTTTCACGGGTTGAAGAGCTCTTTTCAAAGTGGAAGAAGGCAAAAAAAGCTCTTAAATCCACTAAAGATGTTGATAAGTCTATTTTTGTTTTAGATAGCAAAAAGGAACTTAATGAGAGTGATGAGATAATTATATCAAAATTATCAGAAATCCTTTCTACCCAAAATGAGCACATTGTGAAAACTATTAAAAGATTCTTTGAAGAGTTAAAAGAAATAGAAGGCAAGTTCAAATGAAAAACCTCGGCCTAAATGCCAAGATTTTTCGTGAATAATCGAGGTTAATCCTTGCATGGATCCGTATATTCAAACTTTTGGCTTGAAAAATCAACAACCTCACCCTAAAGGGTCGAGTATGTTGGTAATATAAAAGCATGCGCTGTATTCAGCTAGGTTGTTGATTACTGAAAAGTGTACCGAATCCTCTTGTTGAAACACGAGGTATGCTTTTCTATTGACAAAAGTATGCAAAATCATGGATTCATGAAATAAAAGACAAAGGATTTCTTGGGTGTAACTTAGAATGTTTTCCTTTTTATTTATCAAAAGTGTGTTATAAAAGTTCTTTTAGGTATTACTAAATTAAATTAATATTATTTCTATTCTCTCTTTTCCTTGTCCGATATTTTTTCTTTTTAGTATAATCTCCCCTATTTCACCTGTTGATTTTACATGAGTGCCAGCACAAAACATCTTCCAATCAGGAAAATCTGCAAGTTGCCAAACTCTTTTTGAATTGTCAATTTCATCATAATATGTTTTTATTGGAAGATTTGATTGAATTAGCTTTTTTGTAGAGTTCAAAATATCTTCAAGGTAAGGGCTCATGTTTTCAGGATACAAGAAGTCAAGTCTTGCCTTATCTGATGTTATGTTTGAGCCTATCACATCTTTAATATTAAATTTTACTTCTAAAAGCCTAAATACTATGTGTGCTGTGCTATGAAGCCTCATAATTCTAAAGCGTTTTTCCCAATCAATCTCTACATTGACTGTATCTCCTAGCTTGAAAGTGCTTAGTATTTGATTGTTTGGGTCTAGTAAATAAGAGATATCATCAATTTCTTTTTTAGCTTCTATTACTTTAGCACCTTGAATTTGTCCAGCATCAGATTCCTGCCCCCCTGAGAATGCGTAGAATATGGTTTGATCAAGATAGATTCTACCATCTTGAATTTTTGTGATTTTTGAGGTGCACTCTTTAATGTATGGGTCTTCCCAAAATAGTTTTTTTGTTGGCATTTTTTCTCCCTTTAATATTCTAGTTTCTCCTAATTAGTTTTCCTAATTCATATTAATATTAAAATTTAAGTTTAAGTCATGCTTAATTCATGCTTAATTCGTGTTTACTATGCTTAATTTGTACCTATATAAAAGTTTATGGAAAAATCTTATTGAAATGAAAAACCTTAAAAAAACTTCAAAAAATCTAGAAAATATACATACAATATTCATCACAGAGCCACAATAGTCTTATTAAGATCATTCGAAAAATATTTAGATTGTATTTTTTTGAAATATGATATTAAAAAAATAAGTTGTCTTTAGAAAATCTCTCTTAAAAAGTATTATTTTTTAGAAAAAAACAATTAGCTTAAATATTTAAAAAGAAATTCTTAGATGACCTCACAATTAACTAAGAAAGCATTGGGAGAATGTATGAGAAGATAAAATAGATTAAGTGACAATCAAAATGAGAATAGGCACAACAACAAACTCTCAAATCGTTGTATTAGAGCTTGATATGTCAAATGAAAAGCTTGCATTAGAGGAATTAAGACTCCTTATAGGTAAGCCAATTATAGTAGATAATAAACATGCTTTAATTGAAATAAAAAGGATAAAAGAAGGCTTGAAAAAAGAATTTGATTCGTCTCCTTTAATTCTTAATAATCTTAAAAGGCTAGCGTTTTCAAGAGCTGGCTATTTATACCTTTTTTCTGCAAAAGACACTAAAGATTTGAGTTTGGAGATTGCCAACTTTGATTGGAAAAAGGTTTTTGAGAAAGACTTTTCATTTAGAAAAAAAGAAGGTTTTTGCAAAGGGTTAAAGGGAGTATCAGAAAGAGAGATTGGTGGGTCAATCTGGGATTGCATGCAAAGTTTGGGCATAAAACCAAAGGTTAATTTGTTAAAAGCTAAAACTGCTATTGAAGCTATTAAGTTTAATAAAACGATTATTTTTTTAAAAAAAATATGGGAGAGAGAAAACCTTGAATTAAGAAGACCAATTAAAAGGTCAGGCTTTCACCCAACAGGGGTCCATCCTAAGATTGCAAGGGCTTGTATAAATATTTCTGGAAAAACTACTGGGAAATTGATTGACCCATTTTGTGGAAGTGGTGGGATAATAATTGAATCTGCCTTGCTTGGGTTTGAAACATATGGAACTGATTGCGATGAGATTATGATTGAGAAAAGTAAAAAAAATCTATTTGATTTAGGTATTAAAGCAAAGGTTAAATTAGGAGATGCTTTCAAGGTTAGAGGAAAATATGATTTAGTAGTTACTGACCCCCCCTATGGAAAGAATTGCACCTTGAAGAGTAATTATGCAAAAAGTATTGATAAGAAGAATTCTAGTATGTTGGGAATAAACTTATTCTATATTAAATTTCTAGAAAAGATTAAAGAGAATACTTCAAACATTGTAATGATTTTTCCAAGTTTTGCTGATTGGAAAAGAATTATCAAAGAATCTGGATGGAATTGTGATTTTTCTACTAAGATTTATGTACATAAAAGCCTTAGTAGAATTATTCTCAGGATAAAAAAAGCAATGCCATGACTAGATTTTAAAGAAATATGATTTTTATTATAACCATATAAAGCCAAATACATCAGATTTCTATTTCTTAAGATTTTCTTTAACCTCTTGTTCAAAAAGCAATAGCATGTCTTTTAAATGCGGATTTATTTTTGAGAATTTATCTATTGCGTTTTGGAATGCTTGTTTTAATTCTTGGCTAAATTCCAAATTTTTTTCATTGAGTTTTTCATTTAGTATTTGTTCTTTTTGAACTTGATGATATTGTTTAGTTTCCTGAACTGATTCGCTTATTTGAGCAGTTTTATCTTCATCTTGATAGGTTTTCTTGTTGTTGTCTTGAATTGGATTCTCTTCATTTTGAAAAAGCTTTATTTTTTCAGGCTCTTTTTCTTCATTATATACTATTGTGTCGCCATATTTTTTAGGTTCAACATTTTCTTTTTCACTTTCTTCATTCTTTCCTATAATTTGAAAAACATCTTGATCTTCCATTTCCTTCACCTCATAGTTTAATATCCATATTCCATAATCGTTTATTGTCCATTCAAAGGAGAAATTATTGTTTATTGATTCTTGTAATCTTTTACAGGTATTATATACTCTTGATATTTCAATTGTTGATAATGACTCTTCGTTTCTTTCAGAAAGAGGGATTGATATTCTTTTTATATTTCCATCAGTTTTATCAAATAGATAAGCAACATTTTTTGAGGAAATTTTCCGGCCTATTATTTTGAAAATACTTTGGTCAATCTCAAATATGTCAGGATAAACTTCTCCGTTTTTTATTGAATCACTTGCACCAAAATTAGAATAAATTTTTATGGATTCGCCCTTTTTAAAAGAACAAAATCCTGCTTTTTTTGGGATAATTGTTTGTTGTATAATTATTGATATGTTGGGTATTTTTTGTTTTGCTTTAATATATTCAAGAGAGTCTTTAGAAAACATCGAGGCGTATAAAAGCATTATTGCACGTTCTATGTTTTTTATGCTACGCATACAATTTATATTGGGAAAAGATATACTAAAGCTAGAATCATTTAGAGAAGGCCTTATAGATACATTGGTTTCCTTGCCAGTCCAGATTAGATCTTCTACTTTGAGATTTTTTCTTTCGTTTATTCCTAAGGCCTCATAATTCTCTTCTATTTCATTTAAAAGTGAATCCTTAAGTCTTGAATTTGAAATAAGCCAAGAGATTTGGTTTGAAAGTTTTAAAATATCAGTATTTTTTCCAAAAAAAAGCTGACTTACAATGAAATCTGCTGTTTTTGATTGTTTTAGATATTCTTCAAACGAAGATCCACTTATACAAAATCCTGAAGGAATAGGTAGCCCTTCTTTTATCAACCTTAGAAATTTTATTGCTTTAACTCCCACTTCTTCTGGCTTTAATACTGCATTTTTTGATAACCATACAATCGACAAGTTATTAACACCTCTTAATGTTACAACACGCTTAAATATTAAAAAATACATATTTTAACTAATATTTAAAGTATATCTTTACATAAATTTTTATTTTTATTTGCGGATAAGTTATGAAAAATAAAAAACGATAAAAAATGATGATTTTATAACAAAATACAACTAAATTTGTGATTTACTATCTTCAAAGGCTGTTAGTTTTAGGTTTTAAGGGTATGTACTTAAAAGTCCAAGAGTATAAAAGCAACTTTGATTAATAAAAATTGAGACTTTTTAAGGCATAGGAATTATAAGATTAACAAGTTTAAAAACCTTTTTAATTTAAACTAGAAGAATTTAATAAAAAAATAGAAAATAAATAGAAAATATTTAGTTCTTTAATCTTGTGAAGAATCATCTTCGGAGTCTTCATCGGAATCATCATCGGATTCTTCCTCTAAGTCATCTTCTGCATCCTCTTGAAGATCCTCACTTAAAAGCTTTTCATAAACATCGTTATACTCTTCTTCTGTAATTAATTTTTTGTTTACTAAAAGCTCGATTAGTGCATCGACCTTTAGATGCGCCTCATACAAAAGGTCATCTTTTGTCATATCTTCAGCATCATCTTCTTCAAAAAATTCATTATTTTCTTCTAGTGCCATTTGAATATCCCCTCCTAAATTATTGGGTATCTTAAGCCTTTTTTAAATCTTTGTTTTTTTCGTTATTTTCATTGGCTTCTTCTAATTCATCCTTTGTAAACGGTTGTTCTTCTCTTTTTGAGGGCAAAATTTTTAGTTTTTTTCTTAAAAATTGTGATGCAGGATAAAACATTAGTTCATTATCTTTAGTTATTAATTGTACTGAGGTGGGGTCTATTTTTTTAATAGTTGCAATTATGTCATCTATTTCTATAATATCTCCTTCAAAAATTAATTTTCTTCTAGAAATTGCCATGCCTGCTAAAAAATCAGGCAAAAAATTTCTTACTGATACTATTACTGAGAAACCTATTACAATTAGAATCACTATTAGCAATACATTTATGATGATTGTAGAGAGATTAAGATAGTTTAAAACATATACTACAAATACAAAATATACAAAAAATTTAACAAACATACTGATTATTTCTTCTATTTTTAAATCTACTTTGCTAACAGATTTAATGAAATTATTAAGTTCAACTTCATGAAGAATCTTTTTGACAAGTTTTGCTAACAAATTACCCAAAACAAAACCACTAAAAAGTATTACTATTGCAATTACATACTGATTTACTATATTTGCAAATGCTCCTTCAAATATAGATACAGGACTTGCATTAGTTGTTAGGTTGTCCATAAATAGGGTATAATTGCAGAGATATTATAAATTTAATGTTATTTTTGAGAGTTTTTTTAGCATAAACTGAAATGAAAAACCTCAGTACAAATACCTAGATATGTTCAGGATAGTCGAGGCTAAACATTATCTGAATAGGTCTATTCAAACTTTCGGACTCCATACCAAAGTATGCAAAATGAGCTGGATTTCACGAAATAAAGTGAATCACTCTTAAGAATAAATCCCTTAGGCATCTAATCATTTCTCGAGGTTATTCTTTTTAAAGAAATAAATTGAATTATATGAGAAAAGGAAAAAACAAAGGATTAAATACTTTTTAAATATTTAGACTTATAGATATTTTTAATGGTTGATAAATTATGAGGAAAATGAAATGGAGTCTGTAATTGATAATTATTCAAGTGAAGATGAGATTAAAAAAGATAAACAAAACATAGTGTTCTTGAAAAAATGTAAAAACTATGAAATTTGTGATATTAAAGAGATAATAAATAAGGGATTAGAAGAGATTGGAACTGATATTATGAGAAAAAAGGTTTTGATTAAACCAAACCTTTTAAGTGATATGGAGGCTAAAAGCCATGCTATCTCACAAAAAGAATTTATCATTGCATTATTTGATGTTTTAAAGAAGAAAAACTGCAAAATTTTTATTGGAGACTCACCTGCGCTTGTGAAGGCTTATGATGTATTAAAAAAACTTGAATTAATTGATGATATTAACAGATATAATGTACAGATTGTTGAATTTAAAGGGATGGATAATAAACACATTTGGAAGGGAATTAATGAATTTGATGTTATTATAAATCTTTGTAAATTAAAGACCCATTCTCTTATGACATATACGGGAGCAGTAAAAAATCTTTATGGGTTTGTTCCAGGAAAAACTAAAGCACTTTTGCATCCAATTCACCCAAACCCTGTTAGTTTTGGTAGATTGATTTATGATATATACAATACTATAAAACCTAAAATTAATATTATTGATGCTATTGTTTCTATGCAAGGAAATGGTCCTGCTAATGGAAGTCTTAGAAAAACGGGATTTATTGGGATTTCAGATGATGCTTTGGCACTTGACCTTGTGATCTTAGATTTGATTAAATTCAAAAATACACCACTTCATAAAGTTGCAAGAAATAATTCCTCTTCATTAATTGATAAAAAGGGAAATCTTGATTTTAGTAAGATTATCTTAAGAGGAGAAAAGATTCCAAGAGTTAATAATTTTAAAAAACCTATTAAGGGTTCTAGTGTTATATCTATTTTTTTTCCACAAAAAATTAGAAAATTAATATCCTTTTTCATTTCAAGAAAACCTATTCCTACTTTCAAATGTGTTGCCTGCAAAAAATGCGTTGAGATGTGTCCTGTTAAAGCAATTAAAATTGAAGAGTTAGCTTTTAATAGAACTACTAAAAAAATTGCAATGATTGATTATTCAAAATGTATTAAATGTTA
>DAOSEK010000025.1:0-15160 GCA_035363095.1 Candidatus Woesearchaeota archaeon | reverse complement strand
TCAGATACAAAAGGCGGTACAAAGAGTGCAACAATAACTATAACTGGAGAAGATAGTATCCAATAGATTCTTTATTTTTCTTATTATTTTTTTTATTTATAATAAAATCGATAAATTAATAAATCTTTATTAGTATTTTAATACGATCTAACTTATTGTGAGGGCTAAAAATGAAAAAGCATATTGTAATGTTTGTTTTGCTATTCTTGTTGTTATCAAGTTTTGCATTGTCTTTAGGTGTTAATCCAGGTTCTCAAGAAATTAAATACTCTCAAGGTGTGAAGAGTTTTAAGATGGATGTATTAAACACAAACTCAGCACCTATAATCTGTAAAGTTAGCATTGCAAGCAACGATTTTGGAGATAAGGTTCAACTTGATAGAACAGAATTTAGGCTTTTGCAATCAGGTATAGGAACGATTAAAGGCACAATAAATATTGATGATTCTTTAAAACCAGGTAGGAATTGCGTTAGATACTATATTGAAGAAATGCCTGATCAAGATGTCTCAATGATCTCTGCAAGAACAGCAATAATCTCAAGGGTATGTGTATTTGTACCATATCCAGGTAAGTATCTTGAACCAAGATTTGAACAGCAGTCTGCTGTTGAAAACAGCTTTGTGTACTTCACAATAACCCTATCATCAAAAGGAAAAGATGTAATCAACTCAGCAGTTTTAAACGCAAGGGTATATGATAAAGAAGGCAATTTAGTTGATGAATTGCCATTAAAAACAATTGAAGGGATAACATCACTTGAAGAGAAAAACGTTCCTTTTAAAACCACAAAAGAGCTTAAAGGTGGTGAATACACACTAAAATTATTGCTTGAATATGATGGTAATCAAGATACCTTTGAATATCCTCTAAGGGTTGGAACACCTGAAGTAGAGATAAAATCAGCATCAGATGAGATAAAGTTAAAAAACGGTATCGCAACATTTAATATAATTGTAAAAAGCCTTTGGAATGACCCTTTCAACAATCTTTACGGTGAAATAAAAATTCCTTCCATATCAAACGATGCATTTAAAACATCTGTAAGCGATATAAACTCTTGGGCAGAGGCCGAGTTAAAAGGCTATATCGACCATCCAGACGTTGTTCCTGGAACATACGAAGCCATATATACTGTGTATTTTGCAAATGGGAAAACCAAATCATTAGAAAAACCTGTAGTTATAGTTGATGCGTCTAATGAGGTTGAAACCCCTATTGAAACAATCTCAAGTGCAAAGGCAAACACAATGTTTAATCCATTAGGTATTGGGATGATTGTCTTTGGATTTGCAATAATAATATACATTGTTTTTACATATTCGGGCAAAAAAAACGAAGATAGGGAAGACTTATGAAGACAAATAAATTGTTTATTTTTGGCATGATAATAGCATTGATGCTATTACCCTTACTAATTTATTTTTTATCAGTTGTCTCAAGACCTGTAACTGATACACTCATTGTAAAAACAAATGTTACAGTATCCAAACTAAAGGTTGGGATTGACACATCCACAGAAGGTGTGGTCTTTGGAAAGGTTCCATTTGGTGGAACGGGAAAGAGATTTGTTAATTTAAATAATACAAAGGAATTTCCCCAAAGAGTAGAATTTTTTGTAACAGGGAATATATCTGATTTTGTTTTCATGTCTGAAAATAATTTTACTATAAATCCAAGTGAAACAAAAACGATAGATGCAAGTTTTATATCCATTGAAGATAGGCATCCTGATTTTGAAGATGAGATATTTTATGAAGGGGAAATAATAGTATTATTTACAAAGGCAAATTAGTTTATTAATAGAAAAGCATACCTCGTGTTTCAACAAGAGGACTTGGTACGCTTTTTTGTAATCAACAACCTAGCTTTAATACAGCGCATGCTTTTATATTACCAACATGCCTCGCCCTTTAGGGCGAAGTTGTTGATTTTTCATTCCTTTATAAGAAAAAAAGAATTAAATTGCCAAATTATCAAAAAGAAATTCAATAAAAGATTATCCTTGAAAATATCTGGTTAAGATACTTTCTAGCATTTATTCTTTAAAAGTTTTTTATTTATGCTATTTAATTAAGAAAAGCTATTTAATTAAGAAAATTTTGGATTCATAAGATGATGACCTTAAAATAATTGCTGGACCTAATTTTAGTACTTATGTTTGAAGGATTTATCCATTTTATTTTGAACTTTCACTTTAATTCTTTGGAATTGAGAATAAAAAACGAAGAGTTTTTAAATGTATAACTCCTGAAATTCTTTAAAAGTCGCAATTTGTATTAAGGTGTGATCCTCTTGAAGCTAAACAACAACGTTTTGTTCTATTTAGTATTGGCTCTTTGTTTAACCAATATACTTTTAGGCTTTTATCTCTCAGGCTTTCAAAAACCAGCATTAGTCAGGTCGCCAAGCGCTTTGGCAGTCTCAGGAAATATTGGAATGTGTGTTATTGGAAGCCCAGAGACAAAATATTACTTTTCAAAACCTTTAAGAGCTGAAATTTGGAGGAGCGGGTTTACAGGGATTCAAGAAGTAGAACTAATAAATGCTTTGGCACAAGGTGGGCATACATTCACATTCAGGATGACTTTTGTGGATAAGTACGGAGGTCCAGGAAGCAGGGAATTTGGGAATTTTACAGGAAATACCTCTGCACCCATGGTGTTTGATTTAAACATATCCGGAATCCCTGATGGCAATTGCATTTATGAACTTAATTATTATTCAAGTGTAGATGACGATTGTTCTTGGATATCCACTATCCAATATTTAACAATAGATAATGAGCCAATTGCACCTACTTGGGAGACTTTTAAAAATGAGAACTCTACAAATCTATCGCAGTATAACACCCCTCCAGATTATTGGACAAAAATACCAAATGTTCATTTGTATCATCCTCTTTATGGATCAATTGATTTTTCTAAGTCTAATTTTCCAATGAATTTTGATTCGGTAAATCTTGATGAAGCTTTTGTTTTTGGGCAAGGAACACTGAACTTCTCACAAACCAAATTCAGATGTGCTACTGCCCCAGAATATCCTTATATGGATGTGATTTTTAGAAACATATCTTTAATAGATCCTACTCTTTTAAGAGACCATCGTGATTGTATTGCAGATGGTTCTTGTCAGGAATTAGGCTATGATGAGGAAGAAGGGATATACTCTGTTTTAATCCCGCCATACGGATATTTTGAGGTAGTAGAGAATGCTGAGGCTGTTTTAGAGATTTGGCTCACAAACCAAAGTGATAATACAACCTATAATTCTAATTCCACATTTTATGTGCATAAGGAAAACAATACCTTTTATTTTTACTCAAACCTTTCGTATTCTCACTATCCTCTTTTTGGTGATGATATTTATTGTAATTACAGCATAATAGACATAACTAATAATCCAAACAATTTTAGTGCAGCTCCAATCATAACAACTGGCAATTTTACATATAATAATACAACTCAATTATATGGTTTCTCACATGAATTCAATACAAAAGGAAACTTTCTTTGGAGCACTTTTTGCTCAGTTGAAGATATCGGATTAGGAAATGTTAGTAAAAACCTTTTATTTCAGATAAGCAGTTATCCAGCACTACTTGATGTCTGGAGTGACTTAGACCCTCCGGGAGGAAGCCAATCACTTTACGCAAGAGACCCAATATATATTTATGCAGACTATACTGACAAATTGACAGGAGACCCAATTAATAGTAATATTACATATTGTAACATTTCACTTAACAATCTATCCCTTGGGAGATGGACTGTGGAATTTGATAATATAACTGCACAAATGACTTATAATGAAACATCAGGTCTTTATCAATATGAAAGCCATATACTCTTTCCAGGGACTTATACCTATAGCGTATTTTGTGATGACTATCCACTTCATGAGAATCTTTCACAGACAAAGAATATGACAATACCAAACAGGCTCCCTTTGTTATATAGAAATATCTCTAATTACTCTGTTAGACAAGGTTACACAACACCCCTTTTCAATCTGTATGGATTTTTTATAGACTTTGATGGAGAACTTTTAAATTTCTCTACTACATATAATCCATATCTGGGAATTAGTATTAGCCCATTAGGTATGGTAAGGGTTTCTGCATCAGGGAATTTCACTGGAAACACAACAGTAACCTTTATAGCAAGAGATCATACAATGATTCCTATACCTTCTAATGAGATTACTATAACAGTTATTGCAACCCAAAGCACTAGTTCAGGAGGAAGTGATAATCCAAGAACCTCAAGTGGCGATACCTTGTTTTGTATTGAGAAATGGAATTGCTCTGAATGGTCTGAGTGTTTTCCTGATAATATTCAATATAGAACCTGTGTTGACCAAAATAACTGCGGTACCCTTTCTGAAAAACCAATAGTTGAGCAAAGCTGTCTTTATATTGGAACCTGTTTTGATGGGATACAAAATCAGGGCGAAACAGGTATTGATTGCGGTGGTCCTTGTCCAGTTTGTCCTACCTGTTTTGATGGGATTAGAAACCAAGGTGAAACAGGTATTGATTGTGGTGGTCCTTGCGCTCCATGTGCCAGTTGTTTTGATGGGATACAAAATCAGGGTGAAACAGGTATTGATTGCGGTGGTCCTTGCCCCCCTTGCGGAGTCTTGGAAGCACCACTTGTAATAAAAACACCAATCTCTGATTATTTATCTGAGATAACTGTTTTCTCAACATTACTTCTATCTTTAATTTTTATCATGCTTAACTACTACAAGGAAATTGGCTCCTTTTTCAAGAAATTAATCTGGTCAATATTTAGATTCGCCAAATCATATAGCTTTGAGGATGTAGAGATTACTGATATTGAAAAATATATTAGAGATAATCTTGAAAGGATTGATTATTCAACAGGCAAGGTTAAGAATAAAGAGCTATTAAGCCAGATTGTCTCTTTATATAGGCTCTTTATCAAATATCTTTTTAACCTAGAGTTTGAGTTTACTTATGAAGAGCTTAAATTAATCTTATCATCTTCAAATATATCTGTTGCATCAAGTGCTATCTATCTAGGCTACTTTAAAGATATTTCAGAGGCTGTATATTCAGGAAAAGAAATAGGTAGTTCTGAGATTAAAAGATACATAAAGTTATTTGAAAAGATGATTATTATTAACAGGGAACTTATTGCAAAGGCAGACTTATTACATGAAGAGGAGCAGATAATAAACAAATTAAATCTATTCCCTTGGAGAAAAAAATTCCTTAATGCAAGGCTTAGGATGAAAATAGAAATGCATATTACAAAACATCTTTCATATGCGAAGGGATTTTTAATTGATAAAGACTTGATAAGAACAGCTGAAGAATATAATCTTATAAGAAATCTAATACTTTTATTGCCCTCTAAACATAGAAAGAAGTATTTTGAAAGATTAAAAGATATAAAATCAAGGGTTGAAGAGTTAAAAAAATCAATTCAATCAAAAGCAAATCCGTAGAAAGATTCAAAAATTAACTAAATAAAACAAAGGTTTTAAAAAAAGAAGTGCTATAAAACAAATAAGAGAATTGTTGAGTAGAATGGGTAAAGTCCTAATAGAACGTTTCAAGGGTTACTTTGTTGTAGTTGTGGTGCTATTAGCCATATCTATTTTGGTTTTTACTAACAATTTTCCATTATCAAATAATACAATAACCGGAAGATATACTCAAGAGGAATGCGATTTAATGTGTATTGGAAACACCCAACCTAGGATTTGTGATGGGTTTCCAAGGACATATAATCTTACACAGGATCAAAATGCAATAATCCATTTGTGCGGTATTGATGACCAGTCTGATTCAATACATTATTCAACGGATGAAAGCAGGGGAATATGGGATTCACTTTATTTGTATCCCAATGGAACTTTAAACATAACCCCTCTGAACATGGATGTTGGGTCAAGGTCAATTTTTATAATTCCTTTGGATGAATGTAGTGATCCAGATATCTGCGGGGCAAGTGATGTTATTGCCTACAGATTCACATTTAATGTATCTAATGTAAATGACCCTCCAATTATTGAAAATGCAAGCCCTCAAAACTCTTCAGTTCCCGATGGTGCGGAAAATCATACTTATACGTTTTATATAAACATTACAGACCCTGATTATCTTATAAATACATCAATTTATAATGAAACCTTTAATTATTCATTCTTTGTAGATGGAGAGCTTAACCTTTCAGCAAACAATACAAGAAATATTACCTATCGGTTTGATTATTTACCCAGCTGGTACGATGCAGGAGAGCATAATATCACTTTTTTAGTTTATGATAAAGAGGGCGCAAATACAAGTTACACTTGGATACTTTATGTAAATAATACAAATAGGCTTCCTACCCAAGTTCATGATTTTCCAAATGTAAGCTTTTATGAACACTCTAATTCATCATTGATAAATCTGAGCTATTATTTCTCAGATGAGGATGAGGATGATATTTTAGAGTTTGTAATCAATGTAACAACAGGGCTTAACTATTCCTATTCCCTTGTAAACGAAAGCTATATCTTGGAATTTATCAGTGTTCCTTACTGGTTTGGAAATCAGACATTATTTATCAACCTAAGCGATGGCAGTATTGAGGAAAGATATGATTATATCATAAGTAACAACTTTACTGTTGAGATTTTAAACGTAAATGATGCGCCAATAATTGAAGAGGTTTTAGACCAAGTCGCTGCATCCAATGCAAGTTATTCGTTGGAACTAGAGGTATATGATCCTGATTTTGATGTTTTATCATACTGGCTTGAAGATGCTCCTATTTGGTTAGAGATAAGTCAAACTGGCATTATATCTGGTTTTGTTCCTGAGGGCAGTGAAGGAAACTATATTTTCAACGCATTTGTTTCGGATAATAATCTGGATGTTTTACCCTACAATCAGACCTCTAATATATCAATTAATCTCACGGTCTTTGCAAATTCTCCTCCTGTATTTTTGAACGCAACAAATATTACCACCGCCCAAGAGAATTTGACAATACTATATATTGATGTATATGACCCAGATTTGGACGAATTTAATTTAAGCTCAAATAGCTCATGGAGTTTGAATGAATATAATCAAACACGATTTTATTTTGAGTTTACTCCAAGTCAAGATTATGTAGGAAATAATACAATCCAACTAATTGCTACTGATATCTGGGGTTTATCGAGCATACAAATAATTCAGATAGAAGTGCTTGATATAAACTTTCCTCCTGTGTTAAATGAGATAGGTCCACTGATTGCAAAGATTGCAAAATCAAATCCTCCAAGGTCTTTTTCATATGATGTCAATGCAACAGATTTGGATAACGATGTTTTAACCTACTCATTAAATTTTACTCCACCTCTAAATATTGATAACGCTTCAGGAATGATATATGCAAGTTTTGGTCCTTCAAATTCGCATTATGAAGGAATTCATTATGTAAACATTTCTGTTAATGATAATCATGGGGGAGAAGACTTTGAGATAGTTGAACTTACAATAACTTATAACAGGGCGCCTGTCCTATCTCCATTGGGTAACTATACTGTAGAAGAAGATAGCGAATTTGTTTTGCAGGTTAATGCCACTGACCCCGATTTAGACAATCTTAGTTTTTACTCAAATGATACCATTGGTTTAAACCAAACTACAGGTCTTATAAATTATACTTTTGAAACCCCTGGGATTTATGTATTTAATATATCTGTATTTGATAATGATGATGGAAGGGATTATCAAATTCTTACTCTTAATGTAACCCCTGAAAATGATGCGCCTGTGATTAATACCACAAATCTTAATGTTACCACAATGGAGGATAATCTGACAATAATTTATGTGGAGTTTTTTGATGAGGAAGATGATGAATTATTTTTATATGATAATACTACAGAATTTAATTTCACAAAAATCAATAATACCTTAGGAATTATCAATTACACTCCTACCATTGCAGGGGAATTTTCCTATGAACTTATTGTATCTGATGCAAACAAGAACACAACAGCAATACTAAATGTTACTGTGCTTCCTTATAACTATCCTCCCTTACTTCACTCATTTAGTCCTGCATTGATTATTAATGCATATGAGAGGGATATTATTAATTTCTCTGTAAATGCAACTGATCCTGATGATGATGATCTAATATATACATGGTATTTTGATGGCGAGGAAATAGAAGGAGAAAATAGCTCTAATCTCTCATATCAATTGGGCTGGTTTGATGCCGGCTCAAGGCAAATATCTTTAAGTGTTAAAGATATATTTAATCAAGAGTCAAATGGAACTCCTATTAATTGGGGCTTAACCGTATTAAATCGCAATAGGGCACCTTACTTTGGAAAATACATTTTTACGAATTTTACAAATGGAACATTTGAAGGCACACAGGAAGGAAGCCTAAGTTTGTATTACAATGGAACTGACTTCTCAGAATCAGGAAACTATACCTCACCAATCCTTGATTTTGGAAGTGAAAACTTTATACACTTTAATAATCTCACATTTATCGCCGATTGGGACCCATATTCAAATATTAATCTACGTTATAGATATTCCCTAAACAATCCCTCTCCAATTTATCTAAACACAATAACATGGTCAGCTTGGCAGGAGTTTGAGAATTCAACATATAGTAATGGCACCACAAAATTAGATTTTCAAAACGCTAGTGATGCAAATGTTACTTATAACTCTAGATATCTTCAGGTTAAATTCCTCTTAAATACAAGTGATACCCAAAGGAGTTCAACCATACACAATTTTACAATTAATTATGATATTACAACTACAACTATAGAACAAGGCTCATATGGAAATCACTGGATAACCCTTTCTACTTTTTTCAAGGACCATGACATTGATGATACCTTAACATATAATTTTACTTCACTTTATTCAAAGGTAAATGTATATCTCCCAACAGGGCTTTCATATGCCAAGATTGAACCTAACTCCTCAAGTTTTGTAGGAGAGGATTTTGTTAATGTTTCGGTAAGTGATGGAACTCAGAGCGTACAAAGCAATGTAGTAAGGGTTGTTGTTACAAGAAAAGAAAGCTCAGGTGAAACAACCCAATATCTTGTAAGAACAATTACAAAAACAGAAACTCAAGAAGTGCCAAGACTTGAAGAAGTCCCAGTTTACAAGGAATTTAACCTTTTGGTACCTCAAAGCATGACGATGTATGATAATGACACAATAATGATACCTATACTTCTTGATAATAATGGGAATAGTACTCTTTACGATGTTTCATTAAGTGCAAAGACTGATATGAAAGGGGTTGATATGTCATTTACAAAAGATACTTTTCCCTTGATTCAGGCGGGAACAAAGGAAAATACAACTCTTATTGTGACATCTTATAAAACCCAAGGAAGCTATGACATTGTTATTTCTGCAAATTCAAGAGAGCCTGCATTTAATGATACCGCAAAAATAATGATGGCTACTATTGAAGCAGGAGAATATGACCAAAACCAGTTTAATACTAAAGTTGCGTTTACAAGGGATTTGATTAATGATAATCAGGAATGTATTGAACTAAGCGAGATGATCTCACGAGCCGAAGTTTATTTTGATAACGATAATCCTGAAAGGGCAAAATTAATATTAAATTCTGCAATTGAGAGTTGCAGATACCTTATAACATCAAAAGGATTCACAATAGAAATGCCTGATACAAAAATTCAAACTAAAAAAGAAAATCCTTTGATATTCTTTGGCATATCCCTTCTGATAGCCATGACGGTGCTTCTTGTAGTTCTATTTTTTATGAAGAAAACAAAAGAGATTTAGTCCAAAGAGCTTCAATCCAAAGAGCTTCAATCTAAAGAGATTCAATCTAAAGATATTCCATCTAAAAAAATAAAAAAAGTAGTCGCAACCCAAGTTTGACAGTTTGCTAATTATTTCATCCAGAATATTTAATTGACAGTTGCTCTAACTTCTTAAAAAAATCTTTGTTTATCTCCCTATTGGGCAAGCTTTATTCAGAATTATTTTTATAATTAGCTTTCTGAAAGTCTTTCATAAAGCTCAACAATCTCTCGCTTTATTCGTTGATCTTTTGTATCGTTAATTTTGTTGTACAAAGATACAATCTCATTATATATGTTTGCAGCAGAGACTAAATCATCTTTTTCAAGATGAGAGTATGCAACTATTAAAAGCTGTCTTATTTTAGTTGATATCACATCTTCTTTTTTTTTAAATAATTCAAAGGGAAAAATACTTTTTTTCTTTGTAGATAACGGATTATTTTTTTTAAATTCTTCCTCTAAAATCCGATCATAATCGGTTTTTAGTATATCCATGACTTCTTTAAATTGGTCAATTAATTCGTGAGAAGATGTATTTGAAAAATCTTTTGGAGAATATTGAATATCTGTTAAAAGCTGATTATAAACTAGCACTTTTTCTAATATTTCTTTTGAGAATGGTATTTCTTTAATTTTCTCGTTTACTTCATTAAGGGTAAATTTATAGTCCATATTGAAGGCTTTTGAATAAAATTCCTCGATTTGTTTAATAAGTGTTATTAGCCAATCCTCTCTATTCATTTTTGGAATCTTTCTTTTAAGTCGTCTTAACTTATCAGCTATTTCTGTGTCACATTCAAATATGTTCTTTTTTTGAAGCAAGGGCTTTGAATCCATATATATTCTCTTAAAATCCATTGTTTTTATAACTTTTGTATTTATATATTAATTTAAGAGTAGTTACTAACTTTTATATTAGATTAATTTAGAAATACTCTTGAATGAATCCTACCCTAACTCAGGCCGAAATAAATAACCACACAAAAAAATTGGATTTAACTAAAAAAGAGATTGCAAAGGTGGTTATGGGACAAGAAAAAGTAATAGAGCTTATTATCTCAGCAATACTTTCTAATGGTAATATACTATTAGAGGGTGTACCGGGTGTTGCAAAGACTCTTATCATGAGAACAATTGCGGTTGTGATGGGTTGTAAATTCTCAAGAATTCAGTTTACTCCAGACCTTTTGCCTACTGATATAGTAGGGCTTACTTCTTATGAGAAAGGAAGAGGCTTTTATGTACTTAAGGGTCCAGTATTTTCTAACTTTGTGTTAGCAGATGAGATAAATAGAGCACCACCAAAGGTGCAGTCTGCTCTTTTAGAGTCTATGCAGGAGAAACAGGCAACAATTGGTAAGGAGACTTTTCCATTACCACTGCCTTTTTTTGTATTGGCTACTCAAAATCCAATTGAGAATGTTGGGACTTATCCGCTTCCTGAGGCTCAGATGGATAGGTTTTTGTTTAAGCTCTTTATTTCTTATCCGTCACTACAAGATGAAATTAAGGTTCTTACTACTAATATGACAACAACAAAATTTGAGAATTTATCTTTAAATCCAATCCTCTCCACAGATACAATACTTGAGATGCAAGACGTTGTTAAAAGGGTATATGTTGATGAGAGAATTTCTGAGTATATTGTAAAAATAGTTGATTCAACAAGAAATCCATCAAGGTATAAGATTGATTCTGGAAAATATATCCAGTGGGGATCATCTCCAAGGGCTTCAATAGGAATATATGTTGCATCAAAAGCGCATGCACTGCTTAACGGAAGAAATTTTGTCACTCCTCAGAATGTAAAGTTTGTAGCGCCTCATGTTCTTAATCACAGGGTATCGATTAATTATGAGGGGAGCTCTGAGAATATTGATTCATTTGATGTGATTGATGAGATTCTCTCAAAGATTCCTGTCCCATAATCAAAAAGGGGTATTTTAAATGCTTACATCTATTAATGTAAATCTAACACCTGAATTAAGAAAGATTGATTTGTATTCTAAGAGAGGCTCTGCTGGAAATCTATCTGGTTCTTATAGTTCACTTTTCAAGGGACAAGGGCTTGATTTTGACGGATATAGGGATTACACCCAGCAAGATGATGCTCAGTTAATTGATTGGAAAGCGACACTTAGGTCAAATAGTCTTTTGATTAAGGTATTTAAAGAAGAAAGAAATGTAAATATTGTATATTTGTTTGATGTTAGTGCAAGCATGTGTTTTTCTTCACATGAGAAATTAAAATGTGAGTATGCAGCGGAATTAATTTCATCTTTAGCATTTGCTTCAATTGAGGCGGGAGATAGTGTTGGACTTGTTATGTTTTCTGATCAAATAAAGGCATTTTTGATGCCAAATCAAGGAAGTGAGCAGTATTTTAAGATGGTAAAGATGCTATCTTTAGCAAAGAATTACGATGGTCTTTTTGATTTGGCAAATTGCGTTAATTTTGTAAATAATAAAATCCCAAAAAACTCAATCTTGATTTTTGTCTCAGATTTTATAGGTCTTCCAACAGATTGGGAACGAAAGCTTTCTGCACTTAATTATAATAACGAAGTGATTGCGATGATCACAAGGGATCCAAGGGATGATTTTATGCCTCCTGAAAAAATAAAGGTGGTTGCAGGTGATCCATACTCCCCAAAACAGCTTTATGTTGATCCAAATGATATCTCCCAAAGATATAATGCAGTCGCAAAGCAGATAAAGAGCGAAATAAAAACAGTACTTAAAAAAAGAGGTATTGACACATTTGAGATATCTACAACTCAACCATATGATAAGGCTCTTAGAAACTTTTTTTATTCAAGATCTAAAAAATAAATGAAAAGAAAATGGAAATAATATTTAATTATCCTCAGTATCTTTGGTTTTTAATAAGTATACCCCTATTAGCTATAACCCATCTTTTTGTTTTGCGATTTGTAAGAAAAAGAGCAATGCGTTTTGCAAACTTTGAAGCACTTGAAAGGGTTGTATCTACTGGAGAACATGGAATAGTACATTCTCATTTGGTATCGAAAAATATAATGCTTTTGATATCAAGGCTTTTGATTCTTACAATGATTATACTCTCAATATCAGGGATGGTTGTTTGGTATGAAGGAAAGGCAAGCAGGTTTGATTATGTAATAGCAATAGATTCATCAAGCAGTATGCTTGCAACAGATTTAGCTCCAGATAGATTTAGTGTTGCAAAAGATTCAGCTATTGGTTTTTTGGATCTTATAACCTATAATAGTAATGTTGGGCTTGTTCAATTCTCAGGGACTTCAATTATGATTTCTCCAGTCACAGAGATGATAACTGAACTAAAAGATGAAATAAGAAAGTTAAGAATTTTGCAGGTTGCAGGAACAGACCTAGGTCAGGCGATTTATACCTCAATAAATATTCTTCCAATGAACTCCAATAAACCAGGGGTTGTAATACTTTTGAGTGATGGTCAAAGTAATGTTGGAGCACCAGTAGAAAGAGCCATCTCTTATGCAATGAATAGAAAAATAACTGTGCATACTATCGGAATAGGAACTAAAGAGGGTGGGACTTTTATACAGGGCGGATTATCTCAACTTGCAGAAGATGAGCTCAAAAATATTGCTGAGAAAACAGAAGGTAAATATTTCCTTGCTGACTCTTCAGAAAATCTCCAACTTGCATTTAGAGAGATTGCTCAGATAAATACAGAAAAAGTACCATTAGACTTATCAGCAGTTCTCATATTCTTTGCTCTATCTTTAATGTTTGTAGAATGGGGGCTTGTAAATACAAAGTTTAGAACGCTCCCTTAGAATTTAAGAAGTTTAGATTGCGTTTCTTTGTTATTTAGCTTTTTGAAGCATGCCCAGGTTTTCCTGAATATTTCAGGGTATTTTTTGAAGTTATTTTTAAGAAAATCTATTGTTTTTGGGTCGCTTGGATATCCTGAACCAAAATCAACTCCAACCAATTTTTTAATTTTTTCAATCTCTTTATCCCTGTTAACTTTGGCAATTATTGATGCTGCAGAAACACTTGGGTAATTTGCATCTGCTTTATGTTCTGCAACGATTATTGGTTCTTTAATTAAGAGCTTTTTTAGATAGTTTACATAAGCATTTTTATTGTTGCTTGGAAGATCTATAATTAGCTTATCTGGGGTAAGTTTGTTAACTATCTTTGCACTTGCAATTGCTTCAAGCCAATTGAGATTTAATGTTGGGTCGTTGAGTGCATAGTCTATCTCTTTAGGGGATAATACTACTACATCATATTTAATGGCCATTTTTTTAAGTATTGAGAAAAGTTCTTCTCTTTTTTTAGGCGATAAAAGCTTTGAATCCTTAGCGCCTAAATCAAGGAGTTTATGCTCATCTTTCTCTTCAATGCAAAACCCACAAAGAACCATTGGACCAATTGCAGGCCCTCTTCCAGCTTCATCAATTCCACAGATTATCATCTTGATTAGAACAAACGTAACTTAATATATAAATTATGCGAATTAGAAAAATTACGTTTTTTTAAAAAAAAGAGATAAAGAAATTCTTTTAATTGGATAATTATATGAAAAAATCTAAAAAAATCAGGAATTCAGGCTCAAAACATTTATATGTCTTTTAAGATAATAATATCTAAGTATACTTGAATCAGAGAGGGAAAAGGGGAGATACCAATATATTTTCCCTCTTCATAGCTTTTTCTTAAAGACTTGTACGAAGAAATTATGAATATAACAATTTGCTGATGCCACTAATTTCAACTGTACACAATTTGTGGATAGTTCAATACCGTATTCAGATTCTCTTTTTTTAAGCATAGACCAATAGTTTCTTGGATTATTGCTATCCGTTAGAACCTGAACTACATCAATAACTGAAAAATACCACTCTTCATTATGCCAGATTCGTCTGATTTTCTTATCTTGAAAAACGACTAACTTATCTCTATCTTCCATTCATAAATAAGTATATTGTTTATCTTTATATATTCTGCGTCTTAATGTCTAGTGGATCATAAAAAGAGAAAAAAAGCAAAAGTATACTTGAATCAGAGAGGGAAAAGGGGAAATACCAATATATTTTCCCTCTTCATAGCTTTTTCTTAAAGAGATATTCTTTATTGCGAGTGTCAGAGTATTCATAGTCTATATTATAATTAGAAAAATTAGCGGGAGGTAGATTTGAACTACCGACCTCCGGGTTATGAGCCCGGCGGGCACTCCTGACTGCCCTACCCCGCTATGTTAGATAAATTCTGTATTTTTGAATGCTTTATATAGTTTTTGTTTGCTACAGTATCTCCGATTGTTCTGCTCAACTTCGTTTTTATAATCCCAACAAACCAC
>DAOSEK010000024.1:7070-15495 GCA_035363095.1 Candidatus Woesearchaeota archaeon | reverse complement strand
GCACGGAACTCCCCAAAACTAAAAAAAAGAAATGGAAATTTTATTGTATTTAACATCGGAATTTAACGAAGTCGCTCGAAGAGCGATTTGGGAAAAATGCGAGCCGAGCATTTTTCCGTTAAATTCCTGTTAATTGCCCCGAGCCGATAGGCGAGAGCGCAGCGTGGTCGAGGCGAAGCCGAAGAAGTTTGAGATTTGGGCGTTCTATCAAATGAGCGAATGCGATACATCAAGAACAAGAATAAAGGGACACACTCTAAATACAATAAAGAATCTGGCTTAGTTTATTATTTCTTTTAACTTTTCTTTTAATAGTCCTTTTCTTTTTTTAATGAATTCTGGAAATTGATTAAATTCTAAAATATTTGGGATAATATGGTTTTCACAAAATTTTTCTACACTTATATTTTGCTTTTGGCTTTCTGCAATTACCCAATCGTTTAAGTTTTTATCTTGTTTAGATTCATTTTCATTAGCATCTAATAATTGAAGATTTAAGATGCTATTATTATTGTCAGTATCAAGATAGAAATTAATCTTATCTTCAGATATTTTTTCTTTTAATAATTTATATCTAAAAGATGAATGTGGATGTAAATGATCTTTATGGAAATCACCATTTTTGTAATCTAAATTAGGATATAGTAAAGCTAAGATTGAAAATGTCAATCCTCCATCTTTTTGATTTTTCAACAAATTATCTATAAAGTCATCATCAATAGTCATATCCTTGGTAGTTCCTTTAAGTTTGTCTTGAATTTGACTGATTGGGAAATTAGTAAGCTGCGATTTTATCTTTTCTTTATTGACATCGGATGTAAAAACGGTTCTAATACTTGTAAGAATTTGATCAGCTTGACCTCCAAAAATTCGTTTTATTAAAACGATATGAAGCCATTTTTTTATCAAAGCTCTATCTTCTTCAAATTCTTTCTTTGTAGGAAAGCCATCGGCAATATTTTTATGATATAGATAATAGATTATAGGCAATAATGCGTGTTTGGATGTTAGAGAAGATTCAACAAATCCAAAACCTTTAATTAAGTCAAAAGTTCTATGAATTGAAAGACTAATTTTATCCCATTCTTGTTCAAAATTTTTGGCATTATCTCTGCTAAAATTTGTTACTTTGAATCTAATATCTTTGCTATGAAGCAATAAAAAAGATTTTAATATGAAATCTTTGTCGATAAAGAATCCTTTATCTCTTATCTCATCGACTAATTGATGAATCTCTTTTCTTGCATCTTTTTCAGACCAATTAGCAACAGCAATCGACATAAGTAAATCTGAAAAATCAAGAGGTTCTCCACCACTATTTATTCTTATAAAAATGTTTAATGCCTTATCTATATCTTGTTCCTTTTCTAAGAAATAATTGATTACTCTTTCTGTATGGATAACTTCTTGTAATCTTGATAGTGTTTCATAAGTAAATTCATTTTCTTTATAGTTATTTTCATCCAAGAATTTATTAAACTTAAAATTGTTTCTCAACTCTAATATTTTTCCAACCTTAAACCATTTTTCAGGATTCTTTTCAGATTCTGATTTTGTCAAAAATTTAAATTCATAGATTCTGCCATCTTCTTCGTCTTTCAATGGCTCAAGAATATTAAGATATAAATGTCTTGTTGGTATAGCATATTCTGTATCTTCCCACCAAACACGAGGTTTCTTGTAAGCATAACTTCCTTTTAGTCCAATATAAAGAGAAGTTAATCTTTGCTGACCATCAAGAACTGCTGTAAAATCAGAATGTCCATTTGTATCAATTTCTTGATTATGGGTTTTGAATCCCTCTCTAAAAATTCTTAGAAATTTATAAAATTTATATGCTGTTTTTGTCTCGCCTTCAACACGCCAAAAAAGAAAAGAACTTATAGGATAATTTCTCATAATTGAATCAAATAACCTTTCAATTTTGGAATGTTCCCATTCAAATTCTCTTTGAATTGCAGGAAGTAAAAAATGGTTGCCTTCAATATTTTCAATAGCTTCTATAATTGTGATAGGTGTTTGAAATGACATATAAACTTAATAAAAGCAGATTCTTTATAAAATTTCGTATTTAAGTCAGATTCCATTACAGATTATATCCAGTGCGTAGCACAATCAAGAGTGTGTCCCCTTTCTATTTAGCCCAAATCTCAAATTGCAATTAACATCGGCATTAACAGAAGTTTTTTGCCCTCGTGAGCCCGAGCCTCGTGAAACAGAGGTGCGAGGGCGAACAGAGATGGCAAAAAATTTGGGAAACCGAAGTGCAACGAGGTTTCCTGTTAATGCCTGTTATACGCCCCGACGACTGAAAGGAGGAGAGTGCAACGTGGCTCGGAGCGAAGCGGAGAGAGTCAAGTTTGGGTCTCGTCCAGCACGAAGTGCAATCTAATAAAACATTAAGAAGTCGCCTTTATTCTTCAGGGAAGAAGTCGGTATCAATTTTTTTAATTTGGTAGGTTTTTTGTATGCTTACTCCTACATCATGTTCAATCATCAGTTTTGCAAGTTTAGGTCCATCAAGAAGAATTATATTCTTGGGTGTTTTTTTGAGGATGTCTGTTGTATCTCTTGGAAATCTTGAAGTTGTGATAAATATCCCTTTATTTACTCCATGTAAATCTAATGTTCCAACAAAATCCCTTACATCTCTGGCAGTAACAGAATTTCCTTCGCCATATCTTTTTGCTTGGAAGAATATTTTGTCTAACCCTAATTTATCTTGATATACTATTCCATCTATACCTTCATCTCCAGAACCAGGGGTTGCTTCAAATCTTCCGTATCCCATTGCAGATAATAATTCGCCTACAACTTCCTCAAAAAAATAAGGATCAACATTTCTCAATTTTTCCAATAATTCTTGGGCTAAACTTGCGTTGATTGAATTATAACCTTTTTCCATGAGTTCGTCAGGAGTAACATCCTCGACTTCTTCCTCATCTTTAGTGGTTTCCTTTGATGTCTCTTTCTTTATAGTTCTAAATTCGATAAATTCAGGAAACTGCTCAAGAAATTTTATATCAATTTTTTCAGTTTTCTGCTTCAAAACTTCTAAACCATTATCAGTAATTTTTATGTATCCTCTTTTTGGAGCAGACAACAATCCAGCTTTAAGCATGTAAGTTCTTGCCCATCCAATACGATTATCAATAATAGGTTGCTGTCCGGATGGAAGCAATTCTTTTCTTTCTTCCTCTGTTAATCCAAATTCATCAGATAGTGAAGTAACTACATCTCTAGTTTTATGTTCTTGTCCGTCTGAGATGCTCTTCAAAAGAGGAAGCATTAATGTTTGATAATCAGGTATTGCCATATTATTTAAGATTAAGAATAATTGATATATAAAGGTTTTTAATAAAGGCGACTTCTTTCCAATACGTTAGAAACCCAAACTCGATTGCGTATAACATCGCGATTAAGAGAAGTTCGGTTTTGAGGCAACCCACAAAACCGAATTTGGATGGAGAAGCCTGCAAGACTTCGTAATCTCTTAATCGCTGTTATATTCGTCTGACCAAAGGGAAGACCTAAAATTTAGTGCAACGTTCCGTAGGAAAATTTTAGAGTTTTTAGATTACTGATAAATTCGACCGTAGGGAGTGAATTTGTCCGAAGGACGAGAGAGGGGCGTCAGATTTTTTGCTTCTTTTTTCTAAAAAAAGAAGATAGAAGGGGCGTCTTGTTTTGGTTCTTTTCTGAAAAGAACATTAGTTCTTATTTCTAATTCCAATTGCTTCTTCAATTGCATCAGAGATATATTTGGAAATCCAATCATATCTTTCTTTACTATTGCTTCCAGCAGGATTGTAACATTTTACCACAGAAGATAATTTATTGCCTGTATTACTAAAGGTAATTGAATCGAAAGGATTTTTCCCTTGTTCTGTAATGTAACCTTCTTGATTTTTTAAGCCATGAATATAAATTCCGACTACACCCATTCCAGCATTCCAAGATTCTATAATCTCATGGTTTATCCATTTTCTTCCAGCTGTGTCTTTTCCCACTAAAACTACGGTGCATGAGCGACCTTTCATTTGTTCTTTTATCCATCTCTTTATTTCTGATTCACCAGCATTAACAATCGTTTCCCAGTCATTGTCTGGTGCAGGTTTGTTTCCCTCAATAGTTCCAATATTACGAACTTGTGAAACACGCCAACAATCTGGTTTATAATGAAAGCTGTAAAAAACTTGTCTTTTAGTCATTTTAAATTCCTCCTCTCACAATCAGGATAAATGTGATTATAAAGATTATTATAGAACCATGCAATAAAATTACTGTTGGAGAAAACAGAGTATAAAACCAATTTTTGACTTTCCCATTTACAGATAATGTATCAAATGAATAAGGGTCTATGTCTTTTCTTTTAGTTTTCCGAATTAAATTATATACTTCTCGGAATAATCTTTCTTGACGTAAGTAATAAGTATCAAGACCCCAGAATGCAAGAGCAGGAAGTAATGCTAAGTATAGATAAGATGAAGATAGGTCTTTTAGAGTTAAAGCAAATAAACCCACAATTAAAGTAATGTTCCAACCCTTAAGAATAAAGGAATTTGATGCCATTCTATTGATTGCCAACTGCAAAAATTCAAGATGTCTTTGTTTGTCATCTTGTTCATATTTCATTTTTAATATCCTCTTTAATTTTATTTGCGATAACTTCTGCAAGTTTTACAGGAACTGCGTTTCCAATCATCTTGTATCCATCTGCAACATCAATATAAAAAAATTCGAAATCATCTGGAAAAGTTTGTATTCTTGCACATTCTCTTACAGACAATCTCCTATAAAGATGTTCTTTGCCTTTTACAAATTCTCTCTTATTCTGTTCAATAAATTTCATCTTTGGTGCTTGTGGATGAATTGGGGCGTGTCTTCCTCCTGCTTGAATTGTAAAAGAATGTTCATCCCAACTTCTTACACGATTCCTTGACATATAAATTGTAGAAAATCCGCCGTTCATATATTCATGATTTAGAATTTTTGTTTTTCCATTAGTTTTGTTTTTTTCCATTGCAGATTTTGCAGGAGGTAAATCACCGATTGCATCTTTCAAAAAAACCTTAGAGTTTGTTGGTTCTGGAAATTCAAATTTCTTTTTTAATTTATTGTGATAACCAACAATAATAACTCTTTGTCGGTCTTGCGGAACACCATAATCTTTAGCGTTCAATAATTTATAAGAAACATTATACCCAATTTCTCTAAATGCTTGGATTATTTTTTTAAATTCTGGTAGATGTTTATCTGATAAAAGTCCAGCGACATTTTCAGCAAGAAAAAATAAAGGTTGTTTAGCTTTTATCAATTCTACATAATTATAAAATAATTTTCCTCTTGGGTCATTTATTCCTTTCATTGCTCCTGCAAGACTCCAACTTTGACAAGGGGGACCTCCAACAAAACCAACAACTTCAGGAATTTCTTCAGGTCTTATTTCAGTTATGGATTTTTTACAGATAGGATGATTATGATTCTTTTCAAAGGTTTCCCAACATCCATGCCAGTTATCATTTGCAAAAGCTAAACTAAAACCTGCATTAGAAAAACCTAAGTCAAGTCCTCCTGCTCCTGAAAAAAATGATGCGATTTTCATTATGATTCCTCGCTTATATTAAGAGTATTCTTGAATAATTTTTTAGGAGATTTTAACAAATTAATATCAAATTTTAATAATGACTCTACTCTTGAACTGGCATTATGTATTCTAAAAGATAAAGTCCAGTCATTATCCATTGTAACGATTGCAGTTGTATCATTATTTTCTTTTAATTCCATACTTAAAATTTTTGTAGGTAATGGAACTTTTGGAGTTTTGTATTTCGGTTCAATTTCATTGAATGGTAAATTTAAAGTCCCATTCAGGTTATATGCTTGAATTTCAACAGAATTTTTACTTTTTATTACTTTATAAAAATCTTTATTTCCGATTAAATAAGAAACTAATTTGGAAGCAACTTTATTGTCTTTTTCATAAAGAGCTTTTAGTTCTTTAATGAACGCATTTAAGATCGGAATATAAACAGAAGAATGATAATCACCAATTTCACTCCATTTTTTTGTTGCGTTGCTTTCTTTTCTTAATCTTTCTAAGTTCTTAAAAATAGGGGTTACAGTATCAAAATATTCTTTAGAAACCTTTACTCCTAACCACTTTTCTCCAAAATCTATATTTGAAGATAAACGTGAATGTTTTACTGCATGATGATTGTTTTTTGCAGAAACTCCTATTTCCCACTTTTGCAATAGTCTTATTGCAAGAACATCTCTGACATCTCCTTCTTTGCCAAAATTATCTGATAAAATTTCAAGTTGTAGAATATCTTTTTTACCAATATCATTTGAAAGTCTTGGTTCAATATCCATCATAAAATTTACTGCAAAACTAGAAGAGAGTAAATAATCTGCTTGTTCTGTTTTAGTTGTATTTTCAAAACAACCCTTAGCAATATCAAATGAAGAATTTTTAATTACTTCAACATTAGTTTTATCTTTTAATTTTTCTTCAAATTGAGAAAGCAAAGCATACTCAAATGCTTTCCCAGTAGTCATTTGTTTTGAATTTGTAGTAACCATTTTACCCCTTAATATATAGTTGAGCCAATGTTTTTATAACTCTTTCTATTTATAAATTGAAAATCTTCCAAAGTATAAATATTTTATGCGTAGTTGTCCAGTGGTCAGTGAAAAGACGCCCCTAATAAATCTCTTTTTCCGCAGAAAAAGACTATCTTGACGCCCCTTCTAATAAATATCGACCGAAGGGAGTGAAACTGTCCGAAGGACTAAGCCCCTCTCTCTTTTGTTTCTTTTTCTAAAAGAAAGGAAGTAATCCAAAAATTGAATATAACTGACGCATTTAACGATGTTTACGAAATCTTGCTTCAGATGGCTTCTGATTGCTGAATTTGTTAATTCTGGAATTTTATTGCTGTAAATATGGGTGAAGCTCCTGCAAGGAGCTGAGCCGTTAAATGCGTGTTAGAAGACCCGAGCGTAGCGAGAGTGCAACGTGGCTTGAGTTTTTCCGAGTTGTTGTTTTAGGACTTCGGCCAGATTCTATAATCTTATTTTAGGTTACGAGGAAAAATTTCTTCTAACTGACGCATTTAACGATGTTTACGAAATCTTGCTTCAGATGGCTTCTGATTGCTGAATTTGTTAATTCTGGAATTTTATTGCTGTAAATATGGGTGAAGCTCCTGCAAGGAGCTGAGCCGTTAAATGCGTGTTAGAAGACCCGAGCGTAGCGAGAGTGCAACGTGGCTTGAGTTTTTCCGAGTGTTGTTTTAGGACTTCAGCTAGATTCTATAATCTTATTTTAGGTTACGAGGAAAAATTTCTTCTAACTGACGCATTTAACGATGTTTACGAAATCTTGCTTCAGATGGCTTCGGATTGCTGAATTTGTTAATTCTGGAATTTTATTGCTGTAAATATGGGTGAAGCTCCTGCAAGGAGCTGAGCCGTTAAATGCGTGTTAGAAGACCCGAGCGTAGCGAGAGTGCAACGTGGCTTGAGTTTTTCCGAGTGTTGTTTTAGGACTTCAGCTAGATTCTATAATCTTATTTTAGGTTACGAGGAAAAATTTCTTCTAACATCGCGATTAAGAGAAGTCCGAAGCCCTCGAAAAAATTTCCCTCGTGAAACAGAGCTGGAAATTTTTTCAGAGATGGCGAGGATTTGGGAAAATTCCTGCAAGGGATTTTCCTCTTAATCGCTGTTAAACTCCCCGACGAACGAAGTGAGGAGAATGCAATGTGGTCGACCGAAGGGAGAAGTTCGGGGCTCGCCGAAAATTCGTTGTTATTATAGTTGTTGAAAAATAATATATATTAACTACAAAGTAGTAAAATAATAGAAAGATTTATAAAGTAGGATATTTTACAAGATTTAGGAGGAAATAAAATGCCAGAAAATAAACAAGAAAGAAGCGAATTTGGAAAATATCTTGCTTATCTTGGTCCATCTTTTAGCGTGGGTCTTGGAGCTTTTACAGGTGTTGGAGGATTGGCTGAAATCGTCCAAGATATTGTAGCGAAAAATCCTATTGATTCTGCTGACAAAATAGCTGTAGGTATTGGAACGGGACTTGTAATGTATGGAATTGGTCTTCTTAAAAAAGCAGAATCAGATTACAGAAAGTAAATCTTTCTATTTTATTATTTTTATTTTTCAACAATTTCGTTAAAATTTTGTTAGGCAAAGTTACGAAGTAATTTTGTAAGGTTTTCTTTTATGATTTTAACGAAGATAACAACATTAGAATTTTCGGTTTTAACCTCTGTGGAGGCGAGCCCCGAATTGAGTTTAACTGACGCATTTAACGATGTTTACGAAATCTTGCTTCAGATGGCTTCGGATTGCTGAATTTGTTAATTCTGGAATTTTATTGCTGTAAATATGGGTGAAGCTC
>DAOSEK010000024.1:0-6970 GCA_035363095.1 Candidatus Woesearchaeota archaeon | reverse complement strand
CTTCGGCCAGATTCTATAATCTTATTTTAGGTTACGAGGAAAAATTTCTTCTAACATCGGAATTTAACGAAGTCGCCGAAGGCGATTTGGGTGGAGAAACCTGCAAGGTTTCGGAACCGTTAAATTCCTGTTATATTCGTCTGACCAACGGGAAGACCTAAAATTTAGTGCAACGTTCCGAAGGAAAATTTTAGAGTTTTTGGATTACTGATAAATTTCGAACGAAGTGAGGCTATATGTCCGAAGGACGGAGAGGGGTTTTCGTTCATTCTATTAAAATAATATTGATAGCAGACTCAAATTCGAAATAATTATAAATAGACTAATAGATATAATTTATTATGGATGAATTAAAGAAGTTTTTAGTTAAAGCTAAAATAGGTACTTATGCAACTGGTGGAGAATTCGCAGAAAAAAAACTAGATGACAATAGTAAAGAATTAATTTTTGAAGAAGAATCTTTTAAATATAGAGATAGATATTTTGGACATAATTCCTTTATTGGTGAAGAAATAGTTTGGAGAAATAATAAATTATTATGGGGTATGAATTATTTTGGGGAAATTGTTTCAAAAGAAGTATCTTCTGAAAAACTGTATAATTTTTTAAAAGAAGCGTTAAAAATGGTTACTGAAGATTTACCATTTCGTGGACCAAAAAAACTTAAAAAAGGAGATTTTTTATATCAAAATAAAATTGAAGGGGATATATCAAATTTTTCAGGAAAAGAAATTATTTATTATAAGAATAAAATAGTCTATTTTTTAAAGTATCATGGTGGAATCATAAATTCAGACTGAGATTAACTTTAAAGTAGTAATTTCCTATAAGTTTATAAATTCTGTATTCTTATCATCTTACATGGTGGAAAGAAAAAGCATTATTTGGAATATTAATAGGTCATGTATTTATGATTGTGCGATTTGTTGCACTGATGCATACCATATTTCTAGCAAAAATAATCAAATTAATGTAAGGATTGACGGACTTACGAAAATGTTAAGCTTTGATAGAGATAAATCTATTAATTTATTTGATGATGCAAATAAACATCTACAAGAAAAAGGGTTAGAATTAATTTTAGAAGATAAATTAAGAATTCTAGAGAATATTGACATACCGGTAAAAATTGATTTTTCAGGTGGTGATCCTTTATTATTAAGTGAAAACTTACATGTTTTATTTAAATCTTCAGAAAAATTTGGAAAAGAAAATATTTCCGTAACTGCAACAGGGGTTGGTTTTTCTTTAGTTGATTCAACTTTTTTAGCTCAAACACTTGGACATATTGATTTTACCTATGATCACTCAGTAAGATCTAAAACAAATTATCGTCCAGATAGTTATAATTCTAATAATTTAAGGGTCATTAAAAAATTGAGTAAATTAGGTGTGGGTACAACAGCACAAACACCATTATCTTTAGATAATATTGACTCATCAATTATTGAAGATATTTTTTATGATTTAAAGGATGCGCATGTTGAAGAGATTTATCTTATGAAAATTTTTTCTGTAGGAAGAGGTTCGAATATTGATTTAAAACAACCAACAAGAGAACAATATTTGAAAGCTGTTGAAAAGTTTAAAGAATTAGAATCAAAATATTGTGGTCCAAAAATCATTGTCCAATCAATATTAAATGAAACTAATAGTTCTGGTATTACTCATAAAGAAAAATATTGTATCTCAAATTCATTAAATATTACTAATTTGGGTTTGCTTTTATTAAGTCCTTGGGCTTATGACGGTTTTGGGAATCCTAAAACCCCGTTTATAGCAGGAGACTTGAAAAATAGAAAATTGTCAGAGTTATATGATGAAAATAGTTATACAAATTTATTGGAAAGGTTAATATTTGAACAATATGATAAAAAATGAGTTTAGAATCAAAAATGAAAATAAAGTTAATTGAAACAAAATCGATAATTACTAAAAGCAGTTTACCCGATGCAGATTTTGTGATTAATCCATATGTTGGATGTCAACATGCTTGTATTTATTGCTATGCTGATTTTATGAAAAGATTTA
Source organism: Candidatus Woesearchaeota archaeon (assembly GCA_035363095.1). Lineage (GTDB taxonomy): Archaea > Nanobdellota > Nanobdellia > Woesearchaeales > UBA119 > DAOSEK01. The sequence continues at coordinate 4,939 of DAOSEK010000024.1, read as the reverse complement.
CCGGACATGGTGGTGAAGATTGGGGTGATTTTATAGATGTGAAGATAAATTCTGCTCAAACAATTAAAAAACCTAATTTTAAAGAAAAGACGGTTTTACTAGGTTCTGTAACAGACCCATATCAACCGGCAGAATCAAAATATAAAATCACTCAACAAATACTTCAAAAATTATTACCTTTCCAACCAAATCTAGAAATTTTAACAAAATCAGCATTAGTCTATAGAGATGTTGAACTATTAGAACAATTTGAAAATCTTAAAGTAGGTATTTCGTTAAATACTTTAAATCCAGAAGTTTCAAAAAAATTAGAACCATATGCTTCAACCCCAAAAGGAAGAATAAACACTTTAAAAAGATTACATTTAAATGGAATTAAAACTTATTTGTTTATTTCACCAATCTTCCCTGAAATAACTGATTACAAAAAAATAATCTCGGAAAGTAGAGATTTTGTTGATGAAGTTTTATTTGAAAATTTGAATATACGTGCAAACAATAAAAGTAAAATTATTGGTTTTATTGAGAGTTATAATCCTGATTTAATTCAATTATATCAAAATTTGCAAAATGATTCTAATTATTGGGATAAATTAGAACAAGAAATCTCAAATTATTGTTTGAAAAATGAAATTAAATTTAAAACTTATTTTTGTCATGGAGGTTCAAAATGAAACAAAATGTCCAAATTATAAGTATTGAAGATATTGTGGATTTTGTTTATCGTTCAAAATTGAAAGGATTTGCAAAAACAGATAAGAAAACTAGTTTAAATGACCAGAGTTCAATTTATAGTAATAGGGAACTACCATGGTGTTATACTGATCACTATAGAGGAAATACTGTTGAAAGAGGAACCGAGGAAGTAACTTATAACTTAATGTCTGTATGGACTATGCAATATCGCGGAGGTTATTTAGAAGAATTTTGGGATATATCTGAAGAGCTAGGTCCTGCTTTAAAGTTTGCACTTAGAAAAATACCCCAAGATTTTCCTGCAAGAGGTCCAAGAGAGTTATTATTTGATGAACAAAATGTTCAAGATTTAACTATAAAAGGAAAATTTAGATATATTAATGAATGGACTGGCGATTTCACTAGATTTACAGGAAAAGAGATTATCTTTTTAAATGATAAAGAAATTTTTTATCATGATTATATGGGTGGCACTAATCGAGATAAATATTATCCAATAGTTATAAAGTGAAAATATTTGAGTCTGTTATTATAATTGAGAAAATCCCTCTCTTTTGTTTCTTTTTCTAAAAGAAAATAAGTAATCCAAAAATTGAATATAACATCGGGCTTAAGGGAAGTTTGATTTTTTCAGAGCTGGAACGCAGATTTTTTGAGGCAACCCACAAAAAATCAAGTGACCTCGAAAAAATCAAATTTGGGTCGGAGAAACCTGCAAGGTTTCGGAGCCCTTTAAGCCCTGTTCTATTCGTCCGTTAGGACTTGATTTTTAGTGCAACGATGCCGAAGGCAAAAAATCAAAGTAATTTCAGGGGCGTATTCAATCAAGCGAACACAGTGAGCCATCAAGAATAAGTATCAAGGGGCAATTTTCAGTCCGTCGTAGGGGGAATTCCGTTTATTTTTTGCTTTTTTTTCTCTAAAAAAGAAGATTTGTTTTAAATTTCTATTTGAAATATTGCAATAATTAACATAAGAACACATGTCAAGGCAAGCGTATAATAGTAAAGCCAAGATTGTTTTTTATTATACAGATAATAAATAATTCCAAGAGTCAACATTGTAATTATTATTCCAGCAATCCAAGGTGTTTGATATAAAAATAGACCTATTGTAATGAACAAGGTCATTAATGGAACTGTCATAAAAGTTGACTTGTAAATATCCTTTAATTTTAACCGAAAGAAAAAATAAGAGATTGCCATAATAATAACAAGAAATGAAATATGTAACAATGGTGGAAGCCAGAATAATTGCGAATCAGGATTAAAAGGCATAAATAACCCAATAATCCTTCTAATTGTATTTTGATAAAGAGCATCAAAAAGGAATGTTAGAATTAGCAAAATATATCCGAAAACCGCTATGGCTAAAGCTGATAAAAAACCTTTAATCAAAGGATTCCTAAAAAAGTGCTTTAATTTTCTCATTTTATATTACCTTAATACTATATTGAATGGTTTAGTATAAATAATTTCCTATCTATATTTTTTATTATATTTTGAATTCCCCCCAGTCGTTTTTGTTTTTAGAAAATTGCCCCCGTCGTTAGCCCCTGAAATTATTGAATAGAACATCGCGATTAAGAGAAGTTGGATTTTTGAGAGTGGAGCGTAGCGACCTCCAAAAATTCAATTTGGGTGGAGAAGTCTGCAAGACTTCGGAACCTCTTAATCGCTGTTATATTCCCCGTAGGGCTAAAATTTAGTGCAACGATGCCGAAGGCAAAATTTTAGAGTTTGTCCCTCGCAGTTTTTTAGGAAGCCCCCTTTTTTGCTTCTTTTTTTCTAAAAAAGAAGACGGGCAGGGAGTTACTTTCAATAACTTTATATACAATGATATGATTTAGTTTATTATAGGTGTTAAAATGAGGAATAAGGTTTTTTTAAATCATGAAAAAGTAAAAATCATCAAAGATGATATTCTTTTAACTGATGAAATTCCAATAGAAAGCGTTGATTTAATTGTTACCTCTCCACCCTATAATGTAGACATAAAATACAATTCACACAATGACCAAATAACTTATGAAAAATATTTAGAATTTACTCATAAATGGTTATCTCGTTGTTTTGAATGGTTAAAAAATGATGGGAGATTATGCTTAAACATTCCATTAGATAAAAATAAAGGTGGACAACAAAGTGTTGGTGCGGACATAACAACAATTGCAAAAAAAATCGGATACAAGTACCATTCAACAATTATTTGGAATGAAGGAAATATCTCAAGAAGAACAGCTTGGGGTTCTTGGTTAAGTGCATCTGCTCCTTATGTAATTGCACCTGTAGAATTGATTCTTGTTTTATACAAAGATAGTTGGAAGAAAAATGGTGGAAGTAAAAAGAATGATATTACAAAACAAGAATTTATGGATTGGACAAATGGTGTTTGGACTTTTCCCGGCCAAAGTAAAAAAGGTGCAGGAGGTCATCCAGCACCATTTCCAGTTGAATTGCCAAAGAGATGTATAAAATTATTCAGTTTTGTTGGAGATGTTGTTTTAGATCCTTTTATGGGAAGTGGTTCAACAATGATAGCATCGGCAATTCATGACAGAAAAGGAATTGGTATTGAAGTTGATGATGAATATTGCGATATTGCCAAAAAAAGAATTTTTGCAGAGGCAAAACTTTTAAATAAAAAATTACTTAATATAACAAAGTGAATAAAGATGGCCAATAAAGACTCAGAAACAATTGAAAAAGCGAAGGAAGAAATTAATCAATCTGATTTGATTATGGAATATTTTAGGAAAAACCCAAAAAGAGAAATTAAACATCCAGAGATAGTTGATTGGGTGGTTGAAGAATATAGAAAAAGAACAGGAAAAGTTTTCAGAGACCCAGATAGAGCAATAAGAAAATTATCGCAACAAGGACAATTAATCAAAATATCAAAAGGAATTTATAAATATGACCCTGATTTTGTAAATAATCGTGAACTTGAAGATTTCACTCCTGCACAAAAAGAAGAAATTTTCAAGAGAGATAATTACAAATGTGTGATTTGTGGGCGTGGTCCTGCAGATGGTGTTGAGATTCAAGCAGACCACATTAAGCCGAAAGAGTTGGGTGGAAAAGCTGAAATTGAAAATGGTCAAACATTATGTGCTCAACATAATTTTCAGAAAAAATATTACAGGCAAACAGAAACTGGTAAAAGAATGTTTATTCGGCTTTATGAGTTAGCAAAGAAGAATAAAGATAAGGCATTAATGAAATTCTGTGAAGATGTTCTAAAAGTTTACGAGAAGAATGACATTAACGGCCATATAATTTGGAAAAAATAATTTTCGCCCTGCCCAAATAAATAGAAAAATTTGCGTGAGTTTACGAACCTCTTAACCTTTGTTGTGCGAAGTGCAAAGCATTTAGTGAGTTTTCTTTTTGGTCGGTTAAGAGAAGTTTTTCTGCGAGGCGAAGCCGAGACTATCTGTCCGTAGGACTGGGGGCTTCCGTTTTTTTATCAATCAGCGAGGGACAAATTGAATATAACATCGGAATTTAACGAAGTTTGATTTTCCCTCGTGAATGAAGTGAACAGAGCTGGAAAATCAAATTTGGGAAAAATGCGAGCCGAGCATTTTTCCGTTAAATTCCTGTTATGTCTCCCGACGACTGAAAGGAGGAGAGCGCAGCGGGGCAAAATCCGAAGGATTTTGAGTTCAGAATTCGGGCGTACCTAACATTAACTTCAAAGTAGTAAAAGAACCGAAAGATTTATAAATATGCTGTTAATAACTAATTGTATGACATTCAAAAAAACATTAGGTTCAATCGTTCTTGCAGGAGCATTAGCTCTTGGAGGATGTTCAGAAAAACCAAAACCCGAATATAGAAATGTTGCTGGACAAGTCTATCAATTAGACCAGCAAGAATTAGTTTATGGAGATAATCAAGGTTTTGGTTCAGGAAAAAATATACCTGTTCCAGTAACTTTTTTAGGAGTTGAAGCAGAAGGAAAAAAATACCAAATAATCCTTGCTGGACCACACAATTTAAAGCAAGGAGATTCTGTTGATTTAGATTATTTGGTTGATGATGAAGTTACGGGAACTGAAATTTGGAACAGGTTTTATCCGGAAAGAGCAAATTGTCATTTAATTACAGAACCTAATGTTAGATTCAAAGCTGATGGTTATGCTACAGCTTGGAAAAAAGAGTAAATCTTTCGGTTTCTATTTTTTAATCTTTTAGCCCGAATTCTGAATTAGACATAACATCGGGCTTAAGGGAAGTTT
>DAOSEK010000023.1:0-15646 GCA_035363095.1 Candidatus Woesearchaeota archaeon | reverse complement strand
GTGGTTTGTTGGGATTATAAAAACGAAGTTGAGCAGAACAATCGGAGATACTGTATTTGGCAAAACATTTTTAAAGTGCATTTAATTATCATTACTTAAGGTGTGGGCTTATGACAAAAATACTGATTAGCTATTATTCAAAGAGCAGAGGAAATAATGAGGTTTTAGCAAGACTTGTTTCTACAATTATTTCTTCAGATCTTGAGAAGATTGAGACTGTGAAAGAAAAAGGGATAGGTTCAGTTGCTTTTAGTTCGGTAATAGGGATAGGTTCAAAAGTTAAGGCGCCTAAGTACAATCCAATGGACTATGATGCGCTTTTGCTTGTTTCTCCAATATATATGGGAAATATTCCACTTCCTGTGATTAATTATCTTAAGTTTTTCAAACAAAAAATACCTAAGATGTATTTTTTAAGTCTTTGTGGTGGAGAGCTTAGGACTAATAAACCTGTAATGTCAATTAAAAAGGTTACGGGTAAGACTCCTGAGGGGATCTTAATTCTACCCATAAAGAACTTGTGCGATATAAAAGAAAATCCTAAAGAAATCATGGGTTTTAAAGCTAGTGAAGAAACAATTAAAAATTCAAAGGAATTTGATCACCTCAAGGATTTTGTTGAGAGTATTAAACAGGGTGTTTAAGCACCAAAATATAAATTTATAAGAAATTAATTTATAAACATTGTTTTAACGAAGTGATTTTTGTGAAATCCTGCTCTTTTGCATACTTTGATCTTGAGTTGGAAGTGAGAAGAGATGGATTCACTTAACGATTGACATCGACTATCAGCAAGACACCTAGGCATTTATGCTAATTTTTTTCATTATTGGCGATATATCTTTATAGTTTTCATGATTAAAAGATTTGTTAATTTCTAATCTTTTTTGTTACTTTTTTTTGTTACTCAATCAGAAAAAGTGTAAAGCTAATTCCTTGTACTATGGGTTTTTGAGCGAATTTGTAAAAACTATCTACAAAAACTATCTACAAAAATTATTTATAAAAACTAATTAACTAATGTATTTTTTTAAGAGTGGTTACAAAGTTATAAATATCAAACTTTATAAATTAAGATTTATGGCAGGTAAATCAACAAAATCTGTAGGGAAAAAGCCTAAATCTGAAGAAAAGTTTGAAGAAAGTGTTGTTACAATTCCAAAGGAGAAAGTTGTAATGTTTTTTATGGCGTTTGGTATTATAAGCGTTTTTGCTGCATTTTATCAATTTTTGGCAGAATACATATATATGCCTAAGACGTTAGCTTTTTTTGTGCTCGCTTTGTTATTCTTCTTTTTGGCTTTGATGTATAATGTATCTGGAAAGAAGTAAGTGAGATGAGTTAAAGGACATTTTATTTTTAATTCATTTTATGTCTTTTTCGACTTTTTCACCAGGGCTTGTACTTTTTAGAGGGTAGATTTTTCTTCCCGGGTAGATTGAGGTGTTTATTGCTGTTTTTACTTGGTCTCCTATGATGGTGCCTAATTTCCTTCTATTTGAATCAATAAGTACTCCATCATATTCAGATTTTATAGTTTTGCCATCATGTCTTAGATTTGCAATGATTGTACCAGCTCCAAGGTTGCAGTTCTCACCGATAATACTATCTCCCACATAGTTTAAGTGAGGTGCATTTGAATTGTTCATTATTATTGAGTTTTTTACTTCTGTTCCATTTCCTATATGGCAGTTATCTCCAATTGAGGAATATGCCCTTATATAACAGTTTGGTCCAATTTTACAGTTTTTCCCAATTATCACCGGTCCTTCAATTCTTGAGCCTGGAAGAATTATAGTATCCTCTCCAATTACAACGCTTCCTTCTATGCTCGCGCCTTCAAAAACTTTTCCTTTGATTAAACCCTTGGTTTTCTTCAAAATCTCTTCATTTGCATCTAAAAGTGTCCATGGATAGCCAATTGGAAGCCAATATCCTTTTGATTTAACCGCTTTTATGTCAAATTCCTTTGCAATAGAGTTGATTGCACTAGGAAGTTCAATCTCGCCTCTAAGACTTTTTGAACTGCTTTTAAGTGCTTCAAATATTTTTGTAGGTAATATATAACAGCCAAGGCTTGCAAGATTGGAGACAAAATCTTTAGGTTTTTCAATAATTTCTTGAATCCTTAAAAATTTGTCTATTTTGAGTATGCCAAAAAACTCAGGATTTAAAACCTCTTTTGATAAAATTGCATACTCCATCCTTGAGATTTCTAGTAAGTCTTCTTTACAATAAATGTCATCACCATTAATAACTAAAAATCTTTTAATGTCCTCACCAATGAGGTTCTTTGCTATTAAAACAGCGTTTCCTGTTCCAAGTGGCTGATCTTGAATAATGAACTTGATTTTTTCTTTTCCTGTTTTATTGTATCTTGTATCCAAATATTTGATTATCTTTTCTTTAAGATAGCCAACAACAACATAAATCTCTTCACACATATCCCAAATAGCATCGATATTATACTCAATAATAGGTTTGTTTGCCACCCTTAAAAGAGGCTTAGGCGTTGTGTTTGTAAGTGGTCTAGTTCTCCTTCCTTCTCCTGCTGCAAGTAGTAATGCTTTCATTATAACACTTAGTTTTGATTATTCTTATCTATTATACTCAGCACATTGAAAAATTCCTAAATTACCTAAATTTAAACCTCAAGACTAAAGTATGCCCATGACGGATTCATGAACTCAATATATCCTTTAACTTCCAATAACACTGATTCTAATAACAATCCATTTTGATCTTTAATAAAAATTTTTATTACTAGTTAGATTTATTTGCATCCTTAATAAATCCTGCGATTTTATTTGCAAATTCACTGCATTTTTCTTGGCTTTTTCCTTCAACTAAAACCCTTATTTTCATCTCAGTTCCTGAATATCTAATATTTGTTCTTGAATCCTCTCCAAGCATTTTTTCTACATACTCTAAGATTTTATTAAGTCCATCAATCTCATTTAAATCTTTTTTTCTATCGACGTCTTCACTTACAATAACTTGAGGAAATAATTCAAATTCTCTGATCTTGGAAAGTGGCATCTTTTCGTTGTATAATATTTTAAGTAATCTTATTGCAGACAAAATCCCATCTCCACTTTCATTGTATTCTTTGAAAATATAATGCCCTGATTTTTCTCCACCAAAAAATAAATTCCTTTTACCCAACTCTTCACTTACAAATTTATCCCCATTTTCGACTCTAATACCTTTTAGATTATTCTCTTTTAGAAAATTGTCTAAAGAAAGATTACTATAATCGGTATAAACTATTTCTTTTTGATTGGTATGTCTTGCAATAAAACCAATATAATGATCGCCATCAATAATTTCTCCTTTTTCATCGCAAAATACTACTCTATCTGCATCTCCATCAAAAGCTATCCCCAAATCAGCTTTTTCTAAAACTACTTGCTTAGAAAGAATATTTGGATGCATTGCACCACAGTTATAATTAATATTTTTTCCATCAGGTCTAAAATTAACAACCTTCAAACATTTAACACATTTTTCTAAAATATCTTTTCCAATAAAATAACCTGCTCCATTTGCACAATCTAAAACTACTTTTTTTTCCAAATAAAAATTTCTAATACTCTCAAAATCAGAATTGTATAATGAGATTAGATCATTCTTTATTCTTTTTCTAACCAATTTTTCATAATTAAAGGATGCCAAAGTTTGAAATTTAACATGTTTAAATTTCTCATAATAGTCTTCAATTAGTCTTTCTTCTAACTCTTTAGTTTTTCTTCCGTTCTTATAAAAAAGTTTTATCCCATTATCATAATACGGATTATGTGAAGCTGTAATCATTATTCCAAAATAACCCAACTTCTTGCAAAGGTATGACACAACAGGAGTTGGAATTATTCCAGTTAAAATAGCTTCAATCCCATTGCTTTCTAAAGCATTCAAAAGCCATCTTTCTATCCTTTCTGATGACTCTCTTGTATCTTTTCCTATAATTACACTTTTACATCCAATATCTTTGGCCCAACTAGCTATTGAGTATCCAATCCTAAGCACACTTTGTTCATTTAATACCTCTGATTTAGAGTTGGCCCTTATCCCATCAGTTCCGAATAGTTTCATATTAGTCTTATATTTGCAAATCTTATTTATAAAAACTATTTAGATTTTGATATCCGTTATTAAAATTTTAATAATAGGTACTTATCATTAATTTCTAAAACTTATACTAAGGCAAATAAAAACTATTGGGTAAAAAAAGTACTTTTTAAATTCCAAAAGACACAGGGACTATTAAATATTTCTCAATCAATAACCAAAACAATTTGCTCTTTCAATCTGCTCTTTAAATATCAGTCAATATTCTTTTAGAAAGAAATATAAAGAAGGGTTTTCAATTGATGTTTTGAAATGGTTTTAAATAAAGATTTAAAAGCTAATCAAAAAGCAAGCGATGAAGTGGTTGTTTCACAAGTAGATGCCAATCTAGTAGCTACTACTGATACTACTGATACTACTCAAACACCCATTGATTATATTTATAATGTTTTGACAGATAAAGATGAGATTGACTGGAAAGATATTCTTATGAAGTTGATTAAGGATGATAACATAGATCCTTGGGATGTTGATGTAAGCCTTATTGCTAAAAGATACGTTGAGGCAGTGAAAAAGCTAAAAGAGATGGATTTTAGGGTATCAGGTAAAGTTATACTTGCATCAGCAATACTTTTATCAATAAAATCAAATAGGCTAGTAGATGGAGATATAAACGCATTTGATGCACTAATTAGTTCTTTGACACAAACAGAATATGATGAACTTTTGTCAGGCGAATTGGGTGATTTCTTATCTGGGGAGTATATTGAGAATATTCCTTTAGAAGAAAGGGAAAAACTTCCCTTTTTGACTTTAAGAACACCACAGCCTAGAAGCAGAAAAATATCCATTCTAGATTTAGTTGAGGCACTTGATAAAGCACTTGAGGTAAGAGATAGAAGGCAAAACAAGATTTCTTCAAAAGAGGAAAAAATATTTGTTCCAAATAAAGAAAAAAATTTAAAATCAATTATACTTTCAGTTTATGAAAGCATTCAATCTGTCTTCCAGAAAAAAGATAAAATATTTTTTTCTGAGATCATTAAATCACCAAATCGAGAAGATGTAATATATACATTTATTCCTCTGCTTCATCTAGATTTTCAACAGGTCGTAAGACTTGACCAAGATACTGAATTTGGAGAGATTGAGATATCTCTAATCAAAAAGAACTCAGAAGAGCTCAAGTAAATTATCTAGAGTATATTCAATTCTTCATATTAATTTTTCTTTTCAAAAACCTGTTGGTATAAACCTCCCAAAAAAGTAAGATTTATAATATAAACCTTTCAGCCAAAAACGTCTATGATAACTAATATAGATAAAGAAACATCTAAACAAAATCAGAAAAATCTCACTTCTGAAAAAAACCACTTTGAAAATAGTATAAATTCATCTCCTCCAAATACATCTATAAATAATATTTCAAATGATTACAACGCTCAAAAAAATCAAAATATTCCAAACACCAATAATGAAAATGATTCAATATTAAACCGATTTTTATTAGATGGCGTATTATTCTCAATCATGTTTGGTCTTGGTGAAGTTTATGTTCCAGCTTATGCACTTCACCTTGGCTTTTCAGGGGTTTTTATGAGTTATATCTATTCAATTCCAAGATTTCTATCTGCTTTTGGTCAATTATTATCATGTTTTTTCCTAAACATCTTTAAAAGTCGCAGGAAAATAGTATCAACCCTTGTTTTGTTACAATCCATCACTTGGATTATAATGCTTTTAGCAGGGGCATTTAACAACAATTTCTGGATCTTTATAATTAGTTTTATGGCATATTTTTTGTTTGGTTCCATATCCGGTCCTGTATGGTATAGCTGGATTGGAAGTTTTACAAACGAGAATAGCCGAGGAAGATATTTTGGGTATCGAAACAGAATAATAAATTTTACTTTATTTGTAACCTTGTTCTTATCAAGTTTTCTTATTCAAACACTCAAGAATAAGACGATATATGGCTTTGATGGTGAGACTTTTGCATATGTAATATTTTTTGTCGTTGCATTTGCATCAAGATTTTATAATTTTTTAATCTTGAGAGGAATAAAGGATGTAATTGTGTGTGATGCAAACGAGGAGAAATACAGTTTCAAAGATATAATATTTCCAAAAGGTATACTTTCAAAACAAATGAAAATTCTTACATTATTCTCAGGTCTTTTCATGTTCTCAGTATTTTTAGGCGCACCATATCTTGCTGAATATATGCTTAAATATCTAGGGTTTAATTATCTTGAATACATTGCTTTCTCAATGGCTGCTGTTTTTGTAAAATTCAGTGTTAGTAGTGCATTAGGAAAGATGGGCGATGAATTTGGTCATGCAAGAATCTTTATGATAGGAGCATTAACAATATCACTCTTTTATTTCTCATGGTACTTTTTTGAAGACTTTATTATACTTCTAATTATCGATGGCTTTATGACACTAGGTTGGGCAATTTGGGATCTTTTTTCAGTAACATTGCTGTTTGAATATTCTAAACCTAATAATAGAACAATCATCATCTCATGGTTTAACTTCGCATCAGTTCTTGGTGCTGCAATTGGTGCTATTGTGTCTGGATTAATATTTAAAACCTTTCAGGTCATATTTCCAAACCCCTTTAAAATGATGTTTTTACTATCTGGATTTTTTAGAAGCATATGTTTTTTTGCTTTTTTTCTTTTGATTAAAGATGTAAGAGAATTCAAAAAAATTAGAACTGATAAAATTATACTTAGGGTTTATAGGATTCTTCCAGCTGGTGGTATTCAATCTATCCCAACAACATTTGGTTACCTTCAAAGAGGAATAAAAAAATTATCAAACCTGCCTAAAAAGAAAATATAATAAAACTATTGATTGTTCTTTTTTTCTCTCATTTTTTTAAATTGCACTAATATTTTTATCACTATTCCGTAAGAATTAATAGAAATCTTTAAATACAAATTATTTCTATCCTATATTATCATGTCACTAAAAAGAATATTTAAAATATTTAGAGGGCCAGAGAATAATCCAAAAAATTTAGAGGGTATAGTTGAAACATCTACAACCCACTTAGCACCTGAGCCAACAACTTCAGAAGTTACTATGGAACCGCCTCTAAGTACTTCTACAGGGACAGAGGTTTTAGAAAAGAATCAATCCGAAGAGGAAGAATCAAAGTCAGACATAATACTTTACTATTTGACTGCAGGCACTTCATCTTTAGCTTTAGGTACAGGTGCTTATTTGTTAATTAAAGTGGACAGAAAATTTGTACACGACTATTATGTAGGAAAATCATATTCTTTTATCCAAGGAACAATTGGTGATATAAATAAAATAATTGGAAAATATATGTTCAATAAGCAAGACCTTGAGGTTTGGGAATCACTCAAAATTAAACTTTCAATGATCGCTGGCTATCCTGGAAATAGTGAACCTATTGTAAAAATATCTAAAGACCAACAAGAATTACTAAAAAGGATAATTAATGATACAAGTTTTATCACTTTGCAAGAATACGATAAAATACCACCAGGCACAATTACATATCAAAATGAAGATGGAACTCACATAATTACGACATATACGCCTAAGGAGTGGAATTCAGCAATAAAAAAAACAGATATTTTAAATCACTCGTTAGAAGAACAAAAAGATGCTTTGGTGGACATTTTAACACAACAGGTTACACAAGAAAACAATCTTGACTTAATTGGTGCATTAACCTGTCTTTTTGTTGCTGGAGTCTCATTTTACTGGCTAATGAAGTCTGTTTTTTTAAACGGAAAAAAAGGAGCAAGTAGTACAAATAGTTCAATTGAAAGCAAAACCAGTGACCCTAAAATTTCGTCTCCAAAACAAGAAGAAAGTCATTCATTGAAATCCCCTGATTATTCTACTTTAACAATGGCTTCTATAGATGAATTAATTGCCGGAGAAAAACAAAAATCACTCTATTATAGATTTGATGCCCTCTCATATATCATACATATGGCTGATTCAATTGATTTGGCTAAATATGAAGTAATTAATAATTTTTTAAAAGACAAACAAAATTACCTTATAAGAGAACTTAAAAAAAGGGGAATAAAAGCTGATAGGGCAACTGAACTATCTTCACTAGATGTACCTGATAATTATTTAAAAGGAACTATTGGTAAGTATGATGAACTAAAAAAAGTCTTAGAATCTAAGAAAAACGAAAGTAACCAACTATCAAATCATCCTGAATTAGAAGCTATACTAAAAGGAAAGAATTTAAAAGAATACTCTTCTAAAACTCCAGATGAAGAAATAACTGCTGAAAAATCTAAAATAGATTACTCCGAAGGAAACTACCTTTGGAGTAAAAGGTGTGAAAACCTCAAAAAATACTTCTCAATTGAAAAAAATCAAAAAAAGGAATTATTAGAATATGCCTTCAATGTACTATCTGATGAAGCTGAAAAACTAAAAGCAAACGATGGTACAGCTAAAATAACTGCTTATGAAAAGAACCTTAATTCCTTTAAAGAAGCTCTTTCAGATATAGCTCGAACTCATTATCGCAAATACTAAAGATTCTTTTAGTGTGTTTTTGTATTTTGTTTGCTGTTATTTTTATAAATTTTTTAAAAAAAATAAAAAATATTTATAATAATGTAAAAAGATATTTTTAAATTTCAAAATAATTCATTTAAAATGCATATCTAGAGGGTCTAATGGAATTTCTTATCTTGTATTTCACAAAAAGTGCATTACTTGGAATTATTCTATAATTAAGCTAATAAAATTTAAAAAACCTCATTTTTAATAAGAAATTAACTTATAGTTCTTAATTTAATAATAAAATCTAGGTGAAATCCTATGGAAGAAACAATAAAATGGGAAATTTTAGGAGAAGATTATAATGATTACATAAGAGGTTTCTTATTACAGAAAACAGATGATGGAAAAATTCATCCTTTTGTTGAGAATAAGTTAAACTCTACTTTAAAATCCATTGAAACGATCCTAGGAGATCATTCTTTTGAAGATGCACTTCTTCACATGAAATTTAATCCTCAAAAAGTTGAGAGAAATAATAAAACTTTGATGTCTGAAAAATTAGAATCTAGCGAATTTAATTTGGATTGGGATAGTTTTTATAAATCAATAATTCCTAGTTACATAAACCTAGTTGAGAAGAAAGATAGACAACAATTTGTTGAATCTATAAAAGGGTCTTTAGTGTGGGAAGATTATCGTTTAAATGGAATATTAGACACAAATGCACATCCATTTTCATATTTGGATATGACGAAAAGTGTTGAAAACATTAAAGATGTTTTGTCTGTATATGGTATTGATGATTTAAGTTTAATTCAATCTTTTAAAACAATTATGGCTAATGAGCGTAAATCAATCACTCATTTTATAGAAGATATTACATCTGATAAAAACAAGAAGGAATTAGCAAAATTGTTTGTGCCTTGGGGTAATAAAAATGTCAATAAAGAACCCTTTAACCAAGGAGTGTTGCATGTGTTAGGTTACCTCCCCTTTAATTTTGAGCGCTACTTTAAAGATGTCCCTAGTTCTTCAGAAGAAATTGGTGATCTTGTGGAAAGGCTTGGAAATTATACACATTCAGTAATTAAACAAATTCTCCCTAAAATAGTTGAATCAAATACAAAGGAACAAACTAAAAATACATTTGAGTATACATTAAATCAAGATTCTCAAGATTTTAATGGGGTTGCAACAATAACGCCAGGTCGAAATAAAGATAGCTATGAAATCGATATCGGAATCAGATTCAAGTATGACGGATCCAACAATTTAGTGCTATCAACAAAAGATGATGAGGGTGTTGATTACATAATAGATGTAAGAGCAGGATTAATCAACTCTACTCCTTACTTTAACATAGATAGCGTAAGACCTTGCAAGAAATAATGAGTACGATCTATCCTGGATTAAGATTTTTTAATTAATAGAAAAGCATATATCGTGTTTCAACAAGAGGACTTGGTACGCTTTTTTGTAATCAACAACCTCGCTTGAACGTAGCGCATGTTTTTATATTACCAACATACCTTGCCATTTAGGGTAAGGTTGTTGATTTCATGAAATCCAGCATCACTTCGCATACTTTGGCCTTTTAAGCCAAAGTGAGAATAGACGGATCCATGCAAGGATTAACCTCGACTATCCTAAAGATACCTCGGCATTTATGCTGAGGTTTTTCATTTATTCTTTTAATCTATCAAGTTCTTCAATTAGTTGTTTTTCCTTTCTTGAAAGTTTATTTGGCATATCCAAATTAATCAAAACAAATTGGTCTCCGCCTCTACCCCTTGGATTTGAAAGCCCTAAACCTGACATTCTAAGAATAGTCCCTGGTGATGTTCCAGAAGGGACTTTCAATTTACCCTTGCCTTTGAGTGTTGGAACCTCTATTACCTTTCCTAAAACAAGTTCAGGGTACTTAAGATCTTTTGAAATATAGACATCTCTTCCTTTTCGTTCAAAGATTTTATGTTCCTTTAAATAAATGTTAATGTACAAATCCCCATGTTGTCCGCCTCTTATTCCTGCCTCTCCTTCTCCTCTAATTCTTAAGGTTTCTCCTTCAATCATACCCTTAGGGATATCAACAGAAATCTTTTTAGTCTGTTTGGTTCTTCCAGTGCCATTGCATTCCTTGCAAGGATTCTCAATTATCATTCCTTCTCCATTGCAGTTTGTGCATCTATGAGTAGTAGAAATCATACCAAAAGGGGTTCTTCTTACATTCTTTACATAGCCTGACCCCTGACAACTAGGGCATTCTTTCTTGCTTAAAGACCCTTGAGCGCCTGTGCCCTTACAATTAAGGCATTCTTCAAATTTAGTAACTGTAATGTGTTTTTTAACTCCATTAAATGACTCCTCAAGCTCAATTTCCAAATCAAAAGAAAGATCCCTTCCTGTATTGCTTTTACGTTCTCTTCTCCTGCCAAATCCAAAAGGGTTACCAAATCCTTCTTCTTCATCATCTGAGCCTCCACCAAAGATTGTGCTAAAAATATCTCCAAAATTAGAAAATCCTCCAAAATCAAATCCACTATATGCTCCTTGAGAAGAATAACCTTGTCCAGCATCATCTTCTGTAGTTCCAAAATTATCATATTGTTCTTTTTTCTTTGGATCAGAAAGAACAGAAAAAGCCTCATTTATTTCTTTAAATTTTTCATGAGTTGAGTTGTCATCTTTGTTCATATCAGGGTGATATTTTTTAGCAAGTCGCCTATATGCTGTTTTAATCTCATCAGCGCTTGCTCCTTTTTGAACACCCAAAACCTCGTAGTAATCTTTTGCCAAGTTCAATACAACCTCTTCTCAAAAAAATAATGTTTTCAATACTTCTTTAAAAATCTTTTCACAAAAAACAAAACAAAAATAATTACTTCTCTTCTTTTTCTTTGTCATCTTCTACTTTGAAGTCCGCATCATAAACATTTTCTTTGTTATCTTTGTCTTCATTTTTGCTCTTCTCGTTTTTGCCATCGGCTTTAGTTTCTGCTTGCGCTTTGTTATAAAGCTCAGATGATATCTCTTGTACTTTCTTATTCAGCAAGTCTATTTGAGCTTTAATTTTTGAAACATCGCTTTCCTTTTTATCCACAAGCTCTTTTAAAGCTGAAATTTCTTTTTTGGTCTCATCAAGTTTCTTTTGATCAACTTTACCTTCAATCTCTTTTAAAACCTTCTCAGATGCAATTACTAATGAGTCCGCTTCGTTTAAGGTTTCAATGCTTTCTTTTTTCTTTTTGTCTTCCTCAGCAAACTTCTCAGCATCCTTTCTCATTCTCTCAACTTCATCATCAGAAAGATTTCCACTTCCTGTAATCCGTATTGATTGTTCCTTTTTAGTTGCCAAGTCCTTTGCAGATACATGAACAATTCCATTCACATCAATATCAAATGAAACCTCTACTTGTGGAACTCCCCTTGGTGCAGGAAGTATCCCTATTAAGTCGAATTGACCTAAAAGCTTATTGTCCTCAGCCATAGGCCTTTCTCCTTGGAAAACCTTAATTGTTACTGCGGTTTGATTATCAGTTGCTGTAGTAAAAGTCTTGCTTTTTTTGACTGGTACAGTTGTATTTCTGGCAATTAAATTAGTCATTATCCCTCCAAGTGTTTCAATACCAAGGCTTAGAGGAGTTACATCCAATAAAAGTACGTCCTTAACATCTCCTGCTAAAACCCCGCCTTGAATCGCAGCACCAAGTGCAACAGCCTCATCAGGATTAACACTCTTTTCAGGGGTCTTCCCTATTATCTTTTCGACTAAACCTTGAACACTTGGAATCCTTGTAGAGCCACCAACCAATATGACCTTGTCAATCTTATCAGGTGTTATTTTAGCATCCTCTATAGCTTTAAGTGTGGGTTCTTTTAACTTTTCCAAAATCTCAGATATCAAAGACTCGAATTTTGCCCTTGTTAGGTTTACATTCAAATGCAGAGGAACACCATTTTTATTAGCTATAAATGGTAGATTTATCTCAGTTTCAAGTTTTGAAGAAAGTTCCTTTTTTGCATTCTCACTTGCCTCTCTTAGCCTTTGAACAGTTGATTTATCACCCATCAAGTCTACTGCGTTATCTTTTTTGAAGTTATTAGCAAGCCAATCAACCAAAAGGTCATCAATATCATCTCCACCAAGCTTATTGTTTCCTCTTGTTGCCTTTACTTCAAACACGCCATCACCAAGTTCTAAAATAGATACATCAAAAGTTCCTCCACCAAAATCAAATACAAGAACAGTGTGATAGTTTTGCTTATCAAGCCCATACGCAAGTGCAGCTGCAGTAGGTTCATTTATTATTCTTTCAACCTTGAGCCCTGCTATTGTTCCTGCATCCTTTGTTGCCTGTCTTTGCGAGTCTGTAAAATAAGCAGGTACTGTAATCACAGCTTTAGTAACCTTTTTTCCTAGATAACTCTCAGCATCTTTTTTTAGTTTTTGCAAAATGAAAGCACTTATTTGTTGTGGAGTGTAAACTTGGTTATCAATCTCTACAGTATAATCAGTTCCCATGTGCCTTTTAATACTCCTTACAGTATGCACTGGATCAATTACTGCTTGTCTTCTTGCAGGGGTGCCAGCAACAATTTCGCTTCCCTTTATCCTCACAACACTTGCTGTTGTTCTTTCGCCCTCAGAATTTGGAATGATAACTGGTTTTCCTCCTTCCAAAACCGCGACAGCTGAAAATGTTGTTCCCAAATCAATTCCAATAATTCTATTTGTTTCTTCCATTGTTTCTCACCTTTTTTATTTTAATCTTTCATATCATTTCCATTTTTAATAGACCTTCTTTTTGCTGATGCAATAAATTTTTGTGGATAGATATCAGTTTTTTCAATTAATTTAATCAAGCGATTAATGTTGATTTTATTTCTATCTTCAAAACTAATAAGTGCATCAAATAAAGCCCTATCTGTAGTTGAACATCTAATATCGTCTCCTGAACAAGTTATCAGGGTATCAATTTGTTGGTTTTGTTCAAGCAAATATTCCCTGATTAATGTTTTATCAACAAAATTTTTTAGTCTCATTTTAATCATTTTTATTAATAGAAAAGCATACCTCTAGTTTCAACACGAGCACTTGCTACGCTTTTTTGTAATCAACAACCTCGCTTTAATACAGCGCATGCTTTCATATTACCAACATATCTCGGCATTTATGCCAAAGTTTTTCATTTTTTAATTCCTACAACTACTTTTGCAGGTTTTATTACATTCCCTTGTATTGCATATCCTCTTGAAATAATATCGACAACCTTTTTATCATTTGATTCTTCTTTGACTTCCTTTGTTGATACTGCCTCGTGAATATTACAGTTAAAATCAACACCAATATCTTCAATGAAACTAATTCCTTCTGATTTCATTATTTCATTAATCTGGTTGTTAATCATCTTAACGCCCTTAGCGAATTCATCTTCTTTTGAGAGATGTTTAATAGCAGTATTAAGGTTATCAAAAGCAGGTAAAAGTTTAAGTATAATATCTTGTGAGGCCATTTTGGTTAGCAATTTCCGTTCTTCGTTAGATCTTTTCTTGAAATTATCAAGGTCTGCTGCAACAGTCTTTGCTGTAACGATTAGTTTTTGATTAATCTCTTCTTTTTGACATAGTTGGCTGTTTAAACTACTTAGCTTATTACATAGCCTTGTTCGTCTTAAAAACAATTTTCTCTTAGGGATTTTATCTTTTTTTACACTCTTCATTTTGCATCAATCTGTTGATTTTAAATCAACCACGTTTATTTGAGATAAACAACAACTATATAAATCTTTTGGAAAAGCTTTAAAAATAAGTTCAGCTATTAGGTTATTGTATGGATAAAAAAAATCCCAATTATCGTTATATTAGCCTTCGTTACGTGGAGTATGATGATGGATATAATGTAAATGAGTTAATCCAGTGGTTTGGAAAATCAATTGGGCTTTTTGGACCAAGGGATAGGGAGAAATCTTGCTTTAGGTTGTTTGTAGAACTTTTTAAAGCGGGGGCTAATGATAGTTCTTTAACAAGTGATGAATTAGCATCACTTTTGTCTTTATCAAGAGGAACTGTAATTCATCATCTTGACAGGCTTATAGAAATCGGATTAGTATCAAGTAGGAAAAATAAATATTTTATAAAGGAGAAGACATTTGAAGAATTAATTAAGACACTTGAAGAAGATATTAATACAATGTTAGAAAATTTAAAGGTTGCTTCAAAAAAGCTTGATGATGACCTTGCTTTTTTAAAGCATTAGAAAAAGTTTTTAATATTCTTCTAAATCTGGATCTCTTTGTTCCTCTTTCTTTTTTGCTTTTGGGCTTCTATGTATCTTTGCAAATGAAGGGGTTACAACAAGGTAATCATCACCAAATCCTGCAATGTCCCCATCAATAGCATCTATTGTTTTCTTTATCTTGTTGATTGCTCTTTTAAGCTCTATCATATCCTTGTCTTTTAGTACTTTAATATTTACTAACGCTATTGTTTTTCCTTCCCTAACTTCATCTAATATCTCTTTTACATCAGAAAAATCTTCAATAGAATATGGTCTAACGATGACTTTAGCATTTCTTGTATCAATTGAACCTGACTCAGTGTCTAACTCAACATATTCTGTATTATTATCAGGCATTAAATCATCGTCTTGTTCTCTTTTAGAGAACGTTCTTTTAATTTTTTCAAACATCTTCATTTTTTTTGCCTCCTAGTATTTCATAATTATGAACTATAGCTAACCTAGTCTAAATGAATCCCTATCTAATTATTTAAAGCTTTTGTTTTTTTAGACTGTATTTTTTTAATTAACACTTAATTCTAAGAATCTTTCGAGAGTCTTAATTTTCTTTAAAATTTGAATTGATTATAGAGTTTTTGTCAACTATTTTGTTGATTTCATGAAATCCAGTTCATTCGCATACTTTGGTTAATAGAAAAGCATACCTAGTGTTTCAACAAGAGGATTTGGCACACTTTTCAGTAATCAACAACCTTGCTTTAATACAGCGCATGCTTTTATATTACCAACATGCCTCGCCCTTTAGGATGAGGTTGTTGATT
>DAOSEK010000022.1:0-16437 GCA_035363095.1 Candidatus Woesearchaeota archaeon | reverse complement strand
GAATCTCAACATAATTTCTGTTCAATAAAACGATTTCGCCAGATGAAAAATTGCAATAGCCCATTTTTCCACCACACGAATCTCTATTATCGAATAATGAGGCAATACCTGTTTTGCCACATAAACTTGGTAAGAAACAAATGTCCGCTAATCTGTGCATTTTGGTGTCACATAGTTTTGTTGCGGTCACATACTCATTTTCCCGGCAATATCTCTGATTATCATTATTCCCCGCAGGATTAAACACAAAACTGGATTTCATCTTTGATGATTCAGTGTTCACACAATAATAAGTTATATTTGTTCCATTCCAAAACGTGTCGGTGCAATTATATTGACCTGCTGAACAAGGTTGTGCATAACAAGACCTTTTGCAATCGTGTTCATTTGTACAGAAATAGGAAGCTTGAGAATGCCCAGTGTCGACCCTTGCTTGTAGCAGAGTTCTACATCCCCGATCATCTTTGCAATCCTTAACCTGTCTTGTACCAAGGTCTGCACAATAATCGGCTGCAGTCTGATCAGGTATTCCAAAATTCCAATAATTATATGCTTGATTTCCAAAATCATCACACCATGCACTTGGACCTGAATCATAACAACATCCACGGCCACAATAAAGCGATTTATCTCCTACATCTCCTCCTTGCGCGTTTGCACCATTACAAGCATAAACATCCTTTACAGGCATTCCAAAACCTTTGTCTGGACGATTTGGCTCTGAACAACGATTATACTCCGATTCAAAAGCGTAATTTGTACTGCTACCTGAAACTATTGTATCAGTTGCAGTATCACAAACTTTTCCTGAAGCCACATTTGTTGTAGTTGTTTTTGTTTCACCATTGCAACTCTCTGAAGTACCAGAACAATATGTGTTTGTTGTAACAACTTGGCATTTATCAGGACTTCCTGCGCCACCGCATACTGAGGATGATGAACAAACATGTTCTGTTCCATAATAGTTACAGCCATCACAGCAAGCACCAGAGGAACATTCGCAATAATCAAAACAATTACCGTGAAGACAATACTGATGTGGAGGACACTTATCAATACACTTTGTATTGGGGTCAAATGGATTATCTCCCGAACAAACTTCACATTCATTGCACTGGAAAACACAGACATATTTGCTTCTTAACTCAGAACATTCACCACATTCTGGATCAGGAAACAAACAGCATAAATCCAGACATTCTTGTAGGCTATCATAACCATCTTCGGACCATTCAGAGCAAACATCAGAACAAGGCATACAGTAGTCTTCTATTTCATATATGCTACAACGTCCACAAATTTTACCAGGACCTGGAGGATCATCAATAACCTCTTGTGAAAATCCATTAGAAAACAAGACCATATATAGAACAATAAAAATTAAGGTGTGAAAGAATGTTCTTTCAAATTTTGTAATATTAGGTTGAAAATCCATTTAACACCTCTTAATATATTATTCTCTTACTTCCAATTGAACTAGTATAACTTAAATATTTAAAAGTATCGCTTTTCAAAATAGAGTAAATACCCCCTAAACATTATTTAATTTAAGAACATGTTACAGAAGAACAAATTGTGTAATGTCTGAAAAATTTTCCTTGATTATTTTAATATGTCCTAACGCACTGAATACTTGTATGATTGTTGGATTATTTGAAGATATTAGTATTTAATTAGGTGTGTTTAAATTCATATCTAAAAATATTGTTTAAAACATTCTTTTGATTCGATTTTAATAATTATTTGTTGGAAGTTTGGGAGATATTTTTTATATAATTTTCAGCAATATACTTGTTTAAGATAATATTAATTAATTATCAAAATTGCTTTGACTTCATGAAATCCTGCTCATTCGCATACTTTGATCTTTTAGCTCAAAGTAAGAATAGAAGGATTCATGTACGAAAAACCTCGAATATGAACGAGATATTTCGGCAGTTATGCGAAATTCTTTCTTTAATTGGATAACTTCTCTATATTATTCGCTAAATTTTTCGCAATGAGATAAAAACTAAAGATTTAATAAAAGATACACATTAATATAATTTTGAGCATAACACTTGAGTAGTGCTAGTAATATTAAGAATTTATCAAAAAAAATTAGATTTTTATCTTTATTGGGGGCGATATATTTATGGAAATTGCATTTTTTGGATTAAAAGACTGGAAGGAAATTATATCTTCAAGAATTTACAAAGAACTAGAATTAAAAGAGGTTAATGTAAAATTTTTTGATGACAAAATAGAAGAGTATTTAGAAGAAATTAAAGATGTTGAGATGATTGCTTGTTTTATTTACACAAAAATTACAAAAGAAATTATAGCAAAGCTTTCTAAACTAAAATTTATTGCTACTCTTTCAACAGGATTTGATCATATTGATTTAAAAGAATGCAAAAAAAGAGGTATATTGATTTCTAATGTTCCGATATATGGGTCAAATACAGTAGCAGAACATACATTTGCATTGCTTCTTACACTCTCAAGAAATATACAAAAAGCTTATTCAAGGGCAATTGAAGGTAATTTCTCAATTGACTCATTAATGGGATTTGATTTATATGGAAAAACCATAGGAATTGTAGGAACTGGAAATATTGGGATTAATGTAGCAAGGATTGCAAAAGGATTTGGGATGAACATTGTAGCCTATGACTTATTTAAAAAAGAGAATCTTTCAAAAGAGATTGGATTTGAATATGTCGAATATTTAGAGCTTTTAGAGAAATCGGATGTTATAACGTTTCATCTGCCTTATAACGAAAAGACCCACCACATACTAAATTCGCAAAATATAAAAAAGCTAAAAAAAGGTGCAATCATTATTAATACTGCAAGAGGAGCATTAATTGACACTAAGGCTTTATTATCAGAGATTAAATCAGGCAGGATTGAAGGTTGCGGACTTGATGTTTTAGAGGGGGAGATTGATATTAAGGATGATGTTGCAGTTCTTTCAGAGAATTATCCTTTAGAAAAGATGAAAACTGTAATACTGAATAATATGCTTTTAAAAAACCATAACATTGTTGTTACCCCACATATTGCATTTTATAGTAAAGAGGCTATTGCAAGGATAATAGATACTACTTTGAAGAATATTAAATCTTTTGTCAGAAACAGTCCTATGAATTTAGTTCAATAGTTTTTGTATTTATTTTTTTAAATTAAAGTGATTTAGAAAATAGATAGGATTAAATAATTAAAATTAACTCCCTATGGTAGGTGTAGTATCACTTGAAATAGGGGTTAATAGATGTTGATGGATTAAAATATTTTAAATTGAACAGGATTATAATATTTTTAAACTTATATTTGTTATATCAACGTCTGATTTGATATTACAGGTTTATTAGGATGTTAAATTATTTGAGATTGTTTTGGATGAATTTTTGCGTTATGATTTTGAGAGTAAAAAACTAAGTAAAAAACAAAGGTGAACGTTATGAAATATAAAATAGAAATTAATGAAAGTTTGTGTGTGGGCTGTGGAGCTTGTCAGGCAATTTGTCCTGATGTTTATGAGATGGATGATAATAACAAGCCAAAACTAAAAGAAAATCCAACAGCAAAAGAGTGCGCTAAAGAAGCGGCTGATTCTTGTCCTGTTTCTGCGATTGATGTTAAGACTGAGTGAATTAACAAAAAAGAGATTAAAATGGAGTTATTAAAGAAAAAAATCTCACAATTAACTGATAAAGATATTGGAAAACAGATTGTTTTAAGGGTTTTAATAGAGGGAGTAGTTAAAGAAAAGTCGCCTCAGGTTTTAATTGTTAGTGATGGTTTTGGAAAAGTTAGTTTGGTTTCTTTTAATAAAGATATTCCTAAACCTCAGAAAGGGGATTATTTTCTAATAACTGCCAAAATAAAAGAGAATAAAAGAAATGAAATTGAACTCTTGATACAAGAATTTCGAAAACTTGAGAGTGAGGAAATCAAGGAATTTGAGAATGATATAAATCAAGAAATATCAAAGAAATCTAAAGTAAATCATTCTTCTTTTTTGATTGAGTCTAAGTCTTTTGAATCAATGAAAGAAAAGATTTTGCTTTGCGCAAAAGAGATTAAAAAAGCTGTGATGCAATCAGTGCCTATAATTGTGAGACATCATTCTGATTGCGATGGGTACTGTGCAGGGGTTGCTATTGAAAGAGCAGTGCTTGCTACATTAAAAGAAAAGCAAGAGAGAAATGCTATTCCTGATTGGAGATCTTTTAAGCGACTTCCATCAAAAAGTCCTTATTATGATTATTCAGATTTGATAAGGGACCTTTCAGGGGCAATGCAAAATAAAGATAAGTTTGGGGATAAAAATCCACTAATTATACTTTTAGATTTGGGCAGTTCAAGCCAAAATCTTTTATCTATAAAAAAGGCCAGGATATATGGGTGCAAAATAATTGTAATAGACCATCATGACCCTGGGATTGATGGCGAAAATAATGCAGAGGTTGATGAGTTTTTAGATGTACATTTAAACCCGCATTTCTTTGGCTTTGATTCAAATCTTACTGCAGGGATGCTTTCAAGTGAGGTTGCTAATGCAATTGATAAGGATTCAAATATTAAAATACTTCCTGCACTATCAGGAATTTCAGATAAGTCTTTTGGAGAGGAGTTTGAGAAGTATTTGGCGCTTGCTAAAGGATTAGGATATAGCGAGGAATACTTAAGGATGCTTTCTGAGACTATTGATTTTGAAACATATTACATTGGAAATTTAGAATCAAAAAGCATTGTTGATGATTTGTTTGGAAAAGACGAAATTGATGAGTTTCAAAAAGAGATAGTTGAATTGATATACCCCCAACTAAGAAAGTTAAAAGAAGATGCTTTAAGTAGTGCTATTGCAAATTCTACTTTCGAGAAAGTGGGAAGTTATGACTTGATTACTCTTGATTTGGATAAATCACAGCCTAGACAAAGTTATCCTCCTCAAGGAAAAGTTATAGGAATGATTTATTCTAACTATGAGCATAAAAAGAATTTTTTAGGTGTTTTAGGAATTAGTGATGATATGGTGATTTTTAGACTTAGTGACCTGACAAAAAGCAGTGTTCCAAAGCTACTACTTGAATTGAAATCTAAATATCCTCATTCTATGGTTAGCGGAGGAGGACACGATAAAGCAGGGACTATTAAATTTCTTGCGTGCAAAAAAGATGAAATAATTGGTTTTATTAAAGGAGAAATATCCAAATGAATCAGATAGTATTTCAGATCATGGTTTATTTATTTCCGTTGATTATAATTGGTTTTGGAATTATTTTAAAGAAGCTTTCGGGTGACGAGGTTATAAGTGGAAGAAGAGAGATTAAAATTTTAAGAGATATTTGTTTTTGGATTTCTTTAGGTGTTGTAATCAGCCTTTTTTTATATTTGAATTATGTAGTTTTGTTAATAGTGCTAACGATACATTTTTTAGCTCATATAATGTTAAAATTTGTTTTTAATAAAAAATTTCCATGGGGCTTATTTACATTGTTTTTGTTGGTCCCAAACATTGAAAATGTATTTCCTTTAAAGATAGGGATTATTTCAAGTGTGATTTATTTATTTTCAGAGATTAGCCTTTTTGAAGAGAAAAAGAATAAAAAAGAGTATTTTTGGTTTTTAGGTTTGTACATGGTTTCATCTATTGTAACTATACTATCTATGTATTTATTTCAGTTGTAATTTAGTATTATGATCCAATTTAAAGGAGTTTAATATTTGCTAAAATTAACCAAAATATTTAAAGAGTTTTAGCTGTTTGATATTAGTTTGAAAGGGATAGAAATGCAAATTGATGATTTTGATTTGGAGCTTGAAAAGGTTGTTAGGATTATTAGATATAATAAAGCCAAGAAGGTGTGCATTCAACTTCCTAGCGGAATTAAACCTTATGCGAATAAAATCTATGATTATTTAGAAAAGGAAGTTTCAAAGGATAATTGTGTAATATTTATTTGGGCAGGCAGTTGCTTTGGGGCATGCGATTATCCATATTATCTTGATAAATATGGTTTTGATTTGATTATACAGTGGGGACATTCGGAGTGGATTTAGAGAGCAAATATTGTGAATTCAACCAAAAAATTTTGCCAAGGTTTCCCCATAAAGAAAAAAGTTAAAAAAAGTTTTTAGAAAATATTTGGTCTCCATTTATCAGTTTTTTTCCAAGTTTTACCACTGTCATCTTTTGGTATATCCTGAAAAAACCGATTGTCTGTCTTAGATCTCCTCAATCTTAAAACCCCTAAATTACAATATGGGGTATACTCAATCATTTATATGTGTTGTGTTTTTCAAGGCTTAATTTGGCTTTTTTTGTGGTTTTTAGATGTATATGGTATTCTATAAATTTCACCACAATTTTTGCATTTGTATACGAGATGTCCTTTGTTTAGACGAATTGAAAAAGAGTTCGTATCAAGTAAGAAGGAACTACAGTTTTTACATGACAAAATTTTATAATGCTTGTCGAGAGATACCTTGAATTTTTGAGAAATTTTAAGTATCAGCTCGGCACTTTTTTTGCGATATTCCAACGGATACTGCGAATTTGTTGCAAAATCATAAAGTTTTGAGAGATGTTCTTTTGCGATTTCTTGTCTTGCTTTGCCCCTTTTATATTTCATAAGTTGTTTAGAACACATTAAATATATAAATATTGAGCGGTTTTTGGTTAGATATATTTGTTGGGAAATTGTTGGGAAAATTTTTTAATAATTTTTTATACTGATTTTTTCAATTATTAAATTTTTAAAGAGGGAGCGATAATGGGATTAATTGATGAAATTGTTAATATGGCAAAGGACCGGCAAAAAAGAATTGCTTTTCCGGAATTTGAAGATGAAAGAGTAGTAAAGGCGATTGAAATAATAATTGCTGAAAAGATTGCAATTCCTGTTTTAGTGGGAGATAGACAAAATATCTTAAGTTCTTTAAGGGAAAAAGATATTGAAAATTTAGAGATATATGACCCTAGCGAGGGTTTAAGTGAAGAATATTTAGAATTTATTAAAGATAGATTTAAGCTAAATGACCAAACTGTAATTGATTATGCTAAAGGCGCAGTTCCATATTCTTTTTATCTTCTCAAAAAAGGGATTGTTGATGGAGCTATAAGTGGTGCAATTCATGCTACTAAGGATACGATTTTAAATGCTATCAAAATTGTTGGAGTAAAAGAAGATGTTAAAAGAATTTCAAGTTTTTTTATAATGAATAAGGGAAAAAAGAATTATCTTTTTGCTGATTGTGCAATTAATATAGATCCAAACCCAATAGAGCTTTGTGAGATTGCAAGACTAACTTGTAGTTCTGCTAAAAATTTGGGGATGTTACCAAGGATTGCATTTTTATCATTCTCAACTTATGGTTCTGCAAGACATGAGCTTGTAGATAAGATTAAAGAAGCGACATCACTAGCTAAGGAGGCTATAAAAGAATGCATAGTTGATGGAGAGATGCAACTTGATGCGGCGATTGTTCCAAAGGTTGCAAGGCTTAAGTGCCCAAAATCAAAGATTAAAGGCAAGGCAAATGTTTTGATTTTCCCAAGTCTTGAATCCGGAAACATCGGATATAAGATTGCTGAAAGGTTTGGAAAATATGAAGCAATCGGGCCTATTATTCAAGGACTTAGAAGGCCTGTAAATGACCTTTCAAGAGGTTGTTCTAGCGAAGATATTGTGAAGCTTTGTGCGATTACTGCGATTCAAAGCGAATGGAAGGACTAATCAAGGAAGTTAAAGGATGTATATTAGAAATTATTTTTAGGAGGAAATGGTTAAAATGGAAATTTTAGTGATTAATAGTGGTTCGAGCACGATTAAGTTTCAAATGATTGAGCCAGAGTCTAAGAGAGTTTTAATTAAAGGACTTTGTGATGCAATAGGGCTTGATAATTCAAAGATTGAATATTTTGTGAATGAAAGTAAGAAAGAGATTTCTATTTTACTAAAGAGCCATAAGGAAGCTATTGAAGAGATTTTGAAAATAATTATTGATGAGAAGATTGTTGAAAAGGTTACAGATATTGAGGCTATTGCCCATAGGGCAGTTCATGGTGGGGAGAAATTTGTTAAGCCTGTTGTTGTTACAAATGAAGTAATTGAGGAAATGGAGAGGCTTAATGAGCTTGCACCACTTCATAATCCAGCAAATGTTTTGGGGATGAAGCTATTTATGGAGCTTACGCCAAATGTTTTACAGGTTGCAATATTTGATACTGCCTTTCATTCTACGCTTAAAGAAGATGCGTTTATCTACCCTATACCTTTAGGATATTATGAAAAATATGGGATTAGAAAATACGGATTTCATGGAACAAGCCATCATTTTATTGGGCTTGAATGTGCCAAGCTTTTGGATAAAGAGATTTCAGATTTGAAAATTATTACCTGTCATCTTGGAAATGGTGCGAGCATTTGTGCGATTAATAAAGGAGTTAGTGTTGATACCTCGATGGGTTTTACCCCTTTGGAAGGGATTATGATGGGAACAAGATGCGGGGATATTGATCCTGCGATTCCTTTATTTTTGGAGAAAAAAGAGGGTCTTAATTCACAAGAGGTGGATAATATTTTGAATAAGAAATCAGGGCTTTTAGGAGTTTCAGGGATTAGTCAGGACATGAGAGTGGTTAAGGACGAAGAGCTTAAGGGAAACAAAAATGCCAAATTAGCAAGGGATATTTATGCAAGAAGGATTAAGAAATATATTGGAAGCTATGTTGCGATAATGAATGGCTGTGATGCAATATGCTTTAGTGGAGGAGTTGGAGAGAATGAGCCTTTGATAAGGGAAAGGATACTTTCTGATTTGGAGAATTTGGGAGTGGTTTTAGATAGGGAAGCAAATTTGAAGAATTCTTGCGCGATAAGTTCAGTAGAGTCCAAAATCAAACTTTTTGTTATTAAAACTAATGAGGAGCTGATGATTGCAAAGGAGGCTAAGGAGGTTATGGATAGGATATAAGAATGTTAGTTTTCCATAATTAATTGATCGATGTTTTAAGGAAAATTAGTATTTGTTCTTAGTTCTAAGGGGGTTGGCTATCTTTCAATTGTCTTCCTGCCAAGAGACTCTTACTTTTTTTGAGAATTTGATTAAAGAAGGCAAGTGTTTGCGCCACATATCTAAAGCATTATCAACATACTCTGCTTCTTTTTGTGGATCTTTTGTTAATCCTACCTCAACATTTAAAGAAACAATTGACATAAAATCCTTAAGGATTAGTTTTAATTCTTGTTTTTCTTTTTCATCAAATAAATGGCTTTCAGACGTACTAACTATTGAATAAGGGGCAGGTATTATCCAATAATGTATTTGCTGAACCCAACCATTCAGTGTATCTCTAAGCCTGCCACAAATCATCCGATTTATTTTAGGACTTATGAAGCCAGAAGCTAGGATGTAATCGGTAATGAAAAATATTTCATCTAACTCTTCAAAAGATGACCTAAATTTTCTTTCGTTTTTCCATTTTTCAAAAGCATCTTTTAGTTTAACAATCTGGTCTTTTTCATTAGTATTTTTCATTTTACAACTCCCTATTCATACATCTATTTCAGAGCTTAAATATACGTTGTTACTTTTGTATTGTGGCTTTTATTTACTAACTTATTTTAAACAATGTTTATGGATTAGATAGTGTAGTGTCACCTTCCAATCATTTGTTTGACTTATGCATTCTAAACTATACTCATTTTCAATAAACTATATTTCATTTAATTATATAAAGTTTGTGTGATTTTGTTTGTTATATTTTTATAGGGTTAATAAATTTCTTTTAGTTTCAAAAAAGAAGCAATAGTTATTTCCCCTACAAAATGTTTATATAGCAATATTTTCTAAGTGTACTATATGGTTAAGATTATTGCGATAGGCGGTGGGGAAAACGGAAGATCTGGCACTAAATATGAAACTAAGCAAATTGATGAGGAGATAGTTAAACTTTCAGGTAAGAAACACCCTGAAGTTTTGTTTATTCCCCCTATAAGCCCATTTCAAGAAAGTTATTTTAACCAAATGCAAAAAATCTTTAGAAGGCTCGGATGTAAAATGTCTCCATTATATTTAAATGATGTCAGGTTTAGCACAAAGGAGTTAGAGAAGACTGTTTTAGGTCATGATATTATTTATGTCGGTGGAGGAAATACACTAAAAATGCTGAAATCTTGGAGAAAATATGGACTTGATAGAGTTCTTTTAAAGGCTACAAAAAAAGATATTGTATTATCAGGATTAAGTGCAGGCGCAATTTGTTGGTTTAGATATGGATGCTCGGATTCGCGAAAAAATACTAATCCTAAAAAAGGTTTTATCAGAATTAAAGGTTTGGATTTAGTTCAGGCATTATACTGCCCCCATTATAATGATCACTTAAATAGAAAATCTGATTTAAAAAAAATGATGGAAAGAACAAACGAAATAGGTTTAGCATTTGATAGTTGTAGTGCTATTGAAATTATAGATAATGAATATAGAATAATTACATCTAATAAAAAAGCTAATGCTTATCGAGTATATTGGAAAAACAAACAATACTATGAAGAGATTGTTGAAAAGAAAAATACTTTCTCTCCCCTAAAGGATTTGTTAATAGAATAATATAAGTCTGTTAGATTTACTTTGTTATTTCAATTTGTTTAAATAGTTAGCATTTATTTTTATATGGATACATTTATTAATATAAATCCACAGATTTAAATACTGTGAATACTTTGGTGTGAATACTTTGGAGGCGAAACAAATGTCATTTAAAGAAAATATAAAAAATTCGTTTGGAATATTGTTTTTTAAAGAGAAACCCTTGATTGAGATTTCTAATAGCAAGAAAGCAACAGCTTATGGATTTCTAACAATAATTATTGCCGGAATTGCAATTGGGATATCACAACTAAACCTTACTGGATTGTTGTATATGCCCATTTATTTAATAATCGGACTGTTTGTCGGGTATTCAATATTTCATATGATTGCCAAGTTAATCCTGGGTGGAAAAGCTACAGGCACTCAATATTTTAGGTCTTTAAGTAATGCTTTTATAATTTATTGGTTTACTTTCATTCCATTTATAGGTATGTTTTTGCAATTTATTGCAGGGCTTTGGTTTATGGCACTAAACATTTTTATCTTGCACAAGGTACATAAATTATCTAAAGTGAAGGCAATTATATTAGGATTACTCCCGCTTATAATATCGGTGATATTAATGATTTTAGCAATTGGGTATTTTTCGGTTTTAAATCCATCAGCAATGATGCCCTCAAGAGTACCTTAGTTTTTTTTTATTTTCTTACTATTCTTATTTATTATTAAATTGGAGAGTTGGGAATTGATTTAAAGTATTGATAATCACACAATAAACGATCCGAGAGAATAACTTATTTTAGAATTTGCCTTTTACTGCCCACTTAGTTTTTTTAGCCTTTCCCAATCTTTATCAATGTGATTTTGAATCTCTTTTAGAAGCTCTGCATTTTCAGGTAAAAGCAAGTGTTTAAATCTTCCTTGAAGCTTGAAGAATTCTTCAATTGGTTTTTTCTTATCTTTAGGATCATAACTCAACTTGTACTCGCCGTTTTCGATTTCATATAAAGGCCAAAAACATGTTTCGTAGGCAAGCCTTCCAACTTCTATTGTTTTTGAAGGCTCTATTTTCCAAAGGAATACGCAAGGTGAAAGCACAACTAATACTGCAGGCCCTTTTGTTTCAACCGCTTTTTTTGCTTTGTTTAAAAGGTCTGCCCAATTAGATACTGATGCTTGAGCGACATAAGGAATGTTATGTGCTGCGCAGATTTGAACTAAGTCTTTTCTCCATTCGGCTTTTCCTTTCTTGATTTTTCCCGCAGGAGCTGTTGATGTATTAGCTCCCATCGGGGTTGAGCCACTTCTTTGGCCACCTGTGTTCATATACCCTTGATTATCATAGCAAACATAGGTAAAATCATGCCCTCTTTCAAGGGCACCTGAAAGGCTTTGAAGCCCTATGTCATATGTTCCCCCATCTCCACCAAAGGCAATAAATTTGTAATTCTCTTTTATTTTGCCTTTTTTGAAAAGTGCCCTAAATGCAGTTTCAGCACCTGATATTGTTGCAGCTGCATTTTCAAAGGTGTTATGAATGTATGGCACATCCCAAGAGGATTGTGGATAGATTGTTGATGTTACTTCCATACAGCCTGTTGCGTTTGAAACAACTACTTTTCCATCTGCAACTTGAGCCATTACACTTCTTGCGACGATAGGCATCCCACAGCCTGAACAGCTTCTATGTCCTTGTATAAACCCTATCTTTTTTGATGCGTACTCTGATAAGTTCATTATAAAACACCCTTTTTCAAAATTTTATGTATTATCTATTTTATTTATTCTTTTAACCCCAGATAATTTTGTCCGATAATTTCCTTACTTGAAAGTAAATCGTTAAAGAGCTCTTCAATGTGGCTTTCTAAAAGCTCTCTTCCACCTAACCCATATACAAAGCTATATAGATTATTTTTTGGAACGCAATTCTTTATTTCTGAAAATAAGGGAGCATTTGCACCAAATGATAAAGCCCTGTCTAAGACTGCGATTTTTGCTACATTAGATAATGCTTTTTCAACATCTTCATATGGAAAGGGTCTAAAGAGCTTTATTTTAAGCATCCCCACTTTTAATCCTTTTGCCCTTAGCCTTTTTACTACAAAACGAATTGTTCCTGCTGAAGAGTTTAAGGCGACTAAAGCGCACTGGGCATTGTCAAGTGCGTAAGGCTCGATAAAGGGATATTTGTTGCCTGTGATTGAGGTTAACTCATCTGCAATCTTTGGGTAAACCTTAAAGAAGTTTTCCATGCCTTTTACTTGTTGTCTTTTGGTTTCAAAGAATGAGTCCGTTAATTGGAGTGCACCAATTGTTATTGGATTTTTGGAGAATAAAAGAGACTGTTGAGGCTTATATTCACCTACAAAACGCGTTACTACATCATCATTTAATATATTTACAACTTCTACTGAATGGCTTGTGATAAACCCATCTTGACATACCATTGAAGGAAGCATCACATCAGGATGTTCTGATAATCTTGTGGCAAGCAAGGTGTTTTCATATGCTTCTTGAGCAGATTCGCTATATATCTGGATCCATCCAGAATCCCTGCAAGCCATTGTGTCTGAATGGTCGCAATGGATGTTGATTGGTGCAGAGAGTGCTCTATTTACTACTGGCATAACTATTGGAAGTCTTAGACCTGATGCGGCGTTTACCACTTCAAACATTAGTGCAAGGCCTACAGAAGATGTTGCGGTCATTGCCCTTGCACCTGCTGATGAGGCGCCAACAACTGCACTCATTGCTGAATGTTCTGATTCTACTAATATCATCTCTGTTGAAACCTTGCCATCTGCAACGTATTGTGAGAACTTTTCAACTATTGGCGTTTGGGGTGTGATTGGATAGGCCGCTACTACATCTGGCTCTATCTGGCGCATCGCTTCTGCGACTGCATAAGCTCCTGTTAATGCAAATGTGCCTTTGTAGTTTTTTGAGAATTTTGGATTTATGAATTTATTTTCCATTTATTTTTCACCTTTAAGATATATCTATTTTTTTGGTGTAGCAGAGCTATTGCTCGCTTCGCTTTTAGTTTCTTTTCCTTCTTCAACCATTGTTATTGCATTGACAGGACATACATTTGCACATATTCCACAACCCTTACAATAGTCAAGGTCTGTTTCTTGCCTTTTTTTACCTTCGGTTGATACTTTTATGCAATTTTCAGGACAGTAAAATACGCATTGCATACAATGTATGCATTTGTCCTTATCAAATATTGGGCGAAATGACCTCCAAGTTCCAGTCTTGTTTTTAAGAGCA
The DNA here is from genome assembly GCA_035363095.1 of Candidatus Woesearchaeota archaeon. Lineage (GTDB taxonomy): Archaea > Nanobdellota > Nanobdellia > Woesearchaeales > UBA119 > DAOSEK01. Next base: position 2,580 of record DAOSEK010000022.1, on the reverse strand, counting down.
GTTTTTTGCTCAGTAATCATGCCACCAATTGGTATTTGCTCCCATTTCTTTTTTTTGTTAAGCATTTTTAATCCCTTTGACTTTTTTAGATTGTTTATATTGATTATTTGATATTTGTTGTGCTATATTGTCTCAATAGCTTCAATTACCATTACGTTTGCCTGGGCAATCTTTTCTGATTTTTTGGCGTATGCATCGTAAACGATTTTTTTTACATTTTGCATGTCAACCATTCCTGTTATTTTTACAAGTGCAGAAAGCATTGCTGTGTTTGCTTGGTTTTTTCCTAGGTATTTTAATGCAGGGCTTGATGCATCAATTGAATATATTTTGCCTTGAAAACCTATCTCCTTTTTTAGTGTATTTGGGTCTGTTTTTGAATTAACTAAGAGAGTGGTCTTTTGAGAAGCCCCTAATAAAACGCTCTTTTCAGATATTAAGGTTTCGTCTATTACAATGATGTAATCAGGTGAAAGAATAGGCTGATGGGTTTCTATTGGTTCATCTGATATTCTTGAGAATGCACAAACGGGCGCTCCACTTCTTTCAGGGCCATACTCGGGAAAGGCTTGGATGTATTTTCCTTCTAAAAGCGCTGCTTCTACTAAGAATTGGGCTGCACTCTTTGCTCCTTGTCCTCCTCTTCCATGGAATCTTATTTCGTAGCTTGGCATTTGTATCACTCAGACTGTGGTTTATATGTATAATTTTTTTTACTTGATATGTATTTGCGTACTAAATCTTTTAGTTGATCTAATTAAATACAAAGTAGATAAATGTTTTGAAAACTAACTTCATGAATTGACGTGTTTTGGAAGGTATAAAAAGGTTTTGGTGTTTGGAAATACTAAAGAGATGGTTTTCACATGGTGACTTTAAGAGCAGATTTGTTTTTTAAAGAGGATAATAGAATGATTTTTATATTTGCGTGGAATAATTCTTGATATGGATAGATATGTAAGGGTATGTATTTTGGATTTTTATACTGATGAGCCATCAGGCCTTAGTGTGCCTCCATATGTTGGGACTTATCAAAGATATGCCTATGGCGCGCTCTCTTTTTTTGGAAAGAAAAGAGTAGTTAGTTACCTTACTGTTGATGATTTGAGAAATCTTTCAAAAGGCACTTTAAAGGGGTCTGTTGTTACGGATATTAAAAGGTATAATCTAACAAAAAGTGCAAGTGAGGTTGAAGAGTTGCTTTTGAAAGCTGATGTTTTTGTTATTATACAAGGAATTTTAACTCCTGGAAAATATTTGAGAGCGTATCCTGGAAGTATTAAAGAAGCTGTTGATTTGACTAAAGGTTATGAGGCTAAAAGAATTTTGTTTGGACCTTCAGGATTTGGCTTTGGTTCAGGTATGCAAGGTGGAAAGCTTATTAGCCCAGCGCTTTTAAGAGAGATTGAGGAGAGTTTTGATTGTATAATTACTGATGAGGATTATGAGGCGCTTTGCGAAGCTGTTGATAGGGCTCAGTCTAAAGAGTTGTTAAAGAAGGTGATTGTTGGAAAAAAGAGCAAGTATTCTTTGATTGAAAAATGTGTTAAATATTCTTTTAGGATAGTTGAGCAAATTCCTTGGGAAACGATTTTTGAGATTGAGAGCTATAGGGGCTGTGCTAAGGCTAAGGCTTGCTCTTTTTGTACTGAAAAGATTAAAAATCCTACTCTTGAGTATAGGGATGAAAGGGCGATTTTAGAGGAGATTAAGCTCTTAAATAAAGCTGGAGCAAACCATTTTAGGATAGGAAAGCAGTCCTGTTTTTATTCTTATAAGAACATGGATGTTTTGGCAATTAATTTTCTTTTGAAAGAATCTGCATCTTTAGGGCTTAAGACACTACACATTGATAATGCGAACCCTATTTTTGTTGCAACAGATAAGGGTGTTGAGATTACAAAGGCAGTTTGTAAATATTGTACTGCGGGAAATGTTGCTGCGTTTGGTGTGGAATCTGTACATCCAGAGGTTATCTTGAGAAATAATCTTGGAATTACTAAAGAGCTTTGTTTAAAAGCAATTAAGATAATTAACAAATACGGCTCGGGTGTTGGGAAGAATGGAGCTCCTTTATTTTTACCAGGGATTAATATTTTGCTAGGTCTGATACATGAAAATAAGGAAGCGCTTGATTATAATTATGAGTTTTTAAAAGAGATTTTAGAGTCTGGGCTTTTGTTAAGAAGAATAAATATTAGAGAGGTTGTGCCCTATCCAAGGACTATGCTCTATGAGGAATGTAAGAATAAATATCTTAGGAAAAATAGGAAGTACTATTATTCCTGGAAAAGAAAAGTGCGGGTTGAAATTGATAACCCTATGCTTCAAAGGGTTTTTCCAAAAGGAACAATTTTAAGGGATGTTCTAATTGAGAAAAGGGATGGAAATAACTATTTTGGTAGGCAGTTTGGAACGTATCCCATCATTGTTGGAACTAAAGAAAAGGTAGAAATTGGAAAGAAATATGATTTTTTGGTAGTAGATTATATGTTAAGAAGTCTTGTAGGAGAAGTTACTAAATAAAACAGTATCTCCGATAGAAAAATGACTCCTCCCAAGTACTCGAAAAAAAGCACA
>DAOSEK010000021.1:0-19852 GCA_035363095.1 Candidatus Woesearchaeota archaeon | reverse complement strand
ACGAGAATAGTAACATTATTGTTTGCATTTTTATTTTTTTATCAGTTTGCCCCTTCTTCTTTTGATATACAAATATTAAACTTCTATTGTTTGATCCCAGCAATTATATATTTTTATGAGAACAAAGGCAAACAAATCATCTATTTTGTGTTAATATCTTCCATTATTTTTAATGCTTCAATAATCGCGTTTTCACCAAGCGCTTTTTATGATGGAAAATATATTTTGAATTTATTTGATAGGTTGAATCAAAATGAAGCAAGTCTTTACGTAGAGAACCCAACGCTTTTCTATAAGTTTCTGTTCAAAGATTCAAAAGTAATTGTTTACCCTAGAGTGAGGATTTATGAGCTAGTTTACCCTAGAAACGATTATTTGATTGATGGTATGGATAATGTAAATAATTTAGTAACGACTGGAGTTAATAATCTAAAGTTTGAATTAATTGGACCAGTTTCATTTCACGATTCTACATCAATTCTAAGAATATATAAATACTTACCCGAGGAAACTAATTAGACAATTAGTAGTTTAATAATATTCAATATTTTAGAAAGTGGTAATATTACAACATTTAAATGAATAGAAAAAACTAAAATAATAAGCCAAAATAAGAACTGTATTAACTTGTTTTCAAAACAGTAATCATCATTTAACTTTTATCGAAAAGCCAATGGGTTATAAGAGGTTCTTTTGTTTAATATTTTATAGATTGATACATAAATACTATAGTCTTTAATTGGTAAAAGATTGTAATCTTGCATAATAACATATGCATTTGATTGTGTAAGAACTTTTTGTTTGCAATATATACCGCAATAAAGTATAAAGCAAGATTCTGAGAAATCTATTTCTTTCATACTATTTAGCATTACAAACCCTGCATAGGATAATACCTCTAAATCAGATGTAGATTGGATAAAATTCTTACTAAACGCAACAATCGTACAATCTTTTGGGGCAGTTTTTATTAAATCAATAACTGAAGCTGTCTGATACACAAAATAACTATTCCGATGTTCTTGATATTTCAAAGCTAAGTACGGAGCATATACAAATGCAAGAATTAGAACTAATGCGATACACATGTTTAAGTTTATGGGAAATCTAAGTTTATAGATTGAGAAAATGCCAAACGATAAAAATACTATAAACATTAGGTAAAAGGTTAAATAAAACCTACTTCTTGCCTGAACTGTTGGCCATGCCAAAAAATATGCAAGGTAAAATATTATTAAAAATATCAAAATATAAACAAATTCTTTTGGTTTAAGAAAGAAAAACAGGAATGCTCCTAAAACCAATAAAATTATTAATAATACATTAACTAAAATATTCATCCCATCAGGAAAAAATATTGCTTTAAGGTCAATTTTGGAGTTATGCATTAAATTTCCTAAAGAGAAATTATCTTCAAATTCGCCTTTAGATTCTTTATTAGACCAACTGTGGGTAAAAAAGAGCTCTAATTGATTTATAAAGTTTGGAGTCATTAAAATTGCTATTAAAAGTATTATGGCAATATTTTTCTTTGTAAGATATTTTTTGGGTTTTATAGCATATATTAGAAATAAGGGAATCAAAAGAAAAAAACTCACATGATTTTCTGTTCTTGTAAGTGATGCAAGACTCATTGAACAAATAGTAAGTATCAAAAGAACAGATTTTTTCCTTTCAACGAACATAAAAGATAACAGTAAAGACAATAACAGGAAAAAAAGTGAGATGACATTCCGTTCAGCACTTGTACACCACATAACATGTTCAGCTAGGATTGAAAGAAAAAAAGACGATACTAATGCGATCTTTTCGTTTTTTGTTAGGTAATACACAAATAAGAATAGTAAAAACACACTAAGAACACCAAACGCTAATGATGTGTATATTGCAGTTTGGTTTGAAATCCCAAAAACAAGAAATGAAAAAGAGTAAATAATAGGGACCAATATTGGCTCTTTTTGATAAAGCTCAGTAAAACCCCACTCTAGATTTAATATTTGCTTTGCATTTGCCATGTAATCAAATTCATCAAAATACATCCTATGTCCAATTGGAAAATAAAGCCTAATTCCAATTGATAATAGGATTATAAACCCAAGAATTATCCAAGTTTTTTTTTTAATACTCTTAAATGGAATAATAAAATCTTTTCTGTTTTTATAAAATAAGAAAATACAAATAAAAATAAGAATCAAAGAGCATGGGATTAAAAAGGCTTCTCTTAAGCCTTTAGTCATATCTAATATTGAATTTAGAACCAACTATAATCGCCTCAATTAAAAATCAGGATGATAAACAATTAAGCACAAAATCTGCATAAATCAAATCCCTCAAGTTAGCTACAAAGAACTAATAATTTATATATGTTATGGTTTCTCAAAGGTAATTATACAAAAAGTGGTAATTTTATAAAAGATACCTAAAATAGGGGTTAGTTAAAGAAGTTGAAAATGAAAAACCTAGGTATAAATGCCAAGGTAACTCTTGAATAGTTGAGGATAGTTGTTGAGTGAATACGTCTCTTCAAACTTTATAGCCTAAGACTAAGGTGTGCGAATTACGAATTCATGAACTCGATAGATTAAATAAATATATTAATTTATACAAACTATTTTTATATTATATTAAAAAAACTCTTGATTGATTGGATTTATTATTGTTGTATTGTTATTTTATTTTCATATATACACGCATTATTGTTGTTATTATTATCATTATGAGGATAACTAAAATTTGGATTAAACACTAGCTAGATTGAAAATGAAGAAAGTTGTAATATTAGAGCCGTTTTTGAATTGTAAAGCTTCAAATAGCATAATAAAAAGTAAAGAGCCAAACATTTCAACGTTTAGGGCAATAACTCTTTTTAAAAAAAGGTTTAAAGTTGAATTTATAGATTTAAAAATAGATGAAATTAAACAAACAGCACTTTACAACAAATTAAAAGATGCAGATTTTATATTTATAAATGTTAAATCATACAACAAATTGTTCTCACAAAAAATTATTAATTATTCGCTTAATAACATGCGTTCTAAGGTTTTTGTTTTTGGCCAAATCCCATCATATGATCCTTTCTTAATCCAAGGTGATGGATCTGCAAATACCAAAAACTACAAAAGAGATGATTATAGATTTGTTTCGTCAATAAAAGGAGAATTTTATAATTTTGCAAGATATTTTATTGATGACCCGAAAAAATATTGTAAGATGGATATTATTGATCTCAAAACACATAAAGACTTTAATGATATGGACAACATTCCAATGCTTGATTTAAAAGAACTTAAATCAAGAAAATACTACACAGTTTATCCGTTAAAAGGAGTTAAAAGGAATAAATGGGCTTTTATGAATTTAACCCAAGGTTGCCCTTATAATTGCATATTTTGTTCACAAACCTTAAGAATCAGCCAAGGAAAACAGATAAGTCACTTTTCAAGTAATGAAGCAATAAAAAGAATTAAAAGGATGCTTTCAAACGGCTTTAATGCAATAAGGTTTAATGATGACAATTTTTTAAGTAACAAACCGTTTATTAGAGAGCTTTGTCTAAAGATAACAAAACAAAATCTAAAGTTTAGATGGATGGCACAGGTAAGGGCTGATTCACTTGATGATAAAACTCTTGCACTTATGAAGAAAGCAGGGTGTGAGTCTTTAAATTTTGGGGTTGAAAGTGCTTCTGAGAGGATTTTAAGAATCTTGGAAAAAGGAGAAACTCTTAGCTCCATTGATAAAGCAATAAAACTTTGTAAGAAATACAAGATTTTAACAGTGAATTATTACATGATTGGTGCTCCTAGTGAAACACTTTCTGAGATTAAAAAATCTATTGATTTTTCTTTTAGAACAAAGCCTGATGTTTTACAAATAGCTTATTTTACTGCATATGAAGGCTCATCTTTTTTTGAAAAGAATAAGAAAATTTTTTTAAGTAATAAAGAACAGGTATCATATCATTATTCAAATAATAAATTTAATTTTAGTAACATTAAAAAGAACAAACTAAAAAAGATTTATAGAAATTGGTATTTGGCTTATTATTTAGTCCATCCTTTTAAAAGTCTAAGAGTGATATTTAACTTGCTTGCCTTAAGATTTTTTTATTAAGATTTATTTAATTTCATTAACTTAGTTCATTTGGTCATTAAATATTTGCCTACTCTGATTTCGTGAAATCCAAGCTCATTTCGCAGACTTTGGTTTTGAGGTTTTTTATTCTTGAGGCCAAAAGTTTGAAGAGACGGATTCACAAGATCAGATTGAATTTTTGTTTTTTATTACATTGTTTTTTTTAAAGTATTAATATTTTGATAGTTAATTACAAAATCTTATATTTATGGATTAATATTTAAAGGTAAAATATAATCAACAACCCATCCCTAAAGGGCGAGGCCTGTTAGTAATATAAAAGCATGCCCTATACTAAAGCGAGGTTTTTGATTACAAAAAAGCGTACCAAGTCCTCGTGTTGAAACACGATGTATGCTTTTCTATTAATGAACAAAGCTAAAGTAAAAGGTCAGTAAAGTAAAAGGCTAGAATATGATTTTTGAGGGTTTTTAATATGATCGCTAAAATTAGAAGTAAGTTTTTGTTTTTTTGTTATGTTGTATTATTTTTGGGACTGATATATCTTTTCTGGAATAAAGGTATTTTTGAGAGGATAAAAGATATGAATGTAACTTTTGTATTATTGTTTTTATCAGGGTGCTTAATTGCAGGATTTGCGCCTAGAATTATATCTAAAAAATTAGGTATTAAAGATGAAATTAGTGATGAATTAACACTTAAGTTGAATTCTATTAAAAAAAATGAGAATTCTGTTCTTTATGGGTTTTTCTTATTAGGATTAGTTTTATTGATTTTTAGATTTCTTGATAAAGATTTATTTTTAAAGTACGAATTATTAATATTTTTGATAGGGCTATTATTTTTGTTTTTGATTGACTTTTATCTAATTAATGCTAGTTTTTCTGAAAACTTTAAGTTCAAAAGTAAAATTGAAATTCAGAAAAGGTCGTATTTTATAAGATATTTACTTGAGATTCCAAAGCTTTTGTTCATATTTCTTGGAATGAACATAGGATTAAATATTGGGATTATCCTTATAACTATTGGGCTAGGAAGCATTTTTTATTCGCTTTTACCTAGAGGAATTTTTATACTGGATTTGTTAGTACTTAGCTTGTTTGCGTTATCAGGCTATTCTTTTATTGATTTCTTGGTGTTTACACTATTTTCAAGGTTTATTGGTGCTAGTTTTATTATTATTGTATATTTTGTAGCTAGGTTTATATTAAGTGGATTATTTCCAAACTCACTAGAAAAATGGCAATCCCAAGACAGATTATAAGGACAAGGGCAATTAGCCCAAGGATTTTATTTGAGGATGAAAAATCACTTGAGATTAAAGTTAAAAAGATACTATCCGTTTATTTTGGTGTTAGCCAACTAGAACAAATACAATTAATAGACTCATCACGAAATAGTTTTTATTGGGTACTTTCTCAATTAAAGGGGTTTGTTAAGAAAAAAAAGATTATCTTGGCAGGCTATAATTTTAGTTTAATGAGAGATATTGTGATTAAAGCAGGATTTGAACCGGTTTATGCAGATGTTAGTCTTAAGGATTTTAACATTAGCTTAGATGCGATTAAGAAAGTAATTGGAAAAGATGTAGGGATTGCTATTATTCCACATCTATTTGGGATTGTTTTAAGAGAGGAGATTTTTGATGAGCTTAAAAAACATGATATTTTCATAATAGAGGATTGTGCCCACACATATCCTTTGTTATGTTCTAAAGCTAAGTCTATATCAAGAGAGGATATAAATGATTTAAATGATTCTATTAAGCCCTATAATACAGGAACAAAGGGGGATATAGCAATATATAGCTTTAATTTCTCTAAGCAAATCTCTGCAACATATGGAGGACTAATTGTATTAAATAATTTGAATAATCCAAAATTTAAAGTGTTTAGAAAGATATTTTTCGAACTTGAGAATACACTTGGGAGTAAAGAGTTTTTAAAAGAGCTTAAGATTTATTTCAAATCTGTTATTAGCTCTTTAGTTTTTTGCAAGCCAGTTTTTAATATGATTGTATTTCCAATTATTCTTTTTGAAAATAAAAAAGGTAAAAAAGAGGATTTCATTGATAGACTTTCAAAAGATCCAATAACATTTACGCCACAACCTATTAAACGAATGGGGAAACTTGGTTTAATGCATCTCCTGTCAAGTTTTAAAGGATTTTTTAATAGGTATGAGAAAATAATCAAACTTCAAAATATATATGATTGTTTTATTAATCTAGATAGTCAAAACCAAGAATTAACGTTTATTGAAAAGAGTAATAGATGTTGTAGTTATAGAGAAGAAAACATTAGAGTAGATAATAAAGAAGAACATAGGAACAAAGAAGATAATAATAGAGAATATATTAGCGAAGAAGAAAACAATATAGAGTATAGATGCAGTGAAGAAAGTAATAAAAATGAGACTATCAAATCTAATATTTGTAGAAATAAGATTGCACAGTTTTTATATCCAATAGTTGTAAGGGATTTAAAAAAGGCTAAAAAAAACCTTTTAAAAAAAGGGATTGATGTTAAAAAAGATTATTGTGTTGATATATCAAATGGTGTTTGTAAGAATGCAAGATTTCTTCAAAGCCATGTGCTTTATATTCCGTTACATGAGAAAATAAGTAAAAAGGAAGCAAACTTAATCAAATCAGAGATAATAAAACTTACAATTAAAAATGTCTAACCCTTTGTAATTTTTATTATTTTCATACAACCATTAAGTATACAATAATTAAGTTGATTTCATAAAATCCAGTTCATTCGCACACTTTGCTTTTTCAAGCAGAAAGTTTGAATAGACGGATTCACATAACGATTAACCTCGACTATCTGAAAGGTCCCTTTAAGCATTAATCATTTATGCCGAGGTTTTTCATTAGAAAGGTTTGTTTAAATCTTATAATTTTTAAAAAAAAAGTTTTAAAAGAAAGGTTTTTTATCCTAAATTAAAAAGATTGAAAATGAAAAAAAAGATTGTTTTTATATCCCCTCTTTCAGGTATTTATGATAAGCTCTATAAGACTATTCCTTTACCTGCTCTTTCAGCTTTAAGGGAGGTTGATTTAAAAAGATATGATGTTTTGATTATAGACCAAAAAATTCAGGGCTGGGACTATCTTTTAAAAAAGACATTTGAAGAAGATGTTTTAGTGTATTGTGTTTCTGCTTTTACTGGATACCAATCGCATTTTGGGGCACTTATCTCTAAAAAGATTAAAGAAAAAAGAAAGAACAGCACTATTCTATGGGGGGGAGTTCATGCTTGTGCAAGACCTATTCAAACCCTAAATGAAAAATATATTGATATAGTTTGTGTGGGAGAAGGAGAGAAAATACTTCCTGAGATTATTAAAAGGCTTGATAAAAAAGAGTCATTAAAAGGTATTTTCGGGGTTTATTTTAAGGATAGGCGAGGTAAAATAATTTATTTTGAAAAAAGCCCTCCAATTGATATCTCCAAATTAAAAGACCCTCCTTATGATTTGCTTGATATGAAAGCTTATATTCAAGAATCAAAGGAAAATGATTTCTATATTGAAGGAGCAAGGGGATGTATATACAACTGCTCTTTTTGCTACAATCAATATTATTCAAATAAGAAGTGGAGATTTCGAGATGAGAAAGAGATTTTTGATAACATAATTAGGATATATAAAAGCTATGGATTAAAGAATTATTTTATTATAGACGATAGTTTTTTTGTGAATAAAAGCAGGGTTTTTAGATTTGCTAAGATGGTTTATCAAGAAAATTTTAAGAGAAAGCCAAAGGATATGATCAGTTTTAGCTGTGAAGCAAACCTTACACATCTTCTTTTACTAAACGATAATGAGCTTTTAGAACTTGCAAAAAGTGGTCTTAAATGGGTTGCTGTTGGAATAGAAAGTGGAAGCGAAAGGATTAGAAAACTGTATAATAAAGAAATCAGCCAAGAGGATATAATTAATTTTAATAAAAGAATTGCTAAATACCCTATAAAGATTAGGTATAATTTTATTACAGGCTCTTTTTTTGAGAAAAGAAGTGATTTAAAAAAGAGTATAGCTTTAATCTCAAGGCTTTTAAAAGATAACAATAACTGCCTTATTCAGCCGATGTATATTACTGTTCCTTATCCTAATACAACATATTTTAATCAAGCAATTAAAGCAGGATTAAAAGAACCTAAAAGGCTTTGTGATTGGTCTTTTTATGATTCGTTTAGGATTTCAAAACTTCTACCATGGTTTAGCCCAAAAAAAAGACGACTCTATGAGTTTTTGATGTACTCATCATATTTAATAGATGATAAAATAAAATATTATTTTTCTTCTAAGACCTTTGGAAAGGTTTGCTCTTTTTTACTGGTGTTGTATAGGCCATTTGTAAGGCTTAGATTTAAATATCTTTTTCCTTTTCCAAATATTGAAGTTTTTATTGGTAGGTTTTTAAATTATTATTTTTTGAAATCAGAGGAGAATGTAATAAGAAAGATTTAGTTAGCAAATTTATGGCAATTAATGAGATACAACAATACTATTATAACATGTTTTATAAGATTTAGTTAATAAGAACAGATTATAAATAAGAACAAATAAGAGCATGTATACAACTTCAATATATTTAAATAATACAAAGTAAATAGTTGTTTTTTATGAAAACCTCTGAGATTAAAAAAAAAGCCAAACAATTAGTTGATGTTTCAGTTGTAATCCCTACAATTAATTCTGAGGGGAGAATAGAAAAGATTACAACCCATATCCAAAATTACTTATCTAGAAGTGAGTTTGTTGATAGATTTGAGATAATCATTTCAGCTCAAACAAGCGATGACAATACCTTTGATGTTATTAAAAGGCTTAAATCTAAGAATGTAATTCCACTTTTCATTAAGCCTAGAGGTAAAGGGATTGGAATACAAGAGGGGATTAAAGCCAGCAGGTTCGAATGGATATGTATAATTGATGATGATATGTCTTATCCTATTGAATTTATGGATGATTGTAATGGGCTTTTTGATGATTTTGAGATATTTATTGGCTCAAGGTATATTAGAAAGCAAAATACTCCTTTTTTAAGAAAGATTGGGGGTCTGGGTTATAGGAAATATGCTAAAATCCTTTTTAGGATTAAACAAGCAGATGTCCAGTCGGGTCTTAAGCTTTTTAGAAAGGATGTGTTTGATAGAATTAAAAATCCAAAAGAGCCTGATTACCTTTGGGATACGGTATTTTTATATTATGCGAACACAAAGAAACTGAGAATAAAAGAAATTCCAATAGAATATAAATATATCCCAAACCAATTAAAGTTCTTTAAGACTGCTCTAAAGATGTTTAGGAGAGCAACTTCTCTTTGGTTTAGGATTGTTGTTATGAAAAAGAGCTAAATCTTTTAAGAAGGTAGCTAGTTTTTAATGATTTAATCTAGAAAGGATTCTTTAAAGGGTTAAAAAAACTTATAAACTATCAAAATATCCAAAGATACTATGGATAATTCAGTATTTTGGGTATATCTTGGTAAAGAATGTGATTACAGATGCCTTTTTTGCCCACATATGGCAAGTTATGATAAACAATTAGGTTTTGAAAAAAATATAATTGAGGATAAATCTAATAGCCTTGAGATATTAGAAATCTCTGGAAAAAACCCTATCAATTCATCAAAATTTCTGAAATTTTTAAACGACTCTTATGATAGATTCAAAAGCATCATTATTTTAACCCCTGGTTATGTTTTATTAGACTCAAAACTTTTAGATGAATTAGAAAAGTATAAGGAAAAGCTGTTATTTAAGATAACTGTTTTATCACATAGACGCGATGTTCATGATACCTTAACCCACTCAAGAGATTCATGGTTAAAAGATTGTAAAGCTCTTATGATTTTGAATAGGAAAGGTTTTAAAGTTATGGTTAATACTATTCTAACAAAGATTAATTACTGTTATATTAAGGATATGCCTTTTTTTATTAAGACATTGGGCTTTAGTGAATGGGAGATTTCGTATCCAAAACCTTTGGGCAAAGCGAAAGATAACATTGAAATGCTTATGCCTTCAACAGAAATGACATTGCCTTTTTTAGAGGATGCTATCTATTTTGCTTCTAAAAATAATATTAATATTTATTTCAGAGATATTCCATTTTGCATATTAAAAAGGATTAGCCCTAAAAACTTTACTATTCAATTTAGTGACAACAACAATCTGTTTGAAAAATCTATTTTGTGCAAAGATTGCTTGAAAAATAATGAGTGCAAAGGGTTTTTTAAGAAGTATTTTGAAATGTTTGATATTAAAGCCAAAGATATTTTAAAACCTTTGAGTTAGCAGGTTTATCTTTTGGAGGCTAAGTATTTTTTAAGAACAATCAATTGTTTGGATGATTAGATATTATATTTAATTAAGTATTTATGGTGATTATAAGATTTTTGTGGCATCCAAACTCATTTTGCATAATTTCAGATTTTAAAATGTTTAATAAAGTAACATAGGTAAGAAGAGGCTAAGTAATAAAATATAGATTTACTAAACGATTAATCTTGAATTATATATTCGAGATTTAGGATATATGCTTTAGGGTTTTTCATTTCATTAAATCCAGCATCACTTCGCATACTTTGGTCTTGAGGCACAAAGTTTGAATAGATGGATTCACATAACATTTAACCTCAACTATTTGCGAGATATTTTGGAAGTTATGCAAAGGTTTTTTATTGTTTATTGAGATTAAAAGGAAAGGATTGATTTGTGATGGATGGCTATTTGGTATTGTGCATGGATTGTAACCATAAATGTATCTTTTGTTCAGTTAAAAAACAAGAGCTTTATTTAACCAGAGAGGATTTTGAAAGTAAGGTAGATACACTGATAAAGACTGGAACCATAAGATTTGTTTTTACCGGTGGAGAACCTACAATGCATCCTGATATTGTTTTGTTTGCAAAGATTGTTAAAGAAAAGTTACCTAGTGGAGAGATTCGTATTATCACTAATGGAACAAAGCTTAATGAGAAACTTTTAAAAGAACTAAGCCCATATGTTAAAAAGCTAGTATTCTCAATTCATCACATTGATCCAAAAGTTCAGATGGAGATAAATAAATCTGAAGAAATAGAGCTTCCAAAAGTTTTTGAGAATATTCAGATTGCAACCCGAATGGGTTATGAGATAAGCATTAATACCACAATTATTGAACAAAACTATAGGATTTTGCCTAAGATAGTAGAGAAGCTCTCTTCTTTGTCAGAAAACATTACAACATACACCATGAATTTTGTTGATGCTCATTCTGATGATGATGAGATTTTTGAATCTCTATCAAAGGGCATTGTTCCTCGTTATTTTAAGGTTGAGCCTTATTTAAAAAAAGCAATTGAGTTTTGCAGAAATAAACACATAAACCTAAGAGTTGAGAGGGTCCCACTTTGTTATATGAGAGGAAGTGAGGATTTTTCTTCTGAAGCACTAAGGGCATGTGGTGTAGAGTATTATGAAACCTTTTTTTTGGATAGCGTTGCATCATATTTTGATATGGCTTACATAAAAGATGAAATAACTTGCAAGGTTTGTTATCTTAATGCTATTTGTCCAGGAGTTAAAAAGAATTACCACCGAATTTTTGGCTCAAAAGAGACTTATCCAGTATTAGATGATGCAACAAAGGCTGTATTCAACATAAAACAAAGAAATATGTACAAAGACACTGTGTTTGTGATTCATACACAAGAAAAAGAGCTTGAAAAAAACATATATAAAATGATAGACTTTCTTGGGGGTGCAAAACGTTTTTTTCAAAATATTAACGCTAACAACGTATTGGTATTTAAGGATAATCTGATTCAAACTAATAAGATCTACAAAAGCCTAAAGGAGAATTTCAGGGGACTTTCGTTTATTTCTAATATGAAAAAAGAAAAGGTGTACAGACCATTTAATAACATAATTAAGGCATTTGAGATAGACGGCTTCATCTCAAAATGTAATTTTTCAATTGTTTTATCAACTGTTAAAAAAGAAGCAAGTTATTTTTATGTACTTGACCATTTAATAGATAATCCAATGCTTAATGATTTTAAATTAAAAATTGAGGAAAGTAATCAAGAATTAAAAAATGAGATATTTTTGGATATGCTTTCATTTATTAAACCTAAGATACGACTTTGTTTGACATACGACCATTTATCAAATATGCTTTATGCTGCAATTGATCCACTTTCAATAGAGATTGCCCTTATTCAAAAATATGGAAAAACTAGGTTTCAAACAATGGATTTTGCACTATCAAGAAAGATAACTAACTCTCTAATTGAGATTAAGGAGATTTGATTTTTGTAAAATCCAGCTCATCATTATACTTTGATCTTTTGAGGTTTTTAGTAAAAATGGATGGATAAAATACTCAAATTCAATCAACGATTAACCTATATTATCTAGCGAGATGACTTCTAAAATTCATGCTTTAAAGGTTTTTTAATTTTAAAGAAGATAGTAAGAGATAAATTAATAGATAGCTATTTATAGAAAAATTAAATTCAATTATCCGAGATATAATTAGAAGCATTTATTCTGAGAATTTTTATTTCTCGAGTAGATTTTAAGCTTTTTTAGCTGATGCAAATATTTAATTAAAATCTTAAAAGAGGCCTTGCTTTTACCTTTTTGTCTGCTAATAAAAAGTATTGGAATTTCACCAATCTTAGAGTAATTTGCCTTGACTATGAATTCAAGACCAATCTTAAAACCCAAAGGGTCAAACTCAATTCCTTCTAAACACTTACGTTTAATCAAAAAAAAACCTGCTAAAGGATCTTTGATTTTAGTATGTTTTCGAGCAAGGAAAGCCGTAACTTTAGATATCAAAATCCTAAATATTGAGAATCCTTTTGTTTTGCCACCTTTGACAAACCGACTTCCAAATACAAAATCAAATCCTTTGTTTTCTATTAAGTCTAGCATCTTTATAATTTTTTCTGGTGGATGACTA
This sequence comes from Candidatus Woesearchaeota archaeon, assembly GCA_035363095.1. Lineage (GTDB taxonomy): Archaea > Nanobdellota > Nanobdellia > Woesearchaeales > UBA119 > DAOSEK01. The sequence continues at coordinate 6,789 of DAOSEK010000021.1, read as the reverse complement.
AGATCTGAGTCCATAACGCAGATAATCCTGCCCGAGGAATAGTTAATTCCATCTAACACCGCAGATGATAACCCTCTTTTATTTAGGCGATGCAAAACAAAAACATTAGAAGTTTTGTCTTTAGCGAGTTTATCAAGTAGTTTACCTGTTCCATCGGGAGAGTTATCATCAACAAATACTATTTGGTAGTTTATCTTTGTAGAGGTTAAAGAGTGATGTATTCTTTGTATTAGAGATTCAACATTTAATACCTCGTTATATGTAGGAACCACAATTGATAAATCAGTATCCAACAACTTATTTTCTTTTATTATCAATAAAAAACACCCAGATAGGACCAAAATAGATTGACTTTTATTTTTTAGATATCAAACATTTGTTATATTTAAATTAATCCTTCTAATCCAAAGGTTTTGACTATATTATAATGTGTAAGCCTAAATATTTCAGATGGCAAAATCCCTTGAGTTTTTAGTAACTCTAAAAGTCTATGGTATAAACTTAAATCTGCAATTCCTGAAGCATAGGGATTATTAATCTCAGGATTTATTTTTTCTTCAAGTGTGTGAGGGGCAAAATCAGTTTCTATAAAATCTACTTTTCCATCTAAAATGGACTGAAATAACTGTTCTTGATTTTTTCTATCCCTTATTGGAGGATTGACTCTCAAGAGTAGTGCATCTTTAGTATTTAATGAATCCATATACTCCTTGTTATATATTGCATGATGGGGCGTAATCCCACAGGTAATTTTGAAATCACTATGGTTTTTTGCAGACTCTATTTCGTTTATTGAATTAGGGTTTGATACATGACAAATGTGTAATTTGCCTTTGAAATCCGATTTTTTGGAAAGATATAATATATTTCTAACGCAACGTAACTCACTTATTGAGGGTCTTTGAAGGTCATGGCTTGAAGGGATTAACGGATTCCATTTTTCCGGATAAAAACGCCCTTCATCTTCGCAGTGAACAGCTAATACCCCGTTATATTTCAGTTCGCTTAGCTGTTTTAATAGATTATACTGAGAATTATTGTCTGTTACTTTAAGATCGCCTGTTGTTCCTGCACAGTATAGCTTTAATCCAACAACCCTTGGAAAGAGTTCTTGGTAGGTATCAACTGCTTCTTTAATTTGTGCAGGCTGATTTGTCAAACCAATATAAAGTCCATGTTTTATCAAAAGCCCATTTTTTTCTATTGCTCTATTTGCATCTTCAATTCTTTTAAGAGCAAGAGTTTTTGAGATTATTGCAGGTTTTGTGTTTGGCATTTCAAAGATATAACTAAAGCCTTGAATCTGATATAAGATAAGCCCTCTTTCAAGGGTCATTTTATGCGATTCATTCCAATCCCTTAAGTGAACGTGTGGGTCTATCATTTTTTTACAAAGATTATGAAGTTTTTAGTTTGAACTAAAAGGTATGAATCAAAACTATGAATCAATGGTCTTAATTAAAGGTGATTAATTTATCAAAATTTTATTTATGTTAGTTATTTCAAGTATTCTTTTTCAATTATTCTTTTTCAATTATTCTTTTAAGCATTATTTCAAATGTATTTCTTAAAGCCTTAAGTGTATTTCTTAGAGAAATTTAGAGTTGATGTTTTAAGTAGTTTTGGGTAATGTGATAAGTTCTCCATAGGGGATAAACTCTAATGCAATACAAAAATTTCTCCACTCTTTTAGCTTGTGATCTTTTCTTGCGTTATATATGTTTCTTAAAACCTGATAGTTTGCGCTCCATGTTCGCATTTGATTAAAGCTTGTAGGGAGCAACTGGATTATATCAAGCCAAATTCCCATGTCTTTTGTTTCTAAATATTGTGTTCTATACTCTTCTAAAAGTGGAATTAATTGGCTATTGTAAATATTTTGCAGTTTTTTGCTATCTACACTAAACATATCAATATTAAAAGGCTGTTTGTGAATAGAGTGCATTGTGGATTCTGAGTTCGCAACTGTTCCTACCTTGTATGTATCCATCTCTTTCCACCAATACAACGGAGCTGTGATATCTATTGAGATAAATATTTGTCTTAGAAATTTTGAGTGATCATTTCCAGCTCTTACCAAACTTTCTGCAAGTTTATAGTCATTTTCACCTAAAACATAACAAATGGAACTATCAAAGTAGTGGGAATCTAGATTGGTATTACATTTTTTACAATCGATATCTTTTGGACAAATGTAGCTATCAGACTTATCCCAAGAATTATGAGGATTTCTCATCCCTCTTATTGCTCCTTCAAGCCCTGATATCTTTATATTTGATAGTCTAATCATTTAAAAACCTCTGAATATATCTAGATACAAGAATTCATTTTAAACCTAGCTAATTCACTTAGCTCTATTAAATAATTAAAAAAACTATATTACCTATCAACTGTCATAATGAATTGCTTTTCTTAAATATTTTTTTAAGGATTTATTAATATTATTATTGTTAATACTATTGTTACAAAAAGTAACTAATTGATTATATTTGTTCTAATAGATGGTTAGGTATAATCTAATAGATTAATGTTATTATTAATTAGATATCTTAGGCTTACAAATGTTCCGTGTTGACATGTTAGCTTTTCTCCACATGCGCATTCGCCACAGATTCCAATACCACACATGCTTTTTAGTTCTAAAGAGTTATATATTCTTGCATCTGATACCCCTAGTTTTTCTTCTAAGTCTAATGCTTTTTTCATAAAGCCTAAAGGCCCTATATTATAGCAAACCAAATCAAGCAAATGCCCAGTCTCTTTTGGTGTGCGGGGTTTGTTTAAAGAGATGTAATCATTTAATGCGTCTAAAACCCTTGCGTTTATTCCATTATCTGTAATAGGAACATAACAAAGACCTTTCATGAAATCCTCTTTTTGAAGGGACTCTGAGTCATCTTTAATTCCGTGAAAGATAATACACTCTTTTCCATGTGATTTTAATGTTTTAGCAAGTTTTGGTGCAACTGCTATTCCTGAACCACCTGCAACAATGAGCGCTATTTTGGCATTTGTTTTTTCAACTTCGTTTCCATAAGGTCCTCTTAGATAAATTGTATCGCCTTTTTTTAATGAGAAGATTAAATTTGTAAACAGCCCTTTATCGCTAAGTGGTGCATATTCTCTTCTTTTGATTAGAAATGTCAATGGATTTGAATCCACTATTGAAAATGGTTTTTCCCCTGCATCAGGATGCCATAAGAATGCATACTGGCTTTCTTGAAAATCAAGGGAATTTGAGAGTCTTAGAATTCTTAGGTTTTCATTCAAATCATCAATTTTAATTATTTTGCTTTTTGTGTAGTTAAGTGATTTTTCTTGTGAGATGTATTTTATTGAATTATATTTAAAAGTTAAAGCATCATTACTAACTGCTTTGATGAATTCTGGGAGCTCTTGTTGTTTTATTCTGCCTAGAACACTCCCAAGCCCGATTGCATTTGCTCCTGCGCAAAGCATGTTTCGGACATCCTCGCCGGTTGTTACCCCGCCCATCCCGATTATTGGAATTTGATAACCTATTGCTTTTCTGATTTCTGTTATGCACTCAATTGCTCTTTTTGTTATCCATTCTCCGGATTTTCCTCCTAAGTGACCTTTGGGATTATAGAGTACTGCCCTACCTGAAGTGGGGTCAATATATTCAATAGGCCCAACTGTGTTTATTGCACTTATTCCATCTGCTCCTGCGGTTATGGCGGATTTTGCTATCTCTCCAATGTTATTAACATTGGGCGTTAGCTTTGGAAACACTAAAGCAGAGGTATTAGATTTAACTGCAGATACATATGAATGAACTAAATCCTTATCTACTCCGATTGCTTGACCGTAGCCCTCTTTTGCGTGGGGGCATGAGAGATTGAGCTCTAAAATGTCTGCAATCCCTTCAAACTTTTTTGCAAGGGTTATGAAATCATTTATTGAATTGGCTGAAAGGGATATATTTAATATTGCTTTTAAGCCATTTTCTGTTAGTGCTTTTATTTCCTCATAGCTTTTTTCCATTCCCTTGTTTTTAAGCCCAACCGCATTTACAAAGCTACCAATCTCAGGTTCAGCGATTATTGGCTCTCTGTTTCCCGGATTTGGTTTTATCTGTATACTTTTTGTTGTGATTATCTCAAATTCAGGTATGTTTTTATCAATATATGATATCATTTCGGGAGTGGTTGTTAGAATTCCTGATACTGTTGAGAATTTTAAATGATTATCAAGTATAGATTCTAACACTTCTTTATTAGTTCTTTTTTTTGTATCCATTAAGTTCACCTGAAATACTAAAAATTCACAATACTAAAAACTTATTTGACAAATTTCCATTGGGTTATTAAAAATTTGGGTTATTAAAAATATTAAAAGACACTTAAAAAATATTGAAGATAATAAAAACTAAAAATCTTAAAAGATAATTAAAAATATCTTAAAAATATAAAAATATTAAAAATATATCTAAAAGGTTAAAAACATATTAAAAAAGTAAAATATTATTTTTTTTATCTAAAAACCTTTATTTTAAAGTGCTTTATTTATTGTTTAAACGACTTTGTTTGTTGTTTAAACGAATTTATTTATCGTTTGAAGTGGATTTTAAGGATGTTTGAAGGGTTTTATTTTGGATCAAATATGGTGCTATATTCATGAGGAGTGTCACAATAATCACATATAAACTGTTTTGCTCCATTTGTATTGTTGCTATGAAATGAGGGAGTAACTCCTTCGTTATAAGCTGGATAAGAAATACAGTTTGGGTTTTTACATGATGTTCCATCAAATCCTATAACTGCTTGAGGCATTCCAAGCCTGTATTTTTTTGTTATTTTAGAGCCTTCTATTATGTTTAAGGTGCAATTGGGGGATATTGCAGATAGTTTTCTTACAAAGTCATCCTCGGCACCTGATATATTATATCCATGAATGGAAATTATTCCTTTGTAATAATCTACTCCATCAACTGGCGTAGAAGTAAAAACCCCTTGAGAGCCTATTGAATCAAGTTTTAGCGATTTTCTTATCCTTGTTATTATTTCCCAGATATCTGAAGGTTTTTCTCCCCTTGCAATATGGTCAATCACAATCCCATCTTCTATTGGCCTTATTGCTTTTCTATATTCAGGTTTATTAGATTTTTTTGGAAGTATGGTAGCTTCATTAACAAAGTCATCTATAAAGACCTGTTCTCTTTTTCTTTTGCCAACTAGCTCTTGATCAAAATATCCTAAAAGCATGGATAGTAAACCTATTCTTGTGAAATAACCGTTTTGAGATTGCTCGTCATAGCGGTTAAAGGGCGTTTTATCTAAAAACCTTGAGATCATTATGTAGTTCTTGTCCCTTGGGAGAGGATGATAAAGTCTGGTGTAATAAGGAACCATAATTATATTTTCTTCTGAAATAGATAACTGTTTTTCAAATCGGCTTATCTTTTTTTGCGTCTCTTCATCCATTCTTTCTTTCTGAAGCCTTGTGAAATAAAATATTGGCGCAATAGAGCTTTTATCTTTTTGAGAAAGATATTCATTTAGGGATTCAAATTCATTTATTTCATACCCTAATTGTTTCATTTTTTCTATGTAATCTTTTGGCATTCCTATCTCGGGTGGTGCGATTAAATCTACTTTTACTTTTTCAAAAATTTTAAGCCCATCTACTTTTGAATGAACAGTTCTTCCATGACGTAAATCCCCTATTAAAGCTATATGAATTTCTTGGTTGTTAAAATTAAATTGCTCTAAGAAGCTGTATTCGTCTAAGAGCTCTTGGGTTGGATGTTCATGCATTCCATCTCCCGCGTTTATGAAAAGTGGTTTTGGCATTTGTTGTCCTGTATTTATTGAAAAATCGCTTGCATAACTTGTTAGGGAATTATCAAGCCATCTACATAACCCTTCAACTTTTGAACGCACTACAAATATGCTTGAGCCATAGCCCATTAGGGTTTTGAAGGTGTCATAGTAGGTTTCGCTTTTGTTAAAAGAGGATCGGTTTACATCAAAATCAGAGTAAGGAATAGAATGAAACATTAAGGCATTTTGAAATGACTGATCGGTTCTGGTGCTATCTTCTAAAAATACAAGATTTGCCTTAAGTTCTTGAGGTGTTTTTCTTTCTATGAGATATTTGGATAAGTCCTCTCTTCTTAGAGCATCTTGCTTTATTTTTCGAACATAGTTGTAAAAATAAATTCTTTCTTCTAAGGAAAGGTCATCAATTTTACATATGCTTCTGCGAAAGATTGGTATCTCATTTTCAGATTCCACCAAATTCATTTGCCCATTCTTGTCCATTTTTTCTCACCCTTGTTTCTAACCATAGTTAATGATTATATTTTTGAATCTTAGTTTATCACATTAGTTAAGCTATTTTGCAAACCTTATTTTTTCATACATATTTTTTGCTAAGATTTGAGTTAATCCTTGAGTTAAGTTCTTAGTTGAGTTCTGGGTTAAGTTTTTTTTATAATTGATTTTTGTTGAGAAGGGTTGTAATATGTTTGAAGATAAAGAAAAATAAAGGTGTTTGCTAAAATTATATTCTAAATAGAATTGAACCATTTTGTAAAGCGCCAAAGTGAAAAGAATTGAAATATTAGATATTGCAAAGCCTTTGGGAATGAATATTTTTTCTATTAAAATCACTAAGAGTAGAAACTTCCTTTGGAAAGTTTATAAAATTATTGCTTTTGGAATAGTTATTTTCTTTAATATCTTATTGAGAATTAAACTAAATTAATTGTTGAGAAGAGTATTTTTTAGAGCAAAAGGGGTATTTGGGATGCTCATGTTTTAAATG
>DAOSEK010000020.1:0-21509 GCA_035363095.1 Candidatus Woesearchaeota archaeon | reverse complement strand
GTAGTAAAAGAAGTAGTAAAAGAAGTAGTAACAGGAGTAGTAAAAGGAGTAATAACAGGATGAACACAAGTAACATGAGGAACATAAGCAACAGGAGAAACATAAGCGACAGGATTAACATAAGCGACAGGATTAACATAAGCGACAGGATTAACATAAGCAACAGGAGAAACATAAGCGACAGAAATGAGAGAAGCAAAACTAGACAACATGATTAGGATAGTTATATTTAACTTCCTTGAGAGTGATAGACCTAAGAGTGGTGGACTAAAGCATAATTGAATTTTGATTAAGAATCTTGAGTAATAATATTAGGAGTAATATAATTACAGATATACCTGCTTATAGTATTTGATAGAATTTTTTATAAGGACTTTCATAAAGACTTTTTTCTTTTGGCTTTTGTGAATTTTGTTTAAGAATATTTTTTATAAGGAGTATAAGGAGTTTGATAAAAATTCATACAATATTAAAAAGAATAGTTAGAAACTTAAATATCATTTTAAAAAAAATATTAAAAAATATTAAAAAAATAGTAAGTAATAAAACAAGTGAATTACTCCACTTGTATATGAGTTTGAAATCCAGTATAAATGAAAAACCCCTGCATAACTGCCAAGGTATCTCTGCGATAGTTAAGGTTTTTGAGCAAGGAATCCGTCCCTTCTTATTTAGGCCTCAGGACAAAAGTATGCAAATGAGTTGGATTTCAAGAAATCAAAGTAAAAGGTTTAATAAGAAAGCAATATTTGCAAACAACACTTTTTTTTTGCTTGGAGCTTTCATTGTTGCTATGGTTATTTTTAATTTAATTGATTTTTTTTCAGAGATTAGGCATACCAGTGTTGAAGAGTTAGGAAATGGGGTATTACTTGTTACAAAGAGTGGGGAAAAATATATTAATTATACTCTTACTGAATCGGGGTTTTTTGGTAGAAGAGTTGAAAAAACTATAGTAATGAAATTTGATGAAAACCTATCTATGGGACTTAAAGAACTTTCAAGAATAAATAATGTTATGTCAAATGATACTTTAACCAGCGAATTAAATGAGAATTTAACAATAGAAGTTAATGAACTTAATTTGAATAAGAATAGCAAGGTACTTGCTCTTTGGAATAACGGCCATTATATACAAGCAATAACCGGCTTTGATTCGTTATTTTATTCACCATCTTCAGATTATTTATTTTTTTCAAAAGATAAAAGATGGGATAGTGAAGTTTTGGGCAAATTTTCTGATTCCCGCAAGTTTAGAAACTTTTCAAATATTATTGCACATGGCAGTTTTAGTGAATTATGGGATTTTGCTAAAAAAAATGATTGTTCTTATGTATTTCTAAGTGAAAATGATCTTTATGAGTTTCCATATCTGTTTTCTTATATAAATGGAAAATATCTGAATAAAAAAGAGGATATTCTCCTTCAAGGAATTAAAAATTCCCTTTTATATGCCCTTCTTTTGGAAAAGGAATTTAATGTTGGATGCGATAACTCTAAATTTGATTTAATATATTCTGATTCTAATTCAAGAATTTTTAGAGTGTGCTAGAGTCATTAGGTTAATGATGTGTTTAGATTTCATTTTTGAAATAATTCCTATAAATTCTTTTTTAGATATTTTTAATATCCAAGTTTTGTTAAGTTTAAGAGTTACTAAGTTAAAGATTTAGAGATTATAAGATACCTTGTTGTAAAAAAGGAAAATTAATGAAAAAGATGAAGAAAGGATTAAAAAAGAGAAATATATAGAGATAAAAGAATGAAGAGGAAGAAGAAAAAAAGGAAAAATCTAATATGAGGAAAAATCTAATATGAATAATTAAAATTTATCTTCTTGATTGTTCGTCCAATCCCCAACCTAAAGTTAGGGGTATTTACGGGTTCACTGATTGAGGATAAATTTTAAAATTGAAAATCTCACACTAAGGTGAGGGGTATTAAACCCCGAACAAATCTCACAATGTGAGATTTTCAATAATAAAGTTAAAAATATTAATAACAACAAAAAGAAGAATAATTATGAGAATAACAAAAAATATTATGGGTATTTACGTAATTGTTAGCAATCACTAAAAGATTTTATAAATCTACCCATAGTAAGAGGGCTTGTTTTTTAGTTCTTCTGCTCTTGTGGACCTAAATGTTGAATTAAGCTTTTCGTAGGCCTCAATTATTTCTTTTGTTACTGAGGGTTTCACTTTTTTAAGTGCTTCTTCGAAGGATTGCATTCCTACATCTTTTGCGTCCAAATCATTTCTCAGTGTGAGCATTGCGGCTTCCCTGCAAACGGATTCAATGTCCGCTCCAACGTATCCTTCAGTTTTTGATGCTAAATCTTTTAGGTCAACATCTTTTTTTAAGGGCATATTTTTTGTATGCACTTTAAATATTTCAAGTCTTGCACTTTTTTCAGGAGGAAGTGTTAGGATTACTCTATCAAATCTTCCAGGTCTAATCAAAGCAGAGTCAAGCATGTCTAAACGATTTGTTGCAGCAATAACGACTACATCAGTTAGGACCTCAATACCATCCATTTCAGTGAGGAGTTGGTTTACTACTCGTTCTGTTACTCCTGAATCCCCAGATACTCCTCTTTTTGGAGCAATGCTATCTATTTCGTCAAAGAAAACTATTGAAGGAGCTGATTGCCTGGCTTTTTTAAATATCTCTCTTATGGCTTTTTCTGATTCGCCAACCCATTTTGAAAGCATTTCAGGTCCTTTTACAAGCAAGAAGTTTGCTTCAGATTCTTTTGCAACCGCTTTTGCAACCATGGTTTTACCTGTTCCCGGAGGACCAAATAGAAGTATTCCCTTGGGGGGTCTTATTCCAAATTTAGTGAATTTCTCAGGGTTTTTCAAAGGCCATTCTACTGCTTCTTTGAGTTCTTGTTTTGCTAATTCAAGACCTCCAATGTCCCCCCATCTTACATTTGGAAGCTCTATTAAAAACTCTCTTAAAGCACTTGGTCTTACCACTTTTAAGGAATCTCTAAAATCATCCATTGTAATCTTTATTTTTTCAAGAGCTTCTGGTGTTAGTGCTTCGGATTTGTCTAAATCCATATCAGGAAGTATTCTTCTTATTGCATTCATTGCTGCTTCTTTTGATAGTGCTGCTAAATCCGCACCAACAAATCCGTGGGTAATACTTGAAAGCATCTCAAGGTTTACTTCTTCTAAGGGCATATTTAGGGTATGGATTTTTAGTATCTGAAGCCTTGCCTCTTTTCCAGGGACGCCAAGGGATATTTCCCTATCAAATCTTCCTGGCCTTCTTAGGGCTTCATCTATTGCATTAGGTATATTTGTTGCAGCGATTACAACAACTTTTCCCCTACTTTTTAGACCATCCAAGAGTGCCAAAAGCTGGGCAACGACTCTTCTTTCAACCTCTCCTTTTGTTTCTTCTCTTTTTGGGACAATTGCATCTATTTCATCAATAAATATAATTGAAGGGGCATTTTTTTCTGCTTCATCAAAGATTTTTCTTAGGTTTTGCTCACTTTGCCCATAGTACTTACTCATAATTTCAGGACCATTAATCACACTAAAAAACGAGTTTGTCTCATTTGCGACTGCTCTAGCTAAAAGGGTTTTTCCAGTTCCCGGAGGACCATAAAGTAAAACTCCTTTAGGTGGCTCTATTCCTAATCTATCAAATATTTCAGGATGTTTTAAAGGAAGCTCAACCATCTCCCTTATTTTTCTTATTTCTTCATCAAGCCCCCCAATGTTTTCATATGTTACCCCTACGATTTTTGAATCGTCTAATATCTCTATTGGCTCAGGGTTGTATTCTACCTCTGTTAATTCTGTTACGATTACAGGTTTATCTTTTGGATTTGTTGAAACGACTAGAAATTTAAGTCCGCTAAGACCAAATCCTAATACATTAGTTTCATCAAGCATTTTGAATACATCTTCGTAGAATGGGTTTTGGCTTAAGGTTTGCTTTCTTATGCTACTTCCGCCCATAGAAACTACATCTCCTTTTACCATTGCTCTGCCCATTAAACCTCTTTTAAATATGTTATCTGATGCCTTGATCATTATTCCTTTCTGAATTGGAGCAATGACTATTTTTTTTGCTTCTACTACATCGGCTTTAGAAACTATCACAAGCTCACCTAGTGTAGCATCTGCATTTCTTCTTGTGCTTCCATCCATCCTTAGAATATTTAGACCAATATCCCCTGGATAACAACGTGCTACAATTCCAACAGTCTTTTTTTTGCCTTCGATAGTTACAATATCCCCAGGTCTTGCTCCGATTTCTTTCATATAATTTGAATCTATTCGGACTATGCCTTTACTTACATCTTCAAGCATAGCTTCTGCGACTTTTAATTTAATTGAATCTTCATTGTTTTGATTTTTATCTTCAACCATATTTGTTCACCAATTGTTGTTTACTAATGTTTGTTTACCAATCTTAACATCAAGATTTATTTTATTTTAAGATTTATTTTATTTTTTTTAAAATTATCCCCTTACATTTAAAGATTATTGATGTCTCATTCAAATGAAATGAATGTAAATGATGCAAAAAATAATGCAAAACTTAGATTGATTAAATTCAACATGAAAGCATTTTTAAATGAAAAACCTCAGCATAAATGCCGAAGTATTTCGCGAATAGTCGAGGTTAATCCTTGCATGAATCCGTCCATTCTTACTTTGGCTTAAAAGGCCAAAGTATGCGAAGTGATGCTGGATTTCATGAAATCATATATAAGCAGTTAATGTATAAGCAGTTAATGTAAGTAAATTATCATGAAGGCTTTTGGTAGAGTAGAGCAATTGGGAGAATATAAATCTTTTGTTGTGTTTAAAATTATATTCTATTTTAAAGGGATTATTGGATTTTAAAGACTATAGCTTTTTTAAGAAATGTAGTTTTTAAAAGATATGTAAGTATTTTCAAAGAATATTGGATTTAAAATCAACAATCTCTGGCTAAAGGACGAGGAGTTGGTAATATAAAAGCATGCACTACATTAAAGCGAGGTTGTTGATTAAAAAAAGAGTACGGAGTCCTCGTGTTGAAACGCGAGGTATCCTTTTCTATCAATGAAGCTTAGTATTAATGTTCTATTAAGGATTTGCAGAATATTTTTAAATAGAAAGTACAAATTAAAAGTTTTAAGTAAAAAAAGGTTTGGGTAGAAAGGGTAAACAAAAAAGATTTATGGAGAATATATTTACAAAAAAATTATCTGTTTTTTTATCTGGTTTGATAAATAACTATGAAAAAACCATGAAAACTTTTTATAAAAGGAAAGAGATTTCACATGGAGTAATATATACGATGGTTATACGATAGTTTATTAAATGGAGTTAATATAAATAAATCTAATAATTAGATAAATATGATAAAGATAAATGTGATAATTTTGGTTTTAAGTAAGTTGGTGGAATAAATGAATTATAATAAGCTACTTTTTGGAACTGCTGGAACACCTCTTGGGACGCCTAAACCTAAAAGCTCTTTGAATGCTTTAGATTATATTAAAGAAATTGAACTTGATGGGATGGAGCTTGAATTTGTGAGAGGTGTTAGAATGTCTGAAGAACTTGCTATGCAGGTAAAAGAGAAAAAAGAAAGACTTGGTTTAGAACTAAGCGCTCATGGACCTTATTATATTAATCTCAATTCTTTATCAAAGGATATTGTTAATAGTAGTGTTGAAAGGATTTATCAGACTGCGAAGATTGCACACCTTGCTGGAGCAAAAAGCATTACTTTTCATGCGGCATACTATCTTTCAGATACTAAGGATACAGTTTTTGAGAGAGTTAAAAATATATTAATTGAACTTATCAAAAGATTAAAAGCTGAAGGCATTAATATTTTTGTTAGACCTGAACTTACAGGAAAACCAACTCAATTTGGAGACATTGATGAGTTAATAAGACTGAGCAGGGTTGTTGATGGTATTCTCCCTTGTATTGATTTTTCACATAACTATGCTCGAACAAATGGGAAGTTTAATTCATATGAAGAGTTTTATAGTTTTATGGAAAAGTATAAAAGAGGATTAGGAGATTTTGGGCTTTATAATATGCATTGTCATATTTCTGGAATAGATTTTGGGGATAAAGGAGAAAAAAAGCATCTGAATCTCGTGGAATCTGGATTTAATGTGAGTACACTTTTAAGCGTTATTAAAGAATTTGGGTGCAAAGGTATTATTATCTGTGAAAGCCCAAATATTGAAAGCGATGCTCTTTATATGAAAAAACTTTATTTTGGAACTTGATGCGTTTTTTTTATTTGAGTGCGTTTGATAGCAGAATTGAAAGCGATAGTAGGAAATTTATAGTTTTTAGAGCAGTTAATCTTAAATAGGTTAAAAATAGATTGAAACTGTTTTAGAGTTTATGATTTTTAGAGGGAGATTTAAACGGGTGTAAGTTATGAAATCAATTAAAGAAAGCGAATTTTTAAGTAAGGATTTTTATAAAAAGGATTTGGATATTTTAAGAAAGGTTTATTTTCAAGAGATTTTAGCGGAAAAAAGATATTCAAAGCATATTGCTAATGTTTCATCTGATGAAATCAGAAATCTTTTGGTTGGTCTTTTTGAAGAAGAAAAAGAACATAAAGAGGCAATTTTATCAGAGATTAAAAAGATAAATCCAAAGTTTAAGCAGGTAAATGACACTCTTTGGGAGATGCAGATTCAAAAGGAACTTATGAACGGTGTTGGTAATGAGATATCAGTTATTAAAGCAATTTTGCAGATAAATATAGAAAAAGAGAAGGAATCAATTAGACAGTATATTGGGTATTCAAAAGAGGCAGAAAACGAACAGATTAAAGCTCTTTTAAGAGGTTTTTCTGTTGATGAACAAGTTCATTTTGAAAAGCTTCAAGAGATGCTTAATAAGATCGTGTGATGGATTGCAAGAAAATAATATTTATCTAAGTATCTATTGCCTATTTTTAAGGATTGCGAATAATGCTTTGAATACTAAGTAAATTGTATTTATCTAAGCCAGAGAACAATCCTTTTGGTAATTTTTTATATTAAATGAGATAAAAATCTGTTTGTAAGTAAATGGTATTTATCTAAGGGTTATACGCCCAAAGTTTTATTAAATGAATAGAAATTTGTTGTAAAATGTTTTTGTTGTTAAAATTGGTTAAATAGTATGGTGAAGATTTTAAAAAATGAGTAGGGAATATAAACAATCAGAGGTTGTTATAAAAAAGAAATTTGAAGATAGATATAGATCTTTACTAGGAGAAAGATATGATGAATTTATATCTTGTTCAATTAGTTTCTTAAGAAGAGCTATTAGGGTAAATACTATTAAGTCTGATGTAAATTTTGTGGTTTCAAGGCTTTCTAAATCCTGGGAAGTTAAACAGGTACCATGGTGTAAGGAAGGTTTTTGGATTCAAGGAGATAGAAGGGATATTGGTAATTTACTTGAGCATCAAATGGGATATATTTATGTGCAAGAACCTGCTAGTATGATTCCACCAATTGTTTTAGAACCAAAGCCTAAAGATATTGTTTTGGATATGGCTTCAGCACCAGGGTCAAAAACCACACAGATTTCAGCAATGATGAAAAATAAAGGGATTATTGTAGCAAATGATGAAAACCCATTAAGACTTAAGCTTTTGGCAATGAATCTTCAAAGATGCGGAGTTGAGAACGCTGTGATTTCTAATAGGAATGCGATGTATTTTGAAAAAGCCAACATTCTTTTTGATAAGATTCTTTTGGATGCCCCTTGTTCTGGAACAGGAACGATTAGGAAAAGTCTTAAGACATTAAAGATCTGGAATGAGAAGATGACTTTAAAGATTGCAGGATTACAAAAAAGACTTTTGGATAGTGCTTATGCTTCTCTCAAAAGAGGAGGAGTGCTTGTTTATTCTACATGTTCTTTGGAACCCGAGGAAAATGAGGAGAATGTTTCTTGGTTTTTAGATAAATACAAGGACATGTTTTCGGTTGAAATCAATTTGGATATAAAGCAGGATAAGCCCATTATGGAATTTGAAGGTAAGAAATACAACAAGGGAGTTAAAAATTGTCTTAGATTGTACCCACACACCAATGATACGCAAGGATTTTTTGTATGCAAGATGATTAAGAGATAGAATATTTAAAAATGAGATTTATTTACTGATTCTTTTAAAATTTCTCCTGTTATTGTGATTACTTGGATAGTATTGTGATTAAACATTTGTTTGTGAGAATTTTTATTTTTCGTCTATTTCTTTGAAGTAAGCGCTAATTTGATAGTATATCAAACCAAGTTTTATACCCAGTTTTATAGTTTATCAAGATAATTTTTATTGTTTATTAACAATTAAATGGTGAGTTTGTGTAACTACTCGAAAGATACTAAAATAACGAAATATTTAAATATTAGTTCTTACTCATCCAAGGTTAAAGACAAAGTCGCTTGATAGACTTTTTCAAAAAATGGGGGGATTATGTAAAATGAAAGGAAAACTACCGTTTATGTTTGTTTTGGGAATTTTGGTCCTTAGTATGTTTTTGGACAGTGCAGCAGTTTTTGCAGATGAGATGATTCCAGTATCTTTGGTTTCAGTTAGGCTAAATGGGCAAGATATAAACCCATGGGAAACAACCCAACTAGATTTTGAAAGAAACCAAAAAGCAGAGTTAAGAATCGTTTTAGATGCTTATGATGTTTCTCAGGATATTCAGGTAACAGCTATGATAACAGGATACAAACATTCAAATGTTAATCCAATTCTTGATAGCACAACTGTGTTTAATGTTAAGGGAGAAAGAAGATATGTTAAAAATCTAGATTTTAATGTTCCAGATGACATTAAAGCAGGTAGCTACAAGTTAAGACTTTTTATATCAAATAAGTTTGGATATACACAAACTTTTGAGTATAATTTAGATATCAGTTTAGCTTCTGAGCTTGTGACTATTAGGGATGTTATACTAAGTCCAAGCAACAATGTTAATGCAGGAACTTACTTAATAGGAACTGTAAGGGTTAAGAATTCAGGAGACAACATTCAGGATGGTGTTAAAATAAAGCTTGCAATTCCAGAACTTGGAGTTGAAGGTGCAGATTATATTGAAGAGCTTGAGTCTGAAGAATCAAAGACAACTGAAGAGATCGCTCTAAGAATTCCTGTTTGTGCTAAAGAAGGAGAATACAATGTTATAGTAACAGTTTATTATAATGATTTGTATGAAAGTACAAAGGAAACAAGAACAATTAGGGTAATTGCATCCGATGCTTGTGAGATTGATGACGGTTCAAAACCTGTAGAAAAAACAATTGTTTCTGTTTCAACCATGCAAAACACAGCTAAGATTGGAGAAAAAGCATTTTTCCCTATTACTGTTGTGAATACTGGAAGAACAACAAAGACTGTTTCACTTCAGGTTAGCGGAGCAGATTGGGCAACTGTTGAGATTTCACCTACAAACATTATGCTTGTTAAGGGTGAAGATACAGGAATTGCAACAATCTATGTAGCACCAAAGGAAGGCACACAAATCGGAGAAAGAATGCTATCTTTGGATGTGATGGTTGATGGAGTGCTTTCACAGCAAGTTCCTTTGAGAGTAATCGTTGAAGAAGCAAAAAACGATGATTCTCAAATAAACCTAAAAGGTGCTTTAGAGATTGCAATTGTTGTGCTTGTAATCATTTTAGTTGTTATCGGTCTTGTCTTAGCTTTTAAAAAGATAAGAAAGGATGAAGACAACGATGATGAAAGCCAAACCTATTATTAATTTTTTTTATTGATTTTCTTTATATTTTTATTATTTCTTGGTTTTTTTCAGGATATAAGATTCATTTCTAGGGGGGAAAATGATATGTTTATCTCAAATAATTAAGATATTTAATTTTTAATAATTTATGAGAATGCATTTTAAGACTTTTCATTTTTTAGTCGTAAGTATTTTGTCGGGAAAGTCAAACCAACAAAAACAAAAGATTTAAAAACCATTTCAAACTCCAGTTGATATTTATGCCTGGTTGGTGTAGTCCGGCCAATCATCCGGCCCTTTCGAGGCCGGGACTCGGGTTCGAATCCCGAACCAGGCAATTTCTTTCTTCGCAATTTCTATGCAATTTCGGCATGTGATTTACTCAAGAGTAGTTATAAAACTATAAATAAGATGTTTGAAAAAAATAGTTATTAGGGAGTTAAGGGTTAGTTTTAGTTTAATTTTTTAGTGGTTTTAATAGTGGTTTTAGAAAATAATTAGGGGAAATAGTAATAGTTTAATTGAATATTTGGGTATGCTAAAAATGGGATTACCATTCTTTTCAAAAAAAAAGGATTTGGCACAAGATAACTTTCTGCCAAAACTGGATCTAAATGATATTAGAAGGGTTGCCAAATCTTCTGGAAGAAGTAAAAAGGATGTTTTAGAAGAGGAGTTGATATCTGAACTAAATAAGGACCTTAAAGAGATTAGAGAGAATACACTTGAAAACCCAAAAGAAGAGTCTTATGATGAGATAGGGGTAATTGAAAAAGCTGATAAGACACCTGTAAGAAATCTTTCAGAGCTTGTAGATTTTGCAAAAAACCTGCAAGAATCTGATTTTAAGAAGTTTGTTAATCCTAAGTTTAACCTATTCTCTGAGTTCGCTCAAGAAAATTTCGGTCAGATTGGGCTTAGTGTGGAACTTGCCCTTCTCACAAACAGACAAGATACAGTTTCCAAACTCCAAGCGTTTTTAATAAGTGAAGGAAATATTTCTGTTATAGAAAAACCAAAAAATGACAAAAAAGGGAATGTTTCAAAAGAAGATAAATCTAATATGGGATTTCAAAAGAAAATAGTTAAAGAAACAGCTAAGAAAATACTTATGAGTACAGCTAAAGAGAAAGGATTTGTTTTTAGCAAGATTAAAGTGAATTCCCTTGAGGACTTATCTAAGACTATGAATTCATTATCGTTAAGGAGTGTTATTAAGGAAATTGAAAACAGAAGAATAGAACTTGCAGATTGGATTGAAAAAGCTATTGGCGATTCAGAGCTTGCTAATAGGGTTTTAAATAATTATGAGCCTAAGAATGTGATTAATGCAATTGAAGAGAGAATCAGATTTTTAAAGAAAGTAATTGAAGATGATGATACTGAAGAAGAAAGTGTGGTTTTAGACAAGACAAGTAAAACAGTGGATGATAAAGAAGAAAGCAATTTTGAAAAGGAGGAATGTGAGGATATAAAACCTCTTGTTATTCATTCAAAAGAGATTAATGATATTCCTGAACTTATTAATTATATATCAGGTTTAGATGACGATGATTTTGATTCTAAGATTAAATCTATTAAAAAAGAGATTACTGATTGGATAGTAAAGATTACTAGAGAAGAAGACCTTTCTACTCTTGTTTTTTCAAATAATAAAAGTGATTTTTTAGAGAAAATCGAATCTGCAAGATACTCTTTGAGAGGTTCAACTAAAAAGAAGAGTAAAAAATCAAAGGTATCTGATGAGGTAAAAACAAGTAAGAAAAAGGAAGATATTTCTAAAAGTCAAATAAGTGAAAATCAAAACGAGAGTATAGAAAATAAGAATGAGAAAACTTACTCTGAAGAACAAAACTCAGCTGACGTTAAAGATGTAACTCTTAAAACTAATAGTGATGATTTGAAAAAAACTGTTTCAAGTGATTCAAGTGATAATGTAGTTAAATCTGATGAAACGGAAAAATTAGTAACACAAGATACAGAAAAAAAAGAGCAAAAGATTGACCCTGATGAAGCAAAGTATCAGCCAAAGGATACTACAAGTGATTTTGAAAAGGAAACTAAAACTACTAAAGTACCATTAAAAAAGGATAAGGGCTTTGAGGAGGTTGGTTTTTTTGATGATGAAACCGAAAAGAAGGTAACAAAGCTTGCTGAAGAGATTGAGGAGAAGAAGCCTTATTTTGATAAAGCCAAAAACATTTCTGAAGACTTTGACAAAGATATTATTGAAAAAATAAATAAGGATACTTCAACAACTTTTCTTCCTGCTCCAAGCAAACCAGATGAGATAAAACAACCAAAAAATGAGTATTTGTCTAATCTTGTGAAAACAAATAACGATGATAATTCTTTAAAATATTCTAATCAAAGCGAGGTTATTAAAAACAGGTCTGATCTTATTGATAGTAAAACTAAATCACAAGATGATTCTTTAAATGAGCTCCCTTCAGATTTTTTAGACAACGAAAAAAATGATTACATTGCATTTGTTGAGGATAAAAAGAAGATTGAGGATAAGGTTGATTTGCTTTACAATGAACAGCTGTCTTCTAATAATGCGAATAAAAAGGAGATTTCACTTCCAGAGAATCCAAATGATGATTTTATTGATTCCATTGAGAAAAAGAATATTGAAAGTAGGGAAGTAACTATTCCTAAAGATAACCAAAATCCTTTTGAAGCAAAAGAGATTAATAAATATTTCAAAGAGTATGCAAATGCAGCTAAACAAGCAATTTCACTTAATGTTAAAGAGATGGAGTCTGCAATTGAACTTAAAAAAGAGGAGATTAAACTTCTAAATGAGACTATTGAATCTAAGAGGTTTATGATTGAGACAGATATTAAAGAGCAAGTTAAGGGTTTTAATGAATTAAAAGATAAGCTCACTGAAGAGATAAGATCACTTTTAAAAGAAAAAGATGAGCTTAAATTGCAGGTTGACTCTTTGAAAGGCAAGGTTAATGGAAGTATTGATATTGATAGTGATGAGATTATTAATTTGAAGTCTGTTATTGAAGAGCTTAATAAAAAGCTTAAAGAGCAAGAAGAGATCATATCAGCATATCAAAATCGTGATTTTAATAACGGTTCAGATTCTAAACAAGGTAATGATAGTATCTATCAAAAGATTAATAACGAGTATGTTTGCCTAAAAGAGAAGTATTTAAAGCTTGAAGCAGAGAATAAGAAACTTTCAGAGTCAAATGCTTTTCTTGAAAAGGGATTATCTCCTAAAGAGAAGGCAGTAATTAACTTTTCTGAACTTAAGTCTGAGCTAGAATCAACTAAGAAGGAATTGAATAAAAGAAAGAACGAACTCGGAAAGGTTATAAAAGATATGGAATTAAAACAAGTTGAGCTAAATAATTTGATTTTGGATATTGGTTCAGTGAATAATATAAAATTAGTCCGAGAAGAACTTAAATCAGAATCTAAAAAGCTTGAAAACATTAAAAAAGAGGTTGAATTAAAAGAGATTGAGTTAAATAATGCAAAGAAGCTTTTGGAGTCTGCAAATGATGATTACAAGATGGTTTTAGAGTCTAAGAAGCTTGAAGAATCAAAATTGAGTTTAGATATTTCTAATAAGAATATCAATGATACAATTAATCAAAGGATAGATACACCAATAGATATTATTGAAGATAAGGCTAGTAATGATGTCAAGGTCTCAGAAGTAATTCAACCAAATATTAGTGAACCTAGTGAGGAGTTACCTTTAGAGATTAATTCAAATGTTGATAAGTCTTTTGAGGAGTTATTGGATGGTATTTCGGGAAATAAGCCTAAAGAGAATTTGGAAAACACCGCTAACAACCTTGATAATTTCGAAGACATACAGGAAGGTATAAATGTTAAAGAGAAAAAAGATGAAAACTCTTTAGATGAAGGAGATTTTAATAATAAATTGAGCGAGGTTGAATTTTCTGAGCCGATTAAAAGATTTAATAGAGAAAAAGCGTCTGAAAGAAATAAAGAGAAGAGAAACAAGATATCTGTTAAGACATTTAAGAAGAATGAACTGGATAATGATTTTGTTCCTGATTTTGATAAAGAATTAGGTGATGTTCAAGACACATTTAAAAAAGATTTAGATGTTACTAAAGAAGTAATAGTTTCTTCAAATAATAGCAAGAAAAAGAAAAATAAGCTAAATGCTAAAAATAGTGATCAAAAAGATGTGCAAGCAGAGGATATTGAATCCAGGAGTAAGAAGCTTTTAGATGAGATTGAAAAGGATGTTTTAATGGAACAAAAAGAGGCACAAGTCATTGATAATAAAGGTGGGGAGATTATAAATAAGGAATCGTTTGGCAAGAAACCAAAGCCTGTTGATACATATGTTAAAACTATTGATACTCTTGAGGATGTTTATGATGCTATTAGAGAAGCTAGGAATATGGTAGATATAAGAAAATTTGATGATGCACAATACAAAATTGATGAGATTGAAGAAGCAGTTTTAAGGATGAAATTGGGTTCAACGGATAAAAAGAGAATTGAAGTGGAAGTTAGATTATTAAAACTAGAGGTAGAGATTTCATAAATATTAAAAACTTGATTTAATAGATGGATTTTCTATGTTAGATTCTTCAAGAAACGCTTTAATTGTGGGAATTGACCCAGGGTCAACGCTTGGGCTTTGTGTAATTGATATGTCTGGGAAAAGCCAAGGTATATTTTCTTTTAAGGATGCAAGACTTCATGATGTGATTAATAAGATTTTAGAATTTGGTATGCCTGTTGTAATTTCTTGTGATAAGAAAAAGATTCCAAGTTATATAAGCAAGGTTTCAAGAAAGCTTGGCTGTAGAATTATATCTCCTGAAAGGGATCTTTTAGTGTCTGATAAGAAAAGACTTGTTATTAAAAGTGGCTGTTCTTTAAGAATTGATAATTCCCATCAAAGGGATGCGTGTGCAAGTGCATTTTATGCGTTTTTAAGGCTTAAAAGTTCTATTGAAAAAATAAAAAGATCTTTTCCAACAGATTTGCATAATGGGACTTTATTTAAAAGAATTTTAGTTGATTCAGAAACACTTAGAGATGTTAAGCTGGATTTGTCTTTAGGTAAAGAAAATGGTGCTTGCAAATCATTTTTAAAAGGGCATGAGAAGATACAAAGTGAAGAGAGGTTTAAAATAAAAACTTTTTCAAATAATAAAGATGATACTCTATCAAGAATTAAGCAATACAAACAAGAGATATTAAGGCTTAAGGAGGAAAACGAGAGGTTATTTTCTAGGGTTAATGATATTGAAAAGGAGATTGATATCAAGGCAAGGATACAGGCAGATAAGTTCATGAAAAGAATAGAATCTGAAAAGCGACTTTTATCCAGGATTAATTTAGAAATTAGTAAGACTAATTCTGAGCTTAAGATTAAGATTAAAAGTTTACAAGAACTTTTAAGTGAACTAAAAATAAGATTAGGTGATGATGATTTTGAGTTTTCAATTGTGTTTTTTAAGAGTTCGGCTATTAGATTTGAAGATATTAATGTGATTAGAAATAAGAAGATATTTATAAGAGAAATTGATTACCTTAGAGATTTTGCTTTAGATATCTTTAAAGAGAACGATATTTTCATTTTGTACAACAGTGGATTAAAAAAAGAGATTTCTAAGCTTTTGGATAATGATATTAAGTCTTTGAAAGTGGCAAATATTAAGTCACAGGAGATATTAGGTTTTGCTTTTTTTAAGAAATTGGATTTAAGAAATGCAGAGAAGAAAAATAATTTTTTAAGTGAGATTATTGATGATTATAAGACGAAAAGAAAAAGATTTTAAGCTTTTTTAAAAAGCTATATTGAAAAACTGATTTTTATTTAAAATAGATATATAATTTGATAAGTTTTGTGTTATTTGGGTGAATATGATGGGAATTTATGAGGATTTAAAGGATGTTATGATTAATGAATTGGATTTTGAGGATATTGTTGGACTTGATAATACTAAAAGTCAGTTAAGGTCTGCTTTTGTTTCAGGCCATCATATTATTTTGGTTGGTCCACCAGGGGTTGGTAAGACTACTCTTTCCTTAAATATTGCAAAAAAGCTTCCTGAGATTGAGGTTTATGATTGCCCTTATAATTGCAGTGTAGATAATCCAAAATGTGAAATCTGCAAAGCTGGGAGTTCTAAGAGAATAAAGATTAAAGGAGAACAAAGGTTTGTTAGGATTCAAGGAAGCCCTGATCTTAGTGCAGAGGATCTTATTGGAGATATTGACCCAAAAAAAGCACTTGAGTTTGGACCATTGTCTATTAAGGCTTTTACGCCCGGAAAGATTTTTAAGGCTAATAATAAGGTGCTTTTTTTTGATGAGATTAATAGATGCCCTCAAAAGCTTCAGAATGCTCTTTTGCAGGCGTTATCTGAGAAGAAAGCGACTATTGGAAGCTATGATGTTGATATTGATTCGGACTTTATTTTTATTGGTACGATGAATCCAGATGATTCAAGTACAGAGAACCTTTCAGATGTGTTTTTGGATAGGTTTGATGTTATTGAAACAGGATATCCTGAAACTCTTGAGCAAGAGATTAAGATTACTAAGAAATCAGGGATATCAGAAGCAGATTTTAATGATGAGTTGTTAGTTGGAGTTATTGGTTTTATCAGGTCTCTTAGGGGCAACAAGAATCTTGAGAAAAAGCCATCAGTGAGAGCAAGTATTGCACTGTATAACAGGAGTCAGTCAAATGCTTTGATTTCAGGAAGAAAAGATGTTAGCTTTTTGGATGTTTATAATGCAATTGTTTCGGTTTTAAGTCATAGGATAAAGCTTAAGCCTTCAGTTGAGTTTAATACCAAAACTAGCGATTTTTTACGTAATGAGTTTGAAGAGTATTCTCATAAGAAGGGGTTAAAAGATACGGGTGGTGAGGGGTAATGCTATTGAGATAAGTAATAAGCAATCCTATGAAGAAGAGAGGGATTCAAAGGGAACTAAAAAGGGTGCTGATGGGCAGTTAAATAAAGAGGTTTATGAATCTAATGAGTCTAAAGATGGAATTATTGTTGGAGAATCTGTTAATAGAGGAATAAACAATTTTTCACCAGACATGATTTTTGAGAGGATTGTTGATAATTATAAGGTTGCAAAAGAGATTTATGGAGAGAAAATTATTGAACTTTTATCGGGTTACGACCCAAGCTATATTGAAAAAAATATTAAGATACCTGAGTTTCAAAAGGTTTTAAAGAACAATATTAAAAATGAGGTTTTGGCTTTAAAGAAAAGAGATGTCTTAGAGGATGATTTTTCGGTTTCAGAGGATGCTTTAGAGAGTTCTATTGTAGAGATGTATCTTAAGGAGATTGATGATATTTTGCCTAAGTCTTATTTTGGGGAGAAGATAAAAAAGCAAAATCATCAAGGGATAGAGAAGGTTGAAGACTACCAAACTCTTAAGAAGAGCTATTCAAATATTATGCTTTCAAAGACGATAAAAAGAACTATTAGACGGGAGCATAAAGAGGTTATTTCAGAAGATATTGTATGGGGCGATAGGATTGAAAAGGGCAAAACAGAGATGCTTTTTGCCCTTGACTCCTCGGCATCTATGAAGGGTGAGAAGCTTAAGGCTTGTAAAACTGCAGGTATTGGGCTTTGCTATTGGGCTATTGGGAATAAGGATAAGGTAGGTCTTTTGTCCTTTGGAGAAGAGATTTATGAGCGAATTCCACCAAGCACGGATTTGAGGTACATTATTAGAAAGATTGCGGGTATTAAGGCAAATAAACAGACTGATATTAGTTTGCCTATTAAAGAAGCTGTTGGGATTTTTGAGAGGAATAATTCCCAAAAAAGCCTTGTTATTATTACTGATGCAATGCAAACTGCTACAAAGAAATCTGAAAGTGATGTGCTAAACTCTTGCTTTGTTGCAAGAGATAATAAGATAGTTATTAGTGTGATTGGTATTGAACTAAGTAAAAAAGCAAGAGATTTTGCTAAGAAGATATGTGAGATCACTAATGGAGTGCTATATGAGATTGATTCTTATCAGGATATTCCAAGGATTTTAGTTTCTGAGTATATTAGAGAAAAAAACGCGTTTTGAGATAATGAGTCAATCGTATAAACGATAAAACCCTTGAAATAAAATGTCCGAAATGTGAATTGTTTTAAGATAATGAGTCAATCCCAAAAGATTAATCCTTTTGTATGGTTAATGATTGGTTAGAGTGTTTTTTTATTATGTTATTTTTGATTTCATGAAATCCAGTTCATTCACATATTTTGGTTTTTCAAGTTGGTTTCTCAAAACGAAAGTTCGAATAGACTAGTTAAAGAGCACTTAAAAGGTGAATTAACAAAAAAAGGTTGACAAAAGGATTGACCTTTAAATATTTACTATATCTTTTAAGAGTTTGTGCTTAAAATGTTTTTTTATTATAGTGGTTTTGATAATGTAAATAAGATTTTAAGGGTTTAAATGTTTAATTTTAAAAAAGAATTGTAAAAACAAGAAATTATTCAAATAATGTAATTTTAATTTGGTGGGAACTAGATAATTATTAAGGGGGGTTTTTATGGTTTTTTGTTTTTATGGTTTTTTGTTATAGTTTTTTATTTTTGCTTTTATTGCAAGAGCTAGTTCTTTTATTATTTCTCTTGTGGCTATTGTTCCTATTGAAACAATTTTTTTTGCTTTGTCAAATTCAAATGACGAGTAATTGTTTAGCTGTGCTAAATCTATTAGGAAATCAGGTTGATATGTTTTTATTGAAAGGTTAGAAAGCTCGTTTTCCATTGTGGAGATTGAGCGAGCTAGGATATCTATTATTTTAGGCTTTAGTTTTAGGTCATTTTCAAAGTTGTAGGGTATCTTTACGGCTATTAAAAAATCACATTTGTCTTTTATAACGCTTAATGGCAGTGGATTTGATATCCCACCATCTACATAATGCTTTCCTTCTAAAAATACTGGTGAGAATACTCCAGGTATTGAAGAACTTGCCTGTATTGCTGTTGCTAGTTTTCCAATGCTAAATGTTTTTTCATTTAGGTCGTCGATGTTATAGGCTATTGAATAGAATGGAATTTTTGCATCTTCAAATGATTGGCCTGAGTAGATTTCTTCAAGTAGATTTTTCATGGTTTGGGTTTCAAATATACTTTCTTTGCTTACTCTGATTTTTGTTAGATTTTTTATTACGTCTTTGTTTAGGCTTTCTACTATTTTTGCTAGTTTTGATGAATCGGGATTTAGAGCGTAAAGTCCTCCTACTACTGAGCCCATGCTTGAGCCGGCAATTACGGATATTGGGATATTAGATTTTTCTAAGACTCTTAACACTCCTAGATGAGCAATTCCTTTAGCACCTCCAGCTGATAGGGCAATTCCTATTTTGAAATCCTTGTTTTTTGAGAGCAAGGGGGTGATGGATTCTGAGATGGAATTATATAACTCTAATTCGGATGCTCCTTCTAAAAAGATTTTGCTTTCATCTACATAAGGGTTTATTTTGATTAATTTTTGTTGTTTTGAGTTTAGTATTTTTGGTATTGATTTTTGCAAAGTTATTTTGGATAGGGGTTTAGAGATTTTTGAGATGTATTCTTCTTCTGCTTTTTTTTTTATGTTTTTAATTAATTGATTCGTTTTTTTAAGGATTTGTTGATTTCTCTTTTTTGGGTTATTGTTTTGATTAGAACTCATATTTTTTCACTTTCTAGTTTGGATTTGGTTTTGTTTCTCTTCCTCTTTGTGAGAGGTATAATTCTTTTATTAATGATAACTCTGAGACTTCTAAGAGATCTTTGTCTTCTCTTACTCTGATGACTCTTGGAAATCTAAGGGCAAAACCTGAAGAGTATGAGTTACTTTTTTGGATTTCTTCAAAGTTGGTTTCTATTACGAGTCTTGGTTTAACTTTTACGTTTTTTCCAAGGTCTTGGGTGATTAGTTTTTTTAGCTGATTTGTTATTTCTATGAAGTTTGCATCATCGCCTTCCTGTTCTTTTAGGCCTGTTGATACTTTTCCGATTTCTAAAAGTTCATCATCTTCGCCTTTGCATGCTACTATGTAAGATGTTAAAAGCCCTGTTCTTTTTCCTTCGCCCCATTCTGCTCCAACAATTACAAGGTCTAATGTTTCCATTACGGGTTTTATTTTCATTCCAAAGCCTACTTTTCTTCCAATTACATATGGTTTGTCAAGTGCTTTTAGCATTATTCCTTCGTTCCCTGCGTTTAGGGATTGATTATAAAAGCTTTCTAATTCCAAGAGATTTGCCGTTATTTTTGCAATTGAAGGACGGATTTTACCTTGTATTATAGGTACAATATTTTCTATGATGTCTCGCCTTTTTGAGAATGGCAAATCCATTACTGATTTTCCTTCAAAATAGAGAACATCAAAGATATTTACTTCAACAGGAACTTTTGATGCTATTTCTTTTATATCGTATTTTCTTCTTATGCGCTGGGATACTTCCTGAAATGCTTTGTATTTTTTAGAAATGGGGTCTATTCCTACTACTTCGGAGTCTAAGATTATTGATTTTGCTTTTATTTTTTCTTTGATTATTGTTGTTACATCAGGAAATTGCTTGGTTACATTTTCAAGTGTTCTTGTAAAAAGCATTACGTTTTCATCTTGTTTGTGGATTTGAACTCTAAATCCATCGTATTTGTATTCGGCACAGACTTTAGTGCCCAGTGCATCTTGAGCTTCTTTTATTGTTTTTGCTTTGATAAAAAGCATGGCTCTTGTTGGTCTGAATAGTTTTATTTGTGCATTTATTAGTCCATTTAATCCTTCTTTGGATGAAACTAGTATTACCGCGCTTAAATCTGTGATTATGTTTATTGCGTAGTTAAGTGTGTCTTTTATAAAGTCGTTTATTTGTTTTGAGTCTTTTGAGATTATGATTGTGTTCTTGTCAAGGGTATTTGTTTTTGATTGAAATTCTTTAAATGAAAGAGTCAAGATTTTGTAATTTGTATCTTTTAATTCTTGAAATTCTGCTTTTTTAATTGATTCCTTGCAAGAAGGACAAGGTTCATAGTAAGGAATAAGGCTTTTACAACTAGGACAAAATAGCACTGCACCTGCTTTGATTTCTCCTAAAGCTATTTTTGGAAGGTATGCAAATTGGATTGCATCCCTTATTACTCCTTCTCCTGCTCCAATTCTTAGGTCCCCTATTGTTGAGCGGGCTATAAATTTGGCTTCAATGGGATTTGCGCTTGTTAGAAGGCTTGAAAGAAGAGCGAGTTTTGAGTCTACACTGCCTTTGCCTTTTTGTAGTGCGATTGATTTTAATGTGTCAAATACGTATTGTATTGAAAGATTTTTTGAGAAGAGTGTGGATTGCTTTTTATTCTCGTTATACTCTTTTGCGACTATGCCTAAATCTCCTGTGTTCTTCCATTTGTTTTCTATTTGCTGTTGTGTTATCCCATAAGATTTTGAGATTGCTTTTATTACTAATTGTGATGAAAGCCCTATTTTCTCTTCACTCAACCCAGGATATAAGTCTCCTAAGAAAAGCAATGAAGAAACGGATGCGTCTTTTGGGTCAGTGCTTTCAAAGAATTGTGAGATTATATAGGATTTTTCTATCCTTTGGGATGTTTTTTCAAGCTCCTCACATATCTCTGCAAATCTTTTGAATTCCATATGTTATTTAGAATGATTTTGAGTATATAAAGATAACTAAATCGCGAATATATCTGAGATATAAGTAAGGCAAAAATGAAAAACCTCGGCATAAATGCCGAGGTATCTCGTGAATAGTCGAGGTTTTT
>DAOSEK010000019.1:0-21518 GCA_035363095.1 Candidatus Woesearchaeota archaeon | reverse complement strand
ATGTGCTTTTTTTCGAGTACTTGGGAGGAGTCATTTTTCTATCGGAGATACTGTGAAAAAATCTATCCCTGTCAACTTGAATGTCAACTCCAAATACTAAAAAACCAATCTTTTAATCAAGAATTTTAAAGAAAGTAATCTAATCAAAGTTCTTGATAAATAAAAAACCTCTACATAAATGCTTAATGCTTAAAGGGACCTTTAAGATAGTTGAGGTTAATCGTTATGTGAATCCGTCTATTCAAACTTTCTGCTTGAAAAATCAACAACCTCAACCTAAGGGCGAGGTATGTAGGTAGTATAAAATCCTGCGCTGTATTAAAGCGAGGTTTTTGATTACAAAAAAGCGTACCAAGTCCTCGTTTTGAAATACAAGGTATACTTTTCTATTAACCTAAGTATGCAAATGAGCGAGGAGTTCAGGAAATTAAATAACAAGATTTTGAGAATATATAATACATAATATTATTAAATAGTATTAGATTCCTAAATCCATGCCTAAAATCAGACTATCAAAGCTGAAATCTATTATCTTTACTAATGAAAACATATCTATGATTGTAATATTTTCAATATTGCTTTTAATCTCAGGGCTGTTTTATTATTTTAGCCCCTCAAAGATAAATGTATACTATTTGCTTAATTCTGATTGTGAAGCGGTAATAATAAATAAAATAGATTTGGCGAATTCAGATATTTTGCTAATAAAATATGACCATAAAATTAAGAGCTTTGAGGTCCCGTTCTCATTAAATCATCTTAAAAGACAAATTGAGTTATACTGCGAAAATGATACTATCACTTATAGCTAACTATGGATGGTGGATTATATTTTTGTTTTTTGGAGTAAAAACAAGTATATCTGATCTAAGATATGGAAAGATCTATAATAAAGATATTCTAAAAATGCTTGGTTTTGGATTAATATTTATTTTAATAAATTCATTTGTAATAACAATTGACTTTAGATTAGATTTTTTTTCAATACTATTTACAACATTTAAATCTCAAACTATAAATTTCTTAATTGGACTTTTTGTTGGGATTGCATGCTGGTTTTTAGGACTTTGGCCTCCGGGGGATGCTAAGCTTTTTTCAGCGTACTTATTTTTGATTCCTGCAAGTTTTGTAAGATATAGCCCATATCCTTTTCCGTTCACATTTTTAATAGATATTACTGTGATATCATGTGTTATTATAATGTTTACAAAAATCAAAGATTTTAAAATTGATACTAAACTATTTACTTTTAAATCACTTTATGTTTCTATGATAGCTGTTTTTTCCATGTCTTGGTTTATACAAAAGTCTTTTCAACTTTTCAATATTCCTGGGAATTTTTTCATTACAGCAGTTTTCTTGTTCTTAGTTATATTGTTATTAAAGAAAATATTTAAATTGTCTTTTAAATGGCTCATTATCTGCTTAGCGATTATAAGAATTATTTTGGATTATCCTAATTATGCAAATATAGATGAAATTGTTCTTATGCTGAGGTTGTTTTTTATATTTGTGTTGTTAAGGATGTTTTTAGTGGATATAAATTTTAATATTAATACAAGAAAAGAAAAGGTTGAAAACCTTAAAGAGGGGGATTTGCTTGCTCAAATGCCTTGCTTACAAAAAGATCAAATATCTTTGCCTCCTCTAAAGATATTTGCGTTATACCAATACTTTACCAATAAGTTCTTTTTAGAAGAGTCAATCGAAAATCCGATTATTAAATATGACCCTTCAAGGGGCATTCAAAAAAAGGATTTAGACAAATTGAAAACTACTCTTTTAAAAAAAGGTGTCAAAGAAATCCTGGTATTTAGAACCATATTTTTTGCACCAATCATATTTTTGTCAGCAATAGGATGTATTTTATCAAGAGGCAGTATTTTTTTTATGCTTGGATGGATATACGCTTACATAAAATCTATTTTTCAATTTATTTAGCTCTATAAGTAAGCACTAGAAAAGACTAATAATTTACTAAAGAAAATCTTAAAGAGAGGTATGGTTTTGGCGGTTTTGTTTAATTAATTTAATTATTTCATTTAATAGGTTTAAACTATTAATAATAGAAATACTTTTATATCAACGTTTAATTCCTAAGGTTGTTTGATTTTAGGGTGAAAGCTAGAAATTTTTTGAGGCAGTTTTTATGAGGCGAATAAAAAGGGATGGAGCTATGGACATAATAGAATCTTCAGATTTGGAATTAGTGGATATTATAGTTGATGATAGGGTATATAGCTTAACTTCAATACTCGCTGCAACATATGAGATGCAAGGGGTGGGATATTTTTATTTTGATTCCGATGAGGACCACAAGATCATAATACATCTAATTTTGGATAAAGAAAAGGACAAGATTTTAATAATCAAAGAGCTAAAAAATCAAATGCTAAGATTTTTAGGATATGAAGTAAATCTTTCAAGAAGAATGAAACAAAGGCTTCTTAATAACTATCAAAGTTATTTTTCATTTGAATACAAAGATTGCCCTAATGCGATCTTTTCACAAAGATATGAAGATTTATTGAATGGAGTTAAACCAAGCGATATTAATGATAGTATTGATGATGATTGTGGATGTAACAAAATTGATAGAAATAAGAAAGAAAATGTTAAGTCAAGTGGTTTATCTGAAGAGATTGAGCGCAAAAGTATAATAAAAGATAGCGATTTTTCTGAAATCAAAAGTACAGATAAGCTTGAGGATGTAGTAGTTGATGATGAAGAGGGTATTTCTACACCTTGGGAAATTAAATATGGGTCTACCGAAAATGA
This sequence comes from Candidatus Woesearchaeota archaeon, assembly GCA_035363095.1. GTDB lineage: Archaea > Nanobdellota > Nanobdellia > Woesearchaeales > UBA119 > DAOSEK01. Next base: position 18,740 of record DAOSEK010000019.1, on the reverse strand, counting down.
GTAAGAGCAATAAATTGAACATTAATGAATTGAAAAATAAAAGTTTTGGAAACATTTCGTTTCATGTTCATGAGGGAATAGAGTATTCACAGATTAGCATAAACTCTTATTTATTCCCTATTAAATTTATTTTAACAGCGATTTATAGTTCAATCGAACAAGCTTATTTCATAATAGATTGGTCTGATGGATATTTTCAAGTTAAAATTTTTGGGGATATGCTAGATTCACACAACCTTTTAGATTTTTCCAAAGAATTCCAAGATAGGGTTACTAACCACACTTTATACGCGCTTCAATCAGCTCTTACACTACCTTTGAAAAACTTGTTGTTGGATGCTTCAAATTTTCCATACGATTATTTGAAAGAAACTTTTAACCAAAGTAAATCAATCAAAAGCCAAGATGATAGTTCAAAAAGATTTGATGTTAATGAAGATAGTGATGAAAAGATCAAAAAAAGCATAAAAAGTGAACTTGAGGATATTGACCTTTCAGATATGGACATTTAAAATAATTTAAGTTTAAGCTAAACATATAATACTGATATGGGGAGGAGGATTACCAGATGATGAATTCAAAGATTGAAGGGAAAAATGTTACCTTTGAAGTGGATAGTACAATTTATCCTTATGAGATTATTGTTGAGACCGCAAATAATTTTTTAGAGAGTTGTTTTATTTTTTTAGACAAAAAAGAAGATAACCTAAATAAAATCAGTGTTTCTTTAGAACCTAAGGGAGAAGAAAACCCAAAAGAGGTTTTAGGCAGTTTTTTTAATATGATGAATGGGCTTTTATATAGGTATGTAAGTGAAAAGGAAGAGAAAGAAGAAGAAAAACTACAAGCACCAAAGAAAGAATATGACCCTCAAGTTGATTATGACCCTAATTGCGATTGCGAAGATTGCCAAAATGAAAGAAAAAGAAGGGAACTATCAGGCTGTATGTAGGAATTTTTTTAGATTACTTTGAAAATAAATACGATTAAAATGGAAAGCCCAAAATACATGATAAACAAGGATTATAAAGAGATAAACTATAGGACTAAATCTTATGGTGACAAAGGAATACTTCTCACTGCAGATAATGGTAGGTGGATTCTTTTAACAAAGGAAGAATATGAGAAATTCGTTTTAGCAAAACTTGATAAAGAACTTTTTGAAAAGCTTGAAAACGCTTTAGTGATTAAAACCAAAAACAATACTGAGAAGCTTATAAAAAATGCCGAGACTTATTTTTGGGATATTACTAATTCTACTAGCCTTCATATACTTGTTCCTACACTTAGATGCAACCATACTTGCTCATATTGTTATGCATTTAGGAAGCCAGAAGATGCAGAAGGGTTTGATATGAGTGAAGATACAGCAAAAAAAGTAGTAGATTTTATATTCCAAGGACCTGCTAGAAACATCGTTATTGAGTTTACTGGTGGAGAGCCTTTAGCAAAATTTGATATTATCAAGTATGTAGTATTGTATGCAAAGGAAAAAAATTTAGTTGCAAATAAGATTTTAGACTTTGCAATAGTAAATAACGGCTCTTTGCTTGATGAAGAAAAACTTCAGTTTATTAAAGAGAACAAGATTGGGCTTTGTTTTTCATTAGACGGACCAAAAGACCTTCATGATTTAAACCGAAAATTCACCCTGGAGCCCAAAAGAAGCAGTTATGAAATGATTATGAATGTTATTGAGGATACAAAGAAAAAGTATAACAGAGTATTTGCCATTCCTGTTATTACTAAGGCTTCTTTGAGTAGATATAAAGAAATTATTGATTTATATGTTAAATTAGGCTTTCCGAGTTTTAGATACAAATATATCACTGATTTTGGCTTTGCAACAGCGAATTGGAATCATCTAGCGTATGGCGCAGAAGAATTTGTAGAGGTATGGAAAAAAATCGTGGATTACATACTTGAGCTAAACAGAAAAGGAATTAAGATAAGAGAAGAAGTTTCATCAATACTGATACAAAAGTTACTTATGGGCAGAAATCCAGGATTTGCTGAGCTTGCATGCCCTTGTGGTGCAATAGACGGCCAAATATTATATGATTACGATGGAGGGATTTATAGTTGCGATGAAGCAAGAACATTAGGAGATGACTTTAAATTAGGAAATGTTCATAATAATACATTTTATGACTTAAGAAATAATAAGATAAGACAAGTTATGAAATGCAATTCAAGTATGCTTGGTTTTACTTGTGATGCCTGTCCTTGGTATATCTACTGTGGTATCTGCCCACTAGAAAACTATAAAAAAGAGGGTACAATGGTTGTTAATCTACCAAATAAAAATCTCAGATGTATGATACATAAGGAGATGATTGAAACTCTTTTTGAGAAAATACTTTTTAACAGAGAAGAAAGAGAACTCTTAAGAAAATGGCCAAGTTTTAACTAAGATTAACTAATTACCTTTAAAAAAAACTTATTGAAAAATCATTTTTAATGCTTTTATTGAATTACTTTATTAAATGAAATGTGTATTAGTATAAATAATATGTATCCAATAAAAAATGAAAAACCTCGGCATAAATGCCAAGGTATCTCGCAAATAGTCAAGGTTAATCCTTGGATAAATCCGTTTATTCAAGCTTTTGGCTTGAAAGACCACAGTATACGAATGATCAGGAGTTCATGAAATCTAAAATAGAGAAAGTATGAAAAAATATTGAAAAAAATGGCAGAAAGAGTAGATATTAAAACAGGGTATTATTGCAACAATTGGTGCAGGTTTTGCGTTCAGGCACACAACCGAAAATATGGTGATAGAACAACAGATGAGATAAAGGAAAGCTTAAGAACTGCAAGAGAAGAGAATATTGCATCTGTTGTTTTTACTGGAGGAGAGTTTACTATTAGAAAAGATGCTATTCATCTTGTAAGTTATGCTACAAAAATTGGGTATAAAGAAATTCAGTTACAAAGCAATGGTAGGATGTTTAGTGATTTAAGCTATCTTAAAAAACTTATTGAGGCTGGAGCCAACCAATTCTCACCCGCCCTTCATGGATCAACCCCTGAGATTCATGATTATTTAACAAGAGCGCCAGGTGCATTTAGGCAAACAACTCAGGGAATTAGATATATACGAAGACTTAAAATGAAAGTCATTTCAAATAGTGTTATTGTAAAAGCCAACTTAAGAGATGCGCCTGATATTGCAAAGCTTCTTGTTGAGCTTGACGTAATGCAGTTTCAGTTTGCATTTGTGCATGCAATGGGAAACGCCTTTGAAAACTATAATTCGATCATGCCAATAGCTACAATCGCTGCTCCATACATTAAAAAAGGTCTGAGGATTGGAGCATTAAACCATAAGATTGTAATGGCTGAAGCAATGCCTTATTGTATTATGAAAGGATATGAAAGATTTGTTTCAGAACTATATATCCCTGAAACGATTGTAAAAGAAAAAGATTTTTGGGTTAAAAATTTTAATTATGTGAAAAAGGTAGAGGGAAAAACCTTGTTTCCTCAATGTAAAGACTGCAGGTTTAGATTAATATGTGAGGGACCTTGGAGAGAGTATTCAGATGAGATGGGACATGATGAGTTTAGACCAGTAATTGGAAAACTAATCGAATCAAAAGAAGAAATTCTTAATAATAACAAAGAATTTCCTTTAGTTCCAGAAATTTAGAAATTTATTTAAACAATGAGTTAAATCATTAAGTCAAAAATTAGTGTTAAGATTTAAAAAATACTTTTTGAGGGGTGAATGAATTTGGGTGAAACTGATAATGTTGAATTTAAGATTAAGAAATTTTCATACGCAAATGATGGTTTTTGTATTTTTCTAAGGGCTTGTGTTTTAACAATATCTATCTTATTTTTAGTGAATTTTCTTATAACTGCAAATACAATTAATATTATTGCTTTTGTTTTAGGATTCATAGCTTTTGCATATCTTCTTTTTGGTGACTATTTTAAAAGTTTTAAAGCTATAGATAAGAGGATTATTATTAAATCGGTCATTGACTCATACGATATAGATGTTCAAAAGATTAAAACAGTTAGCATTATAGGAATATCCCAAAAAAATGGGACAAAAGATTATTTGTTTGAATTTTTAGATGAAGATGGTGAATTAGCCAAAGTGAAGGTCAAGTCGGTAATTAATTCAAAGAAGCTTGAAGAGTTCTTTGAGAACAATAAGATTAAAATATTGAATACAATGAAAAGAAATAGTATGAACAGACCAATTAGGATTATTGCAAGTGTAGTAATTATCGTTGTTGTGATTTTGGCTTTCATATACTCTGTAAGGGTTTGGAGTGAACCAAGGATTAATCAAAACAACCTTTCTGATTACGATAAGCTCAACCTACCTCCAATAACCTCTGATGATAAGGCAGTAGCACCTCAAACAATTGGAATTTTTCCATTAAATAAAATTTCAGTTGAAGAAACAGGTTTTAACGTTGATGAAGTGTTTTTAAACTCAAGAAAGCTATTTGTGTTTTCCACAATTGAGAAAAATACTTATAACTTCGCATATACGTTTTCTTCAAATGTTAAGGAATCAGAGATTTCATTGTGCTTTGACCTAGACTGTAAAATAAAATCAACATTTTTAATAAAAAAAGAAAAACTTTTAACAGAAAATGCTGTAACTTTCGCTGCGGGCTCTAATTCGCCTTTGAACAATTTCCAGCTTCAAACAAGCATTATTGAGGTCATGGGACTTGTAGTGTTGTCAATAGGTCAAGAATCATTTGACGATGTTTTATATCCTATATTAAAAGTTGAAGTATTAGAAACCGATAACAACAATCAAAAGGAGAACTTCTCATATGATATAAATATGTAAAACTTCAAAACGAGTTTAGAAATTATTTATTATGTGGGTTCATTAGGTAGGGTTATTTAAAGCAAAAAAGAATTTGATTAAAAAAAGAATAATAAAAAGAATAACAAGATGGTAAATATGGAAGAACAAGAGGAAAAAAAACTGGATTTAAAGGATCTAGATGATGTTGTTAATATTAAGACATATATTGTCCGAAATGAGCTTATGGAAATACTTCCAGGGGACCCTGAAACAGAGATCTACTTTGAAGATGAAAAAGTGATTATATTTCGCAATAAAAAGGATAATCTTCTCTGGCTTGGCTATCAATTTGAGCACGAAACAGACCTTTTAGAAATAGAAATACATTTTGATTTAGCAGGCAAAAAGAAGATTCAAGGTAGTCTAAATGTCCATGACATGGGCAACGAGACACAAATAATGGTTTCAAAGGATTTTCCTGTAAGGAGTTTTAATGTTGTGACTAATGTAGAGTATGAAATAAGGATACTTCTTAACGGTTTTACATACGAACCTTTTGAAGGGTTAAAGATTGAAAAGATGATATTTAAAAACCATCATCAGGTTTCAGAACCTCTTATTGAGGAGTACGAAGTGGGAAAGACTCTTTAAATCTTTTTTATTTTTATTGAATTCGTCTTTTTTTTATACTTTTGTTTTTGCGAAATCCCCTTTAATTTTGCATACTTTGATCTTTAATACTTTTAGTAAGAATGAATGAATTAAGGGGCTTATTAGCAAGGAGAGATTGACAAATCATTAAGCTTGAACTATCAAAAAGATTGCTTAAAATTTATACAACAAAGTTGTTTTTTTTTATAATTATCATTGTTATAAAGTTTGTGTGTGTTTTAAAAGAGATTTTAGGTTTAAGATTAAAATTAGTTATTTGAAAAAAATTGGGGGAGTATATATTGAAATTAGTAAATTTTGATGGTGTTTTAGATGGCATTCAAGACACAATTAAGTGTTGTGATATAAATTCAAAGTCTGTTTTAATAGAAAATAAGTTTTTTATTGAAAGAAAAGATTGTGCACTGATAAATCTTAATGATTCTTATGATTTCAACTCACTTAAAAAAAGTGTAAACGAAATAGATTTGAAAGTATTAAAGGAAAAAACAATATACATATTTTATTCCGGAGAAAAGCTACATAAGACTGAGAAATATCTATTACTCCTAGCAAAGATGTTTGAAAAAGCAGGTATTTCTTACTATTTTGTTGGAATACCACCTTGTTATTGTCAGTTTGCTTTAGAACATAGTTATGATTTGATTGCTTCAACTATTGATGGTATTTCAGAATTTAAGGGATATAACTATTTTGAGGATTGTAGATATTGTAGGCTTAGGCTACACTGCCCTGGTGCAAAAGAGGATTTTAAACTAAATGTTTATCCAGTATTTAAGGATTTTATTCCCTATGCATATACTCTAAGAAATGATAACAATATTTTTTCTGATGTTTTTGTTGCAAAGCACAATGATTATGAATTTGAAGGGATTTTTAAAAGCATAAAGGAAGGGTTTGAAAGGATTGGTGTGTATAACAAGATATCAAAACACTCAAAAGTTTGGGTGAAACCAAACCTAGCAGACCCATTTGATCCAAAAAAAGGGGTTACTACAAACCCGTTAGTTGTTAAAGCAGTAATTAGAGCAATAAAAGAAAAATGCCCTAACATCTGGCTTGGTGATATCTCCGCGGGAACAAACTTTGAAGATCCTCAGAAAGTATATAACATTACAGGGATAACAAAAGTAGGAGAGGAAGAGGATGTTAAACTAATGTATCCTAAGGAGCACAAATACATTACACGAGACATTGATAACCATTATTGGGTTGAAAAGACAGACTATCTTGATATCGAGCCAGATTTAGATTTGATTGTTAATGTTCCTAAGTATAAGACCCATGGCATTTCTTTTTTTACAGGGGCAATTAAAAATATTTTTGGGACAATCCATCCCGAGGAACGAAAATATATTCATTCAACAGATGATAAAAATAAATTCTGCAAAGGGCTTTGCGATGTATATAAGGGTGTTGCACATAAGGTTTTAGTGAATGTGATGGATGGCATAGTATCTATGCAAGGTGATGAAGGACCCACTTATGGAAATACTGTTAATACTGGTTTTTTGCTTATTTCAAAGGACCCTGTAGCAATTGATAGTGTTGCATGTGAGATTGTTGGATATGCACCTAATGCGATGCCTACAAGTATTTTTGGAAATAAAATGGGCCTTGGAGAGATTGATCTTGAAAGGATTAAAACAAACATTGATATTAAAGAGTTGAAGGTTGCTGTTTTTCAAAAGAATTCTTTGTTTGATTATATTAACACCAAAAAGGAGAATAAGGATTTTGGAAAGCTTTATTTGTTTGAGGTAAAAGTAAATGATAACTGTGTCAGGTGCTTAAATTGCCTGCGCTCATGCCCTGTAGGTGCTATATTTCAAAATGAGAATGGCTCTTTAGGGATTGACCAAAAAAAATGCATTCATTGTTATACCTGTCAAGAGGTTTGCCCTAATGGGGGGATTGATTTGGTTAAAATAGATATTAAAAAGAATAATGCCTGTTAGTAAAACTTTATATTTAGATAGAGTTAAACCTTGTTACCCATGATAAGTATTCCCATATTAAACCTGCTTTCAAGAATGAATGTTTGGTTAATTAGAATTTGTTTTCTTTTTGCAGTGTTTTTCTTTGTTAAGGAATTTATATACCTAGAAAATAAAAAAAAGTTTATAGCTATTGCAATTGCTGTTTTTGCATGTTTAGGACTTCTTTTAATACCTAGGTTCAATTTGTTGTACAATGATGAGTTTCACTACAATTCTATGGCTTTTAGTATTAAGGATTTTGGAATCTATTATTCTTATCATGAATCAGCTGAGGTTTTTGGTCCTTCAGCCAAATGTGCTGTTTTTCCCTATCTTATCTATTTATCATACTATTTTACTAATGGGAGCCCTTACTCTTCAATTTATGTGAATATGATTCTATATTCTCTTAGTGCTTTATTGATATTGATTCTCTTTTTTGAGCTTTTTAAAGATAGACTAAAGAGAAAGAAATCGGTATTTTTGTATTCTTTACTATTTGTTGTTATATTTTTGTCGGTTTATTATTTAAAAAGTCTTTCAAGGAATGGTGAAACCCACCCAACTTCAATATTTTTTGTGCTTCTTTTTATTTTGGCTTTTATAAAATTTCTTAAGAGCAATCTACTAAAGGACTTTTTTATGGTTATACCCATCGGAATTATTGCAAGCATTTCAAGACCCGAGAACCTATTTATTGTCATTGCTCTTTTTTTATTTGCACTTGCACTTATAAACAAAAATAAATCCAAGGCAAATAAGTTTGAAGGATATAATTCTAATATAGAGCAAAGAAATAAAACATTTAAAGAAAAATTTAAGTCCATGTTGGATAAAATCAAATCAAACAAAAAGCTAAGTATATTGATTGTGGCTATTATTATCGGAATCTTTTGTATTCCTAATTTTTTGATAATATATAAAGAATATTTTCTTAAACCTTGGGCTCAAGAAAAGGGAAACTTTTCATTGTTATATTTTTATGATAATCTGAAGTTTATGAGTGGTTATTTTTCAAATACCTCGGAGTATTGGTTTTTTGGGTTGTTGATTTATGCTTTTTTTATTTCAGTTGGGATTGTTTTAATGAAAATGTTAAATGTTTTTTTTAAGAACCAAAGGATTAGACATTTGAATCAAAAAATAGAGGAGATTGATGAAAACAATATATTTTTATTTTGCTGTTGTACGTTTTTGAGCGCAGTATTTAGCATATTTATTTCTTTTGTCAGCCAAAACAGGGCACCAAGGGTTTATTCAATACTTTTTGTATTAGCTATTGTTTGGATGGCTGTGTTTTTTTGGTTTGCTTATAAAATTAAAAGAATCAGGAAGTTATTGGTATTATTTGTTGTTTTGTTTGTTTTTTTAAGTGTTATTAATGGCCTAAGATTAGTAACAGCAGATGTTAAGTACTATATTAACTACGATAGGGCTAAACAATTAGAATTTATTAATGAAATTTTTTTATATACTAAGGATATTCAAGGAGAGTATTATGTTGTGACTCAATATCCTGAGGCATTGGCTTTCTTAAAGGAGAAGGTTATTGATACTGATGATTTTTTAGCTCATGTTGATTTCTATAAAGAGAAAGAATTATACATTTATTTTAAGAACCTTTATTTTACACATAGCACTATACCACTTGAACCACTAATTATTCAGCCAAAAATGATTTATAGAATATATGAAAAGGACGATGAATATTTTATAACTGATGTTTTAAGTAAGAAAAACTTTTTATTAGGGGTTGGGGAGTATACTTTTTATTTTGAAAAGGTAACAAGAAAATAGGGTTGATTTAGAATGCAAAAGATTATTTTAGCAACGTTAAATATTCACAAAAGAGCCTCAATTCATCTTGCTCTTTATCTTTTAAAGGGGTATTTTTTGAAACATTCTGAATTTAATGAACTCGTAGAAATAGAAATTTTGGATTTTTCTATTCAGGATAAAAAAGAGGATATTGTATCAGAAATACTTAAGAAAAATCCAGAGATAGTTGGATTTTCTTGTTATATGTGGAATATTATTATGATACAAGATATATGTAAACTCCTTAAAATCAGAGATAAAAACCTAAAGATTATTCTTGGAGGGCCAGAGGTTAGTGCCAGAGATAAAGAAATTTTATTCAATAATTCAAAAGTTGATTTTATAGTTAGAGGGGAGGGTGAAAAGAGCTTTATGGAGCTTATTGAGTGTATTGTTAAAAAAGGAGATATTTCAAAGGTTTTGGGGGTTAGCTATAGGGACTTTGAAAAGGTATTTGTTAATGAAAAAAGAGAGAATATTATTGATCTTGATGAGATTCCTTCTCCTTATCTTCAAGGCCTTGTTCTTAATCCAAAATACTATGAAGGGGTTTGTACAGAAACTATGCGAGGATGCCCTTTTAAGTGTGATTTTTGTTATTACCATAAGGATTTTAGTACGGTAAGATATCATTCGCTTGAAAGAATAGAAAAAGAGCTTGAATTTATACTTAAAAGGAAACCTATGGATGTTTATTTAATGGATCCTACGTTTAATATTGATAACAAAAGGGCTAAGGATGTATTAAGGATTTTTATTAAGTATAATAGGGGTTCAACACTTCATGTTGAGCTTAAAGCAGAGCTTTTAGATGAAGAGATGATAATATTACTTCATAAAGCCAATGTTAATCTTATTGAGATTGGGATTCAAAGTATTAATGATAAAACTTTAAAACTTATTAACAGACATTTTGATATGGAGAAATTTAAGCAAAATATGACTCTTTTAAAGAGATATGAGGATAATAAGAATTATCAAATCAGCCTTTTAGATGGGCTTCCTAATGAGAGCTATGATGATTTTAAAAAAAGCCTTGATTTTGTGGTTAAGCTTTTACCTTCTTCAATTCTGATTATGGTTTTAAGCCTTTTACCTGGAACAAAACTTAGGGATAATGCAAAATCGCTTGGGATTAAATATGAAGAAAAATCCCCTTATCATGTGATAGAAACCTCTCATTTGACAAAAGAAGATCTTGAAAAGATTCATCATTTGAGATTTTCACTTTTTAGCCTTTATAATAATGGTTTTATGAAGAAATCCCTGGTGCTGGTCTCAAACGAGCTTGGGATTTCCCCTAGCACGATACTTGAGGATTGGTATAGGTTTGTAGATGATTATTCTAAGTCTTTTGAAAAGAAAAAAGGTCTTTTGCCTATGCTTTTTTTGGATTATTTATGTAAATATTATTGCTTTAATGGAGATTTTAATAGGTTAAAAGAAGAACTCAAAGAGGAAATGCTTAATGCAGGGAAGAAGTTTAGTTTTGATATTAACCAGCAGGTTTTAAAGAATCTTGAGGATTTTAAGAATAAAAGAGACTGGAGTTCTTTATATGCTAATTTTAAGTTTTCGCCAAACAGTTCATAATAAGTTAGGACGAGATATATAAAATGTACAAAATAACTCTACTAGCACTTAATTTCATGGAAAAGGGGACACCTGAATTAGCTATGCATCTACTAAAAGCCTTCTTTTTGAAATATTCAAGCTATAAAAGTTTTGTGGAAATTCAAATACTACAATTTTCAAAGAATACAAAAAAAGAAGTTATTATCCAAAAAATTTTAGAAACAAATCCAAACTTGATTGGCTTTTCTTGTTATATGTGGAACATAAATATAATTCTTGAGGTTTCTAAGTTAATCAAAGAGAATCACAAGGGTATTGAAATAGTTTTAGGAGGTCCAGAGGTTAGTCCACAAGATGAAGAAATTCTTTCTAAGAATAAATTTATTGATTACATAATTAGAGGAGAAGGAGAAGAAAGCTTTAAGGAACTTGTTGAATGCATCATTGAAAAAAAATGCAAGTCCTGCGTATCAGGATTAAGCTACAATCAAGATGGAACTATTTTTATCAATTCAAAAAGAACTGTCATAAAAGATTTAGATGATATTCCTTCACCATATCTGGAAGGTGTTATTACCCAATCAAAATACTTTGAAAAGACGGCCTGTTTAGAAACAATGAGAGGTTGCCCTTTTAAATGTGCTTTTTGTTATGATTATAAGGACTACGAAGGTATGAGATATCATAGTCTTAGAAGGATTGAGGATGAATTTAAATTTATTTTAAAAAGAGCTCCTAAATTCTTATACATTATGGATCCAACATTTAATGCAAATACAAAAAGGGCTAAAGAGATTCTCAGATTGTTTATAAAATATAATAAAAATACAAAGCTTCATGTGGAATTAAAAGCAGAGCTATTAGATGAGGAAATGATTTTTCTGTTGGATAAAGCAAATTCAGTTGCTATAGAGATAGGTCTTCAGACTATAAATTCTAAAACACTTAAATTAATTAATAGACATTTTGATTCAAACAGATTTAAGGAAAATTTAAAACTTCTTAAAAGATATGAACAAAAAAGAAATTTTTTGATTAGTATTATATATTCACTTCCATTTGAAGGTTATAATGACCTAAAAAATAGCGTGGATTATGCAATATCGTTACAACCATCATCAATATCATTATTCAAGTTGAGTGTGATTCCCGGAACAGTTCTGTGGAAGGATTCTAAAAAACTTTCTTTGGATTATGAAAAAAATTCGCCTTATTATGTAATAAGAGAAGATGAAGAGTATAATAAAAATGTTTCTTTTTTAGTTTTTGGAGTGCTAACAATATACAACAATCAATTGTTAAGAAAAACATTATTATATCTATATGAACAGCACAATATTGCACCTAGTGAAATTTTAGAAGAGTTTTTTGTATTTGTTAAAGAATGCTACAATAAAAATGATAATATTAACAGCTTAATTCCAATAGATTTTGCCAAGCATATTGTTCAAGAAAGAAATTTAGATGACTTAGAGATAGTTAGGATTGTAAGAGCTGAATGCCTTGATATTATTAAGAAATTCAATATTGATATAAACCACTTGATTTTATATAATTTATCTACATTTGAAAAAGATGGAATTCAAAATTTACCTTATTCATACCTTCAGTTCAAGTAGGTGTTGTTTAATATAGTATAAAAAACAAAGATTTTTAATTGATTAACTATTCTTTTTTATGAAAAAAATGGTAAACCTGCTTTTAACCAATTACTGTAATAGAGGATGCCCATATTGTTTTGCTAAACAAAAGGTGGAGCTAGATAAAATTGATGGTCTAAAAGATGAGCAGATTACACTTGAGAATGCACAAAAGGTAGCCAAGTTTTTCAGAAAAGAAAGGCAGATTGGACTTTTAGGAGGAGAGCCAACCCTTCACCCTCAATTTAAGGAAATTATTGATTTGTTTTTGAATTATGGATATCATATTACAATATTCTCAAACGGGATTTTTGGTAGAGATATTTTGGAGTTTTTACAAAATAAAATATCAGAGAGAAATTCTATTGGAGTTTTATTTAATATTAATGAACCCAAATTCTATAAAAAAGAGGAGCTTGAAATCCTGCATTATAATTTAAAGGAGTTAAGTATTGGCTTTTCAAATACCATTAGCATCGGGATTAACTTTTTTTACTTAGAACAGGATTATGAATACATTATTGAGATTGCCAGAAAGTACAATATACAAAAAATTAGATGGGATATTGCACATCCTATTGTATATGAGAAAAATAAAACAATACCTTTAGAAATGTATCAGTTAATGGGCGAAAAGATTGCTAATTTTGCTGATAAGGCAAGATTGCATAATATAAGTATTAGCGCAGATTGTGGAGCAAGTGTATATTGTATGTTTGATGAAGAATCAAGAAAAAAAGTGCTAAGCTCATATGCAAGGGGGCTCTTTCAAGTGTGTAAAGAGGGCGGAGCAATTGATGTAGGTATTGATTTAAGGGTTTGGAGATGTTTTCCTTTATCAAGGTATTTTAATAAAACTCTTGATGAATTCAAGGACTTAAAGGATATTCAGGATTATTTTAATGAAAAGTATTCTTATTTTTTTCATGGGATATACCCAATGGATAGATGCTATACTTGTAGATACGCTATTAAAGAGGTTTGCACTGGCTCTTGCCTTTCAAGAAGCATTGTAAGGTATCAAGAAAGAGAGGATTATTTTTATAAGGAATATTACAAGGGGATTATTGAGAAAATAAATTCATCAGACCTCAAAAAAGGGCTTATATTAGCAGAAGGTAAGAAAATTTTAAAAACTATTGAAAAAGAAAAATTGGTTTTTAGCAAGAAAAAGGATTTTTTTGAGGATTTTGATTTCATATTTAGTGATTTTTTACAAAATTTCAACCCTTTAAGCGTTAGGTTGTTTTCTAAACTAAAGGCTAGAATTATTCCTAGAAAGATAAGTGTTTATGGACAATTTGCAGAACATGATGTTAAAATAAATGCCAAGAAATTTATAAAAATTAAGAATACAAAAGAGCTAAGGCTTTTAGATAAACCCTTTTTGGTGTATGATACTGATTTTAAGGAAATAAGATTTGTTAAAGATGAAATTGTGCCTAAAGGAGATTACCTTGTTTTGTTTTATAAGATTGATAAAGATGAATTTATAGATAAGGATTTTAGCTCTTTATCTAAGGAAGGCTTTTGCTGGATTTTGCCTCATAACAACAAAAATATCAGAATTAAGAATTTTGTGATTGTAGATGAAGTGTGACCTTATTTTTGCAAATGGAGTTTTCCAAATGCAATTGATTGAATTCTTTGAAAGTTGTATAAATAGTTGGTTTGATATAACAAGAATAGAAAGTTTTAAATACCTCAGTTTACTAAAGTAAACATAAGATGATAAAAGTAAACGATATGGATTTAAGGGTAATTGCTTTATTTACCAAAGGCTTTGACAATGATTACTACATCAGAGAAGTTAGCACTATCTTAAACATTAGTTCAAAAAGCGCCTTAAATACCCTTTCTAAACTTGAGCAGTATAACATTGTTTCATCAAAAAAAAGGGGTAAAACTAAGCTGTATTTTTTAAATAGGTCCCAGATTGCAAGAGATTATGTGATTCTTGCCGAGGTCTACAAGAAAATTAAATTTCTTAAAAATAACATCTTAATTGAAAGAGTAATCATTGAGGTATATAAGGAATTATCACCTAATTTTCTTGTAATTTTTGGGAGTTACTCAAAAGGATTACAAAAAAAGGGGTCTGATCTTGATATTTTTACGCTAGAAAAGGGGATCGATTCAAAAATAAAAGAAATTGGTAAAGTCTTTGATATTGAAATAAACACTAAGTTTTATCCTTATGAGATCTTTAGGGAAAAAATTGATGATGATTACTTGCTTAAGGAGATTGTAAAGAATCATATTATCATAAAAGGCTTTGAATCCTTTGTAGATAGTGCAGTAAAATGGATAGATTGACATGGTGCTTTAGAAAAGAAAATGGGATAAAAATAGTAGAACCCAGCGAAAATCTTAGGAAAGCATACCTACAAAAAACTAAAGAAGCTATTGAGACTGCACAATTAGCTAAAAGCAGAGATTGGAAAATCACTTGCATGTATTATTCAATGTATTTATCATTATATTCAATACTAATGAAAATAGGGGTTAAATCAACGATTCACACATGCACAATTGAGTTTGCCAAGGTTTTTTTAAAAGAGTATTTTTTAGATGAGGAACTTGCCCTCATTGAAAAAGGTTTTATTGCAAGGATTGATTCGCAATATTATACTGATAAATTTATTTCGGAAGAGATTTATCAAATCCTAATGAAACAAGCTCCATATATGCCAAGGCAAGTGCGGTTGTGATTACAGAAGATAATATAAATGCAATAAGAAGACAATTAAGTCATTTATTAAACGAGAATACTTGATTTCGTGAAATCCTGCATCATTTCGCATACTTTGGTTAATAGAAAAGCATACCTCGTGTCCCAAAAAGAGGATTCGGTACGCTTTTTTGTAATCAACAACCTCGCCGAATTTGGCGCATGCTTTTATATTACCAACATACCTCGCCCTTTAGGGTGAGGTTGTTGATTTTTCAAGCAGAAAGTTTGAATAGACGGATTCACATAACGATTAACCTCGAATATTAGCGAAATAACTCAGCATTTATGCCGAGGTTTTTCATCTTTTTATTTCAACTCTTTTAAAAAAGTGGCAAAATACAACGTAAATTCCTTAAAAAGAGTCTTAGAAAGAAATAAATAAAAGTAGTAGTTTCTGATTGTCTTATATACAAGAGAGATGGTTTAGAATTTAAAATGGTAAAAAAAGAAGATTTAACATTTGAGGATGCAAATATTGATGACATTAGAGAATATCTGTTTGATATAGGGGATTCTAATGCGTTAGCTATGGTTTCAGGAGAGATACCTGATTTTAGGCATTTTTTTTGGATTTTAAAGGCTAATGAAAGAATAGGGTTTTACGAATACCATTTTTCAGAAGAAAGAGACGAAGCACTATTTAATGGAATCTATCTAGAAGATATTGATCAATTGCCTGATGATTTTGTAGATGATTTGATAATGATTTGTTTTGAAGATGCGTCTTCAAAAGCTAAAGAGAGTGGAGCAAAAGGAATTATAATAAACACAATCAGAGAAAATATTGCAAAAATGATTATGACTGATAAAAAAGGCAATTTTCTCTCATCAAGTTTTAGAAAGATATTAATGGATAAATCCGATGAAAGGGACTAACAAATTCTGTAAGCTATTTATTCTATTTTTGTCATATTAAAGCAAATCTTTTGTGCATCGCACCTTGTTGAAAGAGAAGTATTTTTTGTGATTGTAAACTTGTGTTTTAAAGTAACCACAAAAGGATTAGAATAGCTTTCTAAATTTTCATCGTCATCTTTTGCTTCATATAATAAACTATCTATTGTTTCTAGCTCTAAAGAAATATTTAATAGAACTAAATTATGAACATCATCACACAAAAAATAATTATTTAATAGGTCTTTTCCTGAGAAATTTATTGCTTCTAGATTATATCCTCTTGGAAATTCTAAGTCTAGTGTTGCATTTCCTAATGTTTCTTTTATTGCTTTTATATTAAAATCTGAAAAATCAACAACAAGGTGAATTTGACCAGTAGTATTATCATCTAATTTGACGACCATAAAATTTATTAAGTCCTCACTTAGAAATTCTATACTTAAATTTTGACACCAGATATCACTTTTCTTTTCTCCATCAATAATTTGAAAGCAATAGACTTTGTTTTGCTCTAATAACAATTCAAAGAATAGATTCCCTTTATCACCAATTATTGGATACTCAATCTTTGAGAAACGAACTGAATCCAACACTTTTTTTTCGGGTTTTTGGGAAGGGGTTAGATTTTCAACGTGTTCATAATACACAATTTCAGGTGATTTTAAGTCAGATTCTTCGATTCTTATTTGTAAGATTCTTATTTTATCATCATTTGGATTAAGCTGATAATTAAAAGGAAGGCTAAAGTAATAGCAATTAGGGTCACTTTTGTCACACATTGCATTAATTGTCCTGAAATGTATTTTATTTGGAGCTATAGTAGGTGGAGTATAATCTTCTAAGTCTGCTTGTTTTGGGGTGTTTAATGTTTGAGTACTAAAAATTGTTTCTTCTAAGACAACTTCTTCATTAGTATTTTGCGTTAAGATAGCTAGAGAAATTAATGCGAATGTAATTAGAAAAGCAAGGATATATTTCTTATTTTTTTTAAACCATTTTGGTTGTTTCATTTTGTTTACCTTTCATCTGTTGAAAATAGCCAAGCATATTTAAGCTTTAAAAATGTACAATTAATACAAATATAAGACATTGCTATTGTTTAATATTAAAATTAATTTCTTTAAATCATTTAAAATATTTTCGCTTAAATTATAAATATAAATCATAAGTAATGATCTATTTGTTTTTTAACGACCTTAGACCCAAGGTTTTATGTTACACTCAGTTCTGAGTAATAAATCTTTAAAGCATAAATACTTTAGGCATCTAGTTTGAGTGTTGAGGGTCTTTCCTTAAGTGAAATCATCTATTCTTAATAAAAACCTTAAAGATCAACAACCTCGCCCTAAAGGGCGAGGTATGTTGGTAATATAAAAGCATACGCTGTATTAAAGCGAGGTTGTTGATTACAAAAAAGCGTACCGAGTCCTCGTGTTGAAACACGAAGTATACTTTTCTATTAATCAAATCATGTGAGATTATTTATTATTTTACAAAGACTAATTTCTAAAGTAGTATTATTTTGTGTTAAATTTAGTGTAAGATGAATTGTGTTAGTGATCTTAGTCTTTCTGTTTTATATATTTATTATACTCTAATTATTTGGTATTTTAGCATTTATTTAAATTAGCATTTATTATATGCGAATCTTTTAAATGAGTTAATACAAGTTAATCATAATTAACAAATCCACGTTCCTCCACAGTGATAATCTACGCCATAATGTACCCCATCTTGACAATAGGCTTTACTTGTCTCACAATATTTTCCAGATTCTAAATAAAAATTACACTTATTTAAATTACAACCACAACGGTATATTGGAACATCAGCATCATAACCTCCACAGGTAGTCTGTCCTGCAGAATCATAACAATATCTTAGATTGATATAACAATCAGCATCATAACCTGAATAATAATATGCTGTACAGGCATATATTAAAAAACAATATGCATCCTTATTACTACAGCCTCCTCCAGCTCTTTGCGTATCGAAATCAACATTCTCCATTCTGTAGCAATTGACACAACATGAAGAATGACTGGAATGAGTTGAATGTGAGGTATGGCTGGTATGGGTTGAATGGGTTGCATGAGTGCCATGGTTGGTATGGCTGGTGTGAGTACCATGGCTGGTATGACTTGTATGGGTTGAATGACTTCCATGAGTTATGTGAGTAACATGAGTTGAATGGGTATCATGGCTACTATGGCTTGAGTGAGTATCATGGCTTGCATGAGTATTATGGTTACTATGGCTTGTGTGAGTACCATGGGTTGAGTGGCTTGTATGGGTACTATGGCTTGCATGAGTAGCATGAGTGATATGACTAGAATGAGTATCATGACTGCTGTGACTAGTATGAGTAGTATGACTTGCATGAGTACTATGGTTACTGTGGCTTGTATGTGTACCATGACTTGTATGACTTGAATGGGTATCATGGCTTGCATGAGTAGCATGAGTGATATGACTTGTATGAGTATCATGACTAGAGTGACTTGAATGGGTATCATGACTACCATGAGTGGTGTGAGTTATATGGCTTGTATGTGTGCTATGGCTTGTGTGACTGGAATGGGTAGTATGGCTTGCATGAGTAGCATGAGTGATATGACTAGAATGAGTATCATGAC
>DAOSEK010000018.1:0-21927 GCA_035363095.1 Candidatus Woesearchaeota archaeon | reverse complement strand
TAGTGGTTTGTTGGGATTATAAAAACGAAGTTGAGCAGAACAATCGGAGATACTGATTATTCAGAAGATGTTAAAAAAGAAAAGTCTAAATCTTCTCAACTAGAGATTTATGCTCCCCCTGTAGAGGTAGCAGAATACATATCTCCTCGCAAAAATCCTTATTCGCCTAAAAAAAATCCATTCTTAGAGGATCATGAAGAGGTTTTTGTTTATTCTACTGAAGGATTTTAGTTTTTTTTAAAACCCCGAAAAGCATAACTATAAGTATTCTTGAATTAAAAAAATATTATTTAAGGATTTTTAATCAATAAGAGGTGGATCTTTCATGAAAATTTGTCTTTATTTAGAAAACGCCTTTGGACTTAAAGAATCAGGAATAGGTTCTGCAATAAAGCATCAATCAAAGGCACTGGACGCAAATAAGGTAAAATACACTTTAAATCCAAAGGATGATTATGATATACTCCATGTGAATTTTTATGGTTTAGCCTCTGCAAAAGAGGTATTTAAGGCAAAAAGAAAAGGAAAAAAAGTAATAATCCATACCCATACAACTGCTGAAGACCTTAAAAGAAGCTTTATTGGATCAAGTATAGTTGCATTCTTTCTTAAGTATTGGTTAAAATGGTATTATTCCAAAGCAGATTTGTTGATTGCTCCTTCAAGTTACACAAAATCCCTCTTAGTAACAAAATATAAGCTTAACGAATCAAAAATTGCAGTTATAAGTAACGGAGTTGATTCAAAGAGGTTAAAATATGACGCTAAAAAAGCAAAAGATTTCAAAGAGAAATTTAAACTAAAAGCTCCAGTAGTATTTGCTGTTGGGTATGTTTTTGTAAGGAAAGGCATCGTTGATTTCATTAAAATATCAAGAAAATTTAAGAGTACCTTTATGTGGGTTGGAAAATACATGAAGGGTGTTGTAGATAATAAGGAATTAAAAAAAGAACTTGATAACAAACCTGAAAATTTTATTATGACTGGATTTGTGGAAGATATAATCGGAGCTTATTCTGCAGGTGATATATTCTTTTTTCCAAGTTATGAGGAGAATGAAGGGATAGTAGTTTTGGAAGCCGCTGCAATGAAGAAAGCAATAATTGTAAGAGATATACCTGTTTTTAGGAGTTATTTAACCCAAGGGGAAAATGCCCTTTTTGCAAAAACCAATAAAGAATTTGAAGAAAAGATAAAATATCTTGCAAATCACCCTGAAATCCGAGAGAAGTTAGGAGAAAATGCAAGAAAACTTGCTGAAAAATTGAGCCTTGAAAATGTTGGTAAGAAGCTTAAAGAAACATATGAATCCCTATTAAAAAAAAATTAAAAAATTTTATTTTTCCTTTAATTTTTTAGTAATATCAATTGGCTCTTTACATTTCTCGCAAAATGCTCTTAGGGTTTCGACGCCCTTGATTTTTTTTCTTTTGAAAGGAATTTTTGTTTTGCCTTTATTACCACAATTAGGGCAGGTGTATATTATTTTGGCACTAAGCCCTGTTTCGTATTCTGATTTTTCCTGCGTATAACCACAAGATGGGCAAACATATTCTTTAGCTCTAGTCTGTACCTTGCCTTTGACCTTTGGCTTTCCCATAAGCGCTTCTTTACATTTTGGGCACATCTGTCTTTCCACCCAGCAAATAGCATTGCCATTACTCCCTATATCCCTGAGGGTGTAGTATACAAGCTCATTCATTGATTCAGGCTCTTTGAATTCATCCATCGCAAATCACCATACTTGATAAAATCAAAAGATATATAAATTTAATTAAAAATTAGCTATATTAGAGGCGTATGCTTAGATGTTTTGGACCAAGAAATCGCAAGGTTTATCATTGAATATGATAGTAGTTGGTGCTATTGCACTTGTTATCTTGGTTATCTTAATTACAATTCTAGTATCAAGTATGAGAAGTCAAGATGAAAAAAGAGCTGGTGTTTATAAAACAGTAGACCTTATTGAGTGGTGCAAGTGCGCAAGAATGGTTGAACCTAATAATGAGTATGCAAAAGTAAGGTGTGAGCCTGTTGAGTCTTTAGTTGGGGAGTTTGGTGATGGAGCTGATACGGGGGGTTATTCACCAATCGGATCTTCTATGCCTGTTGATTTAAAAAATGCCTGTGGTGATTTAGGTGGATAATCGCTTGAAAAGTGTTTGGGCTTTTTTAATAATCTTGTTTTTCTTGAGTGTGTTAATGAATCCTATTAACGCAACGAAAATGGAATCTAAAACGGAGAATGAATTAATTGATACCATTGTAGCTTACAATGAAGTTAATTCACAACTTGTTCAAGATAATAGTTTGAGTTATTCAAATCTTAAATATTCTAGTGACGAGTTTCAATATTTTGAAGGGCTTATTAAACATTTGATGGAATGTTACTCCAAAAGCACTTCAGATTTTAACATCGCTGATCAGAACTCTATGGATCAGAGTGACAAGGTGATTACAAGTAGAATATTTTATTTTGGTTTTACGAATGCTAAAATGAGTGATTACAATAATAGAATACTACGATTTACACAGCTTGCAGGGGACTTCCCACTTGATAGGACACTTGCAAGTTTGCCTAATAAGGTTTGTACTTTTGCCTTTTTGATATTTGAGGATTTAAGTTTTTCAATAATTGCTTTTAATAACTGCAATAACGACCCATTAAGAAAGCCTTTAACAGGAAGTGATTATGCTGTAATAGATACGGATCTTAAAAAGTTTGAAAGTGATCTGAAGAGTGGTAGCATTAAAGCAATCTCTAATTTGGATAATGAGAATAAAAAAGAGCTTACAATCCTAGCTTCAAAAATCAATACTTACCTCAGGTATGTTTTATCTAAATCTAAAATAGAGCCTGATACTGTGTGTAATGATTTTTTAAAAGCGTCTCCAAATGATCAATCATCCCAATCTAGTCAAACTACAGATTCAAGTAATAATAATAGGTGTGATCCAGCAACAAACCCTTGTTGCAATGAGGATGGCACTTTAAAAGGAAATGGAGAGCCTTGCGATGATCCTCATTCATACTGGGAATGTAATGGGTTTTGTTCTATGAGTAAATATAACAGTGCTTGTAGCGACGGCAATTGTATCACTCAGGAAAATTATTTTGATGTGGAATATGCTCCAGAGGGTTTTATTTGCAAGCAGAATAATGATGGAAATGCCTTGTTTGTTAAGGTTGATAACGAATATTCTTGTGGTAAAGTAGATACCTGTTCAAATGGAGTTGAATCAAATAGACCACTAACTAAGTATTATGGATGTGATGGGTATGGTAATTGTGGTTTTTTACAAAGCTATGATTTAAAGCAGGAATGCACTGGTAATTTACCAAATTGTTGCAATGGAGTGTGTGTAAATTATGAGAATGATCATTTGAATTGTGGTAGCTGTGGAAATTCTTGTAGTGACGGTTTAATATGCTTGAATGGAGTATGTAGCGAACGAGAGGGACAAGGTGGTTGTAGTAATAATGATGTTCCTTCTTGTCCTGATTATTGTGAAGATAATGTTCATTATTACGACGGATTTTGTACTGATGGTAATACCTGCGAATATCAATCTGAAACGGTAACTTGTTGCTCTAATGAGGATTGCATCGAAAATGCAAATTTTAGATGTGTGGGATATACATGCACTTGTAGACCCTTTAATATCAATCATCTGGAACAAATGTGTAAAACTTTACAATGTGGAAATATTCCTGATGGTTGTGGAAGATTTTTTAGTTGTGGCGAGTGTGATGATAATGACCCTTGCACAAAGGATAATTGCAATCCAATTAACAACAAATGTGAATATGAGCCAATTTCTTGCGATGATGGAAAACAATGTGTTGAAGGTGAATGTGTTCCTGTTGATTCACAGGAAGAAGGTGACTCCGGTGTGGATGATACTTCGTCAGAGGATTTAGTAGAAAATAAAGATGAAGAACAATCTTCATCGCAACCTTCTGAAGCAAGCGAATGCAAAATCGATTTTGGCGCAATTACAAAAACTCCTCCGAGCTTTTGTAGAGAGTGGGCAGGTAATTTTTTTGTTAATTTTTTACTTAAAAGATATAACTGGTATAAAGACACCAATTGTCCGACGAAGGAATATAGTTACTATTCGCTTCTAGAGGAACAAAGCCATTTAATTTCTTACCACTGTAGGGACACTTGTGGCGGTCCTTCTTGTGGCTGTAATTTTGGGTTTGGTTGCGAAGGGTGTACAGAAAATAATGGCGTGATCTTGGATTGTTCAAAGGTTCAAGGTTCTAAGTGTTATACTGCTGATGAAAATGGAAAATATGTTAATCAATGTAATCTTGAGTGTGTGAAAGCTGTTGATTGTAGAAGTGAGGATTCAAGGGTTACAACTGGAATTGATAATAGTGAAGGGTACAAGAAATTAGGCTGTGGCTATATGCCCAAAGGTACTCCTTGCGTAGGAGAAAAATGGATGGATGGCAAGTGTGATGGAGAAGGAAGGTGTATTGTTAGTACTCAAGGGGAAACTATCAGTGTTCCAGTAGAAGCTTGTTCTGATACAGAATTAGATACATCCGGAAGTGGAATTTACTTACAAAGGAATCAAGAAAAACCATTGTATGGGAAAAAAATACATTATTGTTTTGAGTTCAGTGCTGATGAAAAAACTGTCAAAGATATTCAATTTATGTTAGAAACTGCAGGGTTAGATACTAAGCATTATTCTGATTGTAATGATTTAGCAAGTTTGAAGTTGATCCATTCAGAAAATCCAATCCTTGATGATGGTCAATCTATCATAGTTTATTTTGGGGATGAGGCAAACTTTGATGTCGTTTTTTCAGAGACAAATTATGATAGTTTTAATTATCAAAAGGATTACTCTTTAGCAGAAAAATTCTATTTATATTTTTTGAGTGGTAGTTCATTTACTGGCGTTACGGATTTTGTTTCAAAATCAAAAGAACTGCTTAAAACAGAAGAAACATCATATTATAATGATAAAGGAGTGTCTTTGTTAAATTCGCGAGCGAACCTACATAGTGTGTTTGATTCTATTAATAGTAGTAGATATTGCAATATTATTAACACTGAAAGCTCAACAGACCCTTTGAGGGAGTATATTCTTGACTTGCGTACTGAGGGCAATTTTATCGCATCAAAATATATTTTTGGTTGCTTGTTAGACGCCTCCTTGAATTCGAAAGTTTTTGCTTCAAGTGGAAATAATTTGCCACTCTTTGTTGATGCTAACTCTCCACCTTTTATAGATGCTTATAATAATTTTTTCATGGCATTTGATATAACCAAACCCCAAAACAAATTCATAAATAATTTTTATTCCTCAATTCAAAAA
Source organism: Candidatus Woesearchaeota archaeon (assembly GCA_035363095.1). Lineage (GTDB taxonomy): Archaea > Nanobdellota > Nanobdellia > Woesearchaeales > UBA119 > DAOSEK01. The sequence continues at coordinate 16,590 of DAOSEK010000018.1, read as the reverse complement.
TTGATGCATGGAAATACGAACTTTCATTACAAAGTAGATATCGTTAATAGAAATGATAACTATGTAAGCAAGATATTTGTAAAACAAACACAAGAAGGAGGCATTATTACAAAAGAGGCTCCTAGAATAAAGATTGATATTGGTTCATCTGGTCAGATCAATTGCGGTGAAACTTACAGTAAAGTCACTGATATTTTAGCAGTATTGTTTGAAAAAGACTTCTATGATTTTCCCCAATCAATAAAACCTTTAGGTTTTTCAGATTCAAATAATAAGGAACCAAATAAAAAAATAATTCGACTCATACATACCTCGTTTTTTTCATCTTATCCATTAGATTCAAATGTTGCAGAAGTATTTGCAGATAGCTTAGTTGAATATAGTTTATTATATGGATTAAACCCTTATGCAGCATTAGCATTACTCCATACCGAAGGCATGAATCCTTATTCAGTGAGATATGAACCCCATTGTGATATTATTGAGTACGATAAGCACTTTTTTAATATGGAGTACCCTTCAAAATCTCAAGATTTTACAGTTTTTGAATATGATGATTTTACAGCAAGGAATGAACGTCTGTTAAGCATTTTAAGTGAAGAGTATTTTAGAAAAATTTATCCTGATAGTATTTATCCTTCTGAGAAAGTAGATGAGTACTTTTATTATTCTGATGGAAACAAACAACTATCTATCCAAGAGGTTGTAAACAATAATAAAGATATATACTCTTCCAATCATTTATCAATTATATATGGTAAGTTCACAACTCTTCCTGATATAAATAGTGATGACCCTTGGAAAGGGGATTTAGTAAATTATCAAGAATACGCATCCCAAATCCCTGCTTTATACTATGCTTACTCTTCATATGGACTATCTCAAATAATGCCTCAAACTTGTGTTGATGCAAAGAAATATTTGACAAATAAACAACTGAACCCATCCAATAGTAATGATTATCCCTTGTGTGAGTGTACCAAGTCCAAACTGCTTTTTACTGGTCAAAATAATGATGTGATAAAAAACCAAGTTGCATGTGGCTTACAGGCAATGTATTATAAGATTGAGAGTGCCAAGGTTAATAATTACCAAGCAGTCCCAGATACTGCAGGAGAATTAGGAGTAGCTTATAAATATGGTTCTTTAAAAAAAGAACAAGTTAATAGTGATGGTGTTTTATTGGAAAACCCTAAGTTTTATACTATAGTACCTTTTCAAACAATAAGATCAATTGACAAAAAGCATTATGCTGGTTTAGGTTTAGCAAATTCTCAAATTCAATATGCAACCAGCTGACACAATCTGATTTAATATAATTAACTATCCTCAAATGACTACTCTCCCCTGTTACTTTTATCCTCTGAAAAATAAGATTTGCCCAATTTCTTTACAATTTTTCACAATTTGCCTATCTCTTTTGTTAAAAATCCAAAAAAGCTAAAAACAATTTTTAAATAAAGCATAACATACTTACTTTTTAGCATGACATTAAAAATAAACACCAATCTGGAATCCTTAAAAAAGGAACTCAAATCACTAGATTTCATAGACCAGCTAAAAAAGATATCAAATAATTACAACATTTTAGTTGACCTTAAAACAAATAAAGACCATTCTTTATGTGGGGATGAGTACAACCAGGTTCAGGTAGTAGTATGCGAAAAGAATATTTCTCCTGAAGAATTCTTAGAACTTGCATCTGGAAGAAAACAAATCTCAAATATTAAGGGTTTTAGCGCAATAAAAAGAGATATGCATCCATATAACAACAGTATGCTTTTATTTAACGGCAACCCAAACGATTTTGAGTTTCACAAATCAAAAGATTTTCAATCACTTATTGAAAAAGGCATCTTTTCAATAAAAAACACCCTAAAAACAATTAAATAATCCAAAAACATCTATAATACTAACCAATACCATTTATACCTTCTTGAATTATGGTATTAATCTATAAATTTCTCCAAACACCTTTTACTAAAAAAAATCCCATGAAAATTCTTTTAATTTTATCAATCACTATTATTGATCTCATGAAATCCAGCATCATTTCGCTTACTTTGGCAAATAGAAAAGCATACCTCATGTTTCAATACGAGGACTTACTACGCTTTTTTGTAATCAACAACCTATTTGAATACAGCGCATGCTTTTATATTACCGACATGCCTTGCCCTTTAGGGCAAGGTTGTTGATTTTTCAAGCCAAAAGTTTGAATAGACGGATTCATGCAAGGATTAACCTCAACTATTCGCGAGGTATCTCGGCATTTTTTTTGTGGTTTTTCATTTTGAGTAATAGTAAGATTGCTTAAGAAGTTATCCAAGGATTATTTATTAATAGAAAAGCATACCTCATGTTTCAACACGAGGACTTACTACGCTTTTTTGTAATCAACAACCTATTTGAATACAGCGCATGCTTTTATATTACCGACATGCCTTGCCCTTTAGGGCAAGGTTGTTGATTTAATTAGAATTAAACAGTATTTAACTAAAATAAGGCCTACTCATCTTAGACAACAAAATACCAAATAAATAAACCAAAGAAATCACTAATACTATTATAGGACCTGTTGCAAAATTCAGATAATAAGAAACAAATAGGCCTGATACGCTTGCAAACAAAGTAATTAAAGAAGAAGTAATCATTATCTTCTTAACAGTCTTATGAAACATTTGAGCGGTTGCTGCGGGAATAGTAAGAATTGCAATCATCATAACAATTCCAACAACTCTTATAGTAGCTACGATGGTTAATGCAATCAACCCAAAAATTACCATATTTACAAATGTAACGGGCGTATTTCTAGTTTCAGAATACTCTTCATCAAATGTAACAGCTAAAAAAGAGTTATACATAAAATATACCACTCCAAGTATAATGATATCCAAAAATAAAATCATATAAAGATCAAACCTAGACACCAATAAAATATTACCAAAAAGATAGGTGAACAAATCCGTTGCATATCCAGGAGTCAAAAAAATAAAAACCAATCCTATAGCCATTCCTGTAGACCACAAAAAACTTAACAAAGTATCAAGCCGGTTTCTAGCATTTTTCCTAAATAAAGCAATACATACTGCCGAAATCAAGCTAAACACAACCCCACCAAAAAAAGGATTTGTATTAAAAAAATAGCTTATACCTAAACCACCAAAAGCTGTATGAGCGATACTTCCTGAGATTAAAGACATTCTTTTAATCACAATATATGTACCAATCACCCCTGCAGCAATTGAGGATAAAATTGCAACCATCAAGGCATTTTGAAAAAATTGAAAAGTTAGTGCTTCAATCATTATATATCTCCTTTAGTCTTAAGTGAATCTGCATCATGATATCTTAAAGTATGAGTACTGCATTTGTTAACACAAACAACTTCTTTTGCATATTTAGTCAACATATCCAAATCATGATCAACAATAACAACTGCAATCTCTTTATTTAACTCCTGAAGGATTTTGTAAAACTCCTCTTGAATATGGATATCTAGATTAGACATTGGTTCATCTAAGAGCAATAATTTAGGATTATTTGCTATTGCCCTTGCAACAAACACTCTTTGTTTTTCTCCTCCAGATAGTTCATTTAGTTTTTTATCTTTTAGATGCCATATCCCTAACTGTTTCATAGAATTCTTTGCAACAATTTTATCGACATCTTTATATCTCTTAAATAATACATTATCAACCCTGCTTAAAAGCACTATCTCATATGCAGTAATTGGAAAATCAAAGTCAATGTTCTTAAATTGGGATAAATATCCCATCTTTGTTCTAGCATTTTTAGGAGTATTTCCAAAAACAGAGATTCTACCTTTCTTTGGTTTAAGTATTCCTAAAATAAGCTTTAAAATCGTTGTCTTTCCAGCTCCATTTGGTCCAATAATCCCCAAAAAATCATCATCATAAATAGGCAAAGTAATATCTTTCAAAAACTCTTTTTCATCATAACTAAAAGATACATTCTCTATCCTTACAATCTCTTTTCTTTTCATATTAAACAATATAACAATCACTTATCCAAATTTTCTTTAATAGTCTTAGCAATATTTCTCAGATTATCAACATAGCTTTCAGATAAAGGGTCTATTGAAATCACAATTGCTCCTACTTCACTTGCAATAGATTCGGCAATATCTTTATTAAATTGAGATTGGATGAAGATTACCTTTATATCTTCTTCTTTTGCTTGTGTAATTATTTGCTGTAATTGTTTTGGAGTTGGCTCTTTACCAGATTGTTCAATTGCAATTTGTTTTAGTCCATATTCATCAGCAAAATATCCCCATGCTGGATGAAAAACAAGCAATTTATTAGTTTTTAATTTGCCTAATTCAAGCTTTATTTCAACGTGCAAACTATCTAATTGTTCTTTGAACTCTTTTGCATTTCTATAATAATTTTGCGCATTCACAGGGTCTTTTTCAGAAAGAGTTTGACTAATAACATCAATTTGCTTTTTTACTAGCATAGGAGAAAGCCAAATATGAGGGTCAGCACTCATATCACTATGTTTCTCTTCATTATGTTCATGAGTATCCTCTGCTTCAAGAGAATCTTCATTATGTTCGTGGCTATGTTCTTCTTCCTCTTCAAAATATCTCAAAATTATCCCTTGCGAGGTATCTACTACTTTCATTTTCGAATTTAAATTAACAAATTTATCTAAATGAGATTTTTCAAATTGGATGTAACCAATTCTAAAATATACATCAGCCTTTTCAATCGCTATCAAATCACTTGGTTTTGGTTCATATGTTGAAGGACTTGCCCCAATAGGAATTAGTTCTTTCACGTTCACTAAATCCCCCCCTACAGCTTCTACAAAAGTCTTTTGAGGAAGTATACTAACAATAACATTTAATCTTTCATCATCTAGGTCTTTTGAAATCCTACTACAACTTGCCAAAAAAAAGGATAACAAAATAACACTTATAACAAACAATATTCTATTCTTAATATCAATCACCCAAGGTTTAGGATACTTCAAAATCTTTATAAGTATTACTGAATTTATCCATTACCTAATACTATTCTCAAGATGAATGAAACCACAGAAATACAAAAAAAGGCAATATTTAATAAAAAAATTAACAGGACCAAAACCTTTTTTACTAAACTTTTGAAAAGATAAAAATCCCTTAACCAACAACAACTTTTCAAATAGAAGTTAAAGGTATTTGTGATAAATCTTCTAAATATTGAAATCCAATCCTATTTCCCCAATCACAAAATATAATTAAACAAATAGCAAAAACCTTGACCTAACAAGAACAGATTTACTAATCCAAAAATTAAAATGGACAGGCCGGGAATCGGACCCGGGGCCTCCCCACAGCCAATGGGGCGCGATACCTCTTCGCCACCTGCCCTTAATATTATACAAATAATCCTTAATAATCATTAAGGGATAAATCTCATTTGGTTCTCTTAAACAATTCAAAGGTATATTTCAGTTAATTCATCTCTTCTTAAATAATTTAAAAAGTACCAAAGTATGCTAAAAGTCTTGATTTAACAAAATCTAGAAAAACTATTTTATTTTAAAAGCTTTTCATTTTTTTCTAATAGCATCAACAGCATTCATCTTAGCTGCAAGTCTTGCAGGCCAAACACCAAATATTGCACCTAACGCAAAAGAGAAGAGCGCCATTCCAATAATTGCATACGGTGAAAAATAAGCAATTAAAAAATCTGAACCCATTGTGATTCTTGCAATAATCTCTACAGACTTGCCAATAACTACACCAAATAAAATCCCAATAACCCCTCCCGTAAGACCTAAAAACCCCGATTCAATCAAAAACAGTGAAATAATATCACTATTTCTTGCGCCTATTGCTTTCATTATACCTATCTCTTTTTTTCTCTCAATAACCGCAGTATACATTGTATTTGCAATCCCAATGCCACCTACAACTAAGGATATAGCTGCAAGACCTATAATTGTCCATTGAATAACTGAAAATATCGAGTTGAAAATATCAATAAGCTCCTCAGAAGTTTGTACAGTAAAATGCTCATCACCCTCTTTGAGCCCTCTTTTTTTTCTTAATGCTCTCTTAATATCTTCAGAAACACTATCTGGATCTTTATTGCTTGCAACCTGAACAACTATCATACTCAATTCATCTCTAGAATTCTCAAGAATATCATTTGCTGTTTCCAAAGGAATATACACCGAAGAATCATCTATCTTATTACCAATACACTCATTGCTACCAACTACCTTAAATTTAACATCTCTTATGTATATATCTGAACCTATTACAATATTTCTCTTAAAAGTTTCACCCTCTTTAAGATTAAGACAACCTACCACTGCAGTGTATTTATCCCCTTTTTTCAGATTTTTCCCCTGTTCTATGTTAAAACTTGCTGCCTGTTCAAACATCTCTTTAGAACCATCTTGAGGGAGTCCAATAACAAAAACTGGCTTTTTCTCTCCTATATACTCTACAAAATCCACCTTATAAAAAGAGCCACCTGCTTGCCTTACTCCACTTACTTTGCTAATCGTATCTAAATCCGAACTGGTTAAAAACGATGAAGCTCTTCCTCTTGAGATTAAGCCACCTGTTCCAGGAGAAATAATAATCTTATCAGTTCCAATCTTCTCAAATTCAAGCATAACCCTCTCTTGAATTCCATCTCCAATAGAAAGAAGTGCAATGACTGCGCAGGCTCCAATAAAAATTCCAAGTAAAGTCAAAAGGGTTCTAAGCCTTCTACTTTTTAAATTCCTAAACGCCATACTAAAATAATCAGTTTTCATATTCAAAATACTCCATCTTTAAACATTATGCACTCTTTTTTATACCTTTTTTAAATTCAGATTCTACAAAATTCTTTATTAATTACTCCTCTCTTAAGATTTCAACAGGATTAAGTTTTGAAGCGTTTAGCGCAGGGAATGTGCCTGCAAACACTCCTAATAAAAATGAAAACGCTACTGTTCCAATAATGAGTTCTAATGAAAAATATGGTGCAAGATTACTAACACCTGCCATATCTGCAATAATCTCAACTCCCTTGCCTAGAAGTACGCCTAAAATAATTCCAATAACCCCACCTAAAAGTCCCATTACTCCTGATTCAAACATAAAAACGAGTGCAATATCTGAGTTCCTTGCTCCAATAGCTTTCATAATCCCTATCTCTGATTTTCTCTCTATTACCGAAATAAACATCGTGTTTGTAATCCCAATAATTCCAACAAGTAAAGATATAGTTGCAATTCCAATCAAAAATAACTGAACCACGTTAATAATATTTCCAAAGCTATTTATTACTTGTTCAGCAGTTCTAACAGTAAAATCCTTCTCACCTTTTTTTACCCTTCTTTCTTTAGCAAGATTTTTCGTAACCTCTTGTGCAACCTCGCTAGGTGACCTCTTATCGATAGTCTTAGCAAAAATCGTTGTAAATTCATCTCCCATATCATAAATTTCCTTAGCATCATTAATGCTTATCAAAATAGAATTATCACTAATAGGATTGCCTGATTTTTTTAATATCCCTATTACCCTGACACTCCTGTTGTTTATGTCAATCATATCCCCTGTTTTAATCTTTTTAGAAAAATCATTATTCGCAACCCTGTATCCAATAACTGCAACCCTTGTTTCTCCGGGGCTTATAAACCTTCCAAATTCTACCTCATAATTGTTTGTTGTCCTAACAAAATCAAGCTCTTTTTTACTAGTTGCAATCCCGCTAGTCCCAAGATAAGATGTCTCTGCTTTAAAATCCACCTTGGCAGTCTTAATTATAGCTCCAGATGCAATCTCTACACCAGATGTTTTTCTAACAGTCTCAAGATCTCTTTCAAAGAGTTTTGAGGCTGAAAATTCTGAAGTTACAGGGCTTGAGCCAGTAAAATCTCCAGCCCCTGGGGTAATAATTAATCTGTTATTTCCTATCCTTTCAAATTGCCTATCAATAGTTTTTTGAAGTCCTTGTCCTAAAGAAATCAAAGCAACAATTGTAACAATTCCTATAACTATACCTAAAATTGTTAAATAGGTCCTTGCTTTCCTTTTCCTTAAATTTCCTATCGAAATCAAAAAAAGATCTTGAATCATAATATATTGATACCTCTTAATTATGTTTTACTCCTAACAACTTATGAAAAAAATAAATATTCTAATTTTATTTCAATTCAAATTATTTAAACTCATTTTTGGCTTTTGAATTCTTATAAATCACCTACGAAAACAAAAAATCACAAAACCTAAACAATTAAAGTAGCAATAATACCTATAACCATAATAAAAACAAATACATAACTAGTAATCATTAACCTCTAACACCAAGCGTTATTAATCACCTTAATCTCCTAACATAAAAAAATTAACACAAAATAAATAATCTACTAAAAATACAAAAAAATAATTTAATCTTTTGAATCCTTATCTTCTCACATCGGTAAAAAAATCAAAGTGTGCAAAATAAGGATTGAGTGATTAATAACAGTTATTCATTCGCTAGATTGATCGTTACTAGATAGTTTGATAGTATCTAAGCCTAAAAAGTTATTTTGTTTTTTCTTTTCTTTTTTTTCTAACGAAGTAAAATATCACTAAAACAACAACAATACCCACTATTACAACAGGAGTTACTCCTGAATTTCCATTAAGTGCTTTGACCTCTTGAGGTGTCATTATACTTAACTCAATATCTTCAGCTATAGAATACTGCTTATTTGAAGCATCATTGTATCTGATAATTACAGGAATCTTTATTGTCCCTTCCTTTTTCTTAGGCATTATTTCAAACTCAACATTCTCATAGTCATCTGAATCAACATTCCCTAAATAATACTTATCTGAGCTTATAATCTCAAACTCTGAAGATTCAATAATCTCTGCTGTCATGTATTTAATCAGTCCAAATCCCTTATTAACAATCTTTAAATCAACACTATTTTTTTTGTCTGGAACTATTTTCCTTGAGGATTCCAAAATAGTAAGTATATTTGTTTTATCCTCTACATTTATACCTATAAGATCATTGATACTATATTGTTCTCCTGCAACATCGCTATAAGTAATATATATTGGAATCTTATAAGATTTAATATCCGCATCCGGATCAACGTTTAATCCAAACACAACAAAATCTGAGGACTTAGCCATCAGATCTTTAATAGTTTTCTTAGCACTTGAATCCTTTGGAGTGAAAGGTAATTCAATAGTTGTAGTTATTCCTCCTTGGCTAATTGATTGTATCAAGCCCAAAGAAACAGAAACATCCTTAACCCTAGATTCAGCAAGATTTGAAATCTCTAATTTTAACTCAATATCATCTCCGGGTAAAATGGTTTTAGGAGTAACTAAAACATCCTTAATTCCCACAATCGCCTGATGCGTTTGAACAACAACATCGCTTGACCTTTCAATCCAATTAGTTCCATCTGTACTGTATTGTATCTTGATACTATTAGAGCCTTGTGTAGCATCAGTATCAGTTAAAACCAAATACTTAACAACTGCTGATGAACCAGGTGCTATTGAATTTATTGTTTTTACCCTATCCTCATCCCTTTGAAGATAAAATGGGAAATAATCCAAAAACTTGACATTTACATTATCAACCCTAGAGTTCAAATTATTATCAACGCTAAACCATACATAAAAACTCTTTCCAGGTTCAACCGGAACAGGGTCATATTTAAGTAAAGTTATCGAAAATTGTTCTTGGGATAGACCTTCCTTAGAAAGGGAAAAAAAGGTTCCAACAAACAAAAACAATACAACTCCAATCAAAATCATTCTTTTCATTTTCATACCAAATCACCATTTATTATTTAACATATTATTTTTTAACACAATAAACCTTTCTCATCACAAAGCTTTCCATCCTTTATAAAAATCACTCTCTTTGCATGTGTTGCGCTTCTAGGGTCATGTGTCACCATCACAATAGTAATCCCTTGACTGTTTAGTTTTTCAAGCATCTGCATCACATGTTGACCTGTAACACTATCAAGGTTTCCTGTAGGCTCATCGGCTAGTATAACCTGTGGCTCATTTGCCAAAGCCCTTGCAATCGCCACTCTTTGTTGCTGACCACCTGAAAGCTCGCTTGGTTTGTGATGCATCCTATCTGCTAAATCAACTAGCTTTAAAAGCTCTTTTGCTCTCTTGAATCTCATATCTTTAGATATACCTTGAAAAATCATTGGAAGCATAACATTCTCAATTGCACTAAGTGTCGGGATTAGGTTAAATTGCTGAAAAATAAAACCTATTTTTTTCCCCCTGATACTTGCAAGGTCTGATTCAGATAAAACTGAGACGTTTTTAGAATCCAAATAAACCTCACCAAAAGTAGGGACATCAAGACATCCTACAATATTTAGTAAAGTAGACTTTCCAGACCCTGATGGTCCTTCAATACCAACAAATTCTCCTTTATATATCTTGAGAGAAACACCATTAACCGCATTTACTGTGACCTCGCCCATCTTATAGCTTTTCTTTACATTACTAAGTTTTATCACTTCCTCTCTAGTATCTTTTTTATTTACCATAAAAACCATCTCTTTTAATATTTTGGTACATTTATGCTTTGTTTATCTCATTTGAGTTCAAACATTTTAATCCTTCTTTGATCTTTATCAAAAGTTCTTTTGTTTTTTCAATTTGCGTTAAATAGTCTTTTAAAATATTTATCTTTAGTTTATCATCTTTTGACTTACTCTTCGCATACTTATTTATTATGCTGGGCAAAACCTCTTTTGAGTAATCAATAACTGCCATCTTTCGCTTAATTAGTTCTTCTTCTGTAATCTTTGGCAGATTTCTTTTTGCTTTAACATAAACTTTTTTTGATTTTGGCTTTCTAAACCTAATTACAATACCAATAGCTTCAAGCAACTTTACCTTATTAGATACTGATGCTAAACTATACCCTGTTTCCTTTGAAATCTCCTCAATTGAAATATCATCGGGTTGGATATATATCAAACCAAAAATGGATGACAACCCCATCTCCTCGCCAGAAATCTTGCCTGATTTCTCCATAAACTCAACAAAATCCTTATCTATATCTTGCATTTTGATTATCCATTATTATTTGGCATTTTAAGTAATAAGTTCCATATCAGAGTTATTTTAAAAATAAACTCTTTATAACCTGAGGTATTAATCTTTTATTACTTTTAAAATTTATTAAAAGTTGTAAAATGAAGTAATATATAAATCTAATGTTTTTTTGTGATTAGTTCTTTTTTTATATTTATTCTCATTAGATTTAATGATGTTCTCTAAATACTATTGGTATAATCTCTTATAGACCAACTACTTCTATAAATTAAAATTGTACTAAATCTATACAAAAATTATATAAGATTACAAAAAAACTATAACAAAAACCATAACAAAACCATAAGAACCCTCTTCCATAAAAAAACTATAAAAAACTAAAAAAAATCTAAATAAAAAAGCCACTTTAATCCAAAAACAACTAAAAAAACAAAATCTTTTTTAAATAAATCTAAATTCTCATTTATTTTGTGATAATATGGGTACAAGACTTCCAGATCCAACAAAAGCATATCAAACAATAGTTGAATTATTATATGCTGTTGATAAAGAAATTGATTGCAACGGCGATTACAACGGAATTGATCCAAGAGAAATAACAAAAATACAAGGGCAATTTTTTCGTTTTCCTGATGGAATGGATTTTGGCAGAATTGAAATTCATATTAAAGATGGTGTTGTAGGAAAATACGAGATAAATTACGAAACTGCTTTTCCAAAATCTCCTCAAACTTCTAATACTACCGGATTAGAATCTAGGATTCAATCAACCTATCCCAAAAACCCTGAAGTTCCTTTAAAACAGACTGTTCAAGTGTTATGCACTTTGCGTGAATTTATAGAATCAGTAAGAGGCAAATCCCAAAGATACATTAATCCTTGCCAAACTGGTAATGTAGCTCCGCATGGGTATCAAAGTCCAGAAACCAGTCTTCCTCCAATTGGAATTGAAATTGTTGATAGAAATGGAAGACCATTTAATTTGAATCCCTAGAATTCCCATACCAAAGAATAATGAGTTAATAGATTTTTGATAGGAGCGATTGTTTTCTTTCTTATTTTTTCTCTTGGTTTTTCTTAAACTGTGTTTCTTTTTATACTATACTTATCTTTAAAGTAACTCCTAATAAATAAATTAAACAAATAAATTATTGATAATCAACAGGTCTTAAAAACAACTCTTTAAAAGTTGTTTAACTTAATAACAATAGTGACAACTATAGTAATAATACAAACAATTCTTAGATTAATACAATTTAAAGACCTATAATTCAAATAATATAATCACTAAAACTGAATTAATAAAAACGAAATTAATCTTAAATATCTAAGGATACTATTCATGTAGTAAAAATTAAAAAAATCTAAAAAACTCAAAAACTCTGAAACTAAAGTGAAAGAAAATTAAAAACATTAAGATAAAAATAAATACTACATCAATAAATCATATCTGAAAGGTATTTAGTGGTATCAAAAGAGTGGTATAAAGAGATTATATCAAAAAGAATCTCTTAAAAACTATTTTGCGGAAATGTAAAGTGGACTTTTGTCAAAATGATTCGGATTTTAATTTGGAGAATTCACTAAATAGTTAAATTGCAAGTCACTGGGTATAAAAATTAATATAATGAAAAGGATTTGATTATTATGTCAAAAGAGTCATCTGAAAATAATAATAAAATGAATGATAATAGACTTAATGATGCTGAATATAAAAACAAAAGTCTTAATGGGAATCAAGAAATTAATTCGATAACCCAAAATAATACAAAATCATCTTCTCAAGATCTAAACAATACAAACCTATTCAGGATAATTAAAAAATCCCAAAACGAGCAATCTCAACCTAAATCAGACAAAAATGAAGATCCACAAAACCAATCTATCCCATTTAGAGAAGGTAACATTGCACTTATCCTTGACTCTTATGAAGATATCTTCTCAGATTTTGACCCAAGACCATTCTCTCAAAAAGCACTATCAGATGATTTCTTATCAGAATGCAGAAGAGCATCAAGAGATAAACAGGAAATGGGGCTTGAATTAAGGCTTTTTGTTCCTAAAAACAAAAGAGTTGCATCTGAGGAAATAATGATTAAAAAACGATTAAAAAACCACTTTCAAAAACATTATTTAGAAAAAATTGAAGAACTAAATTCTGTGAAAAAACATGGTTTGCTTTGGCTTATCTTAGGCGCTTTGGCACTTTTATTATCAACAAGCATAGAAAAATATCAAAATTTCTTAATAGATTTTCTTTTCATAGTCTCCCAACCTGCAGGTTGGTTTTTAATGTGGTCAGGATTAGAAGAAATATTCATCTCATCAAAAACAAAAAAACCAGAGATTGATTTTTATAAGAAGATGGCTAGTGCAAAAATAATATTTTATGCATATTAGTCAAACCTTTAGGTTGAGTCCATCATATCCAAACACAACTCCAAATTCCTTATATATCTCATCCAGTCTTTTATAATCATCATAAGAAAGTCCAAACTCTTCCTCAATAGACAAAAAAAGCGTTCTTTTTATATTAAATTCCTTAATTAACTCAAATATCTCTTTTGTTGAGTAGTATTGTAGTTGAAAATCCTTATTTATATCCATTCCCTCAAACGCTTTTTTTGCTAATACAAAGGGCTGTCTTGTAATCAGCAGGTTAATTTTTTTCTTGTTATCTTTTGCCATTATTGCATTAAGCTCATTTTCCATAACCCTTAAATGTTTTATTGTGTGCAAAGCGATAACAATTGTTTTATTTCCATTATAAATCACAAATCCCAAATCATTATTTAGGTTTATCTTAAAAGGAGTAATAATACATTTATTTAACTCAAAAGATTTTCCTATCTCTACAAAAACAACCTCCAAATCGCAAGAACTTATATGGTTTTTAATCCAATCTAAAATCGCAGGGTTTCTATTAAATGAAAATGGCAAAAACAATCTCAACTTCTTGGATTTAATTGATTTTACTAAACCACTTTTTCTTTTCAAAGATACTATGGTACTTAACAGCCTAAGTCCATCAAAACTCTCAAGGTTTTGGGATGTAACAAATAGATTCTTAACTAAACTAGCTAACTCAAAATTAAGAGAATAACGCAAATCATTAGGAATTTCAAAAACTGAATCTAACTCTTTTATAAAAAAACTGCTAGACCTTCTTTTATAAGGCATCCCTTTTCTTCTTGCTTGAACACAAAGATCACAATTACAATAAAGTTTAGGAATGGGATTTGTCCCTGCACTACCTATAATCTTTAATTCCATTTTCATTAAATTAATCTTGTTTCATTAAATTAATCTTGTTAAGTATTAATTAAATTTAAAGATTACGAAAAAAAGTAGCTTTTTATCTGAAAAAAAGACTAATTTTTATATATATTAACCAAAATATCAGCAAATAGCTTAAATAAAAGCTCTAAAATTCATTATTAGAATATTGCTAATTAAAAAAAATGTATAAAAATGAAAACAATACTAGTTGATGCAAACTTTGCAATGCTTCCGTTTAGAATAGGAATAGACATATTTAGTGAATTTATAAGAATAGTTGATTCAAACTTTAAGGTTTGCATATTAGAAGAGAACTTTACAGAGCTTTTAGCCCTTTCAAACAAAGGCAAAGGAAAGCAGTCTCAATACGCAAAAATGGCCCTTTTGCTTCTTAAATCAAAAGGTGTTATCCTTGAAAAAAGCAAAAGAGTTATAAATGAATCGGATTTTCATCTTTTAAATAGGGCTGTCTCAAACGGAGATGATGCAATACTTGATTATTGTCAAGGGTTTGAGAACAAAAAAGAGCTTTTGGTTGCAACAGACGATGCAGAGCTTAAGAAAAAGTTAAAATTTTTAAAGGTTTCAACCATACACTCAAGAAATAAAAAATATCTCGTCATAGGAGTCTGGTAACATGTTTTATAAAACAAAAATAAAAGCGCATATACGTGTTGGCGCTGAGAAATTGAGCGCTGATGTTTCAGAAGGCATACTTAAAGAGATTAAAGAGTCTTACACAGGATTTATCTCAAAAGATTTAGGGATTGTAATAGATATTGCTGGAATAGAATCCATAGGAGATGGAATAATAATAAGTGGAGATAGTGGAGTTTTTTACGAAACAACATTCTCAATATTGACTTTTAGGCCAGAACTTCAAGAGATTGTAAACATAAAGATTAGAGATGTAGCAGATTTTGGGGTATTTGGAAATATGGGACCCATTGATGGAATGATTCACATCTCTCAGACTATGGATGATTTTGTATCATTTTCAAAGGACAAGGTATTATCTGGAAAAGAGAGTAAAAGAACAATTAGAGTTGGAGATTTATGTAGGGCAAAGATTGTTGCTGTAAGTTTTAAAGATATAACTAATCCTAAAATTGGGCTTACAATGCGTCAATATGGCTTAGGAAAACCAGATTGGTATGTGGATTTGGAAGGAAAAAAGTCAAAAGCCACAACCAAAACTGAGGAAAAAAAGCCTTCCTCAAAGGAATCCAAAGGTAAAAAATAAGGTGTATTTAAATGCAAAAACAAGTATGCAAAAAATGTAAAATGTTTGTCACATCAGAGACTTGCTCCTGTTGTGGTGGAAGTAGTTTCACTCAGACTTTCCAAGGCAAGGTTACGATAGTAGACGCAGAAAAATCCTATATTGCAAAACAATTAGGTATTCCAATAAAAGGAGATTATGCTCTTAAAATAAGGTGAATTCTTAAAAATGGTTGACGCAAAAATAATTGATACAAAAGAAGATGTATTATTTAAAAGAAAGATAGTGAAAGTGGAGATTGATTTGGGTAGTGCAACAACACCATCAAGAGAGCAGGTTAAAGAGATAGTTGCTAAGCTTTCAAAAGCTAATAGTTCTCTAATATTGGTACAAAGTGTAGAAAAGGCATATGGAAAAACCCAAGCAATCGTTACTGCAAAGATTTATTTGGATAAATCATCCCTTGAAAAAACTGAACCTGAATATATGCTTAAAAGAAATAAGATTGAAAAATCAAAGGAAGATAAAAAAGAAGACTCATCAAAAGATGAATCAAAGGTTGAAGAAAAGTCAAATTCAACAGCTGATAAAACAAAAGGAGAAGGGTCCATAAAAGGAGAATAAAAAAGATTTATTTGTAATAAAATAACTCTGATTTTATTAAAACTTAATAATTCAAATGGGGATAATTAATGGCAAAGCAAAAGAAAAAGCAAAAAAAACCAGAAAAAAGGATAGGTTCATTATACGATAAAGGAAAAGCAAAGAACCCAAGCTGTCCTAAGTGTGGTGCAGGAACATTTATGGCAATGCACAAAAATAGAATCTCTTGTGGAAAGTGTGGTTATAGCGAATTTAAAGATAAGGAGAAAAAGTAAAATTCTTATTGGTTTTATTAATAGAAAAACATAACTCGTGTTTAAACACGAGGACTCGGTACTCTTTTTTGTAATCAACAAACTATTTGAATACAGAGCATGCTTTTATATTAACAACATGCCTTGATATTACCAACATACCTCGCCCTTTA
>DAOSEK010000017.1:0-22552 GCA_035363095.1 Candidatus Woesearchaeota archaeon | reverse complement strand
AGCGAGGTTGTTGATTACAAAAAAGCGTACCAAGTCCTCGTGTTGAAACACGAGGCATGCTTTTCTATTAATAAAAATAATTATAAGAATAATATATACTAATAATCATTAATGTAAGATATATCATAAAATGAGTAATTTTTGGGCAAGGTTTTTTTATTTAAGAAAAAATTGCTTTTATTTTCTCTAGGAATGTTTTTTTTCTTGAGATTTTATGTTTTGTTATTCTAAGAGTCTTTTTTTCTAAAAGCGATGTTTTTGTGAAGTATTGCAAACAGTCAGTTGCACAAAAAAATGCTTTTTTCCTGTAACCCCTTTTTCCGAATTCTAAAATTAATGGTTCTTGACTATATGTAAGTTCATTTCCACAAACTACACATTTTTTAAGTTTAAAGGGGTCTAACTCTTTTAGTTTTTTTAAGATTTCTTCAAAAGAAGTTGAATTCTTCTTGAGTAAATCTTTATATAATTCTTTTATTTCCTCTCTTGAGAGCGTGTCAAGGTATTCTGAAAATTTCATTTTTTATAGTGAAAACAGGCATTATTAAAAAATATATACTATTGTATACTGATTATTCTTTTATGCACACCAATATATAAATTTTTTCATTATAGAGTGATGATTATGTAAATGTTATTTAATGGAAATTTAATACAAAAAAATAAACTTAGGTGGAATATGACACTAATTACTAAAACTCTCTACAAAGAGGAACATTTAAATATCAGTATGCCTTTTTAGCCATTGGGACTTTGGATTTTTTTGTGTTTATTCACTTTGTTTGAAGGTTTAGTTGTTGAGAAAAACAATGAGGAATCGTGTTAGAAATTGAATTATAAACTTACCTTGGTGGGATTATGGTAATACTTTTTGATAGGTTTAATATGCCTGATGATATTTATGAGGTTATATTTTCTACAAGCCAACAGGTTATTGTTGGAAAGCTTTTAGTTAAAGAGCTTAAAGAGCATGGTGGAAGTCTTACAAAAACTGAGATGTCTATGTTCGCTACTGCTCTTCACGATGGTACGATGGTTACTGAGATAGATGAACCACCTTTTTATGGGAAAAAGGTTAGATTATCTTATAATAAAAGGCAGTTTTACGATAGAATTCTAACTCCTATGAAAAGTATGGGACTAATTTTTTATGACCTGTATAAAAAGACTTATAGTTTAAGTGATAAGTTTAGCTCTGATATGCAAAAGATTGGGCTTATGTGGTCTATTGAATACAAAAAGCCAATTGGAACGCCTATTAAGAAAGCCAATTAACTACATTTAATTCTTTTAAAAATGAAAGTTACACAAGCCCAATGTGTTGAACTTCTTAGGAAGTATTCATCTATTTATTCTTCTAATTCAGAATTTGATATTGTTTTAAGACACTCAAGGACTGTTAAAGATGTTGCAGAGGGGATATTAAAAGATATTTCTGATTTCAACTCTAAAGAAGTAGGAAAAATTAGAGAGAAAGCGACCAAAATAGACAAGGAACTTGTTCTTACAGGAGCAATGCTTCATGATATTGGGAGGTTTAAATGCCCTCCTAGTTCAAGGGATTCAATAAGACATGGAATTGAAGGTTTTAATATTCTTAAAAAAGAAGGGTTAAAAGAACATGCTTCTATTGCAAAAAATCATATTGGTTTTGGAATTAAAAAAATAGATATTATTAAACAAGGATTATACCTTCCAAAAAGGGATTTTAATCCAAAAAATATTGAAGAAAAGATTGTTTGTTTTGCTGATAAACTAGTAAGTTATGATAGTGTAATAAGTTTTGAAGATTGTATAAGAAGGTTTGCACAAGAGATTGGCTTACACACCATAAGAAGAGGTGTTCTACTTCAAAACGAGATTATGGCGCTTTGTGGCCGTGAGGGGATTGTGATTAAAAGCTCAAAGGATTTGATTAAATATATTCCTGATAAAAAGATTAAGGAACTTTGGAATAAATCTTTTTTAAGAAAAGTTTTTAGACAAGGAACTCAAGATAATTCAACACCTGATTGTTTTCAAGAGGCTAGAAGAGATTTTGATTCAGAGTATAATAGTATTAATCAGTTTATAAATATTTTAATAAACATAAGAAATGATTTGAAAGAAAAAGTTTTGAGTTTAACACTAAGGATTAATTATTGTGGAGAACTTTTTGAGATTGTTTATGAAAGTATAAGAGAACCAACATTTGTTTTAGAAATTTTAGATTCCAAGATTTTAGAGATTTATGAAAGGAGCGAAGAGATTTGGGAAAACCCTAAGTTGCTTATTGACTTCATTGATTACATAGTTATTCCACAAGAGATCAAACAAAGGATTATCCTAGCTTTGTTAAATAAATAGTTGTGATTTTAAGATTTAGTTGATTATGGCATAAGTTAAAAAAAAGAAGTTTTCTAGTCTAAATAAGTATATTTTAATTGTTTTGAGAAGGATTTTTTTAGAATTTTGAGAATAAATCTCTTAAAAGAATTGTGTTATTCAAATATAAATAAGTAAAAAAAGCATAATAGCAATATTGTGTTTAAGAAGATTTTTAATTCACATTATGATTTGAGATATAAGATGGTAAAGAAAGAGAGTCTGTTGGAAAGAGGTTATGAGTTCTTACTTTTTGATTCTTTTTTAAAAAATTTTTCATTGGAAATAGAAAAGTACGATAATTTAAAATCAAATTGTTTAGAATCAGAACGTTTAGAGCAAGAGAAATCAATAAGGCATATGATTGAAAGGTACATCCGCTTAGATTGCCTGTCTGAATCAGATATTATAACAACTTCAGACAAAACAAAGAATAACCAAATCAAAAATGAGCTTAGAAAAACAAATGAATTTTATAAGAAAGGATTAGATGAATTAACCAAATCTTTAGAAAATTCTGGATTTACTACATCTAAAGGAGATGAAGTCTGGAGATATTTTTGGGATAGTAATTGGAATTCAAGTAAATATTATTGTTTTGACTCTGAAAAAGATGTTGGTTTTGCAACTAAGATTTATTTAAAGATTGATCCAAAACGCTTCTTAAATGATCAAAATTTTAACAAAGAGTATTTTTCGATAGTAGAAAAGATTGCAAGGGAATTTTCAAAACAAGAAATTGGTCATACTTTTAAAATGATGAAAGAATTTTTTGAAGATAAAAAGGCTACAGGCAACTACGATAGTCCAGGGTCTTATCTCTCAGGAAATGAGTGTTTGATATTCTATTTAAATGCAGAACCTAACAGTCTTTCAAAAGCCAAAGGAATCATTAAAGAAATGCTTAGAGATTACAATATAACTGATGAAGAGATAAGAGTTTTTAGAGTAGGCCATGACAGATGGGATAATAATCTTAACGCTTGTAGCACTTACACACAAATGGTTACAAGGGAGATTACTAGTAGGATCTTAAAAAAACCAAAAGATTATTACTTAAATTTAACTTCTCAAGAATTAGAAGAGAAACTTAATCATGACCTTCAAGAAATTAGAAAAGATATATTTAATGAAGCGAGTAAATACGTTACAAATTAAAAGCAAAACCAAAAATTTCTAAGAGATAAAGAGATAGTTAAACAATTTTCTTTGATAATATATAAATTATTACAATGAAAAATTGAAAACTTAAGATTATTCTACCGCAAATACTTCATTTATTACATCTGATTTTAATACCAAGGTATGCGAAAGACCAACTCACAAAATCGAAAAAAAGCCTCTGGGGGGATTTGAACCCCCGATCTCCTGATTACAAGTCAGGTGCATTAGCCGCTGTGCTACAGAGGCAAGGCTTGCAAATGTTATCTAAATTTTGATATAATCTCCAAAATTTCTAATTAGATTTTTCAGAGTCTTCCTTTCTAATCTTGGCGAGTGCTTTGATTTAAATATTTTTCTCTATGATTTTAAAGCGTCCCCTCTGGGATTTGAACCCAGGTTTCAAGCTCCGCAAGCTCGCGTCCTATCCAAGCTAGACTAAGGGGACTAAACGCCGACGGAGGGATTTGAACCCCCAAGGCCAAAGGCCACTCGGTTTCGAGCCGAGCGCAATGCCGGATTATGCGACGTCGGCATAATAATCCAACACAAGCAAAATAAACAAAAATAAGCATGGCTTTTGCGTTGTAAGACGTCGCGACAAGACGACCAGCGGGAGTCTTCGTATGCGACGTCGGCATAATAATGCTAACCAAACAAGTTAATCAGTACAAAACATAGCCTTCTAGTCTAACGACGTCGCGACAAGACGACCAACGGGAGTCTTCGTATGCGACGTCGGCATAATAATCCAATACAAGCAAAATAAACAAAAACATTCATAGTTTTTGCGTCTAAAGACGTCGCGACAAGACGACCAACGGGAGTCTTCGTATGCGACGTCGACATGATAATGCGAGCGAAAGCAAAATAATGAAAAACAACAAGGGCTTAGGCAGGGAAGAAATCTTTGAATTTAAAAAATTATGTATATATGGTTTTGGCTTTTGAATAAACTTTTAAAAAAAAAAGTTCCTAAATAAAAAAAAGAATTGCTTCGAAGATAGTATACCTTCTACATTATAAGATTCTAAAGTATAAGAATATTTAAAGAAAGAAATATGAAATGCTAATTAGAATTATTTTGGTTGTAAATTTTTTATACTATAGTCCATACTAGATTAACTAGAAAAAAGTTATTGATAAACAAATAGGCAACATGCAAAGGGATTTGGTAGAAGAATCGATTTAAATTTAGTTAGTGGATGGCTTTACACTTATAAAATATATAAAAAAAGAAATAACAACAAACTTTAGGATAAAATCTCTAAAAAGATATGAAGAAATTTAATCGATCATCTCGATTTCGATATTTAGACCTTCTGGGATTGGAACCCTCATAACAAGTCTTAAGGCTCTTTCATCAAGACCTAAATCAATAAGCCTTTTATGAATTCTCATCTCATATCTTTCCCAAGTAGCTGTTCCTTCTCCACTTGGACCTTTTCTTGTGGTTAACTTCAATCGTTTAGTAGGGAGTGGAATAGGCCCTTTCATCTCAACACCTGTCTTTTGCACTATGTCTTTTATGTAATCGCAAACTTGATTTATCTTTGCAATATCTGTGCTTGCTAGTTTGATTCTTGCTTTTGGCATATTTATCCCCTTTAAAAATATTAAAAAAAAACAAAAAGTTTATTGTTTTTCGTGATCGATACACATTCCTGCTGCTACGGTTGAACCAGAGTCTCTTACTGCAAACCTTGACAATTGAGGAATTTCTGCAAATTTCTCGATTACTAGTGGTTTTATAGGCTCGATTACCACAATAGCTGCATCCCCGTTTTTAATAAAATCAGGATTTTCCTGTAAAACTTCGCCAGTTGCAGGATTTAATTTCTTTTTAATCTCAATTATTCTTCCTGGGTCTTGTGAAGTGTGTATGTGGAAAACCGGAGTGTAACCTGCAGTAATTACTGAAGGATGGTTTAAAACTACAATCTGGGCAGTGAATCTTTTTGCCACATTTGGTGGATTTGACGCAGGACCTATTACATCTCCTCTTGCAATATCCTTTTTACCAAATCCCCTAACGTTAAAACCAATATTATCTCCTGGTCCAGCTTCTTTTAATTGCTCGTGATGCATCTCAATGGATTTTAGTTCTCCTTCAACACCTTTACCTTCTCTACCAGGCATTGCGATTACTTTGTCTCCAACCTTAAGTATTCCAGTTTCAACTCTTCCTACCGGAACTACCCCGATTCCTGTAATGTTATATACATCTTGGATTGGTAGTCTTAAAGGTAATGTGGTTGGTTTGTCTGGAACCTTTATATCATCAAGAGTCTCAATTAAGGTCTTTCCTGTATACCAAGACATCTTATCTGATTTTTTAACAACATTATCCCCTTTTAATGAAGCTATTGGAACGAAAGGAATCTGATCAGGCTTATAACCTACACTCTTTAGAAGTTTTGTAACTTCCTCCTTTACTTCATTAAACCTTGTTTCAGAGTATTCTTTCATATCCATCTTATTAACTGCAATTATCATCTGACCTACTCCTAAGGTTCTTGATAAGAATACATGCTCTTTTGTTTGTGCATTAACACCATCGTTTGCTGCAACAACTAAAACAGCGGCATCCGCTTGGGAAGCACCAGTAATCATGTTCTTGACAAAATCTCTGTGCCCTGGCGCATCGATTATTGTAAAGTAATACTTTGGTGTCTCGAATTTCTTGTGCGCAAGGTCGATTGTGACTCCTCTTTCTCTTTCTTCTTTTAGGTTGTCCATAACGTAAGCAAATTCAAACCCTGACTTACCAAGCCTTTCGGCTTCATCTTTTAGCCTTCTCATTGCTTGCTCATCGACATTACCTGAGTCAAACAATAACCTTCCTACAGTTGTTGATTTACCGTGATCAACGTGTCCGATAAATACTAAATTAATATGCTCTTTTTCTTTTGCCATATTCATAACCTCCAAAAATATTTCAGCACAATACAGGAATTTTATCCCAATTTAAAAAGTTTTCGTTTAAACTAAAGGAGAAAAACTGTGGTAAAAATTAATTGTAACAATAATGATGATGACGATGATGATGGTTAATACAAGTAATACTAATACAAATACTAATGACATCTTAAGTATATGTTAATAATAAGGAGATTATAATGGTAATAGTGGTAATCATGACAAATAAGGAAAAGAAAAAAAAATCACAAATTATTAATAACAATGACTATTAACAACAATGAAAAACCAATGTATAAATGTATAGATTTTTGATTTCATGAAATCCAGTTCATTTGCACACTTTAGTCTTGAGGTTTATTCTTGAGACAAAAAGTTTGAATAGACGGATTTATGCAAGGATTAACCTCGAGTATTTGCGAGATTCCTCGAAATTCATGCCAAGGTTTTTCATTTTTAGTGTATTATTAAATAAGCGATTTAATAAGTGATTTTTATGGATAAAAATAAAGGAATTATAATAAAAAAGTATCCTGAGGATTTTGTTGTAATTGAAAGGATAGCAAGTTCAAGAAAAAAGGAGTTTAAATCAAATCAATCAGGAAGGTTTTGTATTTTTACTTTGAAAAAAAGAGGAGTAGATATGCTTTCAGCAATTAATACTTTATCTAAAGCTTACAAAATAAAAGAAAGGGCTTTTTCTTACTCCGGGACAAAGGATAAAAACGCTATTAGTGTGCAGTATTGTTCTGTTTTAGGAAATGTGTATGACAAGCGATTTAGTTTTGGAGAAAAAGGGGATTATATTGAAGTGAAAAGAGTAGGATTTTGTGATAGACCCATTTCTTTAGGAGAGCATTTA
The DNA here is from genome assembly GCA_035363095.1 of Candidatus Woesearchaeota archaeon. GTDB lineage: Archaea > Nanobdellota > Nanobdellia > Woesearchaeales > UBA119 > DAOSEK01. The sequence continues at coordinate 15,246 of DAOSEK010000017.1, read as the reverse complement.
GGAAATGAGTTTATAATAAGGGTAAGAAATATTTCTGATGAGAAGTATTTTCAGTTTAGAAGAGAAAATGAACTAAGTGATAATAATAACAATAATAATGATAGCAATAGTGATAATGATAACAACAATTGCAATAAAAATTATTCGAAAGGTGTTTGTAAAAATGTTTTTTGGTTTCCAAACTATTTTGACTCTCAAAGGTTTGGAATAATGTGCAATAATCACTTGATTGGTAAGATGATAATCTTGTCAAGATATGAGGAGGCTAAGGAATTGATTAAAGAACAGATGAAAGAAAAAATAAATCCAAGACTGTTAACGATGTCTGGAATTGAGTTTATAAAAAAACTTAATCCAAAGCATGCGATGATGTATGTTCATGCATATCAAAGTTTTATATTTAATAGAGCAATTTCTTCATTTGTTAAAGATAATTTTAGTTGTTTTATATTGGAGTATCCTTTTGGAGAACTTGCATTTCCTATTAAAAATAATTATGAAGAAGAAACATCTAAAGAATGTGCTTGTTTATCAAATCAAGGGTATGCAAAATCAGATGTTTACTGTAATGATAAGATTAATAATGTTAAGGTGAGTTTAGCGGGATTTGGTTTTGAGAATAAAGGTAAAATCAACAAATATGTTTCAGAAGAGATGGCTAAGGAGGGAATCAGCTCTAGGGATTTTATTATTAGGCAAATTCCTAGCTTGTCTGCAGAATCTCAAAAAAGAGATTTTTTAATTAAAGTAAAGAATTTTAGTGTTAAGGCTTATGAGTGTGATTGTAAAAGTGAATATAATAATAGAATAATAGATAATTTAGATTTCAAAGATAAAGTTAAATCTGAAAATCCCAATCTGAAAGATAAGGGGGATTATGATCCAATTTCTAAAGAGAATGTATGTGAGGTTAGATTTATACTTGGTAAAGGAAGTTATGCGACAATTGTGATTGCTGGCTTGTTTAACCAAAGACCAAGTTTTCCTTAATCTGCTCAAATACTTTTTCAGCTGAATTTTCACCATCTACAACTCTTAAGATTCCTTTTTTTTTGTAATAATCAATTAAAGGCTTGGTTTGAAGATGATAGGATTCTAATCTTTTTTGGATTGACTCTTTGTTGTCATCTGCTCTTATTGTTAGTACCTGCCCACACACATCACATCTATCTTTTATTTTAGGCGGATTTGTTAGTATATTATATACTTTTGAGCAGTTTGGACAGGTTTTTCTTGATACAATTCTTTTGATGACTACCTCATCAGATACATCAATTAATATCACCAAATCAAAATCAGAGAATTCTTCAAATTTTTCTGCTTGATAGATTGTTCTTGGAAACCCATCCATGATAAAACCAAATTCAAACATTTGTTCGTTTTTTAGATAACTTTTTACAGCTTCTATTACTATATCATCTGGAACTAATTCACCGTTTTTGACAAGATTATTAACAATCTTTCCCAAATCAGTATTTAATGCAATGTTCTTTCTAAATATGTCTCCTGTAGATATATGAGGTATATCTAAATGGTTTGCAAGCAATGAAGCTTGAGTTCCTTTTCCACAGCCCTGAGGGCCTATTAATAAAATATTCATTTTTACACCTTTTGCGTTTTTTTTTGTTTAATATATATTATTTACTTTTATTACTTTTTCAATAATGTTTTATTTCATCATCTAGTGATTCCATATAGGATTCCATATGCTGATTATATATTATTTTCTATTCGTTAGATTTTAATTATATAGGAATGAAAATATAGGAATGAAAAATGAAAAACCTCGGCGTAAATGCCGAGGGATCTCGCGAATAGTCGAGGTTTTTCGCCCATGAATCCGTCTATTCTTACTTTGGCTTGAAAGTTTGGCTTGAAAGTCCAAAGTACGGGAATAAACTGGATTTCATGAAATCAACAAGCTCACCCTAAATGGCAAGGCATGTTGGTAATATAAAAGCATACGCTACGTTCAAGCGAGGTTGTAGATTACAAAAAAGCGTACCAAGTCCTTGTGTTTAAACACGAGGTATCCTTTTCTATAAATGATTGATTAAGTTGTAAAAAATACGCTATATATTTTTGTTATATTTTTTTATGTTTTGTTGAAAAGTTAAAATTTAGGATTAATTTACAATCTAAAAAAGATAAGTTTATATTATTAAAGGGTATGTTAAGATCATATTGAGGCATATTTAAGGATTTAAAAATAAGGGGTTTGATTGTAATGGATTTGATAAGCTCAATATCAGAAAGACATTCTGTAAGGGAATATAAGAGTCAGGACATTGTGATGGATGATTTAGGAAAAATACTGGAAGCAGGAAGGCTTGCTCCATCTTCTGGAAATATACAAAACTGGGCTTTTGTGATTGTCACAGATGAAGATAAGAAAAAGGAGATTGCTGTTGCTTCAATGAATCAAATTTGGATGATTCAAGCTCCTGTGTTTATTGTTGTGATTTCTGATCTTGAGAAGGCGAAAAGATATTTCGGAGAAAGAGGAGATTATTATTCTACTCAAAATTGTGCGATGGCTTGTGAAAATATTATTCTTGCAGCTACATCACTTGGTATTGGAAGCTGTTTTGTCTCAGCGTTTGTGGAAGAAAGGGTAAAAGATATTGTAGGAGCTCCTGATTCACACAGGGTTGAAGGGATTATTACACTTGGATATGAAGCGAAAAATACTACTAGAACTAGAAAAGCCTCCCTTTATAGCAAGGTTTCATTTCAAACTTATGGGAATAAAATAGAAGATATGGATAAGGTTTTATGGGATTATAATGTTTTAGGTAAGGGTATTGAGAAGGTAAAAAAGACACAAAAAGGGATTAGTGTAAAAACTAAAGAGTTTATTGAGAAGATTAAAGGAGAGATATCTAAAAAACCTAAGAAGTAATATTTAAATCTAAGATTTATGTTGTTTTTAGTTAAGGGATTATTTTTGGGTTTTTTTATGTAAATGCAAGGTCTTTATTTTTGAATTTTGTTTTTATTCTGCAGATAAAAAAGCTTTTAAGGACAAATACTTTAGATATCTTGATATATTATTGATATTTTATTCGACCTAAAAATCACTTTTTTTTATTTTAGCTCTTATTTTAGCTTTGAATATAAAATATGAAAAAGCTTTGAAGCATAAATTCCAAAAGGTATTTCGTTAGATAATTAAAAGTTAATCGTTAATTAAATTCGTCTCTTCTTACCCCGTTTTTTCTTATTTTATTTATTCTTAATTTTCCTTTATAAAAGATCTCAAAAGATAAAATTATTCAGAAAAAAAACTACCTCATGTTTCAACAAGAGGGTTTGGTACACTTTTTTGTAATCAACAACCTCGTTTTAATATAGTGCATGATTTTATATTACCAACATACCTCGCCCTGTGGGGGTGAAGATGTTGAATTTTCAAGTTAAAGTAAGAATAGACGGATTCATGCAAGGATTAACCTCGACTATTTGCGAGATACCTTGGCATTTATGTTGAGGTTTTTCATTTCTTAGTGCATCAAGAACAAGAATCAAGGGAATCAATCTTTTTTTTAGCGGAGGGGATTTTTTGTTTCTTTTCCATGAAAATTAAGAATTTTCAGGGCACAGAAAATCTTTAATTTTCTCGTGTTTCTAAAAAAGAAAATAGAGGAAGTTTCTACTCTTGGTTCTTTTTCTAGAAGAACATTATAAAATTATATCTTTTAAAACTCCTTTTTTTACGAATTCAATGTTTAGTAAATATTCGTTGTGTAGGAAAGTTTCAAACAATGATTTTTTAGTTGTTTTCCAACCGAATCCATCAGTAATCCAGATTAAATCAATCCCTTGGTTTTTTAAGAAGTCAAATAAATATTGATATTCCCCTGCGGTTGATTTTAGCTTTGAACCGCCACCCCCATAATAATTGGTTTCAATTATGAATATTTTATTTTTGGATTTTTCAAATACTGCGAAATCGAAAATTCTGTTTGTTTTATCTATTTCAATGTCAAAATTCCACTTCTCTTTAATCTTCTTTTGTGTTGCTTGTGGAATATATTCTAAATTATTTTTCTCTGCAAATTTTTGGATTATTTTCTCAATTATGCTTTCCATAGCTTGACCTGTTCTGTTTTTTCTTGCATTTGTATCCATTCCAACTTCTACACCAAAACAATAATCAACAATATTTTTTACATCTTTGTCTTGAAATATATTTTTTAATCCTGAATCATTGAAAAAGGTAATTAGGTCTTCTTTCATTTCAGAGGTTAAATCTATATTTGGATTAAACAATTCGACTTTACTTTCTGATTTTAAATCTTCAAAATCATCAATAATCTTTAAATCCTTTAATTTGCTATTCCTTATTGCGATTAGCATCGGTAATACTTTTCTTACATTAGAATACTCTAAAACAAGATTGATAAATTCTTTATCTATATCCTCTTTACCGATTAAGACATTGAGCAAATTTAGTTCTTTCTCGATTAAATGAATGTTCTTTTTTACTTTTTCAAAATCAACAAAATAATCCCATGTAAAAATAGAATCGGTTAATGTTTCTATAAGATATTCAAATACTTCTTAAATGACTTGTTTTATAATTAGATTATTGAAAACTTTGTTTTTATGTTGTGATGAGTTGATAACTTTCTCATACGCTTCTTCTTTTGAGTTTGCTTCAATTTCATCAACTAAAACAGCATCTTGTGTTTCTTCAAATTCACCATTTTTCATTTTAAATTCTGTATATGCTGATTTTCCAATTTCTAAAAGTATATATTTATTCATTCTAATACCTCATATAATCCTCTATCTTTAAATTTAAGTATTTTGTTATCTCTTAATATTTGTAATTGTTGCCTAATTTTCGCTTGAATATTATTATTTTCGGGATGTAATTCTTTAAAATATTTTTCATATTTGTATATGTCATTTAATTCAAACAATTTATCTTGTTCTTGCACAATTTTCAAAACGTCTGAAGTCCAACCTCTGAATTCAGGTTTTTTATTGGCAAGGAAAAACATTTTTCTCCATATTTTGTTTACATCCTCTTTTTCTTCTATCTTTTCTTTATTTATTATTGGGATTTTTCCTTCTTTAGGAAGTTTGTCTAACAAAAAATTGCAACCCGTCCATCCTGCTCTTCTTGCATTTTGAGACAAAGGTTTTCTTTGTTCTAACATAGATAAAGTGACAAAGAATTTAGGTATCATTGTAAGAGATTTTACAACCCATTCATCAGTCGAATAATGCAAAATAAAGAAATTAGGGGAATCTCCTCTTTGAATAACTGAAACCATTGTATTAAATTCTCCATCTACAACTTTCTTGCCAAAAGGTTTTTTAGAACTTTTTAATTGAAAATCATTTTTGCAGTTTTCACAAAAAAAATCACTTGCTTTTTGATTATTTGGATAATAAACAATTTTTTTATTTAAACAACAAGGACAATACATTTCAGAAGAAAACCAATTTTCCGTTAAAACCCTTGCAATTTGAGAATTATTTTTGTAATTTTGTAAAACCTCTTTTTGATACATTGATAAATTCATCTTATAATTACTTTCCTTTACTTCTTAATAAACTTTTTTATGTTGCAACAACTCCTGTTGTTCCAGAACCATTAAATGGGTCTAAAATGAGTGCATTTTCATTTGTTGAAGATGCGATAATTCTTTTTAATAATTCTATAGGTTTTTGTGTAGGGTGTTTTCCGTGTGTTTTTTCACTCATTGGTGTTAAAGGAATGTGCCAAATACTTCTCATTTGTTTGCCTTTGGGGGTTATGGTATCATTCCATTCTCGCATTAAATTATAATTAAAAACATGAGGAACTTTTTCATTTTTTCGTGCCCACAAAATTGTTTCATGAGCATGAGCAAAATATTTACAGGTTAAATTTGGCGGAGCATTTGGTTTAAACCAACTTATCTCATTTAATAATTTAAATTTTAATTTTTGTAAACTATAACCTACTTGGTAAATATTGTGCATTGTTCCAGAAATCCAAATTGTTCCATTATCTTTTAAGACTCTACGACAAGCATTTATCCAGTTATGAGTAAATTCGAAATCTTTGTCAGTTCCGTTTGATTTGTCCCACTTTGCTTTATTTACAGAAACCATTTTCCCAGCTCTGCAAGAAATCCCTCCATTAGATAAAAAATAAGGTGGATCTGCAAAAATCATATCGACAGAATTTCCAGGTAAAGAATTTAAAATATCTATGCAATCGTTATGAAAAAGTTGTACTGATTCGGATTTAAAATAAGGTTCTACCATATATAAATATGATAAAGATTATTTAATATAAACTTTGTTGTTTAAAATTCGAAAATGTTCTAAAAACATTAATTACTTTTTCGCAGAAAAATACTATCTGTCCGTTAGGACTAAAAGCCTCCTCTTAATAAATTTCGAACAACGAAGTTGTGAGTGTAAATGTACATAGCAACAGCGCCTCCCCCATTTTTTTCTAGTTTTTTCTTATATTTTGATTGTCCCCACTTCTACATTTAGCCACTAAAAATCATTTCATTTGACAATGAATTCACGAAATTAATAAATAGATAGTAATTTTTTGTTTTGATATGATTGTTTTTAAAAAGAAACCTGATGTGGCAAGTGATGTTTGTTCTATTTTAAATCCTTTTGTGAAAGATTGGTTTTTTTCAAGATTTAAGGAGTTTTCTATTCCTCAATTATTTGGTATTAAAGAGATTGCTTCACGAAAAAATGTTTTGGTTTCATCTCCGACAGGTTCTACAAAAACCCTTACTGCGTTTTTATCAATCCTAAATGAGCTTGTTGATAGTAGCCTTAAGGATAGGCTTGAAAATAAGATCTATTGTATTTATGTAAGTCCTTTAAAGTCACTTAATTATGATATTGAGGTAAACTTAAAAAAACCACTTAGCGAGATTGAAAAGCTTACAGGAAAAGAGCTTGGGATAAGATTAGGGGTAAGAACAGGGGATACTACTCAAAAAGAAAAGGATTTTATGAGAAAAAATCCTCCTCATATACTTATTACAACCCCTGAGTCTTTGGCTATTGTTGCGTCTTCAAAATCTTTTAATAAGCATATTGCAAATATTGATTGGATTATTCTTGATGAGATTCATGCGATCTGTTCTGGTAAGAGAGGAAGCCATCTTGCTTTGACACTTGAGTATCTTCAAAAGAAATCAGGCTATATTTCAAGGATAGGACTTTCTGCAACTGTATCACCTATTAAAGAGGTTGCAAGTTTTTTGTGTGGATTTGATATAGATAAGAATGGGAAGTGTTTTGAGAGGGATTGTGTTGTTGTTGATGTTTCTTTTATTAAAAAAACAGATATTTCGGTTATTAGCCCAGTTGATAATTTTTTGAGCGTTGAATATAGTTTTTTAGAGAGTGAGATTTATTCTAAGATTCATAATCTCATAGTTACACATAAAAGCACGCTCATTTTTACAAACACAAGAGCTGCAACTGAAAGGCTTGTTGATCAGCTTAAATTTAGATTTCCTAAGGAATATGATGAGAAAAACATTGCTGCTCATCATAGTTCTTTGTCAAAAGATATTAGAAAACAGGTGGAGTCAGATTTAAGGGAAGGGAATTTAAGATGTGTTGTTTCATCTACTTCTTTAGAGCTTGGGATTGATATTGGGTATATTGACCTTGTGATTTTGCTTTCAAGTCCAAAGTCTGTTTCAAGGGCGCTTCAAAGATGTGGAAGGAGCGGGCATAGGCTAAAAGAGACTACTAAGGGAAGGGTTATTGCTACTAATAGGGATGACCTTTTGGAATGCTGTGTTTTGATTTTTGATGCTTTGAAGGGACATATTGATAATGTGCATATTCCAAGAGGCGCACTTGATGTTTTAGCTCAACAGATTCTTTATTTTGTGATTTGTGAACCTATGAGAAAAGAAGAGATTTACAATCTATGTAGAAAAAGTTATCCTTTTTCAAGATTAGGATATAATGAGTTTAACAGCGTAATTGAGTATCTTTTAGGAGATTTTGAGAGGGCAGAACAGATACGGATTTATCCAAGGATTAGAATGGATAATGAGGGATTTATAAGACCTAAAGGAAAGATGTCAAGGGTGATTTATCATACGAATCTTGGCACAATCCCTCAGGATGCTAGGGTGTCTGTTAAGCAAGGCGATAGTATTATTGGATTTATTGATGAGCCTTTTTTGGAGATGCTTACAAAAGGGGATATTTTTGTTTTAGGTGGAAGCTCTTATATGTTTTTGTATTCTAAAGGTATGACGGCACAGGTTTTACCTACTCCTAGCAGACCGCCAACAATTCCACAATGGTATTCTGAGATGCTTCCTTTAAGTTTTGAGCTTGCTATGGATATCTGCTCTTTTAATGAAGAGATTAGAGGTGTTTTAAAGAAAAAGGAAAGCGATGAAGAGATTATTTCTTTTATTGAAAAAAGACTTTTTATTGATTTTTCTACTTCAAGGGCAATTTTTTCTTATCTTAAAGAGCAGTTTGAGTTTATGGATATTCCAAGCCATAAGCGAATTATTATTGAAAGGTATAAAAACGAAGAGAAACATTATGTTATTTATCATACTCGCTTTGGCAGAAGGGTAAATGATGTTTTTTCAAGGGTTTGTGCTTATGTGTTATCAGTTGAGAATAAGAGTGCTTTAGATATATCTGTTAATGATTATGGGTTTTGTATAAGCTCAAAAAAGAATATTTCAAAGACTAATCCTTTTGGAAAGATTAAATCTGAGAATTTTAGGGAGATAGCAGTTAAATCTATTGAGAATAGTGAGATTTTAAGAAGAAGGTTTAGACACTGCGCAACAAGGGCTTTTATGATTTTAAGAAGCTACAAATCTAATTTGAGAAGTGTGGGAAGACAGCAGGTGTCTTCGCAGATTCTTCTGAATGCTGTAAAAGGAATATCAGAAGAATTCCCAATTCTAAAGGAAGCGAAAAGAGAGGTTTTAGAGGATTTGATGGATGTTAATAATTTGGGGGTAATTATTGAAGGGATTGAGAGTAAAAAGATAGAGATTATTGAGAAAAGCCCTATTGTTCCATCTCCATTTTCGTTTAATTTGATATCCCAATATGCCTCGGATTCTATTACTGCTGAGGATAGACATAGTTTTATGATGCGACTTAATCAACTTGCACTTGCTAAGATTTCTTTGGATAAAGGAAAAAAGATTATGCCTAATGAGAATTTAATTAAGGATAAAGACGATAAAGAGCCATTAAAATATGAGTTTCAAAGGATTGCACAAGGAGTTTTTTTGAATAAAAATATTATGGTTGAGATTATGGATAGTTTTGATGACCCATTTGTAGAGTTATCCCATTTCACAGTTAACTGGATTAAACAGGTTCTGATTACTAAGGAGAAGGTTTGGCCTTATTTTGTGATAAGGCATTTAAGGTCACTTATTAACAAAAAAGAATGATAGAAATCTATTATTTTGCTGAAGAACCCACTAAATAGCCTTTAAGTGTATAAGTGTATTTAGAAATATCATCCGGAGGAGTTCCATCGTAATAATAACTTATTTCTATTTCAACTCTTTTGTTTCTAAAGGGAGAAATAGTTCCTGCAGTGATCTTAATTAATTTAGTGTCGGTTGGAGAAATACTCATTACTGATGGAAGAAATGTGTGTGTTGAACTAAATCCTCCACTAAATACTATTTTTGTAATAGTGATAGCTTTTGGAAATCCATTGGTAACTGAAAGAACGATGTTATTTGCGCCACTTTCAGATATTGCAAAATCGTTACACTTAAGACCTATATCAAAGTTGCACTCTTCTCCCATGAAATCGCTTGGATCAATATTTGCATAATTGACTATAAAGCCTATTACTATCATTACTGCTAAGATTGCCCAGCCATAAGTCATTACGTATTCCATTGCAGCTTGGCTTTTTTTCTTTGATGATAATACTTCTAATTTTTTTTGAAACAGCAAATAACCACCTTCTAAAACGTTTTACTCTAAAATAGCATTGTAATATAAAAATGAATAATTATCTTTTTGCAAACAATTTTCTTTATGTCTTAAATCCTTTTTAATCCTTTGGATTTATATTTGTTTCGATTTTTTGGCTAGGTTTTATTTTGTGAATCCAAATAACAATTTTTTTTCTTGATTTCATGAAATCCAGCATCACTTCGCATACTTTGGCCAATAGAAAAGCATACCTCGTGTTTCAACAGGAGGACTCGGTACACTTTTTTGTAATCAACAACCTATTTGAATACAGCGCATGCTTTTATATTACCAACATTCCCCGCCATTTAGGATGAGGTTGTTGATTTCATGAAATCCTGATCATTCGTATACTATGGTCTTTCAAGCCAAAAGCTTGAATAAACGGATTTATCCAAGGATTAACCTCGAATATCCAAGAGATACCTTGGCATTTATGCTGAGGTTTTTCATTTGTCCCTTATTACCCTTTTTAAGATAGCAAAGTATGCAAAATGGGAGAAGGATTTACTCTAAATCTTTTATATCACTATATATCTCGATATTTGCGGTTTTTTTTAGGGGCGGGGTTCCAGAATGGTATATAATTGTTAGGTTATGTTTCTTTTTTTCAGTTGATTTCTCTTGAATGCAAGGGATATTAATGGATAGTGAATCTCCAAATTCAATTGTTTTGTTGATTTCAACTAAAGAACAGTTTAAATCTTTTATCTCAAGCTGTTTTAGAGTAATGGTATTCATGTCATTATTTTTTATTTTGAATGTTATTGATTTTGTATTTACTTCTAGATTTGTGCAAAATAGATTTGCATCAGTCGCACAATAGTTAAAAAGGAATTTAGTTGGCTCAAAATGATTTATGAAAAAAAGAAATGCAAAACTAAACAACACAAAAAGAGTCAAGGAGAATGTCATTCTTTTTATGTTATCATACATTATCTAGCACCTTATTTAAAAAAGACTATGCAATAAAAATGTTAAATAGTGATTGGACACAAAAGCCAATTTGGTCATAAAACAATCAAACCATCAAAGCACGCATCAGGCCAAAGAAAGAAAACAAAAGAAAAAAAAACAAGAAAAATCTACTGTCCAATCTTACTATACAACTGACCCATTTCAACCTTTGACAAGCCACTGGCAGAAGTGTACGTTACTTTCAAATCACCGCTCAACTTATCCTTAGTGGGAGTAAGAGTACATGTAATAGTAAAAGTTCCTTGAGCACCTGAAGGAATTGACTGACTCAAAGATGTTGCTAAACAACCTGCTGCAAAATCTGTTGCATCTACTTCAGTCACAGTTATAGGATCAACTCCACCATTAAAAATAACTAATTGTATTCCAGTACTTCTAACACTGAAATCTTTACAAACGAAGGGTAAAGACAAAGTACAAGAATCAGCGACATATCTTGCGGGGTTTAGGACTCCAAAATATGCGAGTGCGGCTATTGCTACTAAAATAATCAAGATTGCCCATCCATAAGTCATCAAGAACTCCATTGCGGCTTGCGCCCTTTTTCCTTTCATCTTAAAATCACCTCATAAAAAATCAGTATTATTTTATATTTTTGCAATACAAATATTTAAATCTTTGCATTTAATAGGTTATAAAAATGGATGAGATAACAAAATTAAAAGATATATTTATTCAAGAAGAATCCTTGTACCTAAAACAATCACAAATATTGATTATTTCAGATCTTCACTTAGGTCTTAACGAACAAAATAATTCTTTTATGTTACAAAGTGTTAGAAGAATTAAGAATTTAATTCAGATGTTAAATCCTAAATACATTGTTTTTAATGGGGATATATTTCATGAGTTTGGAAATTTCTCATTTAAAGTACTAAAAGAGTTTAAAGATATGATTTTCTTTGCAAAAGAAAATAAGATAGATTATTTTTTTATCAAAGGGAACCATGATACACTTTTAAAGAACTACCTTGCAAAAGGAGATATCAAAAAAGAAACAAAAACTTACTTAATTAAGGATGAGAATCTAATTTGCCACGGAGACTATATGCCTAACATTTATTTTGGAGATGTAAAAAGAATTATAATAGGTCATCTTCACCCAGCCATAATATTATCTGAAAATAAAAAAAAAGAGACCTTCAAATGCTTTATTAAAGGAGAATTCAAACAAAAAGAACTTTTGATTATGCCTTCTTTTTCAAAGTTTAACTATGGAATAAATGTTTTAGAATTAAAAACATATGAAAACATCTCCCCATTTATTTTGGGTGAGAAACAGGTAGATGATTTTGAGGTTTATGTTTTAGATGATAAAAACAACATTGTATTCTTTGGAAAAATTAAAGATATTAAAAAAAAACTAACGTAAAGTTTATAAGCTAAAGGCAATACCATCTATTATAATTCGGATAATCCGGTCTAGGCTTGGTTATGCCGGGAAGCAAGTACTTTGTTATTCCCTTAAGGACTTTTTTGCATAACATAACTTATTCTGGATTAAAATGTTTTTTTAAAAAAAGGTGTTAAATATGGCAAGAATCTATTCAAGAAGCAGAGGAAAGGCAGGCTCTAAGAAGCCTTTGGTGTTTAATAAACCTACTTGGCTTAGGTATAGCGAAAAGGAAATAAATATGTTAATTTTAAAGCTTGCAAAAGACGAATTGACTCCTTCTCAGATTGGCTTAGTTTTAAGAGACAAATATGGAGTTCCTGATGTGAAAAATATTTTAGGAAAATCTATTACTGATATTTTAAAAGATAAAAAAATGCTTCCAGAGTTACCTGAGGATCTTTATGCTTTACTTAAAAGAGCATTAGTTATTATAACTCATCTTGAGCAAAACAAACAAGACCAAACTGCTAAAAGAGGCCTTATTATTACAGAGTCTAAGATAAGAAGACTTGCAAGATATTACAAGACACAAGGAACTCTTCCGAAAGGATGGAAGTATAATCCTGACCAATTAAAACTTATTGTAGGTTAAGATTGATGTCATAAAATCCTCGCTCATTTTGCACACTTTGGTCTTTTGAGATATACAAGAAAGGACAAAGAAAGAAAGGATTCACACAATGATTAACCTTCAAATATATAGCAACATACCTTATGCTTTAATGAATTTTCATTTAAGATATTAAATGTCTTAAGAGTAATTTATTTTTTTATTTTGCATTTTTTATTCTACTAGTTTCTAGATTTATTTTTTTGAATATTACTTCTAAAAAAATTTGTGATGTTTAATGAATCTATTTTTGGAAATACAAAGATTTAAAAAAAGAAGCATTAGGTTTTAACATTAAGAATTATACAAAATATTGTTTATTTTTATTTTTTGCGAGGGGTCAGATTGGAACTTGAGAGTGGAGACTATTCAGATGAAAAACTTGGAGAATGTGCTTTGAGGATTGGTAAAGATACTATCAAAAACTCAAACCAAGAGGAATTTATTTCAAGGGCTAAAGAGGTAGCAACTGAATTTAAAGCTGTTGATGAATCAAAAACAATAAGGATTATTTCACATCTGGATGCAGATGGTATAACTGCTGCTTCTATTTTAATAAAGACGCTTAATAGATGCAGTAGAAAGTATTCTATATCAATAGTACAACAACTCACTGAGGAAAAAATTAAAGCGCTTTCTAAAGAGCGATACAAGGTTTTTGTGTTCACGGATATTGGTTCTGGACAGATTGATTTTATTAATAAGTATCTTTCTGATAGGAAAGTTTTTATTTTAGATCACCATGAAGTGCAATCCAAAATAGATGAAAAGAATATCATTCAACTAAATCCTCATCTTTTTGGTATTGATGGAAATAATGAAATCTCGGGTTCTGGTGTTGTTTACATGTTTTCAAGAGAGGTTGATATCGCAAACAGGGATATGGCACATATTGCAATAATTGGGGCAATTGGGGATATCCAAGAACAAAATGGATTCAGCCAGCTAAATAGCATGATTGTTGAAGATGCAAAGAGTTTAGGAAAATTAAAAGTAATAAAAGGAATAAGGGTTTTTGGGGCACAAACAAAACCTCTATATAAATTACTTCAATATTCAACAGACCCTTATATCCCAGGGGTTAGTGGCTCAGAAACAGGAGCGATAAATTTTCTTAACAAGATTGGAATTAAACCAAGAAGTAATGATGGATTTGTTAAACTAGTAAATCTTTCTGATGAAGAGATAAAAAAACTTACTGCAGGAATTATCATGCAAAGGATAAGTGCAGGCATTAAAGATGCACAATCGATAATAGGACCTGTTTACATTTTAAAAGAGGAAAAAAAAGAATCTCCTTTAAGAGATGCAAGGGAGTTTGCTACTCTTCTAAATGCGTGTGGAAGGCTTGGAGAAGCCTCAGTTGGAATTGGAACATGCTTAGGAGACTCTAAGATTAAAAGAAAAGCCCTTGACACCTTAAATAGTTACAAAAGAGAAATTATGAATTCTTTAAGATGGTATGATGAAAATAAGTCAAATAAAAAACATATAATTAAGGAATCTAAATACTTGATCATAAATGCAGAGGATAAAGTAAAGACTTCAATAATAGGTACGATGTCATCTATACTCTCTAAGTCTGATTCTACAAGTACCATTAGATATATAATAGGGCTTGCAAGAAATGAAGAAGAGCCTACTACTAAAGTAAGTATAAGATGTATTGATGAAGAATCGGATGCAAGAGAGATTATGCATAAGATTTGTGCTGATATTTACCATGAATGTGGAGGACATAGGAGTGCAGCAGGCGCATTAATAAAAAGTGATGAAGAGGAAAAGTTTATTGATAATGCTAAAAAATTTCTAAAAAGAGCCTGCATGGAGGAAAAGATAGAGTAATTGTTTAACAGTATGTATATTAATTAAAAAATAAAAAAGATTTTATTCAATTTTAACTGGAACGTATTTTATTCTCATTCCTTCATCACTACTAAGCACTACTTTTACCCAAGCATAACCAAGTTTTGTATACCAAGGAACTTCTAAGAGCAATTTATATGATTCTGTTGTGCCTTTTTTAATTGTTAATCTTGATCTTTTAGTTCTTGAACCATAATCCATCAGTTCAGCTGTTAAAGAAACATCTTCAAATGTTTTGGTGCCTTGATTCTCAACAAAAACCTGTACTAAAGCGTAGTTTGCCGGATTTATCCCTGGTCTTCCTGGTTCGGGAAGTACATTAATTCTATTAAAAACAAGAGAACTTTCAAAAGATTTATCCTTTGCTACATCATCAATTATTCCATTGCAGTCATCATCTAAACCGTTATAAACTTCTTCT
>DAOSEK010000016.1:6551-24018 GCA_035363095.1 Candidatus Woesearchaeota archaeon | reverse complement strand
TCTATTATTCTGCCTTCTAGATTTAGATAAGAGTTATTTATAACGTTTTTAGAAATAATATAATTAAAAAAAACAAAAAAATCACTAATTATTGAGTGAATAAGGCTTTGTACTCCCTATCTGATAACTCAGGGTCATTTTCTCGATGGAAAGCGGCATCTTCGTTTCCCGCATAGTCATAAAATGGTACTGGGTTACGATGACCTGTCATACACTCGTATAATATTTTTACAGGACTTATATCTACATTGGGATCATAAAGGTCTGGTGCTTTATCCATAACATCATAGAATGTTATAGCTTCTTCCTTAAAATCTTCTACAATCTTTAGTGCATACCGTAAATTTGTGTTTTCATATTGATTATCTCCAATTCGGGCAATTCCTAAAACAACATCCAAGACTTCGCCAACACTGCCATTATCTAGTAAGTCTTCCCTTTCCATCATCGCAGTAACATATTTATCAACAAGTCTCATATCAATACATTTGCCTTCATCAGAATTAGTGTTTGTCAAAGGGTGACTATTCAAAGCATCATATATTATGCTCAAACATCTTACGTAACCTGCGATTTCGCTTTTGTCTAAGCTTTCATCTTTAATAGAATCTTTGACAACTCTATATAGTGACCTTCTAGGAATGTTGGATTCATTCAAAATCTGCTCTAATTCGCCTAGTTCTTCACCACCTATTCCAAGTCTTTGACAACGACTAAGAAACCCTCTGTCTGGATTTCTCCTATCCTTCATTCCTTCATCATTTGATTCGTACCCCATATTAAAACCTCCTTATGGAACCTTTGGAGAATCTATGTCATTTATAAATATTTTCAAATGTGCTTACTCTTAAGTAATAAAAAATTCAGTAATATTTAAAATAAAACAACCTAAACGAAGAACTCTGGGACTATTTTGAGAGCGCACTAACAAAAAAACTCCTTATTCTATCAAAAGATTTATTTAGTTTTTGGTATAATTAATCTTTTTATGCAAGAAAAAAAAGAAAAGAAACCACAAATTGAAAAGAAAACAGAACCCTTGATGGACAACAAGAGATATCGACTCTCAAAATCGGGGCTTGCAATATTTCTCTCAGGGCTTAAGACTTTCTCAGAACCGGATTTATATTCTGAACAATATTCAACAGATAGTGAAACTGCTGCATCTGTTCTTTGGAATCTATTTATTTCAGGTCTTATAGAAGGCAAGACTATTGGAGATTTTGGAGCAGGCACAGGCATTTTAGGGATTGGAGCTTTGTTTTTGGGTGCAAAGGAGTGCTATTTTGTTGAAAGAGACGAGAAGGCTATTAAGATCCTTAAGTCAAATTTAAGTTCTTTTGATAAAAGTAAATATACTATTCTTAGCAAAGATGTGGTAACAGTTACTAGAAAGGATTTTAAAGGAGATTTGGAGCTTGTGTTACAAAATCCTCCTTTTGGAACTAAAAAAAAGAATGCTGATAAGGAATTTTTAGGTAAAGCATTTGAGTTGTGCAGTCATGTTGCTTCGTTTCATAAAAGTTCTACTGAAAGATTTGTAAATACTTATTCATCGGATAATTGTTTTTTAATTCAAAAGCGATGGGATTTTTGTTATCCTTTAAAGAGGAGTTTTTTATTTCATAAATCTCGAATAAAATATATTGATGTTTCTTGTTTTTTGTTTGTAAAAGAATGAATAGAGATTTTTTTGTTTTGCTAGTGTACACAAGAAAAAGTGTAAAGCTAATTGCGTATACTATAAACCGGATTAAAACAAAAGTTTTTTAAATTTAAATGGCTAAAGCTTTGTTAATGGATAAGGAAAAGCTTGGAGAATTGAGAGTTTGGGCGCGTTCTAAGTACGATGAAGGTTACACTCCTCAAGAGGTCAAGGATGCTTTAACTCGCAAGGGTTTTTCTGAAAATGATGCTGAACTTGTCATTTCTAGGGGAAAGAATGTGAAGAAATTTATGTATAATCTACTTATGTTAGGTGGCATCTTGCTGTTTTTAGCGGTTTTAATTCTTCTTTTAAGTAGCATTGGCAGGATTAAGGCTGAAGATACTGATTTAAAGGGTTCTAAGGCGATTGTATTAGATAGTGTTCAATTATCAGATATAGAAGTAATTTCAATTGAGAATTTTACAAAATCAAAATCAGGGAATATGCTTATTTTCACATTTTTGGATGAAACAAATCTGCCTGTAATTGTTACGATTCAGGTTTCAAATAATAATACTCCAAGTGATTTTAGTTCATATTTTTATACTTTAAATCAAGAGATTTATAGTGATTTCTCTATTATTACCACTTGGAGTTATACCAATTTTGATGCTGTGGATTTTGCATATAGTTTTGAAGGAAGAGAATTTGTGATACTTCAAAGAATTATTAGGGTTAATAGTGATGTTATTGCTCTAAGTCTGAAGTGTGAGAAGGATTTGGTTGATAATTTCAAAGGTTTATTTGATAATAAAGTAAGGGAAGTAATTAAGATTAAGGAATTGTTGATTTCATGAAAATGATTCAAAGATGAATGATTTTTAGCTAATAACAAGATAATTTTTGACAATTATGACTAAAATAGTTTTTTATTTTATAACAGAAACAATTCTTTAATATGTGTATTTTCAATGAAATAGAAAAAAAGGATTATAAAAAAAATAAAATAAATCTTTAAACCCCTGCAAGTTTTTTTAGTTCATTTGCTTTATCGGTTTTTTCCCAAGTAAAATCTGGGTCATCTCTACCAAAATGACCATACGCTGCAGTCTTTTGATAGATTGGTCTTTTCAAGTTTAGCTCTTTTATTATTTTTCCAGGGGATAGTGGAAATACTTTCCTGATTAAATTGACTATCTCATCATCAGCTATCTTTCCGGTTTCAAAGGTATCTACATAAATTCCTACAGGTTCTGGAACACCTATTGAGTAAGCAAGTTGGACCTCACATTTTTTAGCGATTCCTGAAGCTACAATGTTTTTTGCTATGTATCTTGCAGCATAAGCTCCACTTCTATCCACTTTGCTTGGGTCTTTTCCAGAGAAAGCGCCTCCACCATGTCTTCCTACCCCACCATAGGTATCAACGATTATTTTTCTTCCTGTAACCCCGGAGTCTGCTGCGGGACCTCCGATTACAAACCTTCCAGTTGCGTTAATGTGCACCTTAGTTTTTGAGTCCATTAGTTTTCCAATAACTGGTTTAATTACTTTTTCAAGTATATCTGATCGGACCTTGTCTATCTTTGCTTTTTCATGATGTTGGGTTGCAATAACAACTGTTTCAACACGTTTTGGGATTGCATCTTCATACTCAATTGTTACTTGGCTTTTGCCATCTGGTCCCAAGTAAGGAAGTGAACCATCTTTTCTTACCTGAGCAAGTCTCATGGTAAGTTTATGGGCTAAAACAATTGGAAGTGGCATAAGTTCAGGGGTTTCGTCACTTGCGTAACCATACATCATTCCTTGGTCCCCTGCGCCTTGTTCTTGGATTGTTTGTTTTACTACGCCTTGTGCAATGTCTGGAGATTGAGGATGGATTGCTGTTAGAACTGCAGCGCTATCAAAATCAAAGCCCTTTTTCATATCATCATAACCTATTTTATGGATAGTGTCTCTTATGACTTCTTGAACATCTATGTATCCATTACTTGTTACTTCACCTGCTACTAAAGCCATTCCTCTTGTAACTAGTGTTTCTACTGCAACCCTGCTGTTTGGGTCTTTTCTTAAGAGAGCATCTAAGATCCCGTCAGAGATTTGATCGCAAACCTTGTCAGGATGTCCTTCAGTTACACTTTCAGATGTTATTAATCTTCTTGTCATTTTTTATCACCATTCTTTTTGAATTTGATTTTATGAACTCCTCTTTTTTCTAGATTTTAATTTTTTAGATTTTTATACTAAGGTTATTAATTTCTGAGAGTATTTGAAGCGTAAAAATTTTGAATTAATTGTGAAATACTTGGAGGCATTAAAATCTGAAAAGACGTAAGCTCTTTTAGTAGATTGATATCATAGCCTTGCATCTTTAGATTTTGTTGAACTAAGGGACTGTGTTTTGTTAGATATGTTTGTTCAACCCCACATTCTGGTCCGATACATCTTTGTGATTCTATAGGAATATTAGGGTTTGTTAATCTATCTTCTAAAGAATCTAGAGAAACTGTATAGATTGATGTAGTTATGCCCTGATTACCTTTTGAAAGATCAAGTATTGCTAAGAGGTATTCTTCTGCAGGATAAGGATTTGTTGGCTCTATTTGTGGATTATAGTTTGGAAGTTGATGCTGATTTTTAATTAAATCTATTGCTTTTTGTGAACCAAGAATTAGATTTAAATCTGGGTTTAAATCATAGTCTTTAAGAATTTTATCAGAAAACTCTTTATCAAGTTTAAGAAAATAGTTTGAGTTTGGCTGGTTAGGTTTTTGGGATATGGAAAGTATACCTGATAGGTCCCTTGGAAATATTAGTTGTTGATTGTTTGGAATTTCTGGATTGTAAAGTGTTAAAATTAGCTTTTCATTGAGTCGCTCGTATAAATCTGAAAGTGGAGTTTGTATTTTTTTCATTTAATCACCCATTTAAAAAAGTTTTAAAAAATTTTCAAAAAGTAACTATTTTGGTTGGATTATAATTATCTTGTCTTTTAATCTACAAAACTTATAAATCGATATTGTGTACGGACAATGCATGAACAAAAAGTGTGCAAAAATAAGGTGGATAATTCAATCCATTGAGAAGCTAGATTTATATCTATTTTATAAGCATTGTTGTTTAGGGAAATAGATTTAGGAATAAAATCACTATCTTAACAGGCTTAACAGACGTATTTGAAATAGCGTATTTGAAAGATGTGGGAATATTTTTTTGGGGATAAGATTTTTTGCAGTCTAACAAAAAATCAACAACCTCGTACTAAAGGGCGAGGCATGTTGGTAATATAAGAGCATGCGCTAAATTCAGTGAGGTTGTTGATTAAAAAAAAGAGTACGGAGTCCTCCTGTTGAAACACGAGGTATCCTTTTCTATCAATAATTTTTCTATCAATAATTAAACTTGAAAATAATTATTGTATCTCTAGTAGAGTATCTCGAGTAGCTATGATATTAAAGAAGTATTTATGCTCGAGATTATGCTTGAGATATTATTCATTTTTAAACTAAGAAATAACGCAAACTTTAAAAATGAAGGTTCCTAAATCTTGATTAAAAGTTGTTGATAACACTTATGTAACGCTTATGTCTGGAAAGAGTTATTTTTATTTTTTTGGGGTGTAGATTGGTTTTGATAGCTTTTAGGATTTTATAGGTTTTTTAGTTATAATATGAGGTGATTTTGATAGTAAGAGCTTATAAGAGTGAATTTTCAGAAGAGACAAAAAAGAGTTATACACAATGGTATAAATTTGAGCAGGAGCATGTTAAATCGCTTTTGGAGACTACAAATAAAGGACTTAGTGAGAATGAGGTAAATAAAAGACTTTTAAAATATGGTCCAAATGAGATTAAGTACAAGAAGAAATCTCCATTATTAATTTTTCTATCTCAATTCAATAATCTGCTTACATACATACTTTTATTTACATCTGTTTTGACTATTATAATAGGCGAAGTTGCAGATACGATAGTAATTCTTTTGGTTGTGCTTTTGAATGCGATTATAGGTTTTATTTTGGAAGGAAAAGCAGAGTCTACAATTGATGCTTTAAAAAAGGTGTTAGCTTCAGAATGCATTGTAATTAGGAAAGGGATTAAAAAAAAGATTAATACTAAGATGCTTGTGCCAGGAGATATTGTGCATATTGAGGCAGGAAATAGGGTTCCAGCAGATATTCGAATTTTTGATTGCAAGGAGCTTAGGATTGATGAGTCTATGCTTACAGGGGAATCTGTTCCTCAATCTAAACATAGTGAACCAATTAAAAAGGATGATATTATTGTTTCTGATCAGAAGAACATGGCTTTTAGTGGTTCTTATGTAACTAGTGGAGTGGGTTTAGGGTATGTGGTATTTACTGGGATGAACACTGAGTATGGAAAGATCTCTCAACTTATTAAGGGAGCAGGTAAGATTACCACACCATTGATGAAGAAGATTGCAGTTTTTACAAAGAAATTAATTATATTCATATTGTGTCTTGGAGGTCTAAATCTTTTTTTGTCTATGGCTTTAAGAATGGAATTTAGCTATGCGTTTTTGAGTTCAGTTTCAATTATTGTTGCTGCTATTCCAGAGATGTTGCCAACTATTGTTGTTATTTCTTTGGGAATATCTGCTATGCAGATGGCAAAGAAGAGGGCAATTATTAGAAACCTGCCTGCGGCAGAAACTTTAGGATCCACAACGGTTATTTGTACTGATAAAACTGGAACATTAACAAAAAACCAGATGACTGTTGTCAAGGTTTTTGCTGGTAAGAGTTATTATAATATTAGTGGAACAGGTTATCAACCTAAAGGAGATTTTTTTGTTGAAGATGAAAATAGCCAAGATCTTAAGAGAGCTGTTAAAAGTAATATTGCACTAGAACTCTCAGAGGGTTTAATTGCGGGATATAACTGCAATGATGCACAGCTTGTTAAAAGCAAGGGAAATTTTCAAATCCTCGGAGATCCTACTGAAGGGGCACTTTTGGTTTCTGCTACAAAGCTTTCATTAAATAAAGAGCTATCAAAGCTTGATGAGATACCTTTTGATTCCAACAACAATTATATGGCTACTTTACACAAAGGAAAAGATTCTTCAATTCTTTATGTTAAGGGTTCTCCTGAGAAGATTTTGGCTTTTTGTAGTAAGTGGATGATTAATTCAAAAAGACATCCAATTGATAGGAAAATTCTTCATTCTAAGGCACATAAAATGGCAAGTGAAGCGTTAAGGGTGTTAGGTGTTGCATATAAGGAATTTCCAAAGAGCAAGAAAGATATCTCAACTCAAGACCTTAAAGATCTTACTTTTTTATGCTTTCAAGGGATGATTGATCCACCACGAGATGAGATTAAAAATGCTGTTATTAATTGCAATAATGCGGGGATTAAGGTTGTGATGATTACAGGGGATCATATTGCGACTGCTGTTGCTATAGCCCGCAATATCGGAATTTTAAAGGATAAAGATCTTTT
The DNA here is from genome assembly GCA_035363095.1 of Candidatus Woesearchaeota archaeon. Classification (GTDB taxonomy): domain Archaea; phylum Nanobdellota; class Nanobdellia; order Woesearchaeales; family UBA119; genus DAOSEK01. The sequence goes on along the minus strand of DAOSEK010000016.1, from coordinate 16,899 downwards.
TGTTTCAGGGGATGAACTTTCTAAGATGAGTGATGACGAGCTTTATGCACAAGTTGATAGGATTTCTGTTTATGCAAGGACAACTCCAGCAGATAAACTTAGGATTACCACACAGCTTCAAAGAAAAGGGCATATTGTTGCGATGACTGGAGATGGTATTAATGATGCACCTGCACTTAAGAAAGCAGATATTGGTATTTCTATGGGGATTACAGGTACAGAGGTTACAAAGGAAGCATCGGATATGGTTATTATGGATGATAATTTTGCTACGATTGTAAGTGCTGTTGATGAAGGAAGAAATGTATGGAAGAATTTCCAAAAGGCAATTTATTATACTTTGCCCACTAATGGGGGTCAATCTCTTTTGATTATGATCGCAATTCTTTTGATTCCATTGATTCCATTATTTGGTATAAAACTACCTTTAGAGCCAATCCATATTTTATGGATAAATCTTGCAGATTCGATATTTTTTACTCTTCCTTTAGTGTTAGAACCAAAGGAAAAAAATCTTTTGAAAGGCAAGCCTACTGGCAAGGATGAAACTATTGTGAATAACTTTTTTTTCAGGAGGGTAGGGCTTGTTTCAATTTTGATGATGATTACAGGATTTTTGGTTTATTTTTTAATGGGAAGTCAGCTTTTGGGAAGAGGGGAGCCTGATAGTTCGCTTGTGATGGCACAAACTATTACATTTATGAGTATCCAGTTTTTGCATGTTGGATTTTTACTGACTTCAAGAGATATTTATAAGTCTGCGTTTGGGATGAACCCTTTTTCTAATAAATGGATATGGATTGGGATTGTAACCAATTTATCGATAAGCCTTTTTATGGTCTATAATCCTGTTATGCAGAGTGTTTTTAGGGTTGCACCATTTCCTGATAGTTGGTGGATAATTGTGGTAATTGCATTTGTTGTTGGTTTAATACCAGTTGAGATTGAGAAGGCAATTTGGAGAACGAAGATTAAGAAGGATAGTTCGAAGATAATTTGAATAATTTTTTGGAGGAAAAGATTGTTACTGATTATAAGACGGAATGAATCAATTTTATTTTGAAGGTGCTAATTTTAATTTTTTGAATATTTGTTTGGTGAAGTCTTTATGAAGGTTAAATTAAGAACGAATTTGAAGACAAACAAGTTTTATTCTAAGAAACTTATAACCCTAAAATCACAACTTGCATTAAGGGATAAAGTGATAAAAGAGTTGAAGGAGAAAAATGAGATTTTGGGATTGGAATTGATTAGGATTTCAAAAGAGATTTTAGATATTAAAGATAGGCTTAGGGAAAAGAAAAGGTAATAAGATTTAATCTTAATAAAAATCTATTTAATGAGAGGACTTGGATGAATTTCTTCCTCTTTATAAAAAATTGTTTCTAATGTTACTGAATGATTTTTTGGGTTATATTTTGCAAAATTGGCAGCCATTTTGTTATCATCTGTTTTTAGGAATTGGCCACCAGGGTTCACCCAATAAACCATTCCGGGCTTTAGAATGTGGTGTTCTTCTCCGTTTTTTAGCCAGCCCACAAATTCATCGTCATTTAGCCATTTATATTCTGGAAGAACCCCCATTGAATGGCTGTGCCCATGAAAAATTACGAGGGGTTCTAATCCATCGTATTGGTCAATTAATGGTCCGTATTTATCCATAATCGATTGACCATCATGACCCACTATGACGTTATCTTCTTTGTATATGGTGGACCCAGTGATTTTACCTGTTTTTGCATCAACCCCAATGAAATATTTAAACATATCCTTTGCAACACCTGCTGTTTTATCACCTACTGTCAGAATTAACTTTCTATTGGGATTTTCTTTCTTATAAACTCTAAACTCATGCCAGATTCTATCATAGTCTTCTTGTTCTCCTGTGAGATAAGGATATTTTTTATGTGCTTCATCACCCAAGGTTAAAACAGTTTCTATGCAATTTTTTCTAGCATAATCTAGTATTAATACCACGGCTTTCCAATTCAAATGGACATCTCCAAATATGATACATTCTTCGTTCATGGTAGTATAGGAAAATCAGTCATTTTTAAATCTTTATTGTGTAATTATTGCAAAACAGCTATAAAATCAATTGCGAGATTGTTTTTTTGGTATTTAGTAGGATTTAACAGGTTTTATTCATATTAGTTGAAAGAAGGTTTATAACTTTGCTAATCTCACTGGTCCTTGCGATCCTTCCTATCCTTTGTACATAATATGTTGGACCTTTTGGCAAATCTTAATTGTACACGTGGGAAATAAGTATAATGTTTAATAATTTATAAATTCTTTTTTTAGATTTGTCTTTTAAATTTGCATATTTATCAGGGGCAAAGATTTATAAATATGGGATTAATTCTTTTAAAGAAATGAATAATACACATAAAGATAGCCAAAACGATGATTCTGATGAGGGTACATTCTTTAGGGTTAGACTGCCTAGGGGAAGAGAGGTTATTGGAATCTTGGAAGAAAGGCTTGGAGGCTCTAGAAATAGGGTAAGATGTCTTGATGGGAAGGTTAGGATTTCAAGAATTCCAGGGAGGCTTAAAAGAACGCTTTGGGTAAGACCTGGGGATTTTGTGATTGTTGAACCTTGGGAGTTTGGTGGAGATGAGAAGGCAGATGTTGTTTATAAGTATAGAAGATCTCAAGTAGATTGGCTTAGAAAGAATAATCATATAGAAAAACTTGAATTACAAAATGAGTTCTAGTTCAATATTTAGGGTTTTTTATTTTTTAAGGTTTTGTTTGAATTCTTAATTGGGGAAATTTACGTTCTAAGAAATCTTTTAACTCGTTTAACTGATTGTCTGAAAGCGGTAATGTTTTTTTAAAGATTGGATTTAATGGAAGTTGGTTTTCATCTTCATTTACGGTAAAGTTTTGGATTGTATAGGTTGTTTGAAATTTTGCTATTTCTCTTGCAATTGATTCGAAATGTTCTTTTTGGTGTATTACACCTGGAACTACTGTGGAGCGGAATTCTAATGATAGTTCTTCTTTTTTTTCATAAAGAATTTGAAGGGTTTTTTTTATATCTGTGAGTAACTGAGATGAGCTTACAAAAAAACCTTTGGAGTTTGTTGATTTTTCGAAAAGCGATTCGTCAAAGGAAGATTTAATGTCTAGTATGAAATTTGAGCAGAGATCATTTTGTATTAGGTAGTTTATTACGCTAGGTTTTGAGCAGTTTGTATGCACCCAAGGGGTAAGGTTTAAGGAATTGGCATAGCGACAAAGATTTCCTAAGGCAAGCCTTTGTAGTGTAGGCTCACCACCAGTGAATACTATATTTTCGGCATTTGGATGTATTCTTTGAATTTCTTCTTTTATTGTTTTTATGGAGGTAATAGAATCGCTTTTGAATTTGACATAGGCAGGAAGAAAACAGATTGGACAGTTGAAGTTGCATCCTAAGAAATTCACAATTATGGAATTTTGACCTTCTATATAATCAGAGTCAATAGTGAGATTTGGATCGATATAAGCTTCCATTTTAATGTTAATAATAAGTGGTTGTTTTTATATTTTTGTCTGGCAAAGAAAGGGTATTTGGTTAAAAGTGCATATTATAGGATTGTTTTTAGATTTTAAAAACAAGTTTTTTCAAAGAACTAATCTTATTAGAGCTTAATGATTAGTGGAGCACAATGACTTTTTTAAAAAAATGAAAAACCTTCAAACATGATTTCACAAATTATCTCGCTTGATAACTTGAGGTTAATCATTTAGTGAATGTGTTGAATTTTTTTTATTAATTCGTATATTCTTACTTAAGGCATTGAATGGCAAAGTATGTGCAATTATAAAAGGGTTTCACATACATCAAATCTTTAATATTTGTTTCTAATATTTATTTAATGAGAATATTTACTAAAGATATTTTGAAGGCTCAATTTATTTAAAAAGAATTAGATATATCCATTTTTTCAGGGAGGAAAAATGGTTTTAGAAGCGATTATTTTTGATTCGGATGGTACTATTTTTGATTCAGGCATAATCAAAAAAGTATATAATGATATGAAAGAGTTTTTTAGTGAGAAGTATAAAAGCCAGTTTGGAGAAGATAGTGATGAGTATATTTTTAGTAGAAGCATGGTTGAAAAAGACATTAATGATACTGGGGTTAGTTGGGAGGATACTTGTAAAGGTCTTGGAATTTTAGAAACCGATTACAAATTTACTGGAGATATTTTTCTTTTATTTCAAGAATTGTATTTTAATGAGATTAAACCTTTTGAGGGGATTAAAAAAGTTCTTGATTATTGTAGGTTTGAGAGTAATAAAAATACAGGAAAAGATATTAAGTGTTACATATTATCAACAAATAATGTTGAGCATGTAAAAAGACTTTTGAAAAGATTTGAGCTTAGTAGTTATTTTGATTGGCCTGAGTCTATATTACCAACAAAGAATCTCAAGTTTCCTGATAAAAACGAAAGAAAACCAAACCCTGCGCCAATTAATAGGTTAATAAAAGAAATGGGATATAATAAAGAGGATATTGTATATGTAGGGGATATGCTTGTGGATGCACTTACCTGTCAAAATGCAGGTATTAAGATGATACATGCAGGGTGGGGGAAAAATACTAGGTATACTATTCTTAACGGAGTTGATGAAGAGTTTGTTGATAAAATTACCTTTTTAGAATCTACAAAAGATCTTTATTTTAGAATCAAAATGATTCATGAAGGTGGTTAATGTATGTATTTTTGAAAGTTTTTTGAGGTTTATATGATGGGCGATCGAAAAGAGAAAGGAAAAGAGAAAGATTAATAAATGAAAATCGGATAATATTATATTTATATGGTGTCTGCAGAGCTTCTTTCAAAGAACGGATTTGTTAAGAAGGATTATATTTCTAAGTTTGAGTCTATGTTTAAGAAGAGTTTTGAGAAGTCAAGTGATAAAGATTGGAAGGATTTTATAGAGAAGCTTGTTGATATTGAGGTTAAAAATGAGAAAGAACCTGATAAGGCAAGGGGTTCAGCAAGATCAAAGATACTTAAAGCTATGGCAGAGATAGAGGAACTAGAGGTACAAAAAGAGAGTTATCAAGAGAGTGGTTTTCCAAAACCTCAATTTCCTGCGCTAAGACTTGTTCATGAGTCTTTTTCTCAATCTATAGAGGAAGCTTATTATTGGGTTCTAAGGTCTCTTCAGATTGATTTTGGAATTCCTAATGCGATAAAAACGATTGATTCGTTTGCTGCAAGCGAACATTCAGCATTCTTTGGGGTTGCTTCGCAAAGGCTTGGAATCCAGCAAGACAAGGTGTCTCAATATCTTGCTACTATTGGGAAGATGCTTAAGGATATGTTTCAGATTGTCAGAGAATTGAGGATAATGGATGAAAGGCTTGAGCTTTACAAAGAAGCGGACGATGGAAAACAGGCTTCTGATATAACATTAAAGGGGATTTGGATTGATTTGGTTGAAGGGGGAAGTAAAAACCCTGCTTCAGTGTATGGGATGGCTACACAATTAGGGTTTGCTATACTTCCAGACCTATTTTTTTCAACGTTGATAAAGGAAGGAGATGATGTTGATAAGATTGTAGATTCAATGGAGTTTAATGATCATGTAAAAAGGGTACTTAAAAGAAAGTTAAATAGTTTTAGAAAGTGGCAAACCCAAACCCAAAAAGAGATAGAAGGGAGAAGAAAGTTTACTATTCAATATCTTTATCAGCATTATCATACTATTAAGTTATATATGGATTGGGTTAGGCCTTACCTAAGAAATATCAAAAGGCTTACTGCGGATATGGATAAGCTTGATAGCGTGGATTTAGTTAGTGCTTTTGAGGGCTCGGTTGTTGAGATTGAGGTTTTGGCTTATAAAAAGTTTAAAAAGACAAAGTATAATGGCTGTGTTTTAGCTCATTTTTATTATAGAACTTCACCTGCAATGTCATATCAGGAAGAAGGATATCAAAGAGGACCCATACATGTTGGTAGGGTTGAGATTACTTTGAGAGGATATACTTTTACAGATAAGCAGATTGAAAATTTCAAAAAAATGAGACGAGAGGAGGATTTTGAGATTTTAGGATCGCTTAATGAAACTATTGAAAAATCTATGAGTGAGCTTGGCGGAGATGTTGAGAAATACATAAAAGAGGCAGAAGATAAGACTAATAGAAAAAGCGAGGGTTCATCAAGCAAAAAGAAAAGTGAATTAACAAGCGAAGATAGCATACTTGAGCCTTTTTTGGGTCTGGTGGGTTTTTTTAAGGATGCTTTAAAACCTATTGGGAAGATAGACCTTGTTGGTTCGGTTATTCCAAATAATAAGGAGATGTTTGCCCAGATAAAAGAACAAGATGCTTATAAGGCAGCGGTTGGTCAAGTCAGGGTTGCGATGGCAAAGACTTATGAGAATTTTAAGAAGGCTCATGGGATGCTTGCTTGGTGAGATTTGTTTTTAATGGCTTTATTTTTTTTATTAGTTTTTTTTAATTAGTTTGATTAAACAATTATATGAAATTGAAAAAATGGCAGATAATATTCAGGAAAAGGCTATTGAAAAGTTAGAGGAGCTAAAAAAGAGAAAGGAGCTTGAATTAACAAAGATAGTAAGAGAGCTTGAAGAGGCAACGAAAAGTGCAAAAAAAAAGGTTGATGATGAGTTAAAAGAGGAATTGAGCAGAAAAGAGAATGCTAGGAAATCAAATCATGAAAACCTTGAAGAGATTGCAGATGTTGAAAGCGAGGGCAAGAAGGTAGTTAAGGGTGATGATGATAAAAGTTATTTTGGCCAAAACCAAAACCAACTTTATAGGCAACTCTCAAGTGAAGAGACTGATAGGGTAAATAATGCTGTTGTGAATGCTTATGATATGCTTAAGGACTTACGGGAAAGCTCGATGAGTAGCGGTCTTTCAAATGATGATTTGAGCTCTTTAGGAGAGATTTATAGTGCGCTTAAATCTTTTGAAGGCACTTCACTTTCAAATGATGCTTCAATGATGCTTTATTCATCTAAAAAAATGATTGAATCGATTAGGAATTATAATAAATGAGATTTAATCGAGTATAGAATTGTAAAAAGTATTATGAAAAAATAATGATAATAAAATCATAATGATTGAAAATGAGGTTTAATAATTATTATCAGGCGGCGGATGCTTGGGGGAAATCTGAGCCCCTTTTTGCTTTTGACAGACTTAAGGGACCAGGTGAGAATATTGAGGGCTCAATTAACCCTGTTAGCAGGATAGGAACTACGGTTACTGAAGGACAGGGTGTTGGTGGGACTTTTAGGGAGACGTTGATGAGTGCTATAAGGCTTGGTGTTAGAAGGGTTGAGCTTGCTCTTCAAATGGGAGAGTCACAACCTAAGGTCGGTGCAGAGTCATATGGAAAAGAGGTAAGGGATGATATAAGAGAGCTTGCCAAGGTTAATAAGGTAAAGATTCATAGTATTCATACGCCTACAGCAATAGGGAATGTATCTGGGATGACCAGGGAAGGATTTTCTGAACAGCAAAGGGAATCTGAGTTAAACGAGATTAAAAAGGCTATTGATTTTGCTGCTGATGTTACAGGAGGAGGTGCTTCTATTGTAGTTCATACTGGAGAGTTTCCTAGAAATATTTCTGATGTTAATCAATATGAAAAAGATACTTTTGGGAATAAAGGATTAGGATTTGAGGGATTTCCTGGAGAATCCAAAGAGAAGATTCATTTCCTTGTTGATGATAGAACTGGTCAGCTAATTAAGACTATTAAAGAAGATCAGAAGGTAATTACTCCTGAATGGATGACTAAAGAGATTAATGGACAATTAGTGTATGTAGACGAAGACGACAAACCTGTAAAAAGTTTAAGCCAAAGGGTGCCTAAGACAACAAAGGATAATAAGCTTTCTGTTAAGGAGCTGAGTTGGGATGATGTAAGAAAAGAGACTGAAGCGTATAATAGACTTTTACCGGAAAATGAAAGGATTAGACCTGAGCAGTTTGTTCAGTATAGCATGATTGATGCACAGCAAAGGACTGCTGAGGGGTATGCAAATCATTACGAACAGGGCATGATTGAAGAAAAAAATCGTGCTATAAACCTAATATTATCAAATAAACGACAAACTGAGATTGTGAAAGATAAAGAGTTAGCAAGGGAGGTTTATATGAAACAGATGGATCCTAGCTATGAACTTAGTAAAGACTCAGAAATAAAGTTAAAAAAAATTGAAGAAAATATTAAACTCTCTAAGGAAGAAGAGAGAGAAATTGATAATCGTGTAAAAAAGGTTAATTCTGAGCTGATTTTAGGTCAGAGGATGCAAGCTAGAGAGCTTGAGATGATGAAAAAACATATTAAGCCTGCTGATGAGTTTGCACTAAATAAAAGCGTTACTTCACTTGCTGAACTTGGTATTGAGGCGTTTAAGGAAGGCAAAGCAAGAAAACTTGATGAGCCACTTTTTATTGCACCTGAAAATATTTTTCCTGAGATGGGTTATGGAAGCCATCCGCAAGAGCTTATTGACCTTGTAAAAAAATCTAGGAATAGAATGGTTGAGATGATGACACACAAAGAGATTGAAGGAAAAAAAAATCCTTATTTTGATCCATCTATTTCAAAGGAGAAAGCAGAAAGGATTGCTAAGGACCATATCAAGGCAACCTTTGATACTCAACATCTGGGTATGTGGTATAGGTATTTTGATAGGAAGGATAAGCCTTTTTCTTCAGAACAGGAAAGACTTGAAGAGTTCAATAAATGGTATCTTCAGTGGGTTGAGAAGATGCAAAATGAAGGGATTATTGGAAATGTTCATATGCTTGATGGTTTTGGGAGAGGACACACCCATATTCCTCTTGGAGAAGGAAGGCATCCAGTGAAGACTGCAATTCATAAGCTTTTAGAGCTTGGCTACGAGGGAAATATTTCAAGCGAAGGCCATGAGCAAGGAGGAGTTAGACAGATTGTTAAGAGTTGGAGTGAACTAGGTTCACCTATTTATGGCTCTTATGGAATAGAGATGGGTCCCGGAGGCATGGGTCGGGCAAGAAGCTTTAGCGATGTTCATAATTCATATTTTGATAAGATGCAATCGCCTTATTTTGTTTTTGGAGAATATGCTCCTTCAAAGGATTGGTCTTTTTGGTCTGAAACCCCATTAGAATAAGTTTTAGCAATATATGCTATATAATGTAGGTTTTGGTTATAGAACATTTTTTATATTTGATTGTTATTAATCATGTTTAGAAAAGAAAAAATTGTGTTAAAAAAGATTGGTGGTCTTAAAAATGTATGCTGAAAAGAAAAGCAACGATAATGCCTCAAAGTTTAGGCAGTACGATGTTGATATTACTTATGAGTTTTCTAAAAGGGTTTATAAGGAACTTGGGGATTTTATTAAGGCGATTGTTCTTTTTGGAAGTAGTGCAAGAAATACAAGATCAAAAAATTCTGATATTGATATTTTAATGATCATTGATGATGCAACGTATCAGATTACTCCAGAAGTAAGCAATGCTTATAAGGCTGTTTTGGAGGAAATAATTAGACAGGTCTCAACTAAGATTCATGCTACAACGCTTAAGATTAGTTCGTTATGGGATTATTTGATTAAGGGCGACCCTGTTGCAACAAATATCTTGAGAGATGGGTTTGCTGTTTTAGATAGCGGTTTTTTTGAGCCACTTCAGGTTTTGCTTTTTTCAGGGAGAATGAGACCTTCACAAGAATCAATATATAGCTATTTAGAACGGGCACCTATTGCTCTTAGAAATGTTAATGGAAGGTATTTTCAGGCGTTAAATGATTTGTATTGGTGTACAGTTGATTCAAGTCATGCGGCACTGATGAAAATTGGATATATTCCTCCAACTCCTAATAAGATTCCTGAGGTTTTGGAAGAGGCTTGCAAAAGAGGAGAGATTCCTATAAAACATGTTGAGTTTGCTAAGAGAGTAATTGGGTTGTATGAAGAGACTAAACGGGGCATTAAAAATAAGATTTCTGGAGCAGAGATAGATGATTTGAAAACTGATGCAGAGGATTTTATTTTGGCAATGACTGATATTGTAGAGGGTAAATGATAGGTGAGATTGGAAGAATTTTTTGTTTTAAAAAAATATATTCGTATTTTTTTTGATGAGATTTACACAAAAGGTGTTTTAAACAAAAGGTGCTTTGTAGATTTTTTCTTATTACTTTCAGATATTTATAGGTAATTTAATTGTAAATATTTTTATCTTAGATATAGATATGTTTCTTAAAGATGTGTTTTTTATGAATGTTTTTTCTAGAAGTGTTTTGGTTGAGTTAGTTATTTATTTATTTATTTATTTATTTATTTATTTATTTATTTATTTATTTATTTA
>DAOSEK010000016.1:0-6451 GCA_035363095.1 Candidatus Woesearchaeota archaeon | reverse complement strand
TTATTTATTTATTTATTTATTTATTTATTTATTTATTTATTTATTTATTTATTTATTTAGTTAGTTATTTATTTCTTCTAAAGATTGTGCCTTGTGGACTGTCTATTAGTTCTATGTTTCTTTTTAGTAGCTCATCTCTTATATTGTCTGCAGTTTTAAAGTCTTTTGCCTTTCTGGCCATATCTCTTTTTTCAATTAATTGTTCAATTTCTAAGTCTATATCTCCCTCTTCTGAGGAGAAATCTATTATTCCTAATATGCTGTTAATTTCTCTTAAATAATCCAAGATGTTTGATGCAGATTCTTTGGATAGATTTATTTTGTATGTTTTTGAGATTAAATCAAATATTGAAGAGAATGCAATAGGACTGTTTAGATCATCATCCATAGCTTGAATGAATTTTTCTCTTGATTCTTCAATTATGCAATTGGCATCATCGCCTGTTGATGATTTAATGTTTTTTAGGAAAAATACAAAATCATTTAATTTCTTTATTGAGTTGGTCGAGGAAACCATTACATCATTAGTATAGTTTATCTGGACACGATAATTGTTTGAGACGAAGAAATATCTAAGAGCTAATGGAGAAAAGCCAAGTTTTTTTATATCGTTGAGAGTGTAGAAATTTCCTAAGGACTTTGACATTTTCTTGCCATCTACCTTGAGATGTTCAGAGTGAAGCCAGTAGTTTACAAATTTCTTTTTTGTTGCGCCCTCACTTTGAGCTATCTCGTTTGTATGGTGTGGGAATATAAGATCTACACCACCTGTGTGGATGTCTATTGGTTGACCTAGGTATTTTGTGCTCATTGCTGAGCATTCTATATGCCAACCCGGTCTACCTTTCCCAAAAGGGCTTTCCCAAAATACTTCTCCATCCGACTCAGAGTGCGCTTTCCAAACCACAAAGTCTTTTGCATCCTCTTTTTCGTATTCATCCAAGCTAAGCCGACCATCTGCATTCTTTTTTAATGTTTTTATATCAAGGTTTGCCAGTTTTCCATAATCTTTAAAGGATGATATCTTAAAGTATACAGAGCCATCAGCAACATATGTGTGTTTGTTTTCTGTTAGTGCCTTTATTATTTCAATCATCTCAGGGATATTATCTGTCGCACGGGGGTAGTATGTTGAAGGGATACAGCCCATTTCTTTTATGTCTGAAAAGAATAAGTCGATGTATTTTTGGGTGAACTGGGTAATTGGGGTTTTTGCTTCTATTGAAGCCTTGATAGATTTATCTTCAACGTCTGTAAGATTCATTACATTTACAACGTTATAGCCTCTATATCTTAGGTATCTTACTAAAATATCTACAAATACAAATGCCCTTAGATTTCCTATGTGAGGAGAATTATATACTGTAGGACCACAGGAGTAAATTGTTACCTTATCTGCAGAGATAGGTATAAATTTCTCTTTTTTTCGGGTTAATGTGTTATAAAATGATATTGGCATTTTCTATCCTATTTTATTTGATTTCTATTTTTTTTATTTGTTTTTTTCTAATCTATTTCTAAGTTCTCTATATAATCTTTTTTAATAACCTTTGTGAATAGTCCTTTTTATGACATAGATTTTTTTTAATATTTATTAAACTTTCTAGGGATTTGGGAGTAAACAAGAAGATTGTGTTTAAAATGAAAAACCTCGGCATAAATGTCAAGGTGTTTTTAGGATAGTCAAGGTTAAACGTTATGTGAATCCATCTTTTCAAACTTTATGCTTTAAGAGCAAGGTATGCAAATGATGAATTCACAAAATCACTATTTAAGAAAAAATGAGTTTATAGGATTTTTTACTAGCTCGTTCCAATAGGGAGAAAAAATAGCAGTTGATATTTTTAATAAGTAGTTATATGTGTTTAGGTCCATGCCTTTTAAATGTTCAATGAATCTGCTTTCTTTAGCTTCGTAGAGATTATGTGCTCGGCTACCTATTTCAGAGTCAATTAAACCTATTAGGTCTGTTAGCATAATCTCTATATAATCTAGTTGCCCATTAAAGTAATAAAAGGGATTTACTATTGGTCTGCATCTTTTTTTTATCCCAGCTACAAATCCTCCTTTAGGATTTTTGTAGAAGTTCTTTCCTTTGTTTTGCTTAAGTCTTTTATTTTTGTCTATTGGATTTGATAAGGATAGATATTTTATTGAATTTTCATCTTTTGTTAGATCAATTGATGTTGGAGGATATACAAACATTATTCCAACAATATCTTTAATGACAAGATACTCTCTGTTTCTTTTAAATTCATCATCATAGAGTTCCATAGAAATCAATTCTTGAGGCGTAGGATTATCCCTTAAAACTTCAATTTGTTTTAGGTATCTTCTTGCAATTTTCTCAGCTAATCTTAAGGGGCTTTTGTATTTTACAATCATAGATATAGGAGCATCTTTACGATATTCTAAGTCTGCAATATACAATGCTACTTTGTGAGAGTCTAAATATTCTAGTGTTTTGGGTACTCTTAGTTTATCTTTTTGAAGGTATAGGTCTCTTAGTATTTTTGTGATTTTAGGATCTCCTTTTTTTGATTCAAGTATGTTTAGAGTTGATAATGTATAATCACAGATATTGTTGTTAGCTTTTTTGTCAGTGTTATTATTTGGTGCCAATATAGACCTAATCCAAGAGTAGTATTTATCAGATTCAGATTTTCCAAGATTTTGCTTTTTTTCTTTTGTTCCAACTGCCAATATTGTGTCAATTCTTTGTTCCAGCTCATCAGGAAGCATTGGATTTTGCTTTAAACCACCATTGTTTTTTAGTTTTGATAGCTTTTTGTTTATATAAAGACATAAGAAATATGGATTTTCAAAGAGCCAGTTTAGCACCTTTTCAAGAGAACTTGATACAAATGTTTGTTTGGTTTGTTTTATATCTTGTAGATGATCTTCTTTTATTATTCCTATTGTTGTTGTAAGGTCATTTAGTAAGAAGGGTATTTTTACTTCTTTTATGTATTTTGAAGTCTCATCTAATTCAAGTTTTAATTCTTCTGATAAAAATGATTCATTTCCTTTAGAATCAACCAATGTTGAGAATAATTTTGACCTTTGTTCTTCAAAAAGTGTTTCTATAGCTCGGCCATAGGAGTCCCTGTTATGTTTTGAGATACCATCTAGGATTATTTTAAATTGTTCATATAATTCTTTTGATGTGTTGCTAAGGTTATGATTGTTTAAATCAGTGTGTTTTGTTGAAGAGCCAAGTTTTGAGACAATGTCTTGATTGAAGTTATTTATTAGTTTTATCAATGATTGTATTGATGATTTTGCAGGTGATTTTTCTTTTGATAAGAGTTTAGAGTATTTGCATGTGAGACTTTCTTTGTATGACATTGATAACTCTAAAATTTTATTTAGGAAAACCTCGTCTTCGAATATTTTAATTTGGTATTTTTCTAATATAAATATTGGAATCATACTTAAGGGAATAACCCTAAGAGATGAGATATCTGCACCGATATCGTAGTTTTGTATGTCGTTATCTCCAAGGGCTTTAGTGAATTTTTTTAATCCCTCATTTATGGCTTCAATTGGAGAATTGCGTTTTCTTTGAATGTTATTTATTTCTTCAAGAATTTCAATGATTTTGTCATCGATTGTGGTTATTTCATTTAAACCTTCTTCTTTTTTTAATTTTCCTTGACCAATTAGCAATTTTAAACTTTCTTTTTCTTTTGCTAGATTGGTGTATTGAGCAGTAAGTGATTGTAGCAATTCTGTTAATGTCTGGCTTTGGCAGGAATTTATGTTTGAATTTGTTGATTGTGATTGCTTTGAGATGTTCATTTTGAATCTTTTGTGATGATTTTATTTTTTTAAAAGTCAAGTTTTTGATTGATTAGAGCGTTTTTTGGCTGTTTATTAGAGCTCTTGCTCTGTTTTCACCTTCAAATAGGCTTGGATTAAAATAGTTAATTTCCTCGTTGTATTTTTTTATTGTATTATCTATTGTGTCCAAGAATTGTAGATACTTTTCATAAAGTGTGTCTTTATTGTTTAGTAAGGATCTTATTTGTTTGGATTTCTCAATTGAGACATAAGATAAGTCCAAGAATTCCTGATAGAGTATTTTTAGGGATTTTATTGAGTTTATTAAATGTTTTTTTTCGATGAAAAAATCGATATCATTTAAAATATTTTCGTAAGAAGATATCTTTGAGTAAATACCTTTAAGGGTCTTTACTGATTTGATAAAGCTACCTACACTTAAATGTTTGTATTGTTTTGGGTATTCAAGGGGCTTTATTTTTTTATGGATCTCTTTTGTAAGGGTTCTTGAACCATATAGTAAAAGAAGTTTTGATATGTGAATCATGTATAGGCTTTTTTGAGATATTTCTTCAATCATTTTTTCTATGGGGGCTTTTGGAAGAGTAGTATTTGTACAAGAGCTTTGTAGTGTTTGATTTTTTTGTTTGTCTAATGATTTGTTATAAGCATTTAAGAAGCCTTCTACTGTGAGGGTATTATGGATTCGATCAGCCATTTTTATTATAAATAATTTGTAATCAGTAGATATACTAATATTTTGAGCGATATATGATTCTATTCCTTTTGAAAGATAATCATTTTTTATTATTATGGAATCAATCTTTTCATTTATTTTATCTAGGTTTGGACCGAAATGCTCTTTTAGGCACATGTAGAGTATGAGTGTATCTATATAGTCTTGGTATTCTTCTTCTCGGATTCGGCTTAGTGCAGCAATGCCTTGGGAGATGCTTTCTGCAACAGGTCTTTTTATTTTGTGATCAAGCATGTCTTTTGTTAATTTTACTTTTTTTGAATGGCTAACTAATCTTTTTGGCTCTTCAAGGATTGACAAAGTTTTAGTTCCATCGTTTTTTTTACTTATTTCATTTCGTTTAGTTTTTACTATTATTTTTGAGATATCTTCTAAATAATCATGGCCTAATATTTCGCATACAACTTCAAAGTCAAATTGAGGACCATATATTTCTTTGTTGCTTAGATGTTTTGAGTATAATTCTTTTAGATACTCAAATATGAAGAGATGATGGGAAAAGGCGTAATTTCCATCTTTTCTTATAAGTGAATCTTTAGTATATAAAAAAGAGATTAGCATTGAAGCAAATCTTGCGATAAAATTCATCTCGATTTGGTTTTTAATCTGGTCTCCTAATTGGGCTGAGAAAAAATTTCTGATGAGAACACCTTCAAGGCTTAGGAACTCATCAAAAATTTCTTTGTCCTTTGGATTTTCAACTTTAACATTACCTTTTATTGTATACATATTAAGGTCCACTGCTTGTTTTTTTGGTCGTACTTTTTGAGATTCTTTATCTACTAAAAATCTCTGAAGATCTAAGTGTATGGAAGATTGTTTTTCTTTAGAATCTATGGGACCTAAGAGAGATTGGTTTTTTTTGATGGGATTTGAATCCTTTGGAAAAGAGCTTAAAAATTCTATGCTTTTGAAGGATTTTTTTGATGATACCATATGAATAAATTCTTTTTTTGAAGATTCTGAGTCTAGTTGGTTGTAGGTTTCTCTAATTGATTGTAAATCAAGGAATAGATACTCAACAAGTTCTTCTACGCTTTGAGTTTTTTTGTGAAGCTGTTCTAAACGAACTAATTCGGGAGGTTTTAATTCCATAGGAGTAGTAAAATTTCTTGATTTATATAGTTTGCTTTAAGATTTTGGCATAAGGGATGTCAGTTTCACTTTTGAGGGTGAATTTTCAGAGTGAATTTTGGGGTAGAAATAAATTTTCATGAGAAGATTGAAAAGGATTGAAAAGAATTGAAAAGAAAAAAGAAATAAGTGGTTTAAAAAAAAAGTGCTGTTTTTTATTAAGCGTTCAATTTAGAGCTTTTTAATTAGTTGTTCTGAGTTTTTCAATATCTCATCAAGGGCCATAAATGCGTTTCTTGCGCTGGAATCAATGGTTATGGGATTTCCTTGTGAAAGGGTTATCATTAGATGGAATTCAAATATTACTGATTTTTCTCTTTCATGCACTTTTTTAGCAGTGAGTTTTAATGAGCTAAAACCTTTTTCGTAGTCTATAAATTTGCGCACATAATTGCCTATTAGTTTTTTTATTATTATCATTTCAGAGCGATCGAATACAGAAAATCCTGTTAGTTCTATCATTTCTCCAAGCATTATGTTTTTTTGTTTGGTTTTTTCTTCGTTTTGTTCCTGGTTTACAGGAGAATTTGTTTCTGTTTGGTTTTCCATTGTATTTTTGATAGTATTGGGACTTATTTTTATAACTTTCTAAAGTGTGATTAAATTGTGCTTAATAATCTGCTCTTTTTTTAGGAGAGCTAGGAGAATTTGAATTAAAATAAATGATAGGGGATAAGAATAGCCAAAATCAACAACCTCGCCCCAAAGGGCGAGGTATGTTGGTAATATAAAAGCATGCGCTGTATTAAAGCTAGGTTGTTGATAACTGAAAAGCTT
>DAOSEK010000015.1:0-24313 GCA_035363095.1 Candidatus Woesearchaeota archaeon | reverse complement strand
GAATCTCAACATAATTTCTGTTCAATAAAACGATTTCGCCAGATGAAAAATTGCAGTACGCTAATCCTGTGTTACCACATTTTTCACTTTTATCAAATAAAGAGGCAATACCTGTTTTGCCACAATTTTCAGCTAGAAAACATAAAGTTGGATAGTTTGATTGTTTTTTACTGCAAAGTCCGTTTAGATTATATTCATCTTCATAACAGTATATTTCATTAGGCACATTACCTTTCGGATTAAAAACAAAATTCGATTGGAGTATTATACGAGTGCTATTCACACAATAATAAGTTTTATTTGTTCCATTCCAAAACGTGTCGGTGCAATTATATTGACCTGCTGAACAAGGTTGTGCATAACAAGACCTTTTGCAATCGTGTTCATTTGTACAGAAATAGGAAGCTTGAGAATGTCTTGTATCACTAAAAGCTTGATCTCTATTTCTACATCCACTATCATTCTTGCAATCTTTTATCTGTCTTTTTGGATTATTAGTGCAAAAATCAAGTGCAGTCCCATCAGCAGAACCAAAGTTCCTATAATCATATAGTTGGCTACCAAAATCATCGCAGTAAGCCAAATTAGAAGAACTATTAAAGTAACAACAACCTTGACCACTATTACAGTATTCAGTAACATGGCCACAGCTTGTACTAGCAGGACCATTCCCTCCATTACAAGCATAAACATCCTTTACCCTTGCCCCCCCATAACCATCAGTATAAAGGTCGTTTAAACAACTGTTAAAAGGCGAAGAGAAAGCATATTTAGTAGAATCTCCTCTAACAAAATTGCCATTATCGCACACAAAACCATTTGATGCGTTTTCAACCTGTGTTGCCCGCCTTCCATTACAACTTGCCCCTGATCCAGAACAGTAAGTAACACTTCTATTACGTTGGCAAGAATTTGGCGCATAAGCATCTTTATTGCCAGAACATCTCCAACTACCATATCCACAAATTTCATTGTTAGGTTTAAAAGAATTAGTTGGACAGTCTTTGGAATTTCCCGTACAATACTCTGCAACATCGCAAACACCTGCAGATGCCCTACATAGATACCCATTTGGCATAAATTCGCCTGTTGTAGTATTACAGCATGATCCTTCAGTACATTGTGGCCAAATGCAAGTATTCCCAGCTCTTATAAAACCACTATTGCAAGTCCATTGACATGTACCAGGAGTTCCCGAAGCAATATAATTCCAATAATTAATCAAAGGTTCTGTAGTTGAAGAATATGTCTCAAGACCTAACAAAACTCCACTACCACTGGGGATATCTCCAGTACAAAAGATTTGGTCTAAAACACAAGTGTTTCCACTTTGAGTGTACCCTGCTTGGCAAGTCCATTGGCAAGTCCCAGGAGTTCCCGAAGCAATATAATTCCAATTTGGATTAGTTGGAGGATATGAAGTGTGATATGATGTATCCCCTTTGATGACCCCTGTGCCAAAAGGTTCTTCACCCCCACACTCTACATAATTTGCATTACATTCGCCTGTTAATTGATTACAATCGCTCTCAGAATCACAACATTGTACTGGAGAAAAACAAAAGCTATTGATAGCAGTTTTGCAACAAGCATATTTTGGTTGAGAACAATCCCTATTACATTTCCAATCAGGGTATGAATCAAAAGGGTCATAGTTGCAAGTACAAAATTCAGTACTTATTGGATTTCCGTCATCGCAGTCAGCATCATTACAACATTCTACAGGTTCAACTTTTGAATATATACATTCGTTAGTAGACAAACTGCAAGTACCCTGTGAATAAAAAATAAGATCATCACTATCACATGAATCGCCACAATCTGCATTGCTTTCGCAGTAAGAAAACCCACTACCAACCGAAGTAATTGTAAATATAAAGACAGCAATAAAAAAGTACAATAATCGTTTAACCCCTTTAGCCACTCTCAAATCACCTAAAATACACCTGATGGGGTGATTTATTTGATTTCAAATATTTAAAACTATCCTTTTAAATTCCTTTAACATTTAACAAGGAGTTTCTTTGGTATAGTTATTCAAAACATCATTTTCCCTTATAGCCAAATCGGTCGTCATAATCATCATGGTCCATCACGTCAAGAATAAATGCAACAATTTCTATTTCTGATTCGCCATTTGTGAGAGTATAAAGCATTCTCCAAAACAACGGTAGCTCTACCCTAAATAAATTTGACACCCCATACTTATTTTTGTATTCTTTTGGGATTAATCTTTTTGCAATAGGTTCTCCATAATGAACGTTTGATTTAATTAGTTCAATTTTTTTACGTAATGCTTTGAGAATCATATTTTCGGGCTTGGACAACTTGGCTTTTTCACCAAGATAATCATATACTTCTTGTGCTTCAGGTGAAAATATTACCGCTATTTTCTTCATGATCGCAAACCCGACTTTATTGCTCTTCTTAGCTTTGGATTTACACTATGTATCCAAGTTAAACCTTTCAAACTGACCGCGATCTTGTTGCTCTCTTCAAGATAGATCAGAATTTTTTTTAAAATATTGTGGTTTACTTGTTTGGGTAGTTTCCTTTTTAATTCAGCAATGGTTATCACAGAGCTCTCTTGCTTTTTTATAGTATCTTCGACCATGAGAACCGTATTTAAAGTTGGACTATGATCAAGTGTACGACATTTAACTTCCATATTAATCACCAAAAGTTACTAACTGATAAGTATTTATTATTAGTATATAAACTTTTTGGATTTTCTCACTCGCTTTTAGAATACAAAGACCTAAGACTTTTACCTAAATTATCTTTATCAGTCACTAAAGACATTGCAAATGGCTTTAAGCAAAAATACTCAAAACCTTGAGAAACAAAATAAACTATCAAATCTTTGTTTTTAGAATAACTATCCCAATTCCTTTCAAGCTCTTCTAAATTCTTTAAAGAATAATCACAAAATAAATATCTATACTCAAATGATTTTAATAAACTAAGTTTATCCACATAACAAATCAAAAACTCTTTCCCATCCTTATTATACTTAGAAACAAATAATTCCTTCTCTTTTTTAAACTCGGTTGGCTTAACCCCTTCCTTTGATTGAATCAAACCTAAAACAAATGATTTTATTTGTTCAACATCCATATTTAGAAGTGGTAGCTCTTTAGGATTTAAAAACCTTATAGTCTTTCCATTGATCCTTATAAAACGCCCCTAAAATCTGATTATAAGAACTATCAATATTACTAAACATAGAGTCTATAAAATAACCAGTTCTCATCAAAAAAGCGTATATCCGCTCAAAAAAACCCCTCTGAAACATCGGCGTATAAGAAATTGCTCTAGCTGAAAGCTTATCACCTGAAATATCATAATACTCCGCAGAAATTCCGACTTTAGAAGAATTCTCTTTCAAAAGGTATTTTTGGATATTAACACCAAACACCGATGGAATCATCAGCTGTTCCTCATGCCATTCAGAAAGCACTTTATCCTCAAGATAGATGTAAACTGAAAGATTTAGAACAGGAGAACTTGACTTTGGAGATAGCATAGCACTTAAAAGCAAATCTTTACTCAAATCTGGGTCTGTAATTGAAAAATTAGATATTTCAATTTTGGCAACATCATACACATCCAAAAATAATGTGAAATAATCATTTGAAATCGTGAAATTAATCTCTTGGGTTTTTGGTTCATTAAAGGTTTTTTTAAAATCAAAAGCTAAAAAATCATTTGGCAATATTTCAAAAGGATAACAACTATCCTCAAGACAAATCCTATCCTTTAACGTTAAATGATTATTGTTATAAACAAAACACTTAAAATCTGCACTTTTTCCGACAACAACCGAACTTAATTGCGAAACGCATTCAACCCTAACTTTTTGTTTCTCATCAGTTACTTTGTTAAATTCCTCAAGTGAATATATTTCATACTTTGGAGAAACAGAAATGGTTTGATTGACCATTGCCTTTGATTTAAGATAGATATTCACAGGATACGAATACACATACCCAGGGTCTAAATTGTGTGGAAACTTTACAATATATCTCAATACTATCTTCTCATTTGGTCTTAAAAGAATGTTTGATTTAGAAGGATTAAGTATTATTACATCACTAGGCATGGAAAATTGAAGAGAAAGAGGAATATAATAATTTTTTAGATTTTCAATTGTAAGTTCAATCTCATTATATGAACCAAACCCAACTAAAGAATACTTTGGGGATAATTTGTAATTTACATCTGCTTCAAAAGAATCGCTACTTTCTTTAATAAAATCTACGTTAAAGTTAAGTTCGCTTGATTCAAATTTTGTGTTCTTTGACCTCCAAGAATATTCAAAACTACTTTTCTCTTCATCATAATACATCAAGTTTATATGAGATGCATCAACGCCAAAATATTGATCAAATGCAATATCAAAAGCAACCCAGCCAAAATCTGGAAAATACACTTCATTCCACGCATGAAGACCCCAATTTTTAAAACCTGCTTCTTCAATAGACTCGCTATAAGCAATTCCTGAAACCAATCTTGAAGGAATCCCTTGAGCTCTTAAAATCGCTGCAAAGATCGCAGATATTTCATCGCAAACACCATACCGATTATACATTACCCAGCTTGCAGGAAGCTGAGATTTTTCAGTTTCAGAGGTTTTTTTATAATGAATATTTTCCTTAACCCAAAGTGCAGTTTTATAAACCAAATATACATAATCATCTTCACCAAAAGATAATGTTTTTGCAATCTCTTTTATTTGGTAATCCTCATAATCAATAATTTTTGTAGGTTTTAGATAATCACTCATTAAAACCTCATTTGGGTAGCTGATTTTTTTATTTATTCTTGTAAATACTTTTGATTTCTCAAGTACAGAAGAATACCCAAAAGTATAATCTGAAACCAATGGATTTTTAAGAGAGAAATTTAAAAGATTGTGATTTGATTCAATAGCTTCCTTAGGATAAGGCTCAAAGGATTTTATTTTTTGATATTGGGAGTTTTCAGGATATAAATAAATTGTAGCAGATAACTCTTTTATTGATGTCTCAGATGTCGGTTTTGGGAATAGTTGAAAAGATATATCTAAAGAGATATCCATTTTGTTTGTTTCTTGGAAATCATAGGAGAGGACATTTGAAATTAGCACAATAGCCAAAAATATACCAAAAAATAGCCGAAAGTTTCCCATATATAACTAAAAATCCTATAAAAAGGTTATAAATCTTTCTATAGTTTGCGCTTATATCTTTTCAAAAATAGATTTATTTAAAAATGAAAGTTTTATCTTCGCTTAAGTGAAATAAATGGATAATGCTATAAAAAGAAGTGTTCTAGAGATTTTATCAAAGATTTCTAAAGTAAAGGTGCTAGTCATCGGAGATTCAATTGTTGATAGATACATTTTTGTACTTCCAACAGGAAGAGCAATCAAAGACCCTATATTATCAACCCAATTAAAAAGTTCTGAAGATTATGCAGGTGGAGCTGTTGCAGTTGCAAACCATGTAAGCAATTTTGCAGAGAACGTAACATTTGTAACTTTATTAGGGGATAAAAATAGTTATCAAGAGTTTATTGAACGTTCATTAAATCAAAATATCTCTTTTAAATCATTTGTAAAAAAAGATGCATTTACAACAGTTAAATCAAGGTTTGTGAATGTTCAAAGAAACGAAAAGATGTTCAAATATGAAGAGATAAGTGATGGAGAGATTGACAAAGAGCTTGAATTAGAAATTTCTAATTATCTTGAAAGAGAACTGCCAAAATATGATATGGTAATGATAGCAGACTTTGGCCATGGATTTATCAATGATAAGATTGCCAGGGTTTTAGAAAAGAAATCAAAATATCTTTGTGCGAATGTTCAATCTAATAGTGCTAACTACGGCTTTAACCTTTTCTTTAAGTACAAAAAGCTTGATTTTATCACAATGAACGACACAGAATTAAGGCTTGGAACCCATTCAAGATTTACTCCTGTAGAAGAACTTGTTAAAGAAATCAGCTTAAAAAACGGCTTTAAAAAAATACTTTTGACACTTGGAAAGAATGGTGCACTATATGTTACAAAAGGAAAAACCTTCACATTTCCTGCTTTAGCAACATCAATTAAAGATACCGTAGGTGCTGGGGATGCTGTGTTTTCCATTACTTCACTTTTTAGCTACTTTAATGTTGATGAAAAATTAATTCCATTTTATGCTAATTGTGCAGGTGCAATCGCTGTAAACATTATGGGTAACAAAGAAAGCGTAAGAAAACAAGATTTCTTGCAGTTTATTGAAAACCAGATTGTAAAAAACTATGCACTTAATTGTGTTGCTGCCAAAAATTCCGGAACAGGGACATTGGCCCAATATAGGAATCTTAATCTTAATGACATATATATAAAATGCAATAACGCAATAGATTTCTCAAAAAAATATTGCGATTATGTGTCCTATCTTTTGGATACTATCGACTATCAAAAATTAGCTGAAATTATCCATGTTTTTATTGAAACTGAAAAAAATGGAAAAACCGTGTATTTTTTAGGGAATGGGGGAAGTGCTGCAACAGCTTCTCATTTTGCATGCGACTTAAGCAAAGCTACAAAGGATTTAGGGCATAGAGATTATAAGGCAATATCTTTAGCGGATAACCTTGCAACATTTACTGCATATGCAAATGATGATGGTTATGACTTTGTATTCTCTAAACAGCTTGAGAATCTTTTGAATAAGGATGATGTTGTTGTTTGTATTTCAGCTTCGGGCAACTCAAAAAATCTGATTAATGCAGTACTTTATGCAAATAAAGTGGGAGCAAAAACTATAAGCCTTTTAGGCTTTGATGGGGGCAAGTTAAAGGATCTTTCAGATCACTCTTTGGTGTTATTTACAGATAAGGGAGAGTATGGGCCAGTAGAGGATATACACATGATTTTAGATCATTTGATTACTTCTTATATCGCAAGAACAATCAAAGAAATCAACCTTGTTTAAATGAAAAAATATATCCATTTATGAATCTATGATTTTTTTGCTCTAGCGTAACAATAAAAAACTTTTAAACTTTATCTTTATTTCTTCTAAGAAATCTCTCAAGCCTCTCACAAGCGAATAGTGCTTATATGCCCATTTTTCAATTTTGCTTACGATGAAAAATCTCATATTACAGTTCCTACAAACCGTTGCAGACCCTATTCCATAGAAAAAGAAATACTTAAAATCAATTCTAAAATTCCTATATGTAATTGCTTGTTTGCAAAAGGGACATCGTACTGTTACCTTATAAGTATTGGGCTTTTTTTCTTTAACGATACGTATTGGTGAAACAAAATAACACCCCTTTGCTTGGTAGTCTAAAACATCCTTTTTAAGCCTCTTAATCTCAAAATCAGTCATATTGTCAGTCATATTATACCACATTGCAATTCCGGTCGTCATCTTGTTTCTCACAAAATCTAATTTATCTTTTATGATTCCTTTGTTTATACAATGGTAATAGATTGCACTTCCAGTATAGGGCTGTATGAAAGAAAGTCCTACTTGCCCTTTGCATTCTTTTATCCAATAATCCAAAGTTTCTTTAGCGGTTTCTTTAGTTTCAGCAACATCTCCAAAGATAAAATTTGCTCCTAAGGCTATTTTTGCTTGAATTGTATTTTTTAGTGCAGTATCAATCATCTTTGGAGTTATTGGTTTTTTCATACTTTTTAACACAGCTGGGCTATAACTTTCAAATCCAAATCCAATAACATTACAACCCGCTTCTTTCATCAATTTAAGGGTCTCAAGCTCAGCAGAATGAACGGTCATCTGGCAACTCCATTTTAATTCCCAATCAATTTTACTTTTTAATTCAATCATTCTATTACAGAACTCTATCAAACGTTCTTTGTTTATTGAAAAACAATCATCATATGTTCTTATTGAGTTGATTTTATATTTTTTAACAGCCATTTCAAGCTCTTGAAAGATATTATCTAAAGAACGCTGTCTATATGAATTATCATGATAACAAAAGGTACATTGAAAAGGGCAAGACCTGCTACAAGAAATACAATATACTTTTGGAGAGTCAAACGGATTACTACAAAAATCAGTGCTAGAATTAAGATTTTCCAGAAATTCCAGATATCCTAGCTCCTCAAAATCTGGAAAAGGAATAAGGTCTATATTCTGTATGACCTGCCGTGGTTCGGTTTTAAAAATTTTGTTTGTTTCTTTTTCCCTGAAAATAATTCCCTTAATATTGTGTAGATTGTATCTATTTCCTTTTTCCAACTCCTTGAGAACCTCCACAACAGTTTCTTCTCCTTCTCCAATAACCCCAATATCTGGCTTCAAATCTTCAAATAGAAACTCTGGTTCAGTGGTAATGATTGCGCCTCCTAATATGAAAATAGGAGCAGTTTTATGATTTTTGACCACTTCTATAATGCGCTTGGTTATTTTATATCCCATGGAATTATTTCCAGTCATCACTACATCATACTTATTTCTATCAAGCTCATCAGAAATTACGGTTTCCACTTTTTTATCAAAATGATTCAAATTAATTGAATGTAAATCAAAGTTAGATTTCTTCACTACAGAGACTATATATCCAATTCCAACAGGAAAAGGATATCCATAAAATTTTGTCTCTTCAATACAATATTTAGGAACAATCATTAGAATTTTCATCATTTTAAACAAACTCCAAGTGTTCCTTATCAGCATCTAGATACTCTATAATCATCTTATTTTTTTCGTTTGCAACACAATGATGATTACAAACTAAAGAAGGGTTAATCTTAAAAAAATTATTTTTGTCTGAAAACCAAAAATCCTTAAAACGCTTATTTTTTATGGTTCCAATCAAGCCAGTTTCAAGATTATATGCTTTATCCTGACAAGGATAAATGTTTAGGTCTGCTCCAATAACTGCTAAAATTTGATGGTAGGGACACCAGGTGTAATTTTTTTCGAACGTTTCTAGCTGTAAATGGAATGAATCATAAACCTCAAAATCACTAGAACACTCTTTTTTTAAGAGAGATATTTGAGATTTTACTTTCTCAAAAATAGGCTCATGATATATATTATTTTCAACCCCAGAATTACTTATTATTCTAGGTGATATTTTTATGCTATCAACTCCTATTTTTTTGAGTTTCATCGATAAATCAAAGATGTGTTCTGCATTTTCTTTTCCTACAATTATAGAAACACCTAAATGACAGTCACCATTTAATTTTTTGAAGTGTTCCATGTTTTTCATAACCTTCGAAAACTCGCCAAATGGGACAGATCGGAATTTTGAATAACTTTCTTCATCCCAGCCATCTATTGAGACTCTGAGCCAAGAGCCATATTTAGCAAAAAGTTCAGCATTTTTTCCAATTACAAGAGAACCATTAGTTAAGGATGCAAATTTTATTTGGGATTTTGCTAACAGTTCTATAGCTTGTGTTAAAAAAGGGTAACAAAAGGGTTCTCCCCCCCCACTAAAAGTAACAGCTTTGACTCTCATTTCTATTAGATCTTCAATAATCTCATTAAGTCTCATTTTTGGAATAAAATCTCTTTCTTCCATATTTAGACCTAATTGTAAATTATTATTTCTATAAGCACAGTAGCTACAAGAGTGGTTGCAAAAATTAGTAGGTTTTATTCTAATATGAATCGGAGGAAGTATAGATTTATTAGATAAAGGTAAGGAATTCAATTTGTCTATGTAATGAAAAATTTTCATTTTTGTATATTTAAACGCCATGATATCACGCACATTTATTCAAAAAATATAAATTCATAATCACCAGTATAACCAAATTCAGAGAAAATGAATTCCCATTCTTCAGGTGTAAAAACACAACTCCCTGTCAATGCCCAACACTGCAGATTAAATTGTTCTTCTTCGTTCCTAAAACTTTCAACAACAATATATTTTTTATTCCCCACCCTTTCAACTTCCTTAAGAGAATTTTTCAAGTCATATATCTTAAGATTATGCAAAGTATTTATGGAGACAACCAAATCAAATTCATTTGATTTAAAAGGAAGATCATTCTTAGCATCGTGGACAAATAATGACTCTTTGATTTCTTCTTTAGCATGGGATATTGCATATTCAGAAATATCGAATCCTTTAACTAAGCATTTTGGCAATAATTTTTTAAATTCATAAAGCAAAAATCCCTTGCCACATCCTACATCTAATATTCTTGCGTCTTCTTTTAACCCATAGGTTTCTATAAGTTTTTGAGCTATTTTTTCCTGTCTCCCATCGTAGTAATAACCCCCATATCCAAATTTCCTATCACCATCCCAAAACTCAAAATCAAATTTTCTAGCGACTTTCATAGCTTTTATTTTCTCATCAATCATACGACCAATGTAGTCTCTTTTCGTGGAAGTATGAACTGGAGTTATTATATTAAGAATTTTTCCCATTTTCGGCATCTACCTCTTTTTTGAAAAGCTTTATCATATCTTTTATAGGTATTGTTGACTCTATCCCTAACGCTAAAAGCAATTTTTCGTTGTTTATCGATAGAATCTTTGACATATTGACATCTTTAGATACAGAATCAAGTGATGCTGGCAAAATTAATTCTGCGTCTTTGCCAAATTCGAGCGCAATCAACCTGGCAAATTCATATTTACTCAGGGATTCTGAGCAACACATGTTAAAAATTCCTGACTGTTTCTGTTCTAATAATTTTAATAAATATTCTGACATTGTTTGAATATATAAAGGACAAAAAATTGCATCGGCAAAGGCATTATAACTTTTATTTGCATTCAATGCTGTTAAAATAGATTCTACAAAACTGGGTCGATTGGGAAAAATATTCCTTCCAAACAACACATTGTTTCTTAAAACGAGTGTTTCTGAATTTACTTTTAAAGAAATATTTTCGCCTTCTAATTTTGTTAAACCATACACATTTAAAGGCGAAGGGCTGTCCGTTTCATTGTACCTCTTATTTAAGCCACCATACACAACATCACTTGACATATAAACTAGTTTACTGGTGCAAACTTTGGATAGTAAAGCTATATTTTTGGCACCATTAACATTGACTTCGCGCGCGATTTCGGGATGTTCTTCACAAAAGGAAATTTGAGTTATTCCTGCACAATTTATGATTATATCAGGACTTATTGATTTCAGTGACATTACCGCATTAATATCTGTGACATCAATACTAATATTTTTACAAAAACTAAAATTTGTTGGATGAGAAAAATAAGCACTGTACAGTTCATATTTTCCTTTTTTTGAAAAGTATTTTAGAATATTAGAACCCACTAGACCATTTGATCCAAATACTAAAATTTTAGTCATTCCAAAACACATCTACTTGTCAATTATCATATTTTCGTTGAACTCTTTTCTATCTAAAAGAGGTGATGAATCTTCGAGAGGCCTGCCAAATTCAAGTTTAGGTATTATTTTTTGATGTTGCTCAATACTGACATTGCAAAGAATTGGCCCCTTATATCCTAATACATATTTTATTCCATCTTTCATCTCAGAGTGATTATTGATTCTTATTGTTGTTATTCCGTAGGCCTGGGCAATTCTCTCTAAATCAGGAATGGCTACTGAACTATCAGGGTTTGATGCAACATATCTTGAATTCAACCAAGTATCTTGTGTCTGTTGAATTATGCCATATCCACTATTATTAAACAAAAAAATCTTTATTGGTAATTTATGATAAGCTAAGGTAGCCAACTCTTGAATATTCATCTGGATGCCTCCGTCCCCAATGATACAAATTATGTCTTTTCTACTAGCAAAAACTGCCCCTATACTTGCAGGTAAAGCGTAACCCATTGGTGAATGATTAAAAGCTGAAAAAAGAGTTTGACCTTTTTTTACTCTGTATCCTTGCATCGTCCAGGTAAGATTAGCACCCGCATCAGTAATTATAATGTCGTTTTCTTTTGACTGTTCTGACAATTCTGCCATGAAAACATAAGGATTGACATACTCTTTTTGTTCTAAGTATTCACTAGGGCATATTGGATACTTTTCTTTTAAATTATTGATAAAAACGAACCATTTTGACATATCTTTCATACTAATTTGTTTTTGTAGCAGAGCCTGTAAAAAGAGACGTACATCCGAGTTTATTAAATATATATCTTTCATTCCCCGTTCTTTGAATTTTTTTAGCTCAGAATCATCAATATCAATAATTACTTTTTTCGCACCTCTTGCAAAGGTTGATTGATTGTTTCCAGTTTCGTGAGTGTCTAGTCTTGAACCAAAAGAAATTATTAAATCCGAGTTCTGAACCACAAAGTTGCCCGCTCTTTCTGAAGAAACTCCAAAACCTTCTATTACTTGAGGATGATTAAAAGGGAGCAAATCTTTTGTTGCCCAAGTCAAGGCAACAGGAGTTCCCAATTTTTCTATTAAATTTATAGCCTTTTCTTCACACTGAGCAAGTTTTATTCCGTTTCCCAGTATAACAACCGGCCTCTCTGAAGTTTCAAGAAGATTTATGACCCTCTCTACATCCTTAACAAGCTTTACTTCATCTACCATCTCCGGCTCCTCTACAAATCCTTGTAATTTGTGAGGATCAACTTCTGCCCGTTGAACATCGTCAGGGATATCTAAAAGAACAGGACCTGGTCTGCCACTTCTAGCCAAAAAAAATGCTTTTTCCAATTCATATCTTATTCTTTCAGGGGATTCAACTAAAACAGAATATTTGGTTATATTACTAAACATTGAAACAATATCTGTTTCCTGAAATCCGATTTGTCTAGATTTTGAATCCTTTTTTAATTGCGATCTAGGGACTTGACCAGTTATTAAAAGTAAAGGTATAGAATCAAAATAGGAACAGCATACGCCAGTAACTAGATTTGTCGCACCTGGTCCACTAGTAGCTATTGCAACACCAATGTTTCTAGAAATACGCGAATAAGCATCAGCCGCCATTGCCGCGGCCTGTTCATGTTCCGTGCAAATGTATCTTATTTTTGGGTTCTTAGCGATCGAATCAAAAACGTGCACAATCGCACCACCAGTTATTCCAAAAACATCACGTACATTGTGACTTTCTAAAAAGTCAGCGACATAATCTGATAATTTCATACATATCCCCCGACCACCCAAAACTTTTTATTCAAAATTTTTATGAAAATATAAAAATATTACTGGCCTCTTAAATATCTGGCATCTGAGATATCAGAAGCTAACATTACTGCTTCGTAGAGACTTTCTATATTTGCTGTTCCTTTACCGGCTTTACCAAAAGCAGTCCCATGGTCTACTGAAACTCTTATTATTGGAAGACCTAAAGTAATGTTAACCCCAGCAACACTACTCCATTTTTTTGTATTTTCATCCCAAACAAAGCCTGAGAGTTTCATAGGAATATGTCCTTGATCGTGGTACATTGCAACAGCTATGTCATACCATCCGCCTTTTGCTTTTGAGAATATTGTGTCTGCAGGAACAGGTCCTTCAACCAAATAACCCAACCTTTTCGCTTCATCAATAGCGGGCAAAATCTCTTCTTCTTCTTCATTTCCAAAGATTCCCCCATCTCCTGCATGAGGATTCAGTGCAGCAACACCAATCTTTGGATTTTCTATCCCCAAATCCTTGCAAGCACTATATGCTATTTTTATAACATTTAAAACTCTTTCCTTTTTAATAAGGTCACACGCGTTCCTTAAAGACACATGTGTTGTAACGTGAACAACTCTAAAATCTCCTAAAGCAAGCATCATAGAGTAACTTTTTGTATTTGTTAAATCAGCATACATTTCGGTATGACCTGGATATTTTTTGCCCCATCCACCTAGCTTAAAAGATTCTTTATGTATTGGATTTGTTACGGTCGCATCTACTTCGTGTCCCATTGCCAGATCGATGACCTTCTTAATGTACTCACCTGCAGCCTTTCCACACATTGCAGAAACCTTTCCATATTCTAATTCCTTTAAATCTACATTGTCCAAATCCAACACATCTATGTTTCCAAAGGTATATTTTCCATCTTTTGCATTATCGACTATGTTAGTTACTAAATTATCGAGGTGAGTAAATTTTAGAGCATCTTTAATGCAATTAGCATCTCCAACAACAAGAGGCCTACAACGTTTGTAAACCTTTTCATCAGAAAGTACTTTTACACACAATTCAGATCCTATCCCAGCAGGGTCTCCCATCGTTATTGCGATTAATGGTCTCATCTTTTATTCCCCCATCATAAATGCAAATTGTCACTAACTAAGGCTAATTAAACTTTTTCATAACACAAACTATATTTTTAACGCCTTAACCAACTCTTCATGAATTTTACCATTTGAAGCTATAATATCCGTTGTATTAATGTTAATTTCCTGACCCCTGAAGTTCGTAACCTTGCCACCTGCTTCCGTAACAATTGTAACACCCGCGGCGAAATCAAATATTTTAGTTTTGTGAAATATTCTGGCATCTATGAAGCCACGAGAGATATTACATAAATCTATTGCCGCAGACCCAAATATTCTTACGGTAAAGCATTTTTCCTGAAGTACAGCCAAATTTGGCAACATAAAAGGATGTTTATGAAATTGATTGTCGTAAGCAACCATTGACCTGCTCAGTTTTTCTATATTGGATACAGTGATCCTACGATCATTAAGGAAAGCACCACTTCCTTTTAGAGCAGAAAAACAAGCTTCAAACTCTGGAGCATATATCAAACCTGCGTAAGGTTTCCCAGAGCGATATAGGCCTATAGAAATTGCATAAAAAGGTAAGTTATGAATGAAATTATGGGTTCCATCTATAGGGTCTATAACCCAAAGCATCTCTTCTTTTCCGGTAATTGTACCAACTTCTTCGGAGTATATCGAAGAGTCAGGATATTCTTCCTTAAGAACCTCGATTATTGCATTTTCAGAGGCGATATCGCAATTGGTAACATACTCTTTACTCTCCTTTTGTCTCCAAAGCATCTCCTGCTTTGAGTCCTCTATCGATTTAGCCGCCTTAAGAACAGCCCTCTTCATAACTTCTATCACTTTTTCCATAATAATCAGTCGTTTAAAAAGTAGGACCTATTCGATTTATCGAAAACTCATAATTTCGATTTATTTCCGAAAGAGTCATTTTCCCGTTGCAAACATCCAACATTAAATCGAATAATTCTTGGGAAAATTCTTCTAAGCTCTTACCGTTAATAATCTGCCCCGCATCTATATCTAAGAAATCCTTCATCTTATTAAAAGTTTTTGTATTTGTAGAAATCTTAATCACTGGTGCAACCGGGTTGCCTAAAGGAGTGCCTAATCCAGTTGTAAAAAGTATGATCTGGGCACCACCTGCAACCATGCCAGTAACCGATTCAGCATCATTGCCTGGCGTATTCATAACAACCAATCCTTTAGACTTAGGACTTTGCGCATAATCTAAGTATTCATTTATTACTGAAGAACCCGCTTTAGCCATACACCCCAAAGACTTTTCCTCTATAGAACTAATACCAGACATAATGTTTCCAGGGGTGGGATTGACACCAAGTAGATCGCATCCTAAAGATTTAGCAAATTCAACATATTCATCTATTTTGGAAAATAGTTTTTTTTCAATTTTAGGGTCATAAATATTCTTTTTTAATGCCTTTTTAGCACCTATCAACTCAGGGATCTCAGAAAGAATTGTTGTTGCCCCTGATCTAACAAGCATATCGCTAACTCTCCCAACAGAAGGATTTCCAGTTATCCCTGAGAAAGGGTCTGAACCGCCACACTCCAGTCCTACTTTAAGCTCAGATATGTCAAATTTGACTTTCTCTAGTGATTGAACATACCTTTTAATTTCAAGTATGTACTGCTTCATTAATTTGTAAATTTTTTCTTTTTTACCGACATCTTGTACCACTATTTTCTTAATTATCTTATCTTCAGATTTTATTCGTTCAAAAACATCTTGAACAGTAATATTTTCACACCCTAACCCTATTAAAAGAACGCCCGCAACATTGGGATTATTACAAGTACCCGATAAAGTCCTTAATACTTGTTCCCTATCCTTGCCGATGTGATCACACCCATGTTGATGAGTAATTGGAATTACATCTTCGAAAAACTCATGAGCTTTCTGAGCAAAAAAGTTTGAACAACAAACAGTAGATAGTGCAATAATATGATTTCTGATACCAAAGGTTCCCCCACGCTTATAACCACATAAGTTATATTTTCCCATTTTTAAGTGCCATTCTGCTCTCAAGATTATGTACATGAACTTTTTCTCCTTCATGAATAGCAGTCTTAGCTATTCCTATCACATGACCATACTTAAATATATCTTCTCCTTGGGGAACATCCTTAATACATATCTTAAATCCAGGATTAATATCTTCTTTAACAGCAATATTCTTTTTTATAGAAGAAAGAACTATTTCATCTCCCTTTTTAACGGGTGATAACGCAACCCCCACATTATCATTTTTATTCAAAATCAATATTTTTGATTTGTTTTCCATTTGATTAGTTAATTTTATTTGAATAAAACTAAAACTTTACTGAATTTTCCAACTAGGATTTTCATCGTGATTCATTTTTTTCAAATCGTCTAAGTCTTTAAAATAGTCTATATGCTTCCAAAAACCAAGGTGATCAAATAATGCAACTTGATTTTCTTTGATAAGCTTCTGTAACGGTTCTTCTTCCAAAGCACAATTACAATCATTACTTAAATAATCAAATATTTCAGGTTTGCAAACAAAAAAACCGCCTTTTATTGTACTGTGACTCTTAGTGTCTGTATCATAACCAGTAACGTATCCATCCTTATGCGAAATAACGCCTAAGCGAGATGTAGGGTGTACACCGCTCATCGTAAGAATACAACCCTTGGTTCTATGAAATGCCAATAGTTCTGAAATATTAATGTCCGCAAGGGTATCAACATATGACACTAAAAAGTCTTCTTTGCTTACTAAGTGCTTTATTTTAAAAATTCTCGCACCAGTCTTAACATTGTCCCCTGAATCAAAGAAATCTATTTTCCACTTAGATAAATTCCGTTTTATAGAATCAGAAAAAGTATCATTATACAACCTCTTTTTTATTTCAAGACCTTTTGAATCAGTTGAAAGTATAAAATCTTTAACACCGTAAAAGTAAAAATGTTTCATTAAAATATATATCATGGGCTCATTGTCAATACTCATAAGCGCTTTCGGAACAAGCCTAACTTCATTTGGTGACACTATACCATGACCACTACACAAGATTACAGCTTTCATTTTTTTAGGTACTTAAACCAGGATTTGGTTGCTTCATCAATATCTTTGGGTGTCCAAAGGGGAGCGTCCTTCCAATAATCAATATTTTCAAGCATAGTTTTAACGCCCTCTTCAAAGGATACAGTAGATTCCCAATGTAAAAGTTTTTTTGCCTTTGAGATATCCGCGTGAGTTGAATCTGGCTCCCCTGGTCTTTTTGGAATGTTTACTGTTTCGCCACCGATTAATTGTGCAAGATAGTTAACAGAATTAGGTATGCCAGTTCCTATATTAAAAATCTCACCTGAAATTTCGGATTGTGCAGCGATAAGATTTGCCATAGCAACATCAGTAACATAGACAAAATCTCTTGTCTGATTGCCATCTCCAACTATTGTTAAAGGCTTATTCTCAAGCTTCTGCTTTAAAAAAACCTTAAAAACCGCTCCGTAAGTATTATTAGTTCTCGCTCTTGTACCATATACATTAAAATACCTCAAAGAAACAACGGGCAATTTATAGAGCTTACACCAAAACAAACAATATTGCTCCGCAATATATTTTGTAAGCGCATAAGGATACATCGGTCTGATTTCTGCAGTTTCAGGCGTGGGATATACATCGGGGATTCCATAACAAGAAGAGGATGCACTATATACTAGCTTTTTAATACTATACTTTCTTGAAGCTTCAAGTACTCTTATCGTTCCACTAACATTAGCATCATGGTATTTAATTGGCTGTTCGATAGAAGGCACTATATCAGCAAGGGCTGCCAAGTGAAATACGTATGTAACACCATTAAACAAGGTATCATCAAAAGGTTTAGAAATGTCGATTTTATAGAATTTATAATTAGGATTTGATTTGAAAAGCTCCACGTTATCAATTTGGCCGTTTGAAAAGTCATCGATCGCTAAAACCTCGAATCCTTTAGATAACAATAATTCAACAACGTGGCTACCTATAAACCCCGCTCCGCCAGTTACTATTGCTTTCATCTTTTATCACTCCCTGCTACTGAGATTATATAAAGTTAACATGTTTCATCTTCTTTTCGACAAGTTCATCAAGATATTTATTTATAAATGTTAGCCTACAGCCTTTTCTACAGTTCTTGCATCCCATTTCTTTTAGCTTTTTTAAAACCTCTTGTCGCTTTTCGCTTTTCCAAATTTCTTCAAAAGTGTTTTCGTTTATATTTCCATAATAAAAATCAGGTTTTTGATAAAAGATATTACAAGGAATAACATTTCCATATGCATCAATCAACGTAAAAAAGTGAACTCCCCTACAAACATTAAAATCTACTTTGCCCTCAACTCTGTTAAATGCTAATTCCCGGTATATTACCTGGAAACCCGGCTTTGAGTATTTTGTTGCAAGTTCCTTTAATAAGCAATCATATTTTTCCCAATCAAAGGTTTGCTTATTTATGCTATCGGGATGTTGTGAATATGGCTTTAATACAAGGTAATCAGGATTGATTTCCGAAAAAAGTTGGATGAGCGTCTCCACCTCAGCAATACTTTCATCAATTATTAAAATCTGAGTACCTATCGTTGTTTCAAAATCTTGCTTATTTCGAAGTTCTATACAATATTTTATGTTATTTAGTAAAATCTCAAAATCCTGTTCTTTAGTGCCGTGGATTTTAGCGTACGTTTTTTTTGTTCCGGCATCTACACTAAATTTTATCCATGTAAGATTCTTTAGTGATTTATCAGCAAGCGAGGGACTCATTAGAATACCGTTGGTTGTAACGGCAACATCAAGACCAAATGCCTTTGCGCTATTAATTATATCTGATATTTCAGGGTGGAGCAATGGCTCACCCTCACCCGCAAACATTACGGCTTTAACCCCAAAATTAGCCATATTTTTAAGCGTCGAGATCATTATCTCTTTTTTAATTAGCGTCTTAGGTAAATTAAGGTAATCAAGTGCGCAAAAAATACAATGATGGTTGCAACTATTGATTGGGCCCATTTCTACATAAATGGGCGCAAATATTTCTCCGTTGAGAAACTTTGCGACTTCATTTGGGTGGTATATTAATTTGTGTTTATCTAAATTAAAATTAGCTTTTTCCAATTTTTAGCACCTATTCTAAAGTTTTTTAATGAATTCATTAAACTCGGATATTTGATTTTCAAATGCATATTTTTCTCTAGCAGCTAATATATTTTCTTTAAAGGAATTTCTTTTCGATTTTAAAATTTTTTTATCTAGACTCTGCAGTTGAGTTAAGCTCAAGGTCAAACCAACATTATTCTTTGAAACAAAATGAGAGATTCCTCCATCATCGCTCACAATTATGGGAATGCCCGCTTCAAGGTAATCATACTCTCTGTTGCCCATAGTTGTTTGAAACATTTTATCACTTAATTTTGCGGTCTTTAGTTTGTAAGAGATATGTATTCCATAATCAAATTTTGATAGCTCCTTTATCAATATTTTATTGTCTACGAATTTATTAAACTTAAAGTTTTTGTGTTTGAAAAAACTACTAAATTCTTTTAAGTATTTTTGGTGCGTATAAACCTCAAGGGATATTTCTTTATCTAGAAAAAAACGTATGATAGTCATATCATCCAAATAATCAGGATTTCCAACAGGTGTTAAAGTACTACAAACATAACATACTTTTACATCTTCTCCGTTTTTTATTTTAATATCCTGACAGTTTCTCAAAGATACTAAATTAATCTTAAATATGGGCTTAGATGAGATATCGAATATTTTTTTCACCTCTTCAGCCTCAGTACCCTTAAATATGATTCCTTTACAGTGTTTGTAGCAGTATCGTTCCCAAAAACGGTCATAAAAAGGATTCTGTTTATAACAATCAAAATTCAAGCACATAACATCATATGGAAAATAGATAATCTTTGTTGTTCGCTTAAATAACATAATAAGCGGACCAATCAGACTGGGTTTTGAACTACACAGCATCAAGTAATCAGGTCTAAAAATGATTATTTTTGTAGCTACAACAAAAGTTGAGACCAACGCAACCGTTAATTTTAAAAATAGGTTATAAATTTTTTCACTACCGTTATTAATGCCAACATATTTGATCTTATTATACCCACTATAAAAGTTTAACGTATACTTTTCTGAGAGGGCTTCTTTTATCTTAGAAAACATAAAATCAAGTTTGAATCCATAAATAAAAAGTTTTTTCATGAAATCTCCCGTCATCAAAAAATAATTCTTTCATTATAAAGTACATTGAGACTTGTTTAAAGTAAAAATTATAGTTTATAAAAGTATCGTTGTTAAAAATGAAGTTACATATTCTAAAAACAAAGACTTAGTTGTAATCAATCATATTATTTTGGGATTACACATATCATGATTTGGTTTTTAGTTTGAATTTGAGAATCTCCAAAAAATCTCTTAATGCCCTAACTTGATGATAGTGTTTGTAAGCAAATCTTTCTATTTTGCTAGTAATAAAAAATCGCATATTACAATTTCTGCAAATCACAGGTTTTCCAATGGCGTAAAAGAATATATACAGAAAATTGATTCTAAAATTCTTGTATGTTACATCTTGCCCACAATGTGGACATGTTACAGTTATTTCGCATATATTTTTTTTATTTTTCTTTAGCTTTTTCGGAACAACAAATTGACAGAATTGTGCCTGCGATTTCAAAATATCCTTTTTTAATTTATGAGTCTCATAATCAGTCATAAATTTTGTCATATTTATCCAAAAAGGAATGTTGGGCGCGAGTTTTTCTTTTATAAAAAGCATCTTGTCTTTGATGATACCATTTTCAAAACAATAATTCCATATTTCACTTCCCGGGTACGGTTGAATAAATGCTAAACCCACTTGTCCTTTACAATTCTCTCTCCAATAATCAAGAGTTTTGTACGCTGTTTCCTTGGTTTCAGCAATGTCGCAAAAAATAAAATTTCCCTGAACTGAGATATGAGCATCGAAGGTATTTTTTAAAGCACTATCGATCTGTTGTGGAGTTATGGGTTTTCTCATACTTTTCAGAACGATAGGGCTATAACTTTCAAATCCATAACTAATGGCTTCACAGCCACTCTCCTTCATTTTCTTGAGTAGTTGCTTTTCCGCAGAATGTACTGTTAATTGGCATGTCCATTTTAGATCCCAATCCAGATTTTCACGGAAATCCTTTAATCTATCACAAAACTCGTTAACTCTTTTGTGGTCTATTGCAAAACAGTCATCTAAAATCATCAAAACATTAATTTTATATTTTAACACAGCGTACTTTATCTCGGAAAAAATATTATCCAGAGATCTTCTCCTATAAAAAGTGTCATGATAACAAAAAGTACAGTGGTATGGACATGATCTGCTACCTAAGATGGGATAAATTCTGGGATAATCAAAAATATTATGAGTATATGAGAAATTTGAAGTTTGGCTGTTTAAAAATTCTTCATATCCTAAAACATCCATCTCTGGAAATTCTATTGTATCAATATTTTCAATCTGTTTTATTTGTGGGTTCTTCATCAAGGATCCATTTTTCAAGTACATTATTCCTTCAACATTTGCAAAAATCTCATTTTGTGGCTTATTAATATTTTCTAAAATTTGCTCTAGAAGTCTTACAATTGTAACTTCTCCTTCACCCAATACTGCAAAATCTGGCCTGAAGTCTGGAAATAAAAGGTCTGGCTCGCTTGTGATAATTGGCCCACCCATTATGTATATTGGTTTAGAATAGTGAAGTTTAACTACATCTGTTATTTTTTTTAATACAAGATAATTCAAAGCATTGCCTCCCGTGCAAACAATGTCATATTTGTTTTGCGACAATTTCTTGTTAAGAACATTTTCAATACTTCCATTATAATGATTTAAATTTAAACCTTCTGGATTAAACCCTGCCTTCTTAATAGCAGCCGTGATGTAGGAAAGTCCTAAGGGAAACATATACTCGTAACTGATAGAATTTGTAACATTATATCTTGGAACTACTACTAAAATTTTTAAATCCTTTTTAGCCTTAATTAACATTTGAGCTTCACTTTCTTCCAAAATAAACATAGGCAGAAAGTACGATATTTATATTTATTTGGGAATTGTAATCAGTATTAAGTTAGATTAATGATAATCCTTACACTATAATGATTCGAAAAAAAAACGCCGAGGCAGGGATTTGAACCCTGGTGCCCTTGCGGACAGAGGATTAGCAATCCTCCGCAATGGCCAGGCTATGCGACCTCGGCTTATTAATTCCATTTAAAACAAAACAACTCTAACTACTATGTCTAATGCAAATTAAGAGGTCGCGACAAGACGACTGCAAAGGAGTCTTTGTATGCGACCTCGGCAAATAATGTTATACATACGTTCTATTTATCTTAAATCTTTCCAAAGCATTTTTAGAGGTCGCGACAAGACGACTGCAAAGGAGTCTTTGTATGTGACCTCGGCAATTCCACAGCTTCCTACTAAGACATAGAATTATGAAGTCTTTTTTAAACTTTTTGAAAAGTGAGGTTAAAACTAGAATAATTTCTAAAAAAAGATATTTTTTATTATAATCATCTTTTCTTTATTTAGCGCATTAAAAAGAAAGAGACATCCAACATAGCTCAAAATAGATATAAAAAGAACCAAAATAGCTTCGAATATAGGATTTGAAAAACTAATTAAATATTTAGCTAAAAATATTACCCCGCTAAAAGCTATGCTTGAAAGAACAATCCTTGCCTGAAGTAAATAGTCTATTTTGGCTTTATAGTCTTTCAAAATAATCTTTGAGCTTAAAATTGCCATTAAAACACAGCAAATACCTGTTCCCAAGGCAGCTCCTGTTGCCCCATATAAAGGAATAAGCAACAGGTCTAAAAGAATATTTGCCCCGACACCAATGTATAGTATCTTTGAGCGTTCCTTAGGCTTTCCAATACCTGCAATTATGGCAAAGTTAAACTCCCTTAAGGCCATAAATACAAAGGCGATAGAAAACACTCTTAAAGCATTTGTTGCAAGGATATATTTAGCACCAAAAAGAGTGGTTATAATTATGTCTGAATAAAAGAAAAACATAAGTCCCAAAGGAAGACAAAGCATCAAAAAATAGTTATAAATATAATAAACAATTCTTGTAATTCCATTCTTATCTCCAATATGATGGAGCTTTGATATCCTTGGAAAAAGGATTGAAGCTAAAGGCAGGATGAATAATAAGATCACATTTATTGAAGGGTAAGCAACGCTGTAAAGCCCTACAACTTCTGTTCCTTTAAGTAGAGTAAGAAGTATAATATCGGAGTAACTTAAAACAACCATTCCCGCAGTAGAAAACATTATAGGCAAGGAATAGATAAACATCTCCTTTACAAGGGATTTTGAAACCTTGGCACTTTCTTTAAACAGCCACTTAAAATCAATAAATAAAAAAATAACAAACATAACAACCGCAACAATCTGCCCTAAAAGATAAGAATATGCAGGTGCTAAGGCTTTATTTTCTAAAGTATTAAACAAAACCAAAGAAAAAACAAGTATAAATCCATAATTGAACAAATCAGATAGCTTGAATTTTACAAGCTTCTCATGCGCCAAAAAAATATAAGAAATAGCAGGCAGTATTGAGTGAAAAGAATAATACACCAAAAGAATCACTAAAATTGTTTCAGATACTGGATTTTTAAAATAATTGATTGCTAAAAAGTTTCTCAAAAGATAGAATATGCTTACAAATAAAAGCCCCATCAAAAATTGTATTACTCCCCCAAGTATCATTACCCCTTTAACACTAGGGAGGTCTTTTTTTGTTAGATATTTGCTTATAAAATACACTATTGCCTCAGATAACCCAAGATCCCTAAAAGGGACAAAAAACAAAAGAAATGTCAAAACAGCATAAAACAGACCGTATTCCTCAATAGAAAGGTTTCTTGCAAAAACCATCCTAACAAGATAAGAGAGAATGCCCACTAATACAATAAGTACGAAAAGAGATACTGCTGTTTTTGTAATTTTTTTCATTAGAACCTAAAAAACCAATATTATTTAAAAATCTATTTAAAAAAGGGAAGTTTAGCACAGTATCTCCGATAGAAAAATGACTCCTCCCAAGTACTCGAAAAAAAGCACAT
>DAOSEK010000014.1:6594-24890 GCA_035363095.1 Candidatus Woesearchaeota archaeon | reverse complement strand
TATCAGGATTCATATTATCAGGATTCATATTATCAGGATTCATATTATCAGGATTTGGATTTATTTTAGATATAGCTATGGAAAAAGGGAAAAATATTAAAAAAGGAGAAATAGTAGTATTTGAGATCAACATATATAATTAGTTTTATATACGATATTTTAAAGGTGATGTTTATGAAATGGGTTATCTCACTTGGGGGGTCTACGTTTATTCCAGAAAAAATTGATACAAATTTTATTTTGGAGTTTGTGAATCTTATTGAAAGGAGAACTATCTTAGGTGATGAGTTTAGAATAGTGTGTGGTGGAGGAATGATTTGCAGGCACTATATTGGTGCAATAAAGGGGGCAAAAAGCGCTAAAGAAATTGATGGTTTTAAGATTGGTACACTTGTTACTAGGGTTAATGGGTTTTTGTTAATGAAGTTTTTTGATACAAATCTTTGTTATGATAAGGTTGTGATAAATTATAATAGTTGGAAGGGAACATCAAAGAAGATAGTAATTGGAGCGGGACATAAACTTGGTCACTCTACTGATTTTGATGCTTTTTCTTTTGCTTTGGCAGAGAATGTTAGTAGAATCGTTAATGTTACAAATATTCCTTATGTTTATAGCAATGATCCTAAAAAGGACCCTGAGGCTATTCCTCTTAAACGTATCTTTTGGAAGGATTATGTTAATATGATTGATAATAGGTTTCGCCCAGGTGATAATTTTCCATTTGACCCTATTGCTTCAAGGGGATGTATGAAAAATAAGATAAACGTTATGATTGTAGGAAAGGATTTAGAAAATTTAAATAGGCTTTTTGAAGGTAAGGAGTATAATGGAACAATTATTGAGTGAAATATACTATAAAAAATCAACAACTTCACCCTAAAGAGCGAGGTATGTTGGTAATATAAAAGCATGCCTGTATTAAAGCGAGGTTGTTGATTTCATGAAATCCTCGCTCATTTTGCATACTGTGATTTTTCAAGCCAAAGTAAGAATGGACGGATTCATGCAAGGATTAACTTCGACGATTCATGAGGTACCTCGGAATTTATGCAGAGGTTTTTTATTACAAAAAAGCGTACCGAGTCCTCGTGTTGAAACTCGAGGTATGCTTTTCTATTAATAAAACAAGAGATATATAAAAAAAACCTATATTTAAAAATAGTAGTGTTATTTCTTTTTTAGATGAAAAATATTAATGAGTTAAAAAAACTTGCCACGGAATTAAAGCCAAATGTGAGGATTGGAAAGAAGGGTTTATCAGACAATCTTATAGTTGAGATTAGAAATGCTTTAAAGAAGAATAGGATTGTTAAGATCAGATTGCTTAAGTCCTTTCCTATTGATTCAAAGGAAGCTTTAAATGAGATTGCAAGAATTATATCACAAAAGACAGATTCAATTGTCATTCAGGTAATAGGTAATAGCTTTTCTTTATATAAAAAAAAGATTTAGAGAAAAATTAACGTGTGTTATAAATAATTTATTTTTTCTTGTAGTTTTTTTGAAAAATAAGGAGATTTCAGATTGATTAAAATTCTTGGGCATTTTCTTTTGCTTTTTTTAGGGTTTGGAAATCAAAGTCTTTTTCAATTTGCTCTATTTCTTCTATTTTAGCATGGGTTTCAGGGCTGTTTGACACTAAAAGGCTACAGCAATCATTGTATGGTTTTATTGATTCTTCAAATGTCCCTATTTGTTTAGAAAGATTAACTATCTCATCTTTATCATAACATATTAAGGGTCTTAGTATAAGTTTTTTTGTTATGCTTGAAACCATTGTTAGATTATCAAGTGTTTGAGAAGCAACTTGGGCTAGATTATCTCCTGTAATTATACACGCTTTTAGTTTAAAGAATTGATCAATGTAACGCAGAAACATCCTCCGAAGTATTATTATCCTGTATTTTGCCGGAACTTTTTGGATTATTTCTCTTTCTACATCAAAAAAAGGTATTAGTTCAAGTTTGATTCTGGGGTCAAATTTTTTTAGAGTGTTGTGTAATGCAATTATTTTTGCAGGATACTTCATTTTTTGTGACTCTTCGTTGTAGAAGTGTATTAATTTAACAGCACATCCTCTTTTCATTGCAAGATACGCTGATACTGGACTATCAATCCCACCTGAGAACAGGACTAATGCGTTTCCTGAGCATCCTACTGGAAGACCATTAGGACCTTTTATTTTCTCTGTTGAATAAAAGGTTTGGGTGTTTCCTATTTCTAGATTAAGTGTAATTTGCGGATTTTTTAAATCAACTTTTATTCCATTAAATCTTTCAAATATGGCTTGGCCAACTAGTTTGGATATCTCGGGACTTTTTAATGGGAATGCCTTTTCAAATCTTGAGGTTGAAACCTTGAATGTTTTTTTTTGTACGTTATGAATTTTTGAAAAGATTTCAAGGGATTTTGATTTTATTATTTCAATATCACTTTTAGTTGAGATGGCTTTTGAAAATGAGCTGATTCCCAATACATTTTTTAAAGCGTTTGAAGAATCAAAAGTAGTGTAAAGTATTATTTTTCCATATATTCTTATAATTTTTGAGAATTTTATGTTGTTGTAGTTAAGAGATTCTTTTATCCTTTTGACTAATAAGTTCTCAAAATAATCTCTATTTCTGCCTTTTAGTGCAATTTCACTATATCTTATTACATAGCAGTCGTTATGAAAGTTGGTTTTTATGTTATCAGAATAGTTTTTTAAAGGGGTACATTCTTCTAGATTGTTGGTATCTTTATTCATTATAGACTTTGGTTTTGGATTAAAATTATAAAGCTTTTTATTATAGGGGTATTTATTTAATAAGGATGTCTGTTAAATGTGCAATAAATATTAGGTTAATATATTTAAATAATGGAAAAAATATTGTTATTTTTGTAAGATGAAAGAAAAAAAAAGGAAACGATGTGTAGAGGTTAAGGAGTTAAATCCTATTGATGATAAGGATTATATCAATCTTGTAGCTGATACGCTCGCAATTGGAAAACAGGCTTTGATTTTTGTTAATACGAAAAACAGGGCTGAGAGCTCTGCCCAGGAGATTTTAAGGGTTTGTAAGCCTAAAAGAGATGAAAAGGAAGCACTTTTAAGAATATCAGTTGAAATTTTGCATTCACTTTCAAGACCTACTGTTCAGTGTTTGAAGCTTTCTGAGTGTGTTAAGAATGGTGTTGCGTTTCATCATTCAGGGCTAGTTTCAGAGCAAAGAAATATTATTGAGGAGAATTTTAAAAAGGGATTAATTAAGGTGATTTGTTCAACTCCTACACTTGCTGCGGGGCTTGACCTTCCTGCATTCAGGGTTATCATTAGGGACCTTTTAAGACACTCAAAAAGGGGTTTATCCTTTATTCCAGTACTTGAATACCTCCAGCAAGCAGGGAGAGCTGGTAGGCCAAAGTATGATAGTTTTGGAGAATCAGTTTGTGTTGTTGCAAATGATAAATCAAGAAAAGATATTTTAAAGAGATACTTAAATGGAGAGCCTGAAGAGATTTATTCAAAGCTTGCTGTTGAACCGGTGTTAAGAACCTATGTACTTTCTATGATTGTTTTAGGGCATGCACGTTCAAGGAATGAGCTTATGAATTTTTTCTCAAAGACTTTTTGGGCTTTTCAATTTAGGGACCTTGATAAGATTGAGATTATTTTAGAAAAGACTTTAGAACTCTTGGAGAATTGGGGGATGATTAAAGAGGTAAAGGTTGAGCAAAAAGTGAATGTTTCTATTAGTGAGGATAATTTAATTAAACGAGATAAAGAATTTGATGAAAAAGAGATTTTTGTTAGTGCTGATTGTTTAAGTAAAGGAGGAGTTCAACGGGGGCCTAGTGGCTCTATTGGGTTGAATAAAA
This sequence comes from Candidatus Woesearchaeota archaeon, assembly GCA_035363095.1. Lineage (GTDB taxonomy): Archaea > Nanobdellota > Nanobdellia > Woesearchaeales > UBA119 > DAOSEK01. The sequence goes on along the minus strand of DAOSEK010000014.1, from coordinate 21,029 downwards.
CATTTGTTGCGACAATTCTTGGAAGAAGAGTTGCTGAAACGTACATTGATCCTTATACTGCTAATCATGTTGTTTTAGGGCTTTTGAGAGCAAAGTCAGATGATAATTTTAATCCTTTTGGAATGGTCCATCTTATATGTCACACACTTGAAATAAGACCTCTTTTGAGTGTTAGAAGTGCTGAAATTGAAGATTTAGAGGATTTTTATATTAAAAATGAACGGCTCTTTTTGGAAAAGGAGCCATCATATTATGATTTAGAATATAATGAGTATCTTGAGAGTATAAAAACTGCACTTGCGATAACTGATTGGATTGAAGAGAAGGATGAGGATTTTATTTTAGAAACATATAATCTTGTTCCAGGGATTTTAAGGTCTAAGATAGAGATTTGCGATTGGCTTTTGTATTGTTCTTTGGAGTTTGCAAGGATTGTTGGATACCATAAGGCAATTAGTGAGATTTCAAAGTTAAGGATGAGGCTAAAATACGGGGCAAAGGAAGAATTAATTCCTTTGCTTAAAGTTAAGAATATTGGTAAAAGCAGGGCAAGGGCTTTGTATGGTATGGGCATTAAAACTATAAATGATATTTCTAAAGCAGGGCTTGCGAGGCTTTCTTTAGTCCTTGGGGAAAGTGTTGCAAAAACAGTTCTTAAACAAGTTAGGGGAGAAAGTTATTACGAAGGTAAAGGGACTAATCAGGGAAATAATGATAAGAAGTTTAACTCTTTAGATGACGATAGTGTTCTAAACAAGATTGGACCTGATGAAAAAGAGAATGATATTATAAAAATAAGAAGAAAGAATAGTTCAAGGCAGTTTAATCTTTTGGATTTTTCTTAAAAAAATTACAAAATATTTTAGTGTGAGATTTTTAGTGGTCATCAAATCTAAATAACTCTATCTCTGAATGTGATAAATCTTTTCCTTCTAAGGAGGCATTAATTAGAATTGTTTTGAAGGATTTAGTGATTGCTGTAATCTTCCAAACTGGGTTATCATTTAAATCTGTTGCTAAAAGGTACATTGTTTTAAGGCTATCAATTTTTAGGTTTTCTGAGATGTAGTTGTTTGAAATATTTTGAATATGAGAGGTTTTTGAAGATAATGACTCTATTGAAAGGGGCTTTATGTTCTCAGTTGAAAGAGGTGCCGATTCTTCTTTTTCATAAACAACGCTATTTTTTATGTAGAAAACCTTAATTTTTGAGCTTTTTGGATTAAAAAACCCAAACTCAATTATTGTTTCTTCTTCGAGATTTGTAAGTTCTATCCAAAATACATAGTTTAAAAAAGCGTTTTTACATGATTTTGAAAACGTTTTGTAAGGCTCACTTTGAGTAATTAGTTCATATTTTTCTTTAAGATTCATGTTTTTTGATGTTTTCTTAATTATTAATAAAGCTTTGGCTTTCTGAGGTGAATGTTCCAAAACATTTATTAATGATTATTGCCAAAAGGCTATGTATGAAACCCAAAAAACCGTTAAAGAAAACTGTGAAAATAGGGGTTAAAAATAGAAAAAAAGGACCTCCTAAGGTGAGAAAGCCCTTGAAAAAAGAGGCTAAGCATAAGACTTTATCTAAAAAATCTGCTGTTTCTAATGCAAAAAGTGCAAATTCAAAATCAGGTTTAAAAAAGGGTTTCTCTTCAGTTAAGAAAAAAACAACAAATCCTAAAAAAATAGAGCATATTATTCCAAATCATCATGAAATAAGCCAGCTTATTAAGGCAATTTTAGATTTAGGGCAGGAATATGGTAGGGTTATTAATATAACTTTTATTAAGGATCAGCTAAATGATACAACATATTCTCAAGAAGCTCTTGATTTTGCTTTAAATAGGATGAAAAATAGAGGGCTAGTTGTTCAGATTGATAAGGATACAATTGAGATTACAAGTGGTGAGTAACTTCTTTTTTGCTGTTTAGTTCAAGTGGTTTAAACATCAGAAAGTTTATTAAATAAAAGGATATGAACTAATTTCTATGGAGAGTGGGGAAAGTTTTGTGGTAAAGTATTTGCCAAGTACTGTTAAGGAGGTAGTTGGTCAAGATTTGGCAATAAATTCAGCTCTAAGAGAACTTGAATCATTTAAAAAAGGAAAAAAGACTATTATGCTTTATGGTCCAAGTGGAAGCGGGAAGACCTCTTTTGTTTATGCTTTTGGGAAGGAATACAACTATGATATTGTTGAACTTAATGCATCTGATATGAGAAATAAAGATGCACTTACAAAGATGGTTTGTAGTGTGATGAATCAGGGTTCTTTATTTTTTAAAAAAAGGTTACTTTTAATTGATGAAATTGATGGCATATCAGGTACAAAAGATAGAGGTGCTATTCCTTATCTTGCTTCGATTGTTGGTAAATCATCTATTCCTGTAATAATTGTTGGGAATGATATATTTTCTCAAAAACTTTCAACTCTTAGAAAAAAGTGTGTACTAATTGAGTTTCAAAGGCTTGATTATACAGACATTAAAAAAATACTCAAAGGGATTTGTGAAAAAGAGGCAATTGATTATGAAGATGATGCGCTTAGTTATTTAGCAAGACAGGCAAATGGAGATGTGAGGGCAGCAGTAAACGATCTTCAAATTGCAAGTGCAATGAATGAAAAACTTAACCTTAATATTATACAAAGCATTTCAACAAGAAATTCTCAAGAGGACTTATCTACTGCGTTAGTTAAGGTTTTTAAAACAACAAATTTTGACATCGCTAAAGGAGCGTTTGATTTTGTTTCGGAGAATTATGATGAAATATTGCTTTGGCTTGAAGAAAATATTCCAACTGAATACAAAAAGTTAAAAGATTTATATAGAGCCTATGATGCACTTTCAAGGGCAAATATTTTTTCTTCAAGAATTATTAAAAGACAACATTGGAGGTTTTTGGTTTATGTTTTTGCAGAGTTAAGTGTTGGTATTGCTCTTTCAAAGGATGAAAAGTATGTTGGTTTTAATAGTTATGTTCGTTCAAGTAGAATTCTTAAGATGTGGATTTATAAACAAAAAAGAGCGAAATCAAAAGAGATTTCTTGGGATGTTTCAAAAAGGGTACATTGTTCAAGTAAGGAAGCACTTTATGACTTTTTGCCTTATTTATCAGCTGTGCTTTCTTCTCAAACTCCTAAGGGAAACTATATGAAAAAGGAACTTATTAAAGAGCTTGAGCTAGATACTGAACAAATAGAAACTCTTTTAAAAATAGGAAAAGCTAAATAGTAAATAGTTTTTATACTTTTTAAGATTATAAATTTTCGAAGTTTTTAAATTTTTTTTTATAATCTATATATTTTGTTATGAATAGTATTTTTATATGGGTGAATTTGAGATGAGTAATATTTCAATTAATGATATTGCATCTTTTTGCAAGAAGAAGGGATTTGTTTTTCCAACTGCTGATATTTATGGCGGTCTTGGAGGTTTTTTTGATTTGGGACCATTGGGAGTTGAACTTAAAAATAATATTAAGCATTATTATTGGAATGATTTGGTTAGAAGAAAGGAGTTTATGACAGGTATTGATGGTTCTATTATTACTCATCCAAAGGTTTGGAAAGCATCTGGGCATGTTGATAATTTTTTTGATTATCAGGTTAGTTGTGATAAATGTAAGAATAGTTTTAGAGCGGATAATCTTATTGAAGAGGTTTTGGGAATTGATGCTGATGGACTTAATCCTTCTGAGATGGATGAAATCATAAAAAAAGATAAGATAGTTTGTCCAAAGTGTAAGGGGAGTTTAGGAAAAGCTGTTGCTTATAGTCTTATGTTTTCTACAAATGTTGGAGCTGGTCAAAGTGGTGTTATCTCTTATCTTAGACCTGAAACTGCTCAGTCTATTTTTATTAATTTTAAAAATGTTTTAGATAGTCAAAGACTTAAACTTCCTTTTGGTATTGCGCAGATTGGAAAAGCTTTTAGAAATGAGATTTCGCCAAGAAATTTCTTGTTTAGATTAAGAGAGTTAGAGCAAATAGAGATAGAATTTTTTGTTCATCCTAAAAAAATAGATAATTGTCCTTTTTTTGATAGGATTAAGGATTTTGAGGTGCTTTTTTTATCAAGAGAAGCGCAAACTCATGATAAAAATAAATCAACTAAAGAGAAAAATGTAAAGTTAAAAGAGATACTAAATAGAAGTAATCCTTGGCAACTTTATTGGCTTTATGAGGTTTATTTGTGGTATATAAGGTATGGAATAAAGAAAGAGAATTTAAGAATTAGGGAGCATTTAAAAGAGGAGCTTGCACATTATGCAAAATCCTGTTTCGATATAGATTATAGGTTTTCTTTTGGTTGGAAAGAGATTTGTGGGAATGCAGATAGGGGGAGTTTTGACTTGGAACAACAATCAAGGTTGTCAAATTCAAAATTTGAGATATTTGATGAGGAGACAAAGGAAAAAGTAATCCCTTTAGTTGCTAGTGAACCCTCGTTTGGTGTTGAAAGAGCAATCCTTACAATTCTATCTGAGGCTTATGAGTATGATTTGGAAAGAGATAATGTGGTTTTACATCTGAGTTCTAAACTTGCTCCAATTAAATTTGGTGTATTTCCTTTGATTAAGGATGAGAAGCTTATTAAGCTTTCAAGAGAGATTTATGATACTTTGAACGCAAAACATAATGTCTTTTACGATGAAGCTGGCTCTATTGGCAAAAGATATGCAAGACAAGATGAGATTGGCACGCCTTTTTGTCTTACTGTTGATTTCCAAACACTTGAAGATGGCTGTATCACTATAAGGGATAGGGATTCAAAGCTTCAGCAAAGATTTTCGTTAAAGAATATTAAGGGAATATGTGAAGCTTTACTTGATAATGAGATAAAGGTTAAATAAATGGGTTTCCTAACTAATGAAGATATTTAAGGGAATTTCTAAGTGTTAGGATTTAATTTTTACAGTTTTTGTGAAATTTATACTTATGTTGCATACTTTGGTAATTTGGTGAAAGTAATAAGAGATGGATTCATGCAACGATAAACCACAACTATCCGCAAGATGCCTGAAGTATTTATGCTATGGTTTTTATTTTTGTTTGTTCTATGAATTTTGTTATTAATATTTAGATTTTTTTGTCTGTTTTTGCTAAGACAAACAAACTTTTAGAACGAATTAGTATAGGAGCATGTTTATTTTAATTGATTTTGTTTTCAAGGGATTAAAGATACTCATTTTGTAATAATTATATTCTTCTTTTCATGTTCTTGGGATATTCACGAAATATTACTAAGAGGTTTTTAGAATAAGAGTTCTTTTTTATTTGTTGGGGTGTTTAAACATGAAGGAAGAAGGATTTGATGATGAAAGGTCCTATTCAATATTAAAAGAAAGAGGAAATGGAAGAAACGAACAATCTTTAATTTTTGAGAATAATGAAAGTGAACTTGAGGAGCAAATTAACAAATCTTATTCTGGTAATAATGCACAAAGGCTTATTGAAGAGATGGAAAATCTTGATTCAAATTACGGTCGAAAAAAACCAGTGGATAGTGAGGAGAATAATTCAAATACATTGTTAAGAAAGATAAAACCTACGTTGTCTTTTCAAGGAAATCTTGAGTTGATACAAACTGGGCTTTTGCAGAGTACTCAAGCACAAAACGAACTAAACAAGAAATATAGGATGGAATCTTCTGTAATTGGAAGAATGGCGCATATTGCAAAACAGACAGGATATAAAATTATTGGAAAGGATTATTCACTTCTTAGCAATTCAGAACTTATTAAAAAAGAGATGGAAGCTTTAGAAAAGATAATTGATGGAATTGAAGGAGTTTATCATCAGTCAACTGAGATTGTGAATCGAACAAGGGGTACAAGAGAAAAACAGCTCAATGAAAAGTCTACTTATGATAAGTTGTTGATTCAGTACCGGGAAGAAAGGGTTGCAAGGCAAAAGCTTGGGGAAAAAATGGTTACAGAGCTTAAAAATCTTTCAAACATGGAGGTTGATTCTGTGTACAAGATTAGAACAGCATTGATGAATTGTCAAGACAGGCTTAAGGATCTTGATTCTATGATACTTGAAAATTCAGCAAAATCTAGATTTTTAACGACTTCTATTAATGACCTTAATAGAGCTATTGATGTAATGTTAGAATACAAAAACACTATTGTAGATATGCGAAGCTATGCTAACAATGCTTATTCAAAATGCAAAACAATCTCACCATTCTTTGGAAATATAGAATTTGGATCAAAAGTATCTGTTAGCGCTTATAAAAAAATTGGTGAACTTTCAAACAGTATTGCGTTATTATGGAGTAAAACTTTTAGTAATATCGGAATCCTTTCAAAGATTGCAGGAACAGCTATTCCTACAAGTATGTATGATGAGAAGGCAAAAGGGGAGATTGGACAGATGAAAGATGCGTATAATAACAAAAAGTACTCCGTTTTTGAAGAGGTTGAAAGGCATCTTGCAAGTACTCCAACTGAAATAAATTTTGATTATATTTCAAATGATAATGAGAGGTGATTTAACAATGGATACGCTATACACACCAAAAGAAAAGCTTGAAGATTCAATCCAAATGGCTCACATTAGGTATTTTCCTATGATTAAAAATCTTTTTGATAGACCTGGCTATACGTCTAATGTATTTAAAGATAATTCAATAGATAATGAAATACTTAAATCAATTGCATATGGAGAGCTTTTTTTAAAAGAGTATAATGTTTGTTCAAAAGACAAAAATGATGATGGATATCATGCTAGAGTAATTGCTTGTTATATTGTTTCAAATAGCATAATAAGTTTTTTGAAAGAGGATGTAAATGATGATAAATCAACAGATAAATATGACTCTAATGAAAGTAGATTAGAGTATGAATTAAAACCAAATAGATACTTGTTTTTAAAAAACAGTACGAGTATAAAAAACAAACAAAGTATGCAATTCTTACTGGAGGATTTTTTGATATATCAAAGAAATGAGAATATTAGTTCATATAATGAGTTCTATCAAAACATTAAGGATTATTTTATTTTGCTTTCAAAGGCTTGTGAAGAAAAAATAAGTGTTTTTGATAGAAAATATATTGATTTGTCAAAAAGAGCAATTGATAACTCTGGGATAGAGGGGATTTCTTTAGAGAATTTTGATTTTTTAAACGATTTAAAATATGATTCATTTGATGATGTTTTTGGTAATGAAAAAACTATTCAAAGTATCAAAAAGATCTGTAATTCACTTTTGTATTATTTTCCTAGTCTTAAAAAAAATCCCTATCCTGTACCAAGCACAATTATTTTCTCAGGAGAACCAGGTACTGGAAAAACTATGGTTGCTAGAGCTATGATAAATTATTTATCAACTTATTCAAAGGCTTTAAATAAACAATTTACAGTAAGATTTATTGATCAAACAATAAAGGATAGATATTATGGTGAAAGTGAAAAAATGCTAAAAGAGGCCTTTAGAGACGTCAAGAATCAAAATGGAATTGGTCTTCTTGTAGTTGATGAGGCAGATACTATTTTTCCACCAATTAGTTATTCAAAAGGAGTATTAGAAACTTCTTTAGTAGGATTGTTGCTTAACGAACTTGATGGAATTAAGAAAAGCCAAAGAAATAATTTTACTTCAGTTTTTATTACTAATAGACCTTATGCAGGGATAATTGAAGCCTTGCATTCAAGAGCTAAAGAATTTATTTTTGAGAAGTTCAAAGAAGAAAATGCATATAACTTGCAGATTAGAAATTACCTGTTGGGATTAGGGTTTGAATCTTTTGAGGATTTTGATTTAGAGAATATTTCTAAAGCCTGTTTAGAATTTGGTTTGAGTGGAAGAGATTTAAAAAATATTTTAGATGGTCTTTTTTATGAGAAAAGTGATGTGAGTTTAGATAATTTGTTTGAAAATAAAAATTATTCAGAATTAAAGTATAATTCTACTCAAGACTTTTTAAAAATAAGAAGTGAAGAGTTTATTGAGGAAATTAAAAGTTTTTATTCAGATAAAGAAAAATTAAAAGACAATGAGATCTCTGAAAGAATTAAAAATATTTCTGAATCTATTTTATGCCAAGAAATGGGCTATAAAATAGCTGCTAAGGAACTTAATAGCAATAATATTGAACAATGAAAGCGATAGTTAGTTTGTTATATTAATTAATTAATTAATAGAAAAGCACACCTCGTGTTTCAACACGAGGACTTGGTACGCTTTTTTGTAATCAAAAACCTCACTTTAATACAGTGCATGCTTTTATATTACCAACATACCTCACCTTTTAGGGTGAGGTTGTTGATTGAAAATCTCACAATATGAGATTTTAACAGGGTTTAATACCCCTCACTTTAGTGTGAGATTTTCAATTTTAAAATTTATTCTCAATCAGTGAGTTCGTAAATGCCCCCTACCTTTAGGATGGAGATAGGACGAACAATCAAGTGGATAATTTTTATTTATTTAGTGGATCTTTCAGTCGCATACTTTGGTCTTTATGCCTACTTAAGAAGAGACAGATTTACTCAACGATTAACCTTGAATATTCACCAGATACATCGGTACATTGGTGTTTATGCTGAGATTTTTTATTAGTGAAGTCAGGATATTTGTATTAATAAACACAAAAATAGTAGCTTTTTATGGAAAATTATAAAAAGAAGTTTTGAGGTTTTAGTTTTTTATGAAGAAACGAGTTAAAAAACTAGTTGAGGATTCTGCACTTTTGGCAGCAAAACAATTCCAAGTAGAATTTAGAAAACAGCTTGTTACAGGGATTACAGCTGCATTTGCTTTTCTTATAGCATTGAGCTGGAGAGAACCTATTTCAGAGGCAGTGAATCATTTTATAGAGTCGTTTGGGATAAATCCTGGCGCAGGCACAATCTACAAATTTATTTCAGCTATTTTTGTCACTTTGATTGCTGCTGTTGCGTTGGTATTTTTATCTAAGTGGAACTTAAAAAATCAGACTACAAGCGATATCAAAGAAAAAAAATAGAGGTGTTTATAAAAAAATGAGGATTGGAATTATCGGCGGAAGTGGGTTTGATCAACCTAATATTTTGAATGAACTTAAAAGGTTAAAAGTACACACACCTTATGGAAGACTTTCAGGATTTGTTGCTACAGGCAAAATTGAGGGTGTTGATTGTGTTGTGCTTTCAAGACATGGGGATATGCATAGTATATTGCCAAGTGATGTTAATTTTAGAGCAAATATATATGCGCTAAAAGAACTTGGGGTAACTCATATTCTAGCTACTACTGCATGTGGTTCTTTAAAAGAGGATATTAAACCAGGAGATTTTGTATTTATTGATCAGTTTATTGATATGACAAAAAAAAGGCCCCAGACATTTTATGAAGGCCAAGATGTTTGTCACATTCCTATGGCTAAACCTTTTTGCGATTATTTAAGTGAGCTTTTAATTGAAAATGCTGTTAAGCTTGGATTACGGCATCATTCTAAAGGAACCGTTGTTACAATTGAAGGACCCAGATTCTCATCAAGAGCAGAGAGTAATTTGTTTAGAGCATGGGGATGTGATGTTATTAATATGACTACAGTTCCTGAATGTGTTCTTGCAAGAGAAGCTGGAATACACTACGCTTCAATTGCAATGGCTACTGATTATGATTGCTGGAGAATTGATGAGGAATCAGTTACAGCTGAGATGGTTTCAAAGATAATGAAAGAAAACGTTGCCAATGTAAAAAAACTGATTTTTAATGTTATTCCTCTAATAAAAGATATTAATTGCAAAAGTCATTGTGTTGATAGTGTGAAATGGTCAATTATGTAAGGTGATATTTATGGATAGTTTAGATTATATAAAGTCAAGGATTAGGACTATTAAGGATTTCCCTAAAAAGGGAGTGATGTTTAGGGACATAACTACACTTTTGAAGGACAAAGAGGGTTTTAAAAAAACTATTGAAATCTTCATTGAAAGATATAAGGATATGGATTTTGACTTGGTTTGTGGTATTGAATCAAGAGGCTTTGTGATTGGTTCTGCTATTGCAATTATGCTTGGCAAAGGGTTTATTCCTATAAGAAAAAAATCAAAATTGCCTGCAAAAACTGTTTCTATGGAATATTATCTTGAATATGGTGAGGAAACAATTGAGATCCACGAGGATGCTATTCAAAACGGAGAAAGAGTTCTGTTGGTTGATGATTTGATTGCTACAGGAGGAACTTTAGAAGCTGCATTAAAACTTGTTGAGAAGGTTGGAGGAAAGGTTATAGAATGTTGTGCAGTAATTGATTTGCCAGAATTGAAGGGAAGTAAGAAGATAAAAGACAGAGGATATGATGTTTATACAATTTTAGAATTTGAAGGAGAATAATCTTGATTTCATGAATCGTCATTTTGCATACTTTGGTTAATAGAAAAGCATGCCTCGTATTTCAACGAGAGGACTAGTTACGCTTTTTTGTAATCAACAACCCCACTGAATGAACCGCATGCTTTTATATTACCAACATTCCTTGCCCTTTAGGGAGAGGTTGTTGATTTCATGAATCCATCTGTTCAAACTTTCGGTCTTAAGAATAAAGTGTTTGAATGACTGATTCATATAAATTTTAACATTTACTTATAAGCGAGATACCTTCGAGTGCTTATGCTGAGGTTTTTCATTTAAATATATTTTATATCTTTTTTTGTTCTTAATTAAGTAGTTTTCTTAGAATTTCAATATCTTTTTGGTGGTATTCTATTGGTGAGGAATATTTTGTTTCAAGTGTTATTGGCGGTATGTTTTGGATGTCTTTTATTAGATTTAGATATTCAAATTTATTTTTTACAAGAAATAAGTGGTTGTGAGAATCTTTTTGTGAATCCATTTCAATACCCGATAGATGAAATAAACATGGTTTTAGCTTTATGAATTCTTCAATAAATGATACTGGGGGTTTTGCTTGACAGTTTGCTGAACTAATCGCATGGCTAAAATCTAGTGCTAATTTTAGGGGAACTGCTTTTTTTATATCTGAGAAATCCTTAGGGGTGCTTAACGAATACTTTGTCAGTTCAAATGTTTTGTAATAAGGACAATTTTCTATTACAAGCCTTTTGTCAAAACAATTCTTGAAGAATTCAATTGTGTTATTTTTTAATTGCTGGGATGATATTGTATCTTCTTCAAAACCTGGATGTACAATAATTGTTGGCGAATTAAATTTTTCTGCTGCAAGTATGGCATTATCTAGAAGTTTTTTTGTTATTTGGAATTTTTTTGTGTTTCCAGGATTAAAACCAAAGTGCTGGTGTGCACAATGTATTGTTATAGGCTTTTTTGCAAGTGAAACCGCATCAACTAAGGCGTTTATATTAAAATCTGGCTCTATTAATACCTCAATAAAATCATACACTTTGCCAAAGATTTCAAATAATTCGTAATTTTTTGAGTAGAGTTTTCCACCAATTGAGATTTTAGTCATTTTTATCCTATGGGCGCTCTCAGATTAATATTTATAAATCTTTTGAAAAGGAATCTTTCATGGCAAAAATTCAAAATAGTAAAATACTATTTACTGTAAAATACTATTTACCAATACAAAAATCATTTTAAATGAAAAATAAATAAGGATTGATATATACAAAAAAACAACCGGTTAAAATATAAGTTTAATTAATGTTGTTCAAATGGGTGCTCAAATATAATGGTAGAGTATATTTGAACAAAGGAAACTGATAGAAAGTTAAGCTAGATTATGAAAATGGATTATGAAAAGCATACGAAATGGTATTATTTAATTAACCCTATTATGCATTTTGGAGTAGGGTTATATGTTGGATATGTGAGAGGGGCTTTTGGACAAGCCTATGGTGCGTTAGATGTAGGTGCTAATCTTGCTTTTCCTTTAGGAATAGGAGTTATAGAATGGGTTGATAGTAAATATGAACAAAATAGAGGAAATAAGGATTTATTTGCCATCGCTGAATCTAATATTATGGGTGCTGTAAGCTTTTTTACAGGAAATTGTTTGGGCAGAACGTTAGAAAAGATTATTAGTAAACTGTTGTAAACTTATTCTTTTGTTTTTAAAAAAAACTTGGTTTTTTGAAATATATTTTAGCTTTTATAAGTTCTTGTTCTTGCACAATTGGATTAATAGAAAAGCATACCTCGTGTTTCAACACGAGGACTTGGTACGCTTTTTTGTAATGAAAAACCTGGGCATAAATGCCGAGGTATCTTTAGGATAGTCGAGGTTAATCCTTGCATGAATCCGTCTATTCTTACTTTGGCTTGAAATGCCAAAGTATGCGAAGTGATGCTGGATTTCATGAAATCAACAACCTCGCTTTAATGTAGTGTATGCTTTTATATTACCAACATACCTCGTCCTTTAGGGTGAGGTTGTTGATTTTGAACAATCTGATCGTTTGTATGAAGAAAGAATATATAAATTCTGAGATGAATGACATATAATTGTAAGGATATAGTTATTTTGGCAGTTATATTAAAATATTATTGTATATAATAGCTTTATTAGATGTATACCCTGTTATTGTCTATTATGCCCTATAAAACAAGCATAAAGTTTAAATACTATCACAAAATTCATCAAGTTATAAGATATTTATAAAATATTTATAAAAACATTATAATAAATGAAGGAGAAATAATAGTTAAGGGTAATTAAAATGGCAGAAATAAAGCTAGTAATTGGGACAAAAGATGGAAAAAGTATTCAGAAAGTCATCCTTGAAGAGAACACAAGGGCTATTTTTGGAAAAAAAATCGGAGAAACTTTTGAAGGTGCTATTACTGGGATATCAGGTGTTGAAGATTATGTTTTTAAGATTACTGGTGGCTCTGATAGTAGTGGATTTCCAATGAGAAAGGATATTGAAGGTGTACCAAAAAAGAAGATATTATCTAAAAAAAGCATTGGATTAAGACTTAAGAGAAAAGGGCTTAGGATTAAAAAAACAGTTGCAGGCAATCATGTTCATGAGAAGACTGCACAGATAAATGTAAAGGTGGAAAAAGCAGGAAATGTGGCTTTAGAGACTACTAAGGAACAAAAATCCGAGGAGAAGACTAAATGACTGCAAAACAGCACATTCCAGAGATCAATATCGGGCTTGTAGGTCATGTAGACCATGGGAAAACAACCCTTGTAAAGGCGTTATCGGGGCATTGGACTGATACTCATTCTGAAGAAATCAAGAGAGGAATTACTATAAGACTGGGATATGCGAATGCCACAATATATTTATGTTCTAAGTGCAAGAAACTGTGTGTTAGTGATAAATGTCCTTATTGCAAGGGTAATGCGAAGGCTAAAAGAACTGTTTCTTTTGTGGATGCACCAGGACATGAGTCATTAATGGCTACAATGCTTGCAGGAGCAACTATTATGGATGGAGCTTTGCTTTTGATTGCTTCAAATGAAAAATGCCCTCAACCTCAAACAAGGGAACATTTAATGGCACTTGAGATTATTGGAATTAAAAATATAGTAATAGTTCAAAATAAGGTTGATATTGTTTCAAAAGAACAGGCTATTAAGAATTATGGCGAAATAAAGGATTTTATTAAGGGTACAACGTATGAGAATGCAAAAATAGTTCCAGTTTCTGCACAACAATTAACTAATATTGATTGTCTTTTAGAAGCTATTGAAGAGTGTATCCCCAGTGTGAAAAGAGATGATACAAAAGAACCTTTGTTATATATTGCAAGGTCATTTGATATTAACAGACCTGGAACTCCTATTCCTAATCTTCATGGTGGGATATTAGGTGGTGCGTTAAAACAAGGAGTGCTAAAGGTAGGACAAGAAATTGAGATTAAACCAGGTATTAAAGAGGATAAAAAGGGTAAAGATGTTTGGAACCCTGTTAAGACTAAGATTGTTAGTATAAAAACAGGAGAACTTGCAATCAATAAAGCAACACCTGGTGGTTCTGTTGCGATTGAGACTGAACTTGACCCTTATTTTGTTAAATCAGATAATTTAAGCGGAAATCTTGTTGGGCTTGTGGGAAAATTGCCTAGTGTTTGGGAGAGAATTAAGCTAGATGTTAAGCTATTAGATAGGGTTGTAGGAGCAAAAGATGACCTTTTAGTTGACCAGATCAAATTAAATGAAATTCTGATGCTTAATGTTAATTCAGCAACTACTGTAGGGGTTGTTTCTAATCTTTCTAAATCTAAGGTCGAATGTGTTTTGAAGATACCAATATGTGCTGAGCTTGATTCAAGGGTGACTATTTCAAGAAAAATTGGAAGCCGATGGAGACTTATTGGATATGGAATTCTCTCTAATTAGTGAAAATGAATTTTTAAAAAAATTTGTTGTTTTGATTTCATGAAATCCAGGGTATTAGCATATTTTTGTCATGAAGTCTAAAGTTTGAATAGATGGATTCACTAAACTATTTAGTTTGAGAGAGTTTTTGAGAGAGTTTTTGAGAGAGTTTTTGAGAGAGTTTTTGAGA
>DAOSEK010000014.1:0-6494 GCA_035363095.1 Candidatus Woesearchaeota archaeon | reverse complement strand
GAGTTTTTGAGAGAGTTTTTGAGAGAGTTTTTGAGAGAGTTTTTGAGAGAGTTTTTGAGAGAGTTTTCTTAATAAAGAGTGTTTAATAAAAAGGATTGGTAAAAAGATTATTCCGAAACAACCAATTTTGCTAGTGATTCAAATTAGTATTTGTACTTTCGTGATACAATGTGTTATTCAGAGATAATTTATTTTGCTAGTGATTCAAATTAGTATTTGTACTTTCGTGATACAATGTGTTATTCAGAGATAATTAACTTTGCTAGGGTCAGTAAATTTTCATTTGAATTCAATATTTTGTCAGGATTTTTTGATTGGTAGTCATCAAGGTAGTCGTTATTGATTATTTTATAAAATGCTCTTTTTTTTAGGTTTGAATGAGAGATTCCAAAAGCCCAAGATAGTATACGGGTAAGTTTTCCTTGGTTAGGGTTATAATCTATTTTTGCTTCTTCAAGCACTATTTGGTCTATAAGATCAGTGTCGTTAGTTGATTGATTTGTCTTGGAATATTTTGATAAGTCTTCAAATAAGCTAGGTTCCATGAAATTAAATGGAATTTGGTTAGGATTTATTTTATTGGAAGCAGACTTTTTTGGCTTATTTTTGTATGTTTGTTTCATAGGATTTTTATCTTGGATATAGTTTTTAGTATCTATATAATCTTGTTTTATCTTTTCTGTTAAATCAGGGGTTTGATTATAAATTTTGGATTTTTCAATTAAATTTTGTGGGATATGATTGATTGGAAATGTGATTGGTAGAAAATTGAAGAATCTTAGATATAATTCTCTTTTTGTTTTTGTTAAAATGATCGTGTCCCCTAGTTTAGAATGGTTTTTTATTGCTGTTTTTTTATAATTAGACATTGAATGTGAGGAAAAATGGCAAGCATCTCTTCTTAAGGTTTTTTCTACTTGGTATGATTTTTCTAATACTAGGTCATCAAGGTTGTAATTGTCTAAATCTTTTTTTATTTTATTTGCATATAAGGCAAATAATAATACAGCTTTTAGTTTGTCATTTTGATTAATTAGTACCTCAAATAATTCTTTTTCGTATTGGGCTTCTAAGGGAGTTTTTTCACCTCTTTTGGAATCAGCTTCGGATATTCCAAGCATAAAAGACCAATTGGAATTTGAACCAATCATTGTTCCTTTAGGTCCGCAAAGAGAATTGTATTCTCCTAATGAGAACCCTATTTTTGAGGATTCTATTTCGTTTAAGATGGATGTTGAAGATGGAGTTCTTTTTAGTAATATGAGGTCATCTTTTATGTTTAGAAAATCATTTGATGAAAATATTTTATTTAGTATTTGAAATCCACCAGAAAGCTTTATTGAGATTGTTTTATAATCTAGATCTGACTCGATTAATCCAAATTCTTTTAGAAATTGGGTTTGAGATTGTGTATATTTAAAATATAGGTATTCTGATAAATAATTAAGAGACCTTGATAATCTAAGCTTTTTTTGAGAGTCTGAATTATTAAGCTCATCGCAGATTGCTAAAACATTTTCATCTTTTCTTAAAATATGTATGAAGGAATTTAAAACAGGATTTATATAGATGAGATATGCTTTATTAAGTCCTGTTTTTGTTTGAATTTTTTTGGTTTTTGATGATAATTCATTTAAATAGAATTCTAATGAGTTAAAATCATGAAATTTTACGCTTCCAAGATTTTGGCCTTTTAATCCTTTGGATTTATTTTCTTTTTTGTTCTTTTTAGACAGTATAATTGTTTCAAGAGCAATATCTTGGTTAGGATAATTCTTAAATTTTTCAAGATGTCTATTAGTCCAATATTGTTCAGTTAGGGTCTTGGGTGAAGTTGTATCTATTCTCGAAGGGAGACTTGAATATAGTCTTGATAATAGGATATGTTCTTTTTTTAGAAGTTCTCCAATGATATAAGATTTTAAAACGTCTTGGGCTGCATAATAAAGTATTTCTTTTGCTTTCTTTGTTGAACCCTGTTCAGCTAACTTTGTGTATTCTTCAAGTTCTTTGTGAGATAATGTTTTTTTGCTAAATACTCCTGTAAGTGTTTCAAAGACTTGATCTAGTTTATTATTTTTGTTAGACATGTAAAACTGTGAATATAATGCGGGGTCTAAATCTATTCTTCCTGGAAGTATTCTTTGTACAATGTATTGGCCTAGAATAGAATGCATATGTTTTAGTGGTTTGTTATTTATTCCTCCATTAAATCCATTCTTTGAAAAATCAGATATTTTTTGGTAGTCAAATTTGAGTTGATTATGACCATATACAAAAACAGGGTTTATTTCTTGGATTTTTGTTAAAAGACCATCTATTAATTCTTGTTGTGAGGAATATTTTATAATTTCAAAGTCAATTTTTGACGCGTCTATTGGAGAATCTACTGATATTATTTTTATGTTTGATTCTAATGTAGTAAGCAAGTAATTTTGGTTACTTTTCATACTCGCTAGTGAAATTGTTGTTATTCTTTCATCTCTTTTTTGATCCAAAAACGCAGTTGCAAGCCTTATTAGTGCACTTTTATCTTTTAGTTCAATCTCTTTTTTTGATAAGACATTATTATTTTCTAGGATTTCTCTTAGTTCTTTTTCTGAGAGTGTAAGAATATCATTTGTAGGTAAAAGAGGGATGTAATTAGTGGTTTCTATATCTAATGCTAATGCTTTTTGAGATAAGATAAAATTAATATCTTTAAGAGTAGGGTTTTTTGCGATTTGTTTTAAAGAATTTTTCTGATTTATCGGATTTGTATTAAAACTATTAAATATCAAAGCAATATCTTTATTTTCCATTGTCAAATTATCAGGTCTTCTTATTGGATTAATAGTACTATTACTGATTGTTTCAAGGTCTATTTTTGAGAAAGGAAATCCTAATTGTTTTTTTACACTAGATGAAAAGGAGTTGTATTTTTTGTGAACTGCCAGATTTTGGAAATAATGAGAGAAACCTATTGGGAAGTCGCTTGAATTTAGAAATGGGATATGAAGAGTATAAATTATATTTGTATCTATAATAGTTTTTTCTAAATAAACCCTGTTATTTTGTGTTTTTAAAAAGAGATTAATTGCTTGAATAACCTTTTCTTTCTTTTTATAGGTCTTGGATTCTGGATTTTTAGTATTTGATAATTCTGAAATTAGAGAATCTTTTATGTTTTTATATTTGTTTTCCAAATAATCATATAACATAGAAAAATCCTCTTCAATTGCTTTTTGAAGCGAGAAATTATTAATTGATATGGCTTTTGAAGGGATTTTGTGTTCTAATGAAACAATTGTAGAATTAGGAGCAAATTTCTGTTCTTGGCTAATTTGCCAAAAGCAGATCTCTGTATGTCCTAGGATTCTATCTTCTAAAGACTTTAGTGGAGCTACATATGTAATAATTGCTTCATTCATTAGTTAGGCTAAAAAGTCAGGGTTTAAATTTATTATTATTATCTAGTGATTACTTAAATATACTTCTAAATAGTAACAGTTGTTTAAAAAGACTTATAAAAAGCAGTATTTTATCATAATTATGCCAGAGATTGATAGTGGACAAAAGATTAATTTCACCGGATTTATTGAGTTGATGTTACCTTATCTAGGGATTGAACTTGAGGAATTTTGGAATAAAAAACCTAATGATTTAAAGATAAGAGAACATTTTTTTCAAAGGATAAAAAGGAATATAGAATCTTGTGTTGGAATTAATAATGAGGATGAAGAGAAGGTTTTAGAGGTTTGTATTGAAGATATCTTAAATAGACAAGAGTTTCCAATGCAAAAGTGGAGATTTAATAAGTATTATTTAAGAGAGAAATTATTAATTGAGGTTCTAAATGAGGGGAATTTAAATCCATTTAAAGGCGGGTTTCCAATCATTATATCCGGCAGGTCAGTTTCAAATGAAAACTCGTTTGTGAAAAGCGGGATTGAACCTTATTCAAAAAGCCATAAGCTTAGTAATAATGTGCTTGAGGCAATATATGGACTTTATCTAGAAAATAAGGATTATAAAGATTTTTTGGAGAGAATTTTTTTCATATACCTCCAGCCTGTTAGTTATATACAGATGGTTAGATTTTATAATGAAATCCCTACGCTTGTTGATTATCTTAGTTTGACTAATGGAACCCCGCTACATTTAAAGAAATTGAGCCAAAAACAAATTAATGAATATGCATCTAAAAATGATAATCTGTCAGATGAAATTAAAGAAAATTTTGTCAAGAATCTTTTTCAAAGTCTTGAAATCAATTTTGATAACTCTGATGAGTTATTTAGTGAGATTGAGGATAATGAAAGAAAAGAAGGGGATAGGACTTATTCTGATTTTTCTTTAGAGATCTTTGATTTTTTAAGTATAAAAAGTTCTGTTGATAAAAACGTTAGGTCTTATGAAAGAGTAATTCATTCATTAATTGAAAGAATTAACGAATTAAGTAAAAATAGTCTGGAATTGAAAAAAGTTAAAGATGATCCTAATTTAAATCCATTTAAAATAAATCAGGCTTATTTATATCAGCTTAATATTGACAAGTATTTGTCTTTTAGAAAAGCACAAACAAGTCTTGCTAAACGGATTATGGCTTTTAAGATCGCTTATTTTATAGATTTGCACAAACCCGAGATTAGTGATTTTATCAGGACTTATCAAACTCAAGGGTTACCTATTTTTATAGAGAAAACCTCGTATGAACAAGAGATTGTTAGATTAATTGAAAAATATTCCTCTTTTATAAATGAGACATATAATGGGATTAATGATGAGAAAAATGATAAAACTCCATATAATTCAGTTAAAGGGAAAAATCGAAATGGAAATGCTAAAAAATTAAATGGATTTGAATATATTGGAGGAAAACATGGACCATTAGAATTTGCAAAGGATAAATCTCTAGGGATTAGTGATTCTAGTGCAATAAAAAAGCTTTGTGGGTTTATAATAGAAAAGGCCGATATCTTTTATAATGGTCTAAATGATATTAAAGGATTTAATTTTAACCGTTTTAATAGAACTAACTTCCCAAAGATAGAATATGAGTCGTTAGCTCAATACCCTTATTTTTTGTTGGAATCGAATTTAGTAGATATGCATCCGAACATATCAGATTTGATAGATTTTCTTATTAAAAACAATGAGATAAGTAAAAATGATTTAAGATTGTTAGATAGTTATTCTAAACAAAATTGGACGGGCTGGTCAAGAATCGAACCAAGAATAGTGGAATTGTTTACAAATGATACCTTTGTACAAATTGGTCTTTTTAGTCCCGAGAAGCGAGTTGGAAGGTGGTTAGAGGAGATAAGTGGAAAATCGCTGTTATATCCGCTAAAAGAGTTTGATTTTGAAGGTTTTATTGTTGATGAAAAAGAATGTAATAGAGGTAGGCCATTGTCTCTTCCAGATTTTAGGCTTTCGATGTTTTCTTTACCTACTAATCCAAAGCTTGATAAAAGAATTTTTAATGATAACAGGGTGTTAAGTGGTTGTCCAATTGATAAACTGATTACTAGTTTAAGTAACGAGAAGAAATCAATCCTGCTTCCAGGATTTTCTGATAGTAATATGGCCAGAAAGGGAAATCTGATTCATTTGATATCTTCAATGGAGTTTTTTGTTGATGATAGTGAAAGTAATACTAGAAATGAATTAACACATTATAAAACCCTTGAACTATTGGGTATCAGTTCACAAAGTCCTAAAGCATATTGTGAAACTCCTTTTAGAGCTAATCATGAATATGGAGCTAATAAAGAAAAGGTGATTATTGGTTTTCATCCTGATGCGTATTTTTTATTGGGATATGATTTTGAAAGTGAGAATTCAAATAGATTTCTTGGAAAGGAAAAAAGACATTATGATATAGTTGTAATAGATACTAAAACAAATAGTTTTCTTCCTTATTTTGAGCATAAATATCTTCTTCAAACTCTCTCATATGGAAGTTTTATTAAAAAAATGATTGAGGAGAGCACAAGAAGAGATTGTGTTGAGAACATTTATGTCGTTTTAAATAAGAATGCTTTTCATATGAATATGCAAAAATCAAATACTTCAGGGACTATAAGGTATAGACCTCAGGTTTTTTCACCGATTGTAAAGTTTTCAAAATATGACCCTTTTATCGAACTTTTTAAGGATATTTTAGATGAAAGTGTAAGCGCTTTGATGTCAGTTAGAAAAAATCCAAATGAGAGTTTGCTAGATTATTATTTGCAATCTGAAAGCGAAGGATATTGTGATAGATGTTTTTATGACCATCAAACTATTTGTGAAAATCTAAGAAAAAATCCACTGATACTTAACACCTAGTTTTTTAGGTTTTAATTATCCTATGATGAGAATTCTTCATTTATATTTTATTATCATGTTAAATGAATTTGTTAAATGAATTATAGTTTTTTTATTTATTGTGATGTTTGATAGATTTTTATAAAGTTTTCAGTATCTCCGATAGAAAAATGACTCCTCCCAAGTACTCGAAAAAAAGCACA
>DAOSEK010000013.1:0-28015 GCA_035363095.1 Candidatus Woesearchaeota archaeon | reverse complement strand
TGTGCTTTTTTTCGAGTACTTGGGAGGAGTCAT
This sequence comes from Candidatus Woesearchaeota archaeon, assembly GCA_035363095.1. Lineage (GTDB taxonomy): Archaea > Nanobdellota > Nanobdellia > Woesearchaeales > UBA119 > DAOSEK01. The sequence continues at coordinate 27,982 of DAOSEK010000013.1, read as the reverse complement.
TTTTCTATCGGAGATACTGATTAAATGTCTAATTATTTTGGGATAATATTTATTTGCGTAGTCGAAATTTATCTATATATTTGAAGGCCAGGGCGCTAGAAAAAAAGATGTTTTTTGAAAAGATATTTTTATTTTAAGATATTTGTGTTTTTGTAGGTCTTATTTTCTTAGAATGGAATTTTTGAGATTGCTTTTTAGTCTTGAAAAATTAAGTGTAGATTTAAATGTAGATTTAAATGTAGATTTTTTGAGAGAGTTATATGTGTGAATTGTTTAGGAATTTTTTTTTCAAATAATAAACTTTTTAAATTAAGTGATTTTCTTTCTTGAAAGTGTTTTGTAAAGGTTGCCTCTGTAGCATAGCGGTGGTGCACGCCCTTGGTAAGGGCGAGGTCCGGGGTTCAAATCCCCGCAGAGGCTTTTTTGTTTAAAAAAAGGGATTTCCTAGGCGATGTGAATGCATGTTGTTTTTATTCTAAAATTGTGCGATTTGAAAGGACTTAATCAACTTATTAATAGATTACCTTTAATATATATCTGAAAGGAATGAATTTTATTGTAAATTTTAAGAGATATGATGCTCTATGCAAAAAAGCTACAATCCAAACAGGTTCGGTGCAGGCCAAGCAATTAATCTAGGGTTTGATAGAGTTAGCTTTGGCGAACGAGGAACAAAAAAACCAAATGGATTTTTTAAAAAAATCCTGAAGTGGGTCTCAACGATAGGAATAACAGGTGCGATGGCTTGGAATCTTATAGGATTTGGAAATAATAAGGATGTTAGTTATCTCCAACAAAATTCCTTTCCTCCTTATGCAACTCAAGTAAATGATACTTCTGTGGCTAATGGATTAGAAAATATTTTTAATAATCCTGCTAATCCTGAGAATTTTAGTGATGTTGGTAGAATAAATCCTGCCAGTGATTTTAATAAATTAAGTATGATAACGCCTTGTGCAACTGAACTAGTTGATAATGATACGGTTAAAGATACACTGATTAGTTCTGATGCGACAGAATGCGATCTTGAATCAAGAATTTCTATGTATCCTTATCCAATAAATCAAGATTTTATTGATAGCATATCAAATATTGATTCTGATTCTAAGATTATTGAGTTGTATGCGGATATTGTTAAGCAGTTCCCTAGAGCTTATTCGGCAGTATTTGATACTGCAAAAGAGAATGGAATTAACCCTGCATTGTGTGCTGCTTTTCTTACCTTAGAAGGTGGACTTCAGATAGCATATAACAAGGGTGAAAGTGATAGTGAAGTGGAGCAAAAGGTTAAAAATGGTTTAGGTTATGATATAAGAGGGGTTTGGCAGATTACTTATGATACCTGGAAACAATACGGTGAAGGATTCACTTGGGATGATATGTACAGATACGGTCCAAGTACTGTAGTTTTTTCAAGGGTAATAAAAGACTATATGGAAATTGTTGGGAATGATTTTATTGCAGGCATTTTAGCATATAACATGGGGCCATATGGAGTGAAAAAGCTTATTAAAGAGGAACTTGATGGGGATTCTAGTAAACTTTTGGATTTTCTTTATGAGGTAAGTCAATATAAAGATGGATATAATGGAAGAAGCCAAAGATATTGGATTGAAAAAGCAGATTACCCAAGAACCATTTTAGAACTTGCAATTCATTTTCAGGAACTTTTAGATAAAGCAGGTGTAAATGTTCCTAATGCACTTTTTAGTGATAAGAATAACTGGAGATATTTGGGCAGTGTTTTAACAAGTGGTAGGTTTGATACATCTAATCCTAAGGTTTCGGGCAATGGAATATTGTATCACATTCACATAGTACGCCCAGGAGATAGTTTATACAAGATTCAAAAAACAACAGGGTCAGATGAGCTTTTGATTAATGGAGAAAAATATGACCCTAAAACGTATTATAAAATGATACAGCCAGGGGATGTAATCTTGTGTTTGAAGAATTAAAGAGTATGATAAAAGGAATTGTAGTGTAAGGAATAAAACAGAAAGTGTTTCTAAGGGGCGTTTTAAAAACAAAATATTTAAATACTTAAGGGGATTTCACTGAGGTATTACTTGTTTTCTGTGGGTTATTTTGAATTTTTTGGAGGGTTAGATATGAAAGATGAATATTTTGTAAAGACAGGAACTACTACAGTGGGTTTGCTTTGCAAGGATGGAATAGTTCTTGGGGCGGATAGAAGGGCTACTGCAGGATATCTTATTGCTGATAAAAGAGCTGATAAGATTCATAAGATTAATGATAATTTGGTAATTACTATTGCTGGTTCTGTTTCTGATGCTCAATTACTTGTTAAGATTATAAGATCTGAATTAAAGCTTTTAGAGCTTCAGATGGGAAGAGCAGTAAATCTTAAGGAATCGGCTAATCTTTTGGCCACCATTGTCTATTATAATATCAGAAGGATGTCAATGGTTCAGTCCGTTACACATTTTATTGTTGGTGGAAAAGATGACAGTGGATTTTCACTTTTTGATTTGTATCCAGATGGTTCTTTAACAAAAATTTCAGACCCTGCCTTTGTTTCTTCTGGAAGTGGAAGTGTCATGGCGTATGGGGTTTTAGAGACTTTATTTAAACCTGAGATGAGCGTTAAAGAAGGAGTTGAACTTGCTACAAAGGCCTTAAAGGCCTCAATGGAAAGGGATATTGCAACAGGTAATGGGATTCAGATTGTAACAATTACAGACAAAGGAATAGATACTGTAATGGACAAAAAAATTGAGATAACTGTTTAGTTTTTTTATTTTTTAAAAAATATTTTTTAGGAATGTTTCTTTAGGAGGATTGAATTTGAATGGCAGAATCTAAGATAATTGTAGAGATTTTAAAAAGGCTTCCAAATGCGATGATTAGTGAAGCGAAGTTTGAGGGTGCAAATATTATTTTATACACTAAGGTGAGAGATTATTTTCTTAATGGTGTTAATGATATTAAGGCAATTGTTGATGAGTTTAAGAAAAGGATTGAGTTAAGACCTGACCCAAGTATTTGTTTTGATCAGGAAAAGGCTTCAGAGATCATAAAGTCTTTAGTACCAACAGAAGCAGGGCTTAAAGAGATACTATACGACCCTTCAAGGTCGTTAGTGATTTTGGAAGCTGAAAAGCCTGGGCTTGCTATTGGAAAGCAGGGTTCTATTTTAAATGAGATTAAGGAAAAGACGAATTGGGTGCCAGTTATAAGAAGAGAACCACCAATCAGGTCTAAGATTATTGAGGGCGTAAGAAAGGTTTTATATGCTGAGTCCGAATATAGAAAGAAATTTTTAGACCAAGTAGGCCATAGGGTTTATGATGGATGGATTAGAGAAAGAAAAGAAGAGTGGATTAGGGTCTCTTTTTTAGGTGGAGCAAGGCAGGTTGGAAGGTCTTGTCTTTTTTTGCAGACTCCTGAATCTAGGATTTTACTTGATTGTGGAATTGATGTTACTAGTGATAATGAGGCATATCCACATTTGGAGGCGCCTGAGTTTAATATTAATGAACTTGACGCTGTTATTCTTTCGCATTCTCATTTGGATCATTCGGGGTTGATTCCATATTTATACAAGTTTGGCTACAAAGGTCCATTGTACTGCACAGAACCAACAAGAGATGTTTCTGCACTTTTGCAACTTGATTTGGTTAAGATTATGAAGAATGAAGGTAAAGAACCTATTTATACCCAAGATGACATTAAGGAAACGGTTAAGCATACTATTACTCTTAATTATGGGGAGGTTACAGATGTTACTCCAGATGTTAGGATTACTCTTTATAATGCAGGACATATTCTAGGAAGCTCAATGGTTCATCTTCATATAGGAAATGGATTTCACAATATTGTTTATTCAGGGGATATTAAATATGCTAAGAGTAAGCTTTTTGATGCTGCAGAAACGAATTTTCCAAGGCTTGAGACGTTGTTTGTTGAAAGCACTTATGGAGGGAAATCGAATGTTTTGCCATCTAAAACAGAATCTGATGATGAGCTTGCAGGCGAGATTACAAAGGCAATTGATAAAGGAGGAAAGGTGTTGATTCCGGTGTTGGGTTCAGGAAGGGCTCAGGAAGTAATGGCTATAATACATAGTAAGATTAACGAAGGAAAGATTCCACCGATAACAGTTTATGTTGATGGGATTGTATGGGACATTACTGCAATACATTGTGCATATCCAGAATTCATGAATAGGGATATGAATAGGCAGATGTTTCAAAATGAAGACAACCCTTTTCTTTCAGAACACCTTAAAAGGGTAGGTTCGCAAAAAGAAAGAGAGGGTGTTATTAATGATGAAGGTCCTTGTGTAATTTTAGCAACCTCGGGAATGCTTGTTGGAGGACCTAGTGTTGAGTATCTAAAAAAACTTTGTGAGAATCCTAAGAATACTTTGATATTTGTTGCGTATCAGGGTGAAGGTTCATTAGGTAGAAGAATTCAGAGAGGAGAACGAGAGATTCATTTTTCTGTTAACGGAAAGAATGTTGAAAGCTACCAAGTGAAGATGAATATTCACACTATTGATGGGCTTAGTGGACATAGCGACAGAAGGCAATTGATGACGTTTGTGAAAAATCTAAAACCTAAACCCAAAAGGATTATTATTAATCATGGTGAAACTTCAAGGGAGATGGATTTGGCAAGTTCTTATCATCAAATGTTTAATGTTGAGACTGTTGCTCCAAGAAATCTGGATACTTTAAGGATTAAGTAGATGTTAAGGATTATTTTCTTTTTTAATTTCATCAAAGGTATAATATTATTTTATATTTTTTAAATCTATCTTTTGTTTTGTTTTCTTTTTGTTTGATCCTAAAAGAACAACACGGGACTCTTTTTTTTCATCTATTACGCTATAATCACAATATTTTGTAATCTCTTTTGCAAATTCCATCACTTCAGGATGTCTTGGCATGTTTGAAAGAGATAGCCTTTGTCTTGAAGCTCCTACAAACATATATGCTTTGACCTCTACAAAATCTGCATCAGAGAGTGTTATTAGGTTTGCGTATTGCTTGGGGGAAACATCGTTTATTCCTTTTATTAGGGTAATTCTTAAGACAGTTCTTGTTTTTATATTTTTTAATATTCCAAGGGTTTTTTTAAGCCGTTGCCAACCATCTTTTAATTTTGGCACATCTATTTTTTTGAAAAGCTCCTCATTTGGTGCATCAATTGAAATGTAAAGCTGAGTTGGAGGTTCTATTGTTTCTAATACTTCTGGAGCAAGACCATTTGAGACTAAAAAAGTTGTTTTTTTCCTTTTGTGAAGCTCTTTTATTAGCTCTGAAAGGTAAGGATAAAGGGTTGGTTCACCAGAAAGCGATATTGCAAAGTGAATAGGATTTTTGGATTCTTTGAATTTTTCCATATCTGTTTTTTTATTTCCCCCCATGCCTGAGAGTAATTTGATTTGGGCTGAAATACATTTATCAATTATTTCTTTGGGGTCATCTGTCACTTCTTTTGGCATTTGATTAAATCCTTCAGTATCAGAAAATGTTCTCCAGCAAAAGATACAGGAGTTTTGACAATAGTTTAATGATGGGGTCATTTGGCAACATAGGTGGCTATTTATCCCATAGAATTTTTGTTTGTAACAAACGTCATTATTTGTAATGGATTTTTTGGTCCAAGTGCATATTTTTACTGCAGTATGTTTTCCTATTAAACCATATTGTTGCTTTTTAAGTCTTGTTCTTATGTCTTCTGCCATGAAGGGATAGGTTTTTTGGATAGTATTTATTATTTGTGTAAGAGTATTAGGATATTTGATATATGTAAACTGTGATTTTGTTTATAAAGGACTATTTAAAACAAGCAACTCAGTATACAAGTTTATATCATAATATACACCCCTTCGTTTCCTGTGGAGATGGATATTTTGGCGAAATTATTTATAATAGAACCATTTAGGGTAATTAAAAATGGATTGGGTGCTTTTGTGGATTGTTGTGATTTCGGTTTTAGGACCGGTAATAGGCTCTTTTATAGGAGTTTTAAAGAAGCCAAGTGATAGATTTATGTATAATATGCTCTCTTTTGCTGGGGGCGTTATGCTTGCTATTTCTTTTTTAGAGCTGATTCCACATTCGATTGAAATGTCTTCAATAATTGTTTGTTTGTTAGGAATCATTAGTGGAGCAATTTTGATGTTTGGGATTGATAGACTTATGCCCCATATCCACCCATCATTTTGTACACAAGAACAAGGACACAATCTTAAAAAGACAGCACTTTATCTGATAATAGGAATCTTTATACACAACATTCCAGAAGGAATGGCTATTGCTATTGGTGCAGTAACAGAAACTAAGATGAGTTTTGTTATTGCTCTTGCTATTGCAATACATAATATTCCAGAAGGAATTTGCACTTCTGCACCATATTATAGATGTACTAAAAATAGATTGAAATCATTTCTGGTATCTTCTTCAACTGCAATCCCAATACTTATAGGCTTTTTTGTTACAAGCTGGTTTTATAATTATATTTCAAAGGGGTTTGTAGGCTTTATAGTAGCAGTGACAGCTGGGCTTATGATATATATTACAAGCGATGAGATTATTCCCACTTCTTGTTCTAAACTATCAAATCATACTACTATTTTTTCTTTGGTTGCAGGGATTTTGTTTGTGATTGGATTAGGAATGATTTAGTTGTTTTTTTATAATAAATTATATATGAACTAAGGTATTTAGGATTGAAATAGATTTTTAGAAGAATTGTGATTTCTTGAAATCCTTGTTCATTTTGCATACTTAGGTTAATAGAAAAGCATATCTCGGGTTTCAACACGAAGACTCGGTACGCTTTTTTGTAATCAACAATCTCGCTGAATTTAGCGCATGCTTTTATATTACCAACATACCTCGCCCTTTAGAGTAAGGTTGTTGATTTCATGAAATCCTCTTTTATTCGCATACTTTGGTTTTGAGGTTTATTCTTGAGGCGAAAAGTTTGAATAGAGGGGTTAATGCAAGGATTGACCTAGAATATTCGCGAAATATTTCGGCATTTATGCCGAGGTTTTTCATTTAAAAAAATGTTTTATAGTTTTTAATAATGTTTATATAGAATACATTGATTTTTACATTTTATGAAAAGAATTTTGCTTGTTAATGGGCACCCTAAGAAAAATAGCTTTTGTGATGCACTAGCTAAAAAATACAAGGAAGGGGCACTGGATGCTAAATTAGACTTTAGAGAGATTATTTTAAGGGATTTAAATTTAAACCCTTACTTAAAATCTGAACACAATGAGAAGCCTAAGTTATCAGATGAGTTATTATCTGTGCAAGAGTTAATTAATTGGTCAACACATCTGGTTTTTGTGTATCCTACCTGGTGGTCTTCTCCTCCTGCATTGTTAAAGTTATTCTTTGAAACTGTTTTTCAGTCTGGATTTGCATTCAGATATCTTCCATATAATGGAATTATCCCAAGATGGGAGAAGCTTTTAAAGGGAAAATCTGCAAGGATTATTGTTACTATGGACTCTCCACGTTTGTATTATGAGTGGATAGTAGGGGACCCAGGATATAAAATGATGAAGGATATTTTAGGTTTTTGCGGGATAAAGATTGTTGATAAGAACTATTTTAGCGGTGTTAAGGTATCTTCTTTAAATAAAAGAAAGAAATGGCTAAAAATAGCGTATGATATCGGTTTGAAAGAATAATATGATTAGAATGCCGTTTTTTTATCTTAAATGTTTATTTTGCCTAATTGGATTTTAATTTTTTTAAGTGATAAATGTTTTTGTTATTGAGAATATTATGAATAGTATTATTTGGTGCACTAGATAAATTACAAGAGAGTGCTTTCCTAAAAAGGGTATTATTTTAAAGGGTGTTTTTTCTAGGATTAATGGTTTTGAAAAATGTATTTTTGTTGGAAAAAATCTTGCAATAACTAAACCTAATAAGAAGATACCAAACCAAGGGAATAGGGGATAGTAATCAAGTGAGGAGAAAGTGTTTGTTTTTAGTCCAAAGAATACTAAGCTATTGTTGTCAAATTCTAGATTTTGAAGAAAAATTCCAAGAGTTATTAGTAATATGGCGAACAAAAGAGTTAGGTTTTTTGAATTTTTGAAAGGGTATGATAGTATTATTGAGATTCCTATGAGATGAAGAATTCCAAATACTACGAAATCTTTTGGAAAGATAAAGAATGTTACAATAGATATGACTACTCCAAAGAATAAGATTTTTATTCCTTTTTTAAGATATTTTTTGAAGGGGGATTTTTTTGCGATAGTACTTATGTAAAGAGAGATTCCTGACAGGGTTATGAAAAGTATTGCAATGCTTCTTTGTAAGATTTTATAAAGCCCAAAATTAAGTGGAATCATTGTGTTATAGAAATAGTTTAGATCCCAAAGAAAATGATAAAAAATCATAAGAATTATTGCAATGCCTCTTAAAAAATCAATTTCCCAATATCTTTTTTTCATAATGGTTGTTATGTTGTTTTAGTATTTAATTATTTTTGAATTAGGGTTTAGTTTTTTTAATGAAATCTTAATGTTGTGATCTAGAAAAGAAGTTAGAAGTAATTTTGGGTTAAGGTAATATGGATGATATTTCTTAAACATTTATAAATGAATAAGATATTCAGTTAAGTGATGAAACTAAAAAAGATTACATTTGCAAAAGAGATAAAGGAGATTCAAGCTAAAAAAGATAGGCTTTGGAGAAGTGATTTGGGATTTTTTTTGATTAGAATAAATCCTGAGAAAGAAAGAATTGAGGTTGGCTTTTGCAATCCTAAATTTGTTATGACTCATGTGATTACAGGAAAGAATCCTGAATCTATTTATAGAACTATTATTAGGAAAAAACTTATTTCTAGATTTGAACATGCTGCGTATTTAGGTATGGAACTTGAGAAAGCATATGTTAGCCTTAAACTGGGTCTTGCATATGTGCAGGATTCAAGGGTAAATTTGAAAAGGAAATAAATGAGATTTGAAAATTGATGTGTTGACTACTTGTTTTTTTTAAAAAAATAGTTTAATTATTATTTATTTAGCGTCTTTTTGTATGGATATTTTTATTAAAAATAAAGATCCAAAGATTGACATGACAAAACCTAAAGAAAATGAAGGGTTAGAAGCATCAGTCGGGAGTTCTCAAAATCCTCAAACTAAATGGCTCGAGGATATATTTAAAAAATATTTTGTTCCAGGATATTCATACGCAGGTCATGGAACATCAGAAAGATGCGCTGATAGTATAATGAGGGAAGGTTTGTATGCAAGTGAGAGTGATTTGCTTTCTACTACAATTCCGTTGTGTGATTGTGGCTCACCTGAGATGGGGGAATGTATAGATAAGATTCTTAACTGGCCCCATAGAAATTATAAGTGTATTGGTATCGTTGCTATTCCAAATCCAAAGCCTGGCGAAACAGGTGGCCTGTATTATTTTAATAGTGTTTTTGAAGAATTAGAAAATAATAACAAAATTGATCTGGGAATCCAAGGCGCAGATAGAAGCTACAAAATTCCCAAAGAATTCTTGAGAGGGTATATTGATGTGAAAAATAAATGCTTTGTAGAAAATCCAGAATACGATCCTAATGCAGTGGTGAGTCTCAAACAAACTCCTAAGCGGACTATTGGGGGATATAAAGGAACCACACCTAATGTCCCTCTAAAAGGTACTGAGCCAGAAACCTTTTAGCAATGCCTTATTTAGAAATATTTTCCTAATCAAGTAAGCCTTTTTTAAAACAATCATTTTTTTGATGATTTTGATTAAATCTAAATCATTTTTCGAATTTTTCTTAAAGAAATTAAAAAAAATAAAAATCAAGTCTAGTATTTACATCATATCCATCCCAGGATATCCGCCCTGCGGAGGCATTGCAGGTGTTTTGTCCTCTTTTTCTGGTGCATCAGTAACAACTGCATCGGTTACAAGTATAAGCCCGGCAATGCTTGATGCGTTTTGAAGTGCACTTCTTGCAACTTTTGTGGGGTCAATAACACCAGATTCAACGAGGTCTTCGTACTCAGAGGTTTTCGCGTTGAAGCCGAAGTTTACATTCTTGTTGGTTTTTACTTTGTCTACTACGACTGATGCTTCAAGACCAGCGTTTTCTATGATTTGACGTATTGGTGCTTCAAGGGCTTTTTTAAGGATTGTGAATCCTACTTTTTCATCGCCGTGTAACAAGTCTTCTTTTAATTCGTGGGCAGCTCTCATTAGGGCTACACCACCACCAGTTACTACGCCTTCCTCAACTGCAGCTCTTGTAGCATGCATTGCATCATCTACTCTTGCTTTTTTCTCTTTCATCTCTGTTTCGGTAGCAGCTCCTACCTTGATAACTGCTACTCCACCTGAAAGTTTTGCAAGCCTTTTTTGAAGATCTTCTTTTTCAAAATCAGATGTTGTGTTATCAATTTGTTTTTCAATTTGGGCGATCCTTTTTTGGATATCCTCTTTTTTGCCGCCACCACTAACAACTATTGTTTTGTCTTTGTCAATCTTGATTTTTGATGCAGTTCCAAGCATCTCAAGTGTAGCGTTTTCAAGTTTCATTCCCTTTTCATCAGAGATTACATTCCCACCAGTAATTACTGCGATATCTTCAAGCATCTCTTTTCTTTCATCGCCAAAGCTTGGAGCTTTTACTGCAACTACTTTGATTACTCCTCTGATTACATTTAGGATTATCGTAGCAAGTGCCTCTCCCTCAATATCTTCTGCAATTATCAAAAGGGATTTATTTTGCTGGGCTACTCCTTCAAGTATTTTTACAAGGCTTTTCATTGAGGAAACTTTTTTATCATAGATTAAAACATAAGCATCCTCTAAACTGGCTTCCATCTTTTCTGCATCCGTTACCATGTAAGGAGAAAGATAGCCTCTGTCAAACTGCATTCCTTCAACGACTTCAAGTGAAGTGTCCATTGATTTTGCTTCTTCTACTGTGATTACTCCTTTGTTTCCTACTTTTTCCATAGCCTGAGCAATTAATGAGCCTATCTCTTCGTCATTGTTTGCAGAGATTGTTGCAACTTGAGTTATTCTTGCTTTGTCTTTTATTGGTATACTTACTTTTTTTAGGTAATCAACTACTTGTTTTGTTGCGATATCAATTCCCTTTTTTACTTCAACAGGATTTGCTCCAGCAGTTATGTTTTTTAGGCCTTCTTTAACAATAGCTTCTGCAAGAATTGTTGCGGTTGTGGTTCCATCGCCTGATACATCTTGGGTCTTTGAAGCTACTTCTTTTATTAGTTCTGCTCCAACATTTTCAAATTTATCTTGAAGTTCTATCTCTTTTGCTATAGTAACACCATCATTTATTATTGTTGGGCTTCCAAAGCCTTTGTCTAAAATGACATATTTTCCTCTAGGGCCCAGTGTAATCTTGACAGCCTTTGAAATCTTTTCAACACCTTTTATTATTGAAGCTCTTGCCTCGGTATCGTATTTTATTATTTTTGATGCCATATCTTTCACCTCACTCAATTATAGCTAATATATCTTTTACATCTATTATGATGTATTTTTCTTCATTTATTGTAATCTCGCTTGAAGAATATCCAGTATAGATTACTTTGTCTCCTTTTTTGACAGGAAATATCTTTTTTTCGTCATCATATTTTCCTACCTCTTCAACAATCCCTTCTTTGTTAGATTCTCTTGCAGAATCAGGGACATAAAGCCCACCTTTAGTCTTTTCTTCTTTTTCTACTACCTTTAATAGAGCTCTTGGCCCTAATACTTTTAGTTTCATTTTCTTTTCACCCCATATTTTTTGAGTATTAACTCAGGTTTTGTTTATCTTAGATAAACTTAGTTGATTTTAAATCAACAAAAGGTAGAGGAAGGGTATATTTAAAGATTTCTAAAAAAAAGACTATATTAAGGAAATATATTAAGAAATGTGCTTATATCACATCGTCTATTACTGACTCATTCATCACTTCCTTTGCTAGTTCATCCTCAAATATGGGCTTGTTCTCTTTTAAAGAGCGTTTTTTGTACCAAATTATTGCCACTATTGCAGACAATACATTTGAAATAGGAAAAGAAAGCCAAATTCCTATTTCGCCCAAAGATATGTTATGAGATAGAATGTAAGCGAAAGGAAACTGAAATATCCATAAAGAGATTATCGACAGTACCATTGTAATTATTGTGTTACCTGCGCCTCTAAATGCGCCCAATAATGCTTGCTGGAATCCTATAAAACCAAATGTAAGTGCCATTATCCTTATGAAAAGAGAGCTTGATGTTATTACTTCCAACTCATTTGGAATGAAAAATTCAGCAATCTGATTTGAGAATATAAAAAGAATTATTCCTACTGATGTCAGAATCACAAAACTCAACTCAGAACTTATTTTAGTGATTTGTTTTGCTCGTTTAGGCTTTCCAGCGCCAATGTTTTGCCCAACAAGAGTAGATGTTGCTATTGAAATTCCTATTGCAGGGATTATGATAAAGCTTAAGATTCTTGTTCCTATTCCGTACGCAGCGATAGTTATTGTTCCAAAACTGGTTACAAGAAAAGTCATTATCGTCATTCCTAAAGCCCTCATTGATTGTTCAATTGATGCTGGAAGGCCTAATAGAAACATTCTTTTCATTAGTTTAAAATCGGGCTTAAAGTTTTTAGGTTTAATATGGATTGAATATTTAGAGCTTAGAAGCATTCCAATTCCAATAATTGCTGCAAGGGTTTGGGTTGCTATTGTTGCATATGCTGCGCCAACTACTCCTAGTGGAGGAATGAACCAAAATCCAAATATTAACAAAGGGTCAAGTATTAGATTTAAAATAACTGTAAATAGTATTACATAAAGTGGGGTTTTGGCATTTCCTACTCCTCTTAAAAGTGATTGGAATACTCCAAACATAAAAAGAGATATCATTCCAAGAAATATTATCTGAAGATAGGAAACTGCGTCATTGTACACTGTTTGTTCTGCACCCATCATTGATAGTAATAGGGGAGAGATAAGATATCCAATAACTGATATTAATAATGCAAATATTGCTGTTAGTAGAATAGTTTGTGTGGAGATATGGTTCACTTTTTGCTGGTCTTTTTTTCCTTGATACTGAGATACGAGTATAGTACCAGCAAGGGCTAATCCTGAACCTATTGAGATTAGCAAAAATATTATTGGGAAGCTAATTGAAACTGATGCTACTGCATTTGGCCCTAATCTTCCAACCCAAAAAGTATCTGTTAGATTGTAAGCAGTTTGAAGCAGGTTTGAAAGTATTATCGGTAAAGATAATTTAAATATTGATTTTGTTACTGAACCTTCCAAAAGATGTTTATTATCAAAAGACATTGCAATTTTTTTGGAGAAATGAAGTAGATTATAAAGTTTTAGAAACTTTTTTGATTAAGGGTTTTTTTTGGAAAAAGGATTTTTGAGTTTTTGGTTTTTTCTAACAACGTTTGATTACAACGCTACTTTTATAAAACAGATATCATATTCTATCTAAATCATGGTCAATTACTGGAAAGAGATTGATGAGCTTAAGCAGGAGCTGTCAAAAACAAAGTATAATAAAAGATCTGAGGCTCATATCGGACTTGTAAAAGCAAAGATTGCTAAGCTAAAGGAAAAAGCTGAAGGGAGAAGCTCAAAATCGGGAGGGTCTCAGGGGTATGTTGTTAGAAGAAGTGGGGATGGAACTGCGATTCTTATAGGCTTTCCATCTTCTGGAAAGTCTACGCTTTTAAATTCTCTTACTGATGCAAATTCTGAGGTCGGAGAGTATGCCTTTACAACACTTAGTGTTATTCCAGGGATTTTAGAATACAATGAGGCAAAAATTCAGATTTTAGATGTCCCTGGGATTGTTGAAGGAGCAGCCTCAGGAAGAGGAAGGGGAAAAGAGGTTTTATCTTGTATTAGAAATGCAGATTTGTGTATTATCTTAGTTGATGGTTTAAGGCTTAATGAATATGAAACAATTCTTAAGGAAGTTCGTGATGCAGGGATTAGAATCAATAAGAAAAAGCCTCATTTAACCATCTCAAAGAAGGCTAATGGAGGAATATTTATCAGAAGCACAATTAGACTTACAAAGCTTAACCAAGACACTATCAAAGCAATTTTAAGAGAATTTAAAATCGCTAATTGTGATATAATCATTAGAGAAGATATAACAGATGATGATTTTATTGATTGTATTGAAGCAAATAAAAAATACCTGCCAGGAATTGTTGTAGTGAATAAATCAGACCTTTTAGATGAAAAGCAAATTGAAAGGATTAAAAATACTATTAAGCCTGATTTAATTATCTCTGCAAAGAACAAATTAAATATTGACAAATTAAAGGAACTGATATTTAATAGATTGGATTTGATAAGGGTCTATATGAAAGAGCCAAATAAAGATGCTGATATGCAGATACCCCTTATTACCTTTAGGGATTCTACAATAGGAGACGTTTGTAAAAAGCTTCATAAAGATATGTTTAAGAATTTTAAGTTTGCTAGGATTTGGGGCAAGAGCGCTAAGTTTGAAGGACAAAGGGTAATGCAACATCACACATTAGCTGATAGCGATATATTAGAGATACACACAAGATAAATCAACAACCTCGCCCTAAAGGGAGAAGTATGTTGGTAATTTAAAAGAAAAAAAGATTAAAATATAAAAATAATATTGCAATTTCATAAAATTATCATAACATTAATAAGATTTGTTAGTTATGAAAAGAGAATAGTAATGTTTAAATAATATCTTGTTTAGGCAATATCTAATTAAATAATTGTGGTTTTTTTGTTTTGGTATGTTATTAAGAATTGATTATCCTTAAGGGACTATTTTTAGAAGCAAGTGTAAATAAGTGTGAGTGAAAAAATGAGTGAACAAAGTAAAGATATCATTAATAATCTTATATATAAGCTTCATCCATTGGAGCAGAAAGTAATTAGACATATTTCTAATGATTCCCTTTTAAGCGAGATAGTTGGTAAAGAAGGACTAACAGAAGTTGAGATTATGAGAGCGCTTCAATGGCTTGAAAATAAGGCTATTTTAAAGTTGGAGAAAAAAGAGGGCACTAAGATTACTTTAGGAAAAAATGGTTTGCAAGCAATCAAGATGGGACTTGCAGAGAAAAGGCTTTTGATAGGAATCTCTAAAAGAGAAGAAGATGGTCTAAGCATTCAGCAAGCACAAAAAGAGTTAGGACTTGATAATTTTGAGATTAATTTCTCAATTGGTCAGCTTAGAAGGAAAAATGCTATATCTTTAAATCAAGATAAGATAATCAGGATTACAAAAGAAGGACTCACACTTTTAAAGAAGGGCTTTTTTGAAGAGAAGGTTATTGAAAAGATTTCTAATGGCCTTTATGAAGAATCTCTTGATAAGGATGAGAGATTAGTTATTAGTGAACTTTCAAAAAGGAAGGATTTTATTGAAAAAAAAGTTGAAAAGGATAGGATCATTGTTCTTACTTCTTTAGGGCATGAGATTAAGAAGAAATCAGAAAAGCTTGATTTGATTGACAAGGTCTCCCCAGAAGTTATAAAGTCAGGTGAATGGAAAAAAAAGGATTTTAGGCATATTGATGTTGAGATTAATGTACCAAAGATTTCGATTGGAAAAAAGCATCTTGAAAATGAAGCAATTGAGTTTATCAAGAGAATTTGGATAGAAATGGGATTTAAAGAGATTTCAGGAGATTATATCCAAAGTGCTTTTTGGGATTTGGATTCTTTGTTTGTTCCTCAGGATCATCCTGCAAGGGAAATGCAGGATACTTTTTATATTAAAGGAAATCAAGATGTTCCAAAGAATTTGTTTGCCAATATTAGCGATATGCATCAAAATGGGCTTGATAAAAAAAGCAAAGGTTGGGGTGAGAAACTTGATTTAGAGGTTTCAAAAAAGATGCTTTTAAGAACCCATTGCACTGTGCTTTCAGCAAGAACATTAGCACGTCTTAAAAAGGAAGATTTACCCAATAAATTTTTCTCGATAGGCAAGGTGTTTAGAAATGAAGCACTTGATTGGAGTCATCTCTTTGAGTTTTACCAAATTGAAGGTATAGTGATTAGCGATGATGTGAATTTTTCGTGTTTAAAGGGGTATTTAAGGGAGTTTTATAAAAAGATGGGTTATGATAAGGTTCGAATTAAGCCTTCTTTTTTTCCATATACTGAGCCATCTGCAGAAGTGGAAGTATATCTTGAAGAGAAAAAGTCTTGGATGGAGTTAGGTGGAGCAGGGATGTTTAGACCTGAAGTAACAAAGGCACTTTTTGGCAGAGAGATTCCTGTTTTAGCGTGGGGTCTTGGAATGGGAAGAATCATTATGCCATATTATGAATTTTCAGATATTAGAGATATATATAAAAATGACTTGTCTATGCTTAGAAATATAAAAAAATTCAGCAGGGTTTAGATATATGCCAACTATTAAAATTGATAAAAAGAGGTTAGCAAAATTAGTTTCAAGGGAACTAAGAGAGGAAGAACTTTCAAAGGTTTTTTCAGATATGGGAGCATCGTTAGAGGGGATTAATGATAAGGAGATTAGTGTTGAAGCTTTTGCTAATAGACCTGATCTTTTGTCTTGTGTAGGGATTGCAAGAGCAATGAGATACTTTCTTTCTATTGATAAAAATATAAAGAAATATTCTGCAAAGTTAGTTGATTTTGATAAGAGTAAATATATTGTGAATGTTGATAAAAGCGTTTCTAAAGTAAGACCTTATACTGCTTGTGCTATTGCTAAGGGAATATGTTTTAATGACGAATTGATAAAAGAAATCATACAAATTCAGGAGATGCTTCATGTTACTTTTGGAAGAAAAAGAAAGAAAATGGCAATAGGGATTTATCCATTAGAAAAAATTAGTCTTCCTATCAGTTATAGAGGAGAAAAACCAAAAGATATTATCTTTAAACCACTTGAAGCTAATGAAACCATGAATGCTATTGAGCTTTTAGAGAGGCATCCAACAGGAAAAGAATATGCCAAGCTTTTGGAAGGATTGGATTTGTTTCCCTGTTTTAGGGATTCTTTAGGAAATGTGCTTTCTGTTCCACCAATTGTTAATTCTGATGATACTGGAAGAATAACGAAAAATACTACTGATGTTTTTATTGAGTGTTCAGGATTTGATTTGGAATACTTGAAAGCTGGGCTTAGTATTATATCGTGTGCTTTGATTGATATGGGTGCAAGAATTGAACAAATGAAAATAATTTATCCAGATTTTGAGGTTATTACTCCAGACCTTTCAAATAAAGAGATTGATTTTGATATTTCTTATGCACAAAAAATATTGGGGATTAAGTTAGATTTAATGATGGTTAAATCAGCTTTTTTAAAAATGGGCATAGGTTTTGATCAAAAAAATAAGAAAGCGATTATACCCTCTTATAGGTTTGATATTTTGAGTCAGATTGATTTGGTCGAAGATATTGCAATAGGAGTAGGATATGATAATATCCCTGAAAAGATTGCTGATATTTATACTGAAAGTAGTGAAGAGAACAGCTCAAAGATAGCAAATATTATTAGAGAAATTCTGATCGGTGCTGGATTTATTGAAGTAAAAAACTATTCTTTGATTGGAGCAAAGGATATTATTAATAGCAATATTGGAATGGAAAACACGGTTGAGATAGAAAACCCTAATACTATTGATTATAGTTTTATGAGAAAAAGAATAAGACCAAGTATTTTTATTACTCTTGCACAAAATAAGACTAGGGAATTTCCTCAAAGTATTTTTGAGATCGGTAGATGTTTTGAGAAGAAAGGAGATAGAGATTTTATTGAGTGTGAACGCTTAGGATGTGCGATAAGTTCAAAGAATTCTGATTTTACAAAAATAAAGCAGGTTTTGGATGTTTTGTTTTCTCAGCTTGATTTGAGATGCTCTATTGTTGAATCTTGTGAGGAGGGCTTTATTAAGGGGAGAGCAGGAAAAATCATGTATGGTGAAAAAGAGATTGGGAGTATAGGAGAGATTGAGCCAAGGGTTATTTCAGCTTATGGTTTGGATATGCCAACCTCTTTTTTTGAGTTAGAACTTGAGATTTTATTTGATATTATTACAAGAAGAAATTAAAGTTTTTAAATAATTCTTATTTATGAAACCGTTATTACAAAATTTTTAGAATCATACTCAGATCCATCCTCGGTTATAACTTTTAGGCTGATTGGGTAGAGTGATGGAACAAAAACGGATTCATTTATTATTTTTAGCATAATTCTTCCTACTTCTACTTTAGAGGGTTTTATATTTTTTTCAGAGTCAAAACTTAGAATTTCTAACGAATCTAATAGCTCTTTTTGAGACATTTCATTTTGACCTGAAACAATTGGTTCTATAATAACCTTGAAATTGGTTTCCGTATCAAAAATATTTCTTATTGCATAAAACAATTCTACACTCTGACCCTTTTTTAATGCAATTTCGTATTTAGATATAGAAAATTTAGATGTGCTTTCCTTTAAATTTTCAAGGTGTTTATCTGAGAGTGAATCTGACAAGTCATTATGCAGATCAATTAAGGAATCACGTTGGGAGTTGATAATTATATTTCCTATTAAGATAGGAGCTATTATCAAGGTGCTTATTATAATAAAAAAGATTAACAGCAACAATAATAAAAAGATTAAGATCCTTTTGTTTTTAACCTCCAATTTGAGATTTGAGTAATTTTGATTAGAAGATTTCAAAGTTTCTTTATTTATAGAACTTTTTGATTGATTAGAATCATTCATGTCTTGAATGTTAAGATCTTTTTTCATTTTCATCTTATCCTAATTTAAAAAAGTACTCTTGATTAAAAAAGTTTTTTCTTGAAATCCATGTTAAAAGTCACTTTAACGGATACATTAACAGACATTTAGATGGTTTACATGTCATCAATTGAAGATATTACAGATTTATACCATCCTGTTACAATGTCTTTTATTCTTTTTTTAATTTGGTCTTTGTCTTTTACAAGGTAATAATAAATATATCCACCGTTATTAAGATTAATCTGACGTCTATCGATTAATTTCTTGTCATGAAGATTTTGGACTGCTTTTTGAATTGTTGTCCTCTCTTTATCAAATTGTTGAGCAATTTCTGATACAGTCATAGGGGTTTTTCGAGACATGAGTTTTTTTAGTATCTTATACTCAGTTTTACTTATTTGAAAACTGCATCTTACAAGCTCTGAAAAGTCTATTTTTTTGCATGCAAAGTATAGCATATTATTCACCTTTTTAGTTTTTAAGTAAATCTAATGATTTCGCGACATACCTCGTCATTTATGCTGAGGTTTTCCATTTTAATTAAATAATCTTGAATTAACAAAGATGTTAAACTGCCATACCCTTAAAGATTAATAGTTTTAAAGATTAATAGTTTTAAAGACTAATAGTTTTAAATAGTAATCGTTTTTAGATATAATCACAGGGCGTTATTAATGATTAATAGCCATTTGGAAGGGTTTTTGAGTTGCGTCCCTGCTTTTCTTGTAATGCTTTGTATATTGAGGTTGCAGCAATAGCACCTTCACTTGCAGCGGTAACAATTTGTCTAAGCTTTGCTGAGCCGGTTGTGATATCCCCTGCAGAGTATACAAAATCTATATTTGTTTTCATGTGCTCATCAACTATGATGAAACCTTGCTCATCCATTTTTATGCCAAGCATTTTTGCAAGAGAAGCTAGTGGAGTTGAGCCAGTTTCTACAAATATGCCATCAAGTTTTATTCTAAGGCCGTTGTCTAGGATAATGCCTTCTACCATCTCATCGCCAATAATGGACTCGATTTTTACATTTGTTATTTGCTCTATGTTGGAAGTTGATTCTATTTGCTGTTTCCAATATGGCTCGCATTTTAATTCTGGATATTTTTGAATTATGTATAATTTTTGGGCATAATCTTTAAGTAAAAGTGCAGCAACAGCAGCAGAATTCCCACCACCGATTACTCCTACTGTTTTTCCTTTGAAGAAGAATGCGTCGCATGTTGCACAATAGGAAAGACCTTTTCCAATGAACTTGTCTTCATTTGGAATGTTTAGTTTTCTTCTTGAGAGTCCTGTTGCAAGGAGTACTGACCTTGCTTTAAAGGTATTTCCAGATTTAGCAGTTATTGTAAAAATATTATTTTTATTTTCAAAAGAAACTATTTCTTCTTCAAAAATCTGGGCACCAAAATTTTTTGATTGATTATACATTGTTTGCATCAAATCAAAACCAGTAGTTTTTGTGATGCCAGGGTAATTTTCAACAGATATAGTATCAATTATTGCACCTCCGCGAATCTGTGTGAATATAGCGGTCTTTAGAAGATATCTTCCTGCATATATTGCGCAAGACATTCCTGCGGGTCCTCCACCGATTATACCTACATCAAAAACTGGGGTTGCAATCTTATTTTTTTCAAGGGTTGTATCAGATTGCATATCTTGGATTGGATTAATTTTCTCTTCCATTTTTTATTAGTTATATAAACTACTTACAAGTTTTTCATTTGAGTTATATAAATTACTTACAGTTTAGCTTCTTAGATATGGCTTTGTTTATATTTTTATTGCTTTGATGAAATTCGAATAATTCGCATACTTTGATCTTTATGCGCAGAGATTATTGATTTATTCCAAGGTATTTCCTGATTCTTGGAAGGTCATAACCTATTACAATGTTTCCGTCAATGTCAATCACAGGAACACCTGTTTGACCTGATTTTTGTATCATATCAAGTGCACCCTGTCTGTTTTCTGAAACATCTACTTCTTCAAATTGTATTTTGTTTTCAAGTAAAAAATCTTTTGCCATCTGACAATATGGGCAATTTGGTGTAGAGTATACATATATTTTCTTACTAAGGGAATCTTTGTTTTTGTCCTCATCAATTGACTTCGCTGATGAATCTTTTGAAGAATCTTTATTATGATTTGAGTTTTTTATTGCTGAAAGCAATGCATTTTTTAGATTATCTGAACCTAAATAACCTACTTGTTTCCAAATGGGTTTTAATTCTTTTGAAAAGAGTATAATTGCAGGAATAGAATTTATCATCAATTCAGATGCAACATTTTGGTTATTATCTATATTTATACTTGCAAACTCAATTTCAGAAGATAATTTTGGGTCTGTTGATAATTCTTCTAGTATAGGTGTTAACATCCTGCAAGGACCACACCAAGGCGCCCAAAAGTCAATTAATACTAATTTATCGGAGTTTTTTACAAATTCTTTGTAATTATTTTCGTTTAGTTCTTTCATTTTATCACCTTGTCATTTTAATAAAATAATTGTTGAGTTTTGTTTTTCAGTAGTGATTTTGTGAAGTGCATATTATTTTGATAATTTAATCGTTAAGACCTTCTTTAAGAAGGAAGGGATTCATTAAGGGGATGGTTGTGAATTTGGGTTTCACAACACATTTAAAAATGTTTTGGGATTGTGAAATCTGTGTTGATTTTTTATCACAATCACTTGTTATCACCTGTATTTTTCTCATACATTCAAAATTAATTTATCTTCTTAGGATATAATGATTTGATTAACTCAACAACTTCGCCCTAAAGGGTGAGGGATGTTGGTAATATAAAAGCATGCGCTGTATTAAAGCGAGGTTGTAGATTTCATGAAATCCAGCATCATTTCGCATACTTTGGCATTTCAAGCCAAAGTAAGAATAGACGGATTCATGCAAGGATTAACCTCAACTATCCTAAAGATACCTCGGCATTTATGCCGAGGTTTTTCATTACAAAAAAGCGTACAACGTCCTCGTGTTTAAACACGAGGTATCCTTTTCTATTAATGATTTGATCAGGGGTCATTATAAATTCATTATATTCATTATAGGATGTTATAATTCTAAAATCGGATGGTATCATCCTTAAAGTATGATTACAATGTAATTAGTATAATTTTTGTGATTGGAATAATTGGGATGATGATGTTGGTGGTGGTAGCAGTGGTAGTATTAGTAGTAGTAGTAGTAGTAGTAGGAGTAATGGCGTGAGCATATTAACATTGCCAAACTAATATTGTTTAATGATTATTGCAAATATATTGGATGATGGTTATTGTTTGGATATACTATTACAAAGTTATTATTTGGCTTTCTCCTTCATTTTTGCTTATCCGTATTATTGAATCAACGAAACTTTCCATTTTTGCTTCGTGGCTAACTATTATTATTTGCTTTAATCCCAAGGTGTCCAATACATCTCTGACTCTGTCGAGTTGCTCAGAAGAGAACCCGTCTGTTGGTTCATCAAGGATTAGTAAGTCTTTTGTGTTTATTGAAGAGACTACATCGTTTATTACTTTATTTAAAGCTAAGCGATAGGCAAGAGCAATGCAAGTTTTTTCTCCGCCAGATAGGTTTTGAATATCAGTATCATATCCATCGATGGTTATTGTTGGGGAGAAAGTGTCATCAATTGTTGCAAAGATGGATTCAGAGTCAATAAGGTCTGAAAACCAATGCTCGAAGTGCTCTTTGAAATCTTTTAGGATACTTGAGAATAGATGCGATTCAATGAGTTCTGAAAGTGAAGGGATGTATTTTGAAAAGTAGTCTTCAAGAGAGATTAGTTTTATTGATTTTTCTTTATTTGAGATTTTGTGGGATATTTCTTGTTGAAGTTCTTCAATGGTTTTTTGAAGCATCTCTTTTTGGGATCTAGTTAATAGCTCTTCATTTTTTGCGTGTTCATATTTTGCTTTTATTGATTCAAATATTTCTTTTTGTGAGGAGAGCTCTTTTTCTATACTTTTTAAGGTTTCTAGCTCTTTTGAAAAGGCGCTAAGATTCTCTTCTAGAGATTTTTTTGATTCAATTAGGAAGACGATTGAACTTTCAAGCTGTGCTAAATTGCTGATTTTACTTTGGAATTGCTCTTTTTTTAGTTTTAATAATTGTATTTTTTCAAGTGTTGATTTGAGTGAGCTTATTGTGTCTTTTTCTTTTTGTTCGTTTATTATTACTGAGCTTGAAAGTGAGGTATTTTCAGTTTTGAGTTCGTTGGACTTTTTGAGAAGTTCTTTTATTTGAGATTCTTTTTCTTGGAGTTGTGAAGATAATAGATTAAGTTGATTTTTTAATGATTCTATTAGGTAATTTGTTTCAATTTGAATTTTTAATTCTTCAGATGTTTTTGTAATTTGTAGTTGAAGCGAATCTAGTTCTAATTGAGCTTTTTCCAAAGACTTTTTTAGATCATATTGCTTTTTTGTTTCATCAGTTTTTATTTGGTTTTTATGCGATATATTTACTTGCTGTTTACAAGTTGGACATTCTTTTAGAGATTCAAGGTTTTGGATAAATGAGCTTGAAGTTAATATTGATTCTTTTAAAGAAGATATCTGAGAGACTAACAAATCGCGCTTTAGATTAAGTTTATTTATTTGATTTTGTAGCTGTTCTTGGTCTTTTAATTCGGTTTTAGATTTGTTATAGAGTGCATTTATTTTTGTTATTTTATCCGTTAAAGATTCTTTTGATTTGATAGAAACAGAAATTTCTTTTTCTAATGATCCGATAGATTCTATATTTTTTTGGATTATATTTTTTTTAGATAGATAGTCGTTTAATAACGCTTCTTTTTGAGATATGGTGTGCTTTATCTCTTCTTCATTTTGTGATGTGTTTTGTTCTTTTTCTATTGCAGATTTGAGTAATTCGGTTTCTTTTAATTGTTCTTTTTTTGAAAGTATTAGTTCATTTAGTTTTTTTTGGGATGAATCTAGTGAAAGTTTTGATTGATTATACAAGGCAAGATTTTTTTGAATTTGCTCTTTTGTATGTTTTAATTTATCTTCTTTTTCGTCTACATCTTTTTTTTGTTTTGATAATGATTCTAATAGGATTGAAGATTTGGATAATTGTTTTTTTAGATTTTCTTTTTGAGTTTCGTGCTCTTTTAATTTTTTTTGCTTTTCTTCTAGATCTTGAAAAGAGCCTTCTAAAATCTTTCTTTTTTCCCTTAGTTCTTTTGAAAATTTTTGGGAATTTTCTTTAATTAAGCTGTATTTTTCTAATTGAAATATTCCTCTTAGAATTGTTCTTCTTTCATCAGGGTTCATATAGATTATTTGTCTCATTTCCTCTTGGGGGGTATAAACACTGTATCTAAAGATAAGAGATTTGTGTTTAGTGAGAAAATCTTTTGGATAACCTAAGATTTCAAGTATTTTTGATTTTAACTCAATGGGCGACAAGTCATATTTTATTCCTTGAGAGATTATATACCCGTTTTCTTGGCTTGTTGTTTTTGATTTTCTTTTGATTGAACGTTTTATGATATAGTCTTTTTCGTTACATTCAAAGTATAATTCCACACTTCCTTGTGTTGAGCCATTTCTTAAGAGTCCTGAACCTGATATCATTCCTTTCATTATTCCAAATAATGCAAATTCCACACAGTAAAGAATTGTAGATTTGCCTGCACCAATATCTCCTGATAACAGCAATTTTCCTTTAGGAAACTCAATATTACAACGTGTATAACTTCTGATATTTTTTAACACTAAGCGTTTTATTATCATTATTTTCTAGGATTTGTTTAGAGTATAAAAACATTATTATTAGCTATTAATCTTTATCGTAGGATAGATTTTTAATATTTTTTAAATATTTGAGGAGTGTTAAAAGATTAAAGAATAAAAATGGGAATAATGAGTAAAGATTAATTATTTAATTTTCATAATTTGTTTTGTATTATTTACTTGGAGAAATCCTGATCTTTTTTTCATATTTTGATTTTTGGATATGTGTTAAGAGATAAATCAACAACCTCACCCTAAAGGGCGAGGTATGTTGGTAATATAAAAGCATGCGCTGTATTGAAGCGAGGTTGTTGATTACAAAAAAGCGTACCAAGTCCTCGTGTTTAAACACGAGGTATCCTTTTCTATTAATTAAAGAAGGTATACCAATAAAAAAAGAGGTGAATTAAGTAAGCTAGACCAATAAATACCGAATAATGGATAAATAACTTTTCAACTATTGGTAAGATACTTCAGGTTTTCAGGGATAAAGATTTTTTATTTGTAAAAGATAGTAATCTCTAAATGATGGTTGTTTTTAGAATAGGACAAGAAACATTTGATATTAATCTGGAAAATATTTAGTAGAAAAGTATAAATAGCGCGTTATTTTGCCAAATGGCATATAAATTAAGTTGTCAGATTATCAATTAAGTTTTTAGCAAGTTTTAGCCCCATTAATGAGATATGTTTGAAGAGATATGTTTGAAAAAAAAATGTATGAAGAAGCATTAATAGAGGTATTAATCAAAAAAAGCTAGCAGGGACCGTAGTGTAGCTTGGACTATCATACCAGCTTGGGGTGTTGGCAACCCGGGTTCAAATCCCGGCGGTCCCACTTTTCTTATTTTATTTTTATTTGTATAAAAGATAAGGGTTTGTTCGTATTTTTATTCTTTTTCTTTATCTTTTTCCCTTGCTCTTTTAAGGCTTTCAGCAACGTCTATGAAGTACTTGCCTTCTTCAAGTTTATAGATGATAGGGTCACCTTTAAAAAGCCTGACAATATCTATCTCATAAGAACCAGGTTTTGGAACTCTTATTGCTTCAATATCTAAAACTATTGAAGTATCTTTTACTCCCTCTTGACCTATTAAGTCAAGAATATCTTCTTCTATTTGTTTTTTATCAACATCGCTTAGGTTACTTTGAAAGTTTTTTAATTCTTCTAAACGATTTTGCTTTATATAAAAGAAAAGTCTTGAGCCACAACTAGCGCATCCTTTAAGAATCACTTCGGAGCCATCATCGTACATTGCTCCGCATCTGACGCATTGGTGTGGCATTTTTATTTCTTTCTTTTAGGTTTTGTTGGAGATTCTGAGGTAAATAACTGTATTTTGTTTGGATCTTTTTTGATCTCCTTGATTATATTTGCAGGACCCACTATTGTTAGCCCTTGTGAGTTGCCAAGTATAATGTTTGCTATGGAGTTTTTAACCTTATCCATTAATTTTTTTGGTTTTTGTGAGTTTGGATATAATACTGCCAGTTCTATTCCTTTAAAGTCCTTATTTATCTCTTCCATGGTGACTTTTATTAGCTCTGCTTCTTCTTCTTTGGTTAGTCTTCCTTGGATTAACACGATTTTGTCTTCTTTTGCAATGGTTAGTATTTTTCGTATCCTACCAACTGAGCTTAATTCTTCAATCTCCGAGTATGGAAGTATTTCTAATGTTAGCATTTTTTTTTCGACCACTTACTTTAATAATTTAGCTAAACTCTTATAAAAATCATCAATATTGTCCCCTTTTTTTGCAGAGATACCTATTACTTCGTATTGAGGAAATGCTGCTTTTATTCTTTCTACATCTGATTTTTTCAAATCAATCTTATTGGCAGCAATGAGTATTGGAATGTTTCTTGCCTGAAGATTTCCAATTATTGTTATGTTTACTTGGTCATAGGGGTCTTTTGTTGAATCTAGGACTATTACTACTGCTTCTATTTGTTCAAGCCATTTTATTGCATCTATTACGCCTTTTGTTGCTTCTTTGGCCCTTGATTTTGATTCTTCCTCAGATAGACCTGATTTTAAGAAGTCTTCATAATCAATTTTCGTAGCGATCCCAGGGGTATCTACCAAGTTAAAAGAAATTTCTTTATTTCCCGATTTGATATTTATTTGTTCCTTAATCTGGATTTCTCTTGTTTCATGAGCAACACTTGATACTGTGCCCATCTCTTCACCTAGCCAATCCATACATATCCTGTTTGCAAGGGTGGTTTTTCCTCCATTGGGAGGACCATACAGTCCAAGTTTTCGATGTTTTTTCTTGCGAAAAAGGTTATTGAATAGCTTTGTGAAAAAGCGCTTAATTCCAAAATCCATGTGTTTTTAGTTTTTGATATTATTTATAAAACTTTCCAAAAGTGAATTTATTGTTTAGACAAAATAGAATGTTATACCCCTTTTTTAGAAAATAAATAGGGTTAATTAATGGGAAGAAGGCTTGATGGGAAGATGGCTCATAAAAATTCATCCTAAATGTTAGTGAGTAATTCAGTGAGTGAGTTAGTAATTTATTGAGTTAGTTATGAAGGGGTTAAGGGGTTTTGAAAATTTTTGTTAGTTATTTTTTGTTAATTCTCATGTTCAATCATTATTGATTTGAAGAGCTCTATTGAGTTTGAGAGGTCTAGAGGTGATACGTTATTTGAGAGACGCATTCTTGCAAGGGCTTTTGCCATTCTGATTACTCCGATTACTTGTCTTGGGGAGGAATCAATTACCATGCTGTCTTCTTTTTCTCGGATTTCTTTTGCAAATTTCTCAATTTCTCCTTCAAGATTGCTTGGAAAATCTACTTGTATATCTTTTGCGAAGTCTATAAAGCCTTTTATGAAGTTTTTGTCTTTTTGAGATAAGGTTATTGATTTCCCAGAGGCTAGGGATGATGCGATTTTTGCAAATTCTTCAGGTTTTGGCCTTCTTATGATGGATATTAGGTGAAATCGAGACAAAAGTGCAGGGTCAAATTTTACTTGAGTTCTTAGGTATTTTATGTCTTTTCCTACAAAGATCTTGCCCTTAGGATTTGCAGTTGCAATCACTCTTACATCAGCATCAAGGGTTTTATGGGTATTACCTTTATCATATGATACAAATCCTTTTTCCATGGCATTGTATAATGAGCCTAGGTCGTCTTGTTTTATTAGGTTTAATTCATCTATTGCACAGATTCCTTTATTTGCTAAAGGCAAAAGTCCTTTGATTACTTCTTTTCCAGATATAGACATGGAAAGTCCTACACCACTTATCCCTGAACCAAGACCAAAGCTACCTATTGGAGATAGTTCGTATGCAGCTCTTATGAGGTCAGTTTTTCCCGTAGAAGGGTCGCCTAGTAATAATATGTGGATTCGCTCCTTTGATAGCAATTGTATTGCAATTGCTTTTTTAAGATTTTCGAACCCTAGTATTTCTGGTGCAATTAAATTAGGGATTATTTCG
>DAOSEK010000012.1:0-30365 GCA_035363095.1 Candidatus Woesearchaeota archaeon | reverse complement strand
TTTATTGATGATTGTTTAATATTTGTCCTAAAATACTCGTATCTTAAACTAACATTACTAAGAGTTCTAAGAGTTTAAAAAAACAAAAAACACCAAAAATAATCCTTAAAAATATTCTCAATCAATTAAATCTAAACTTCTCCAATCTATATTTCTCCACTAAAATCTTGCTCTTAAATAACAAAAATAACCCCCTCGCTAATGGCCTTTAAACCTTTATAGCCTTTAAACCTTAAACACTAAAAACTAATTAAAATACTATTGAATTTATACGTCAAATATAACAATTAAAAGATATAAAAACAATCTGCATTATAAAAATAAAATCTCAGAAATTTAAAATGAAAAACCCCAGTATAAATTCCAAGGCATCTCGCGAATAGTTGAGGTTAATCCTTGCATGAATCCACCCATTCAAACTTTCAGCTTGAAACAAAATCTAAGTATGCGAATAACTGAGTCATGAAATCAAGTTAAAGTTATCAAAATACATTAAAAAAAGCCCTTGGGAGGCTTTAAACCCTCCCAAGGAAGAGGTGGTCTGCTATATAGAACTGAACATGAAAAATCGTTATAAAGCGAACGTATAAACCACATAACCCTCCTAAATATCGCTCCTTTAACGTAGTAAACAATCACATATATATAAATATTTCTGTTTTTTAGTATTGTTAAGTAGTTACATCACATAGGCCCTCCTCTAAAACTTTAAATATCAGAAGAGATTAGGGCAAACAAATGAATAAATGCTCACATTGTCAGAATAAAAATAACTCTCTAAAAACATTTGAATATTCCAAACTAGCCCTTTGCGATAATTGTTTTAAAAGACTAATAGAATCAAGGGTAAAAAAAAACATAAAAACATTTGGGCCCTTAGATAAAGAAGATATCCTTTACTTAAAAGGAGAAACCTTAAACAAAAAAATAGCATTTTATATCCTATCAAAAATATTTGACAAGCGCTTCATTTCAATTAAAAATAGATCTCTTGACAATATATCATTCAAAAGTACTTCTTCAAAAAAACAACCTAGCACTGATTTAATGAAAAATCCTAAAAAGCAAATAATCTGTATAGTTGACTCCCTTGAAGAAATAACACACAAAATAACAACCGGAATCTTTAAAGAATCAAAAATACAACTCTGTTCACAACTTTCTTCAAAAACAAAGGATTTACGCCCCTTCGGTAAAAAACAAACAAAGCAAAAACAAATATTTCTATTTTGTGATGTCCCATACGAAGAATTATTAATCTATTCGCAAATTGAAAGAATAAACATCAGCAAGAAAATCACTGAAAAGTTTAACTCCAATATTAACTCTATAATCAAGAAATCAATAATGTTTAAATCCCTAAACCCTTCAAAAAAAGAGCTTTTCGGCCTAGTTTCATCCTTTAAAAAACTAAACCCTCTCCTAGAATAAAATAAACTAAAAAAAACAAAAAACCCTAATATTTATTTTACTCCTCTTGCTCTTTTTTATTCTTATTTCTCTTATAAGCATTAAACCTTGAGATGATTTGCTTATACTCCTTAAACTCTTCACTCTTCTTTATCTTCTCAATATATCTATCAGAAAGCGATGTAATAATAGAATTTGTCACCTTAAAAGTCCTTTTAAGTTCACTTGAGAGCATATCAATATCCTCTAGATATTCATCGCAATCTCTTCTAAGTTGTTCAATATCTTGCTCAAGTTCACTCTCTTGCCATTTAGTCCTTCCAAAAATTCTTGCAAAAAAACCTTTTTTAGGCCTATATTGTTCTTCAATCTCTTCATCTTGTTGAATAATTCCCTCAACCTCTTTGTCACTTTCATCGTAATCCTCACAAGGACTCTGTTCATCTAAAACATCCTCTTCATATTCATTTTTAGACCCAAAAACAGAAGAAAAAAATCCTACAATCTTAGCCCAAACAGAACTATCTTCTCCCTCAATTACCTTTACTTTCTCTTCTGTTGAATAATCTTCAATAGCTCTTTTTGTCTCTTCATCAATATCGGGCTCTTCCCATCTATTTTTTCCTTTTTTTAAAGGCATATCATTAATCTTTCTCCTATCAATATACTTTTCAAGCTCCTTATTAAAATCGGCTGGTCTGCTCATCAAATCACCACCTTTTTATTCCATTCAAATATGCTATTTATTCCTGCCCTCTTAAAAATCACTTTCAAATCCATTTAACATCTTAATGCTAAAAGATTGCAAAGGCTTACATACAGAGGTCAATTATATTTTCTTATACTGTTTCTATTTTTATAACTATCTATTTTTCAAAACAAACTTATAAAAAAAAATAAATAGATACAAATTAATAATTTTCAAGCATAAATCACAGTTAGATATCTTTTCCCAATCAAAAACTTGAAAGATTAGTCTGTTTACCCTTCTTTTCATCAATATCCTTTCCCAAAGTCTTAAAAATGCTTTCAACTGCAGGAATCAATTGTTTTTCAATATAATACTCCTCATCATAATCATCAATACAAGCATCCTCAAAAAGCATCACATTATCACTTATTCTCTGTTTATTTTTAGCATTCTTAGGCTTTGCGATAATGTATCTAATCAGAGTTCCAGGTTCCACACTCAATCCTTTTTCTCTCATTTTAATTGCAGCTGCAACATGTGGTCCCATTGAAGAATAATTTGAAATCTTTTTAGTTAATTTTGTAGTAATCATAAAATCACTTAATTCTACATTTCTTTCTCTTACATCCTTAATAGTCTGCATAACAAAACCAATAGCGTTCTTAACATCATTTTTGTCAAGAATAATCCTTAAAACCTCACGTTGAAGTTTCTTTCCTAGATTAGACCAATTTCTTCTAATAGTCTCAAAACCTTTAATCGTTATATTCCCATGTTCATCCATAAGTGCATATCTTTTTTTAGCACCCTCATTCCCGCCCTTTGAAAATACAAATATTGCGCTCTTATAAAACCCTTCATACTCAAGTTCCATTCCTGCCGGAAGTTTTTTATTAATCTCGTTAACAAAATCTTTAGCCTCATCAATACTTTTTTCATTAAGCTGTATAAAAACAGAATCAGTATCTGAATAAAGAACCATAAACCCACTTTCATTTGCAGAATCAATAACATTATGAATATAGTGTCTTCCAAAGGCCGTAACAGCTTTTGCACATCCAAAACAATACCACCTTGCTCTCTCATATCCCAAATATCCATACGCTGAATTAGCAATTGTTTTAAGAGTTTGTTCTCGGGCATAAAGTAACTTAAACTCAAAAGATTCTTTATCTTTAATCTTTTTAATCTGTTCTTTAATAAAAATTCTTTTACTAATAATCTCATCAAGTGCAGTTGATAAAAATCCTTTCTTATCATTATTAAAAAAATCTTTGCTATCAGGAACCTTAATACACTTATCCTTAGGATTTAAAGAATTGTAAGTCTCTGGGGAAATATTATGACTAATTATTATCGTAGGATACAAGCTTCTAAAATCAAAAACTGCAATCTTTTGATACAAATCAGGCTTTGGCTGAAAAACAAAAGCACCCTCAAACCTTTTACTTCTTCTTGTTATCATTTCCTTATTATCAGGCCTATTTGGTATAAGATAATTCCAATCACAAGACTTTCTAATTAAAAACCATTCAACAAGCTGAGAAAAACTAAGTCTTGAAGTGTCTTCAGGCAAAAGACTTAATATCTTTGATTGTTCAATTAATGATGGCAACATATTCTTTGCAATCTTAAAAGTAAGAAAACTATCCCTCTGGCAATAACCTACAAATTCTAAAATCTTTACTTGATTCTTATCATCCCAATATTTCGTTAATTCAAGCGGGTCTAAATCAATCTTTTGTTCCCCTAAAAGATATTTAGAAACATCATTCAAAGAATAACTTTCAACATTTAAACTTCTCCCTCCTGCCCTTTTCAGATATTTATACAAATCAAAATTAACAATCCCTGGAATTTTAAAGAAAAAATCATTACCTTGACTCTCCTTAAACTTTTCACCTAAATAACCAAAGTCCATTTTTATTTTCAACATCTTAGTCCTTTCAGAAATAAACCTTAGATCAAAACTATCTGAATTGTAACCAACTAAAAAATCAGGCGACATCTCTTTTACAATCAAAAAAAACCTCTCAATCATTGATTTCTCATCTTCAAAAAACTCAATATCTCTTTTATCAATCTCGATCTCTTTAATGCTTTTTTTTATCTTATCAAGTTCAATTATTTTAGAAACTAATGCTTTATTAACCTCTTTTCCATTAAGTTCCCCAACTAAAGTTATCATAAGAATAGGGTCCTTTTTTGGATTAATCTCATCAATCCTTGAAACATAAGTTTCAATATCAAAAGCAATCAAAGAATATCCCAAATTGCTTTGCTTATTAGTATTGTTATCGTTATTATGCTCACTACCAACAATACTATTACTATAATCACTACTGCCAGTATTCTTCTTTATACCCTCTAAATCTTTTTGCTTTTGATGTTTATCTGGCTTTTTAATAATTCTTAGAATCTCAAAACAATCAATATTATCTTTTTGATTATACTTTTCATCATTGAAATCTCCAGTTACACTTATTTTTTTTTTAGTAGAATTTATATTATCCTTCAACTCACCATTAAACCCCTTATTTACCTTTATTGTGCTATTAATCAATAACTCATCACTTAACCCACTATCTTCATTATCTTTATCATTTGTTTCTTTTTGTCGTATTTTACACACAAAATCATACTGGGTAAAAGGAGTAAGACCATTATCTAAAATGTATCTTTTTTCAAAAGGAATATCATGTTCAAACACAAAAATATTATCCTTTCCTTTCTCATTTACTCTATCAATACTTAGTTTTTTTAATATCTCATCCTTAATTCTAATCAAGCTATTTGGAGAATTTACATATATCTTCAAAAGCTTCTTATCATTAAGGCCTACTCTTTTTTCAACAATATCAATACCTGTTACATAACCAATTTCTTCATTTTTCAATCCCACTTTTTCAGATTTATTCTTGTCATTGTCATTCTTATCATCTTGACTATAATTAATCCTAATATCAAACCCTTCTATTTTCTTCTTTAAAACCTCAATATTTTCTCCTAAAAGCAAAAAATAAGGCTTGAAATTATAATCTTTTAACAAGTACTTCTTAGAATCAACCCCCTTAACAAAAAGGTGGATTGCCAACTCATTTGAAACAATATCAAAATCAGCAGTAATTATTTCTCCTGAAATTATTTTCTCACAATCCATTTTGATCTTTTTTAAAACCCTCATAATTTTAATAATAGCATTTATTGTGATTAAATGAAATAATACAACAAACAACCAAATAATAATAACAATAATAACAGTAACAATTGCAAAAAACAACGTAATTATTACAATAACTCATCATAATTAGCAAAAATACTTAAAAAAAAACAATAACCAAAACGATAACGATATCTATGACACTAATATAACTGATTTAACTATTTTTTGAAAATTTTTCCTTAAACTAACCCAATAATGCCCATTTAAACTGCACAGTCCTAAAATCTATTGTAAATCTATTGTATATAAATTCCTATAATCTAGCACATAAGTCATTAGAACAAAGCGTGTAAATTATTAAAATAGAGTGTGTAACTTCTTAGAACAATTTATAAATAACAAAAAAAGCCAAAATACAAATTACCCCTCAAGTTCACATATCCCCTAATCATGCATTGCTCAATCACCTACTGTGCGCATGCATCACATAAATATATATCGTATACACATTTTCCCTAAACATATCTTGTCCAATCACCTACTGTGCGCATGCATCATATAAATACATATTAAACAAGCACACCAAATAAATAAGCTTACATATAAAAACTTAAAAAATAACAAAGGTAAATTATTCAATGGCAAAAACAATTGAAGTAACTAATTATATTTACTCCTGTATCTTAGGTGTAATAGTTTTTGACAACAACTTTGAAATAATTGAAAGAATACCTATAACCTTAGATGATCTAAAAGAATTGATGAACAAATCCATACTGGATAAAGAAAGATCCCTGCTAAAAAAGTATAAAAATTCAATGATCTTAGGATGTAAAGAATTAACGACACCAGATAACGATAATATCTTAAAAGCAAAAATTTCTGAGGATAAAAACCTTCTTCAAAAAGCACAATCAACAATAGATGAATTAAGTTTAAACAAAAAAGAATCTGCCAAATCTAAAGAATTGATTCTCAATATCTTTGAAAACAACGCTTCTCTTAATTCACCAGATTTTAATCTAATATCTTCAAGTGTTAAAAGCATTGAAGAACTAGATGACTCGATAAATAAGATTTCTAAAAGAGCCCAAGAGGCCCTATTTGAATTCATTCCCCAAAAAATATCTTCTCAAAAGGATCCAGCCCTTTTTGTTTCCGAATTAGAATGCACATCCTTTGAAGAAATAACCACTTGGATTCAAAAGGAACCCCTTGCAAAACCTTTTGATGACGCATCATATAAAATCATAATATCTTATTCAAAGTCTTTAAGTTATCTGTTTAAACTAAAAGAAGAGATGTTAAATTTCTTAAGATCAAAACTATTAATAATATCTCCAAATCTCTATAACTTGTTAGGCGAGATTATAGCATCCAAATTAATATCAAAAGCCGGATCTTTAAAAAGACTTGCGAAAATGCCTGCATCAACAATTCAACTACTCGGGGCAGAAAATGCTTTTTTTAGATTCTTAAAATCAGGTGGACGAAACCCAAAGCACGGATATATTTACAACCATTCCTTTGTTTTAAGAGCTAAAAGAAAAAATCAAGGAAAAGCTGCTAGAATACTTGCAAATAAAATATCTATTTGTGCTAAAGTTGACTTTTTTAGCGAATATCTAGATGTTGATACTCTTCAATCTAACAATGGTTTTGTGAATAAATGTTCTGATAGAAATAGTGATAATAGTAATAGCATTATCAGTAATGAACATAATAAAAATAGTAATCTCCCTAAAAATTTAAATAATGAATCTTTGGATAAATATAGCAATAAACAAAATATTGCTGAGCAAAAAACAAATTCACAAAACCAATTTTCATCCAAAAAACAAATACCAAAAACAAAACCTTGCAAAACAAATTCTGAGATTGATATAACAAATAACAATATTAAAGATAATAAAATATCTGAAAAAATAAAAAAAGAGCTTTTAAAATTAGCTGAAAAGCTATAACCTTTCAAATAAAAATATTCACTTTGAAAGTACTCAAAAAGATTTTTTATCAAATTTTTCATTATAATATAAAGAAACAATGTAAAAAAAATTTAGTTCAAACCATGATCCAAAAACAAAAAGTTATTAGCAATCAAGATTTAATGTGATATTAAATGAAACCTAAAAGAAAAGTATATGGAAAAGAATTTAATAAAAACAACCAAAAAAGATTTGGTCCTAAAAGTCTTAGCACTACTAAAAGCCTTAGCCCTAGTAAAAGTCTTAACCCTAAAAATATTAATGCAAACAAAAAATCTCATTCTTATAAAAATCTTCAAGCGAGTGATAGACCTATCGCAAATAATAAATCTATAATGAATAATCATAATGTTTATTCTAATGGTTTTAATTTAACAGCAGGTAGTAATAATAATTATCACAACAAAGATTTATCAATCAAAAATCCTTCAAAAAATAGCTTTTCAAAAAAGAATTCAGCAATAAAGAGTTCATCAAAGATTGATGCCAAAAAAATCAATAGAACAAAAAAATCTTTTAGTCAATCTAATAACCCAAATAATGGTTTTAAAAAATCCTTTCAAAGAAAGTCAATTAATTTAGAGCAGTATAAACACTTCAAAGGAGTTTACTACGATTCTTCAGGATTTAATAGTTATAAAAAAGGGCTTTCATTATACACCAAAAGCGTTGATTTCAAAAGCGTGTATGGTGAAAAAATTATAAACATTAATGATGAAGCCTATCGTTTCTGGGACCCAAAACGCTCTAAAATATGTTCAGCAATACATAATGGAATTTCTCAGATTGGAATTTTGCCGGGTAAAAGAGTTTTATACCTTGGAGCTTCTAGTGGGACTACTGTTAGCCATGTCTCCGATATATTGGGGGAAGAGGGCATAGTTTTCGCAATAGAGTTTTCAGATATCCCTGCAAAAAAACTTTATTTCCTATCCCTTCAAAGAGAAAATATCCTGCCAATACTAGCCGATGCAAGATATCCTAAATCATATTTTCCAATAACAGGAATTTGTGATGTGATATTTCAAGATATCTCTCAAAAAGATCAAATAGATATTTTTTTTGATAACTGTAAAATTATCCTAAAGGACGGCGGATTTGGAATATTATCGCTTAAAACAAGGAGTATTGACGTACGTTTAAGCCCAAAGGCTGTCTTTTCAAAGATTAAGCCCATATTGGAGAAAAATATGACGCTTGTTGATTATCGTTGTTTAGAGCCTTTTGAAGAAGGCCATTATATCTTTGTATTAAAAAACTAATTCATTTTAAAACCAATTCATTTAAAACATTTTAAATCAATGGGCCTAATAACTGATTTCATGAAATCCTCGCTCATTTTGCATACTTTGGTCAATAGAAAAGCATACCTCGTGTTTCAACAAAAGGACTCGGTACGCTTTTTTGTAATCAACAACCTCGCTTTAATACAGCGCATGCTTTTATATTACCAACATACCATGCCTTTTAGGATGAGGTTGTTGATTTTTCAAGCCAAAAGTTTGAATAGACGGATTCATGCAAGGATTAACCTCGACTATTCACGAAAAACTTCGCCATTTATGCCGAGGTTTTGCATTAATTTATATTAATCTTAAATGATTTGAAAATGAAAAATCCCTCTATAAAAAATAACTATCCGCAAAATTTTCGCATAGTTGACAACATAAAATCTGATATCTCTTTTGAAGGGTATGGAAAGGATCTAAATACGCTTTTTTCTTCGTGTGCTTTAGCTTTGTCATCTATTACTTGCGATATTAACATGGTGCCTAAGATTAAGTGTGTTAAATTTGAAATGTTTGGAAAACCTGAGATACTACTTTATGATTTTTTATCAAAAATACTTCTTTTAATTGATACCAAGGAGATGTTTTTTTCAGATTTTACCCTAAAAATTGAAGAGAAAAATTATCCTAGTCAAAATAATATTCAAAATAACATTCTTGAAAATGAATACAAGCTTTTTTGTGAATGCTTTGGCTCAAATATCAATAAAAAAGCATCTAAGGTTCACATAAAAGCAATAACCTTACATAACTTAAAGATCACTTTAACAAACTCAAGATACATAGCACAAGTCTGTGTTGATGTTTGAAGTTAATATGCCGTAATTAATAGATATAAGATCCTAAAAATAATGTTCTCTTAAAAGCATTACACTATTTTTCTATTTTAGTTTTTTTTCAAAACAAACAAGTGTGGTTTACTCAACATACATTTTTTACTTTTGGGCTTTTAATTTTACAAAATCGTTAATTTTAAAAATAAGTTTTTTAAAAAGAGTCTAAAATGAACCAAATCCAAAGTATACAATTCTTAAAACGCAAGGGATTTTTCGATTTGGTTTCAGACTATGTTCCTATATTAAAAAGAATTCTGAAGGGTGCTTTAGACTTAAAAAAAGGGGACCATTTGATGCTTGTTGGGGACAGTGGATTTGAAGAAAATACAATTGCCCCTATGGTTACTGCTGGCTACTATCTTTCTGCATTAAAGCTTGGTATACGTCCAATTTTAATGGTTGATGAAGTAGGAATAGGTAAAAAGCCCCCATCAGAAGACCTGCAGACAGCTTTAAAACTTTTACCTGATAAAAGCATTGTGATGTTAAACTTATCAGATAGGCTTGGTACGCTTTCAACAATAGGGCAATCTTTTAGGAGGTTTTGTTCAACTAAAGGCCATAGGTTCACAACGACATCAAGTTTGGGCTACATCTCTTTGAAATATTTTCCCTATCTTTTAAATGCCTTAGATGTTGATTATCCTAAGATGCGATTAAAACACAATAAATTAAGGGATATTTTAAACTGTAGCGAAACAGTTAGAATTACAAGCAAAGCAGGAACTGATATTATCGCAGATAAAAGCAACAGTTTTGCAATAAGTAGTGATGGGATGTATGAGAAAGTCGGTTTAGGCGGTAACCTTCCAGGTGGAGAAGTATTTTTTGCTCCAAATAAAGATAAGGTTGATGGCATAGTAGTAATCGATGGAAGCTCAAGATTTGTCTCAGGTGTAAACCTAATAAAATCAAAATCAGAACAAATTAAAATAAAGATTAGTAAAGGGAGCGTTCTTTCAATCTCTGGAGGAAAAGCTGCTCATGATCTCTATGATTGTCTTAAAAAAAAAGAAAACTCCAAACAGGGGCACTTTGGAATTAATAAAATTGGAGAAATTGGAATTGGACTAAACCCCAGTGCAAAAATAATAGGCACAACTATCATTGATGAAAAAGTTTTAGGAACTGCACATATTGCGCTAGGCTCAAATTACTGGTTTTCTGGAAGAGTTTTTGCTTCCATTCATCTAGACCAAGTTTTTAGGGATATTACTCTTTATTGTGATGGAAAAAAAATAGATGTTTTTAACCTTTGAGTAAAATCCTAAAAAAGTCTAAATACTTGCTTGAAAACCGCTTTTTTGCTAAACATTTGCTATCAAAAACATTTTCTAATCAATTAATTTTTAAATAAAAGATAATTCTTAATTTAATATGAGTAAAAAAAGAATAGCTGTAATAAAAAAAGAGAAATGTAATCCTTTAAGCTGTAATGATTTATGCATGAAACTTTGTCCAATTAACAGAATGGGGGAAGAATGCATATCTAAAGATGATCATAGCAAGGCTTCAATAGATGAATTACAATGCACAGGATGTGGTATTTGTTCAAACAGATGTCCCTTTAAAGCAATCTCAATAATTAATCTCCCCTCAGAGCTTCAAAAAGACCCTATTCACAGGTATGGGATGAATGGCTTTCATTTGTATAATCTACCACTTCCTGTATTTGGAAAAGTAGTAGGTGTTATAGGAAGAAATGGAATTGGAAAAACAACAGCAATCCAGATTCTTGCTGGGCTTTTAAAACCTAATTTCGGTTCTGAAGATCACGATGAAAACCAAAGCTTTGATGAGCTTATAGATAAATTCAAAGGGACAGAAGCCCAACTCTTTTTTGAAAAACTTAAAAGAAAAGAGATAACAATTAGTTACAAACTTCAAAAAGTGGACCTTTTAGCAAAAAGGTATTCTTGCACTGTAAAAGACCTTCTCATAAAAGCAGACGAAACAAACAAGCTATCAGAGATTTCATCTCTATTGAAAATAGAAAATATATTTGATAGAAAAATAAATGAGCTTTCTGGTGGAGAGCTTCAAAAGATAGCAATTGCAGGATGCTTTTTGAAAAAAGCTAATGTATTCATTTTAGATGAGCCCACTTCCTTTTTGGATATAAAACAAAGGATTGCAATAGCTAAATTTCTAAGAAGCCAACTAAACCCTGAAATCTCAATTCTTGTTGTAGAACACGACCTTGTAGTTTTGGACTACATGGCAGATATAGTTCACATACTTTACGGAGAGCCAGGAGTTTATGGTGTAGTAAGCCTTCCAAAAACCATAAGGGATGGAATCAATGTCTATCTTTTAGGCTTTTTAAAAGAAGAAAATATAAGATTTAGAGACCACGAATTAAAATTCTACTCAAGGCCTCCTTTAATGCTCAAAAAAGAAGAGTCCATAATCTCTTGGCAAAGCCTTTCAAAAAAACTTGGCAATTTTAACATGAATGCCTCAGATGGACAGATTCCAAAAAAAGGGATGATTGGTGTTTTAGGAGAGAACGGAATTGGAAAGACTACCCTTATGAGAATACTTGCAGGAGAGATTAAGCCTGATTTAGGCGAGATCTCAAAAGAGGCAAAAATATCTTATAAGCCACAATACATTGAAGTTAAAAATGATGAAATTGTTAGACTATTCCTAAAAGATGCAATCTCGCAGTTCTCAAGCCAATTAATAAAGCCCTTTGAGCTTGACCTTTTGCTTGACAGAAAACTCTCAGAATTATCAGGAGGAGAGCTTCAGCGGGTAATGATTGCAAAAACGCTAAGTGCAGACGCCGACATATACTTACTAGATGAGCCAAGCGCATATCTTGATGTAGAACAAAGACTTATTGTTGCAAAAACAATCTCTACACTAATTGATATCAAGGAAAAATCTGCAGTAATAATTGATCACGATCTTCTTTTTATTGATAATGTTTCAAGCCTTTTGTTTGTCTTTAAAGGCAAGCCTTCTATATCTGGCGAATGTATTGGCCCCATTGAGATGGAAGAGGGAATGAATAGCTTCCTAAAAGAGCTAGAAATAACATTTAGAAGGGATATAGATTCAAAGCGTCCAAGAGCAAATAAAGAAGGCTCACAGCTTGATGTAAAGCAAAAGCATGAAGGAAAGTATTATTATGGTTGAGTCGTTTGTAATAATGGTCTTTGGCCAAGATTAAGGATTTAGTGCCTAAAAATAAAGTAAAAAACCAAGTATAAAAAAGCAAAAACCAGTGAATTACACAGACTGATTTGTAATCCTTCTAAAATCTGTCTTACTTTTCAACATTTTACACTTCATATTGTGATTAAGTTTATATATTTAAAATAAATACAATAGGTTTAGGTGATTTAAATATGACAAACTCGCAGGATGGAAAAAGTCATGGTTCAGATGGGGATCAACTGGATGCACTCCTTAAACGGTTATTTGAACGTGCCAAGGCTGGTGAAAACTCTGATCCATTATATCAAAATGAATATGTAAGTGATGTGCTTGGAAAGGGATTTGACCCTTATGTAAAATCAACTAGAGAAGTAGAGATAGATAATTTAAAAATTGTTCGTTATTTCCCTGTGTGTTCTATAGAATTACTTGCTAATTTAATGAGCAAAGTGCAACCTAAAGAAGTAAAAGAGCTTTACTTAGAAGCGATAACTCAAGCTGAATCCTTAGGAGATTTTACAAGAGAAATATCTACTGAAAGAAAATCTAGAATAGAAGAGTTACTCTCAACAATTAAGAGTTATGATGTTGAAATAATAGATAGTTATGCAAAGGAGAATGAAAGCGATAAATTCACCAAAGAGACTGTAATCATAGGTAATGTGTACGAGCTATCTAACCTACTAAAAGATCCTAAACAGATTACGGCAGATTATGCAAGAAAAGTAGTTGACACTTTTGTTGATTTTGCCGGCAAAATGCAAACAATTTATTGCTCCAGCCAACCGCCATATATAACTACTCCTGATATAACTATCCCTGATAAATTTGGTCGTTTAACTATAACTATTCGTGGTAAAGATATGAAAATAACTTTTAAACCTAAAGATGCTAACTTTTGGGGACCGTCTAAGCTTTTTTAATTTATTTTTTTACATTTTATTTTGCTTTTTCTAATTTCTTTAATTTCTTTACCTTCTTTCTAAATAAGTCTTTTTAAATCCTTTTAATCAATTCTTTATCGACGAGAAATTAATCCAAAGATTTATAAATAAGCCTAATATTTCTTTTTCAGAGAGATAAATCGTATAATCAAGAATATAATAACATTCATAATGAAGCTTAAAATACGGACATAATATCACTTAGAACAAGCGCATAATGACACTTGGAATAAACACATAATATCACTTTGAACAAACGCATAATGAGACTTGGAATAAACACATAATATCCCTTAGAACAAGCGCATAATGACACTTGGAATAAACACATAATATCACTTAGAACAACGCATAATGACACTTGGAATAAATATGTAATATCCCATAGAACAAGTGCATAATGACACTTAGAATAAACACATAATATCACTTTGAACAAACGCATAATTAAGCCTTTTCAAGCTAAAACTTAAATTTTTTGGGTGGAAATATCAATGGAAGAGCAAAATCAGCCTAACGCATTAAAAGAATCAACTGCAAATAGCATAATAAAATCAGACACTTCAAAAGAGAATCAAATTCAAAACATCGTTCTTACTTCTTCAGATATTGCTCAAATAAAGCCTTCTTATAATGCAGAAAGCATAACTGTCTTAACAGGTCTTAGCGCTGTAAGAAAAAGACCTGGAATGTATATAGGATCAACATCTGCAGTTGGCCTTCATCATCTTGTATATGAGCTTGTCGATAATGCAATAGACGAAGCAATGGCAGGCTATTGCAAAAACGTCTTGGTTGCAATAAATAGCGACGGAAGTGTAACAGTATCTGATGATGGTCGAGGAATTCCTGTTGACACACATAAAGACCTAAACATCCCAGCATGCCAAGTAGCATTAACCATGCTTCACGCAGGGGGAAAATTCGATAAAAAATCCTATAAAGTTTCAGGAGGGCTTCACGGAGTAGGAGTCTCTGTTGTAAACGCACTATCTGAAAAACTTTCACTTCAAATAAAAAGAGATGGTT
Source organism: Candidatus Woesearchaeota archaeon (assembly GCA_035363095.1). Taxonomy (GTDB): domain Archaea; phylum Nanobdellota; class Nanobdellia; order Woesearchaeales; family UBA119; genus DAOSEK01. The sequence continues at coordinate 15,853 of DAOSEK010000012.1, read as the reverse complement.
ACTTCTGGAAACAAGAATACGAAAAAGGAGATGCAAAAACCACTTTGGAACGGTCTATCCCAACAAACGAAACTGGAACAAAGATTACCTTTTACCCAGACCCAAGCATATTTGAAACAACACAATTCTCATTTGAAATACTATCCTCAAGACTTAGAGAGCTAGCATTTCTAACACCTGAAATAAGCATCACAATAGTTGATGAAAGAGAAAATCCGGTAAAGAAAAACAGCTTCTTATACGAAAACGGCCTAAAAAGCTTTTTGGATTATCTAAATCAGGGAAAATCCGTTCTTCATCCAGTAATATTTTTCAAAAGAGAAGAAGGAGAAAACATTGTAGAAGTTGCATTACAATACACTGATTCCTACAACGAAAACATATTTTCCTTTGTAAATAACATAAACACCATTGAAGGTGGAACACACCTATCAGGTTTTAAAGCAGCACTTACAAAAAGCATAAACACATATATTGATAAAAACAAAAAACTTGATCTAAAACTTGGAAGTGATGACGTAAGAGAAGGGCTATGTTGTGTTATCTCAATAAAAATTCCAAACCCTCAATTTGAAGGACAGACTAAAGCAAAGCTTGGAAATTCTGATATAAAAGGCATAGTAGAAAGCGCAGTATTTGAAAAGCTAAGCCAATTCTTTGAAGAAAATCCAGGCGTAATAAATACAATCATAGACAAAGCAGTTACTGCAGCAAGGGCAAGAGACGCAGCAAGAAAAGCAAGAGAGCTTGTCAGAAGAAAAGGGATACTTGAAGGAAGCTCTTTACCTGGAAAGCTTGCAGATTGCACCTCAAGAGACCCAATGCAAACAGAGATTTTCATAGTAGAAGGAGACTCCGCAGGGGGCTCAGCAAAACAAGGAAGAGACAGACACATTCAAGCGGTACTTCCGTTAAGAGGAAAAATCCTAAACGTAGAAAAAGCAAGGCTTGAAAAAATGCTATCAAATCGTGAAATCGTAACCATGGTTTCAGCCTTTGGAACTTCAATTGGAACTGACTTTGACATATCAAAGCTTCGTTATGACAAAATTGTAATAATGACTGATGCAGATGTAGACGGAGCACACATAAGAACACTTTTATTAACATTCTTTTTTAGATACCTAAAACCGCTAGTAGAATCAGGCCACATCTACATAGCTCAGCCTCCTCTTTACAGAGCTTCAAAAGGTGCAGATATAAGGTATCTTTACACTGAAGAAGAATTAAAAAAAGCGCAAAACGAAATGGGTCAGGAGAGCATAAACATCCAAAGATACAAAGGTCTTGGAGAAATGAATCCAGAACAACTTTGGGAAACAACAATGAACCCTGCAACACGAAAAATAATAAAAGTCAAAATAGAAGATGCAATAGAGGCAGACAGAATATTTAGCATCCTAATGGGTGAAGAAGTAGAAGCTAGAAGAAAATTCATTGAAGAAAATGCTCTTTTAGCCAAAAACATAGATGCATAATACCTAAAAATAATAAACACGAAGTATCTCCAAAGGATAAAATAATCTCATGAAATAAATACCCAAACCAACATAATCCTCTTACTTTCTGTCTTCATCCCCCTATTTTCTTTTAACAATACTAACTAAAGCAAGCCCATAATTCGGACACATCTGAACTGAACTATCCAAATAATTAAGGTAGAATTTCTTATCATTATCAAACTCTGTCTTAAAATAATTACCAAAATAATACACATCATCTCCCTGCACTAGATGATCAAGTGCGATCTCAAAGTTCCCAGTATAACTTGTAACATTAATCAAACCAAACACAAAAGGCGTTGTAGAATAAAAATAGGTATCCTTTGTACTAATATCTAAAATCAACTCCTTAAACTCATCACTCAAAGCATAATTAAAAAGCAAACGATCACATCTCCTTGAATCTATAATATTAACCTTTTCCAAACGTGCATACCCAATAAAATTCACACAAATCAACAAAACAACAACAAACACAATCCACTTAACATTTACTTTACTTCCAAATATTCTCTCAAAAACTCTTTTAAAAACCAGTTCAAAAAAATAAACAACGCCTGCACTCAAAATCAGAATATAAACAGATGTAATCGGAATAAAATATCTAAACTGTTGGCCTGTACTTTTAATAGAAAAAAAGCAAACATAAAAAATAAAAATCGCCAAAAGCAACTTAAAAAGATTTTGTGCAGTTCTATTCCTTAAAGTCTCCTTACAATGTCTAACAAACACAAAAACTGAGAGTGCAAAAAATAAATTCAAAAATGCAAGAGGAGTACTGGTAAAATAATAAAAAATATCATTCAAATCAAAAAAGGGAATGTCTCCTCTGGTAGTGAAAAACGATGACTGATACCAATTAAAAAAAATAATCAAAGAGTAAAAAACAAATCCCAAAAACACACACAAAACAAACCTAGCCTTATATTTTTTAAATATTACTTTAAACCCATTTCTCATAAAATACTTAAAACTATAACCCTTGAAAAAATCAAACAAAAAATACAAAATCGACAAAAACAAAAGAACAATAAACTCAACCCTAATAGTACTTAACAAAATCAAACAAAACAGCACAAAAAAACTAATCTCACTCGCATCCTTAGTTTCTCTAAATCCCTCCAAATCTTCTTCAAAAGAATCTGATTTTGCTGAACTCCTCTTAACAGCATCTATCTTCAAAGAATCTGACTCTGCCAATCCCCCCTTAAAGGCATTTAATTCTAGTGCTTCTGAACGTATTGTGCCTAACTCACAAAAACCCTCTAAAACCCTTTCATTCCTATTTCTTTGTTTTCCATTAACATATAACACAAAACCATAAACTGATAACAAAAACAAAACATTAGCAAAAATAATCGCAGTAGGACTTGAAGAATGAATCAAACTAAATGGTGCAAACAAAGCAAAAATTGCACAAATATATGATATCAGCTTTTTCTTAAAAAGCTCTCTACCAATAGAAAACAAAATAACACTCCCAAACAAATGCATTAAAATATTAAAAACCGAAATCTTAAACGAAAACAAATTATAATCCTGTGAATAAAAAAAGGAATACATTGGGAAAATTCCAATGCCCGTTGGCGTCAAATAATAAGCTTGGCATCCAAATTCGTTTCTTTTAGCACAAATAAGACTATTACCTTTTTCTATGAGATTTTGAGCAGACACAACATACTGAGGCTCATCATAATAAACAAGCGCAGTAAACGGCGTCATCATCAAAACAACGCCAATCGTTACAACAAATGTTACCGCAAAAAACCATTTGTTTCGCCAAAAATCCCTTAAAAGTCTTTTTAATACATTAGATTTATAAAAATACCATACTACTAAAACTAGAATTAAATAGACAATATACATAAATTCCTTTGAAAGAAAACTATTCACTGCATCAACTCCCATTTCTTAACAGACTTACTTATCATTTTAAATTAATTTCGCAAGAGTTGAGCATCTTTAGCAATTTTTTTTGATTATTTCAACAATCTGAACAAACTAAACAAAAAACAAGACATAAACACCAAATAATTAAAAGTATATTAATAAACCTTAGTCTACCTTATTTCTCACAATCACTTTATAACCTATGTATATTTAGCTATTTGTATCTTTTGATATTTGTTTTTAAAAATTTTTAAAAACAAAACATTACTTTTGACATCTTCCAAGAATATACTTTAAGCATTATTCAAAATTGCACTCATCTAGCACATTTTGACAAGGCACATTTTGACAATGATCTAAACAAAAATCTCAAAAAATCAACTCTAAATAAAAATTTATTTCTAAAAAACTAAATTATATACACTTGCAGTGCTCATAATAAAAAATTTCCATTTGATAAAACAAAAGAAATCATTAAATACTCATCAATTAACTCCTTTTCAATGACACCTGAGAACTCCGAACATAAAAAAACAAATCCCCGCTTAGAAGAGGAATCTCAATTTTGTGAAATCGCTCACTTACTCAAAGAAAACAATGAACTTAAAGAAGTCCTCTTAAGTATCCCACAAATAATATTTTTAGTACAAACAAAAGACGATTTTGTATACTTCACAAATTGCTATAGTCCTGAAGAAAGATTATTGATGCCTAAATCGTCATTTATAGGTCGCAAAGTATCAGAAATCTTTCCAGCGCCAATATCAAATCCTTTAGAAGAATCAATTAATACAATGTTATCATCCAATCTTAATGAATTTACATACGAATACAATCTTAAAATCTTAGGATTTGACAATTTTTTCCAAGCCAATGTTAAAAAAATAGAAGATGGAACATATATTGTCTCAGTGACAGACATCACCCCCTACAAAAAAATCGAGGAAAAACTAACATATGCAAGTACTCATGATTTTCTAACAGGTCTTTACAATAGAATGTATTTTGAAGATAAATTAAGAGAAATGGATGCACCAAACAATCTTCCAATATCAATAATCTTTGCTGATTTAAACGAACTAAAACATGTCAATGACACATTAGGTCACCAAAAAGGCGATGATTTAATAAAAACAATTGCAAATATTTTAAAAAAATCTTTTAGAGAACAAGATATAATCTCAAGATGGGGGGGTGATGAGTTTGTAGTACTTCTTACAAAAACTCCTTATGAAGTCGCTCAAAAAAGAACAAAAATAGTATCTGAAATGTGCAATATATCAAACTTAGAAAATCCCACTAGAAATTATGAATTATCAATATCACTTGGACTAGCAACAAAAGAGTTAGCTGAAACATCTTTAGATTCAATACTCATTCGCGCTGAGAACTTGATGTACAAAACCAAAAAATCAAACAAAACCTGAAAACTTGCACCAGCCGGGATTCGAACCCGGGTAGCCGGCTTGGGAAGCCGAAATCATAGCCACTAGATCACTGGTGCTAAAACCCTTAAAGAACAAACAAAACCTTAAAAAATAAAAAAACCTATTCCTCTTTTGGATTATAAGAAGGAACAGCTGCTTTAGAAATAATCATAATATCTCCTATTGACTTAACAAGCTGATGAGGAACAATAACTCCCTTTGCATTACCAATAACCGTATTTAATATCGAATTCTTAGTTGCTTTAACTCTCCAACCAAAAATCTTATTAGTTGAAATAATTGACTCCTCAATATCCCCAAAATAATCACCCTCATCGGTGAAAACCTTCATATCATATGTTGAGCTTATCTTCTTCATCTTTAACATAAAAATCCCTCCAGTAACATTAATAACTCTCTTGATATCTTGTCATATATTTAAATCTTTTTATTTCTAAAAACCAACACAACAAAAAGTCTTAATTAAAAATTACAAATCCACATTTACCCTCATAAAAAAACGATATAAAGGTTTTTTTTGCAATCTTTACTTCAAAAGCTTTATATTAATTGGATTAATAACCCAAAACAATCTAACACATTAAGGATAAGACCACACAAAATAGCAATATACTCATACTATTTTAATACTTATACCCTTCAAAATAACTAAACTCATTCAACTAATTATTTAAACGCTTAGATTTCCCCTACTTACTTAAAAAACCTAAAATGAGCAAAAAAACAAATAATATCACAACTGAAAATCCCTTGCAAATAGACCCTTATATTAGGATAATAGGGACATCGCACATCGCTTCTTTAAGCCTTGATCAAATTAGAAACGAATTCTATCAATTCTCTCCTGATGTGATAGGTGTAGAGCTTGATCTTTCAAGAGCTAAGGCGTTATTTGAATCTTCAAAGCAAAAGGAAGTATCAACATTTCAAGCAGTACGCGCATTTGGTCTGTTTGGTGGTATCTTCTTTATACTAGGCAAATTCCTCCAAAAAAAACTTGGAAATCTGGTTGGCACAAACCCTGGCTCTGAAATGAAACTAGGCATAACCTTGGCCAAAGAAAGAAATCTGCCCGTTCTCCTATTAGACCGTGACATAACAATTACTATGAAAAGGCTTTCAAAAAAAATGAGGGTTCGTGAGATATTTAAAATAATAATAGACCTAATATTTGCTCCATTTTCCAATAAAAAAATAAAAATAGACCTTTCAAAAGTGCCCGAATCTGATGTAATTGAACAACTAATAACCTCACTAAAAAAAAGATATCCTACAATATATACAGTCCTCATAGAAGAAAGAAATATTTACATGTCAACACTCATAAAACGTTTCAAAAAGGAAAATCCCCACAAAAAGCTATTAGTCATAGTGGGAGCAGGTCATGAAAACTGGATAAGAAAAGACATATCCTCACAAGAATAATTGATATGCTCTAATTAAGCTTCTCTTTTGGCCTTCTAATTAAAAACAATAGAAATCTCTTATTAACACTAACTTTTAAAATACTATCTTCAAACTCAATCTATCACATAAAAATCCCAACATATTCCTCAAAAACACTTTTTTTTAAAACAAAAGCTTTAAAAATCAACCAATTCTCCCCATAGGAGAGCAAAATGGCAAAACTAAGAAAATGGGTAGCATACAGGACTTTAGAAAGGCCTTTTACAAGAATCTCAAAATTTAGGTCAAAATCATATGTTAAGTCAAGACCTGGAATTAAGATTGTAAGGTTTGACATGGGTAATTCCAAAGGTAAATATGATTATGAGGTTAATTTGGTTTCAAAAGCCAACTTTCAGGTAAGACAAGAGTCAATAGAAGCAGCAAGGCAAACCACAAATAAACTACTTGAAAAAAAAGTAGGTAATGCCTCGTATCATTTTAAAATCAGGAAATTCCCTCATCACATTCTAAGAGAAAACCCTCTTGCTTCAGGTGCAGGTGCAGATAGATTAAGTACAGGAATGGCAAGACCATTTGGAAAGATAATAGGTGTCTGTGCACAAGTTAAAAAAGGGGATGTAATAATGACAATTAAAATAAGAAAAGAAAGCCTTCCTTTCGCATTGGCTTCACTTAAAAGGGCTGTTTCAAAGCTTCCAATGTCTTATTATATTGTACCTCAAAAGATAGTGGCCAATTAATTCTTTGAAAGCCAAATAATATTCTTTCAAATTATTTTACTTAAAATCTTACAATGGGATATTTGAAAGGGGCTTAATACACCACCTTTATTCTGAAATCCTAACCAAAAAGAAACGAATTTAATAAAAAATAATCCCAATCATTAAAAAGTTCATCTTAAAGCATAAACACTAAAAGATTAATTATTTTTTTAAATCTTAATTTACTCAATTTAATTAAATCTGAAACATTTATTTTAGTATTTCCTTTATTATCATGAAACTTTATTTTCCTGAAACTAGCTATAAATCCATTAAAACAAAACTTTTTAAATACCAAATATATTAACAACATATTAGGTGGTCTTGAGAATAATGGTATTAGATCTGGATATAACTACAATAAAGGCTTTTCTTTCAGTCCTAGCAGTATTCCTGCTAATAATAGGTGTAGGTGGCATTATATCAAAATTTCTAGAGAATTCACTAAAAAAATTTGCCTTCAAAACAAAAAACCAAGTAGATAATGACCTAATAGAGAAATCATTTCCTTGGTTTAATTGGATGATACTTTTTATAGCTTCAAAAATTGCAATTGAGTATGTACTTGATTATTATGTCATAATAATACCGTCTTTATTTGAATCTATTTATCTTACAATAATACTATTTTTTGTTTTAATGTTTTCTTTTAGTATTGTAAATTTTATAATAGACATATTTGATAGGAGATATGATAAAAACCCAATACTCTTAGAAGCTAACCCCCTAGTACCTCTATATAAAAATATAGCAAGAATCTCAGTATTCTCCATAATCTTTGTAATACTTCTAAAGGTATGGGAATTAGACATTCTCCCTTTCTTAGGTGGTTTAGGAATTGCAGGAATCATTGCAAGTTTTGCAGTAAAGGATAGTCTTCAAAACATATTTGGGGGCGTATCATTAATCCTAGATAAAACACTTAAAGTAGGGGATAGAATAGAGCTTGCAGATGGTACAAGTGGTATTGTCATAGATATGAGTTTAAGAAGCACAAAAATCAGAACTTGGGATAACGAATCTGTAATAGTCCCAAACGGAATACTTTCAAACTCTAAAATACAAAACATAGGACTCTTACATAGCTACGTCCGATGTGTAGTCTCGTTTTCAATTGCATATGGTGAAGACATTGACAAAGTAAAAAAAATAGTTTTAAAACAGATAAAAGGAATAAAAGATGTTTTAAAGGAACCTTCTCCTTCCGTAGTCTTTTTAGACTTTGGTGATATAGACCTGAAACTAAACGCAAATTTTTGGGTTGATTCTCCTCAAAAAAGATATAGCACAAAGCTTTTAGCTAGAGAATTAATCTATAAAACCTTAAAGAAAAATAAAGTAAAAATGGGATATCAATTAGTGAAATACTCAATTGCAAAAAAGAAATAACTTAACCAAAATCACTAAATTCTAAATTCTTAAGAACTCTTGATTTGAAAAATATAAAAATCTTCAGAATAAAAGCTAAAATGGGTCTTGCTAGATAGTTTCAAGATTAAACGTCTAGTGAACCACTCTCTTCAAACTTTAGGGATCAAGCCCAAAGTATGCAACATGAAAAATTCACGAAATCAATTCAAAAATCAAACACCCAAAAAAGATAAACCTGCTCCCTGATAATCTGCATTATACTTATTCTTCTTATGACTTCTTATATTTATTAGAGAACTCCTTAATTATTCTATTCTTAATATTTTCAAAATCAAAAAAAACATCCAGTTCTTCAAAATTATCCTTAATCTTGCACTTCACATCATTAAATACTTCATTCCCAACCAAATCAGTCTTACTAACATATATAATCATAGGTTTTTTAAGAGAGATGGTTTTTTTCAAAAGTCTTAATTGTTCATCTATACAAAATGTAGGATCAAACACAAAAACTATCAACTTAGGAAGCATAGAAATCACAATATCTGCTTGTTTTTCAATAAGATTCATCTTATTAGGCCTATTTAATGTGCCAGGGGTATCAATAATCTGAATAATTTGAAACCTATGTTCTATATATCCAATCAAAAGTCCCTTTGTTGTAAAAGCATAATCTGCAATCTTAACATCTGATCCAGTAATTTTTTTAACAAGTGTGGATTTTCCAACATTTGGAAAACCTGCAACACATACAGAAAAAAGATTCTCATCAATTGGTGGAAAAACCCTTAATATCTTTCTTGAAGACTCAATCACTTCCAAAGGTCTTTTCAACCTTTTCATAATCCCTGCAATCTTTGAATACGCTCTTTTCGAGAGGGCTTTTATCACCTTTAAAACCTTAGACTTCTTTATCTCCCTTAAAGATTCTCTTTTATTTTCAACCAAATATCTCTTTGAAAGTCCTAATTGATAAATAGATTTCTTAAACTTATCAACATCAATTAGGCATTCTAAAATCTTAAATTCAAAATCTGTTAAGTTCTCAACCGAAATCTCTGGAAAGGAATTAATAATTCTATCGATGCTTGAGCAAAGAAAATCAGTAATCTTCTCAATTCTCTTAATATCTATCTCTTTTTGAGCTTTATAATCCTCGCTAGCCCTAGATTTAACAAAATCAAATCTAACCTTCTTTTTCGCATGCAAAAACGCATTATCCAGATATTCTTGATATGTTCCAACAGGTGCAATCCTATCCAAATTCTTCATAAAAAAAGAATACTCTCTAAGCATATTTAAATCTGCCGAAAAACAAACAAAGAAACGAAATAGAAAAAAAATTAAAAACCTTCAATCATAAATATCTTAGCTATCTCGTATAATAGTTAGAGAATAATCATTTCGTGAATTCTTATTTTCTTACGTCATTCTTTATTACATACCTCAAAAGATCAAAGCATGCAAAATAAGCGAAGATTTCACGAAATCAAGAAATACTTAATTCAAAGAATGCTATTATAAATCCTCTGATTTCTTAACAAGTCTTGTAGCATATCCAGCAATAATATTTCTAATCTTTTTTGAAGGAATTATAGAAATACTCATCAAACTATTCTTATTTCCATCAAATTCCTTCTCAAAGGAATCTGGATACTTTGACAATAACTCCTTGGTCTTTCTTTTAATGTATTTAGTCTTAATTCTTCCCATATCAAATGAGGAGAAAAATCCTCTTTAAAAACCTTTCTAATAAATCGCGCTTGTATTACTTAGTCTCAAGTGTAAAACTTAGTCTCAAGTGTAAATTTATATTTAGTTCATGAAGAGATATCTTTTGTGAGTATTGTACTAAGTAGTATCAAGTGTAACCTCGCTAAAGTGTAACCTCGCTACACGCCAATTAATTGTTTACTAAGATCATATATCCTATAATGTGTAATTAATCTTTAAATTAACTAACAAATAAAAAGCAATACAACAAAAATAATCTCTCTATTTTCCACCAAAAATTCTCCCAATTTAAAAAAAACCTAATTACGCTTTATAAATATTATAAACTTGCTTTATTATTCCCAGAAATGAAAAAAACCCTAAAACAGAGTTTTCAATATCGCTATTAAGTCCTGTGCTAAAAATGGCCATTTTCTCAAAAAAAAGATATATTGACGCAAGAAAAAGCACAAAAAACACATACAAAAATACTGCATTAAAAATCAGCAAAAAAGTTCTCTCCCTTCCCTTCTTACTTTGGCTTTGCCATCCCCTTTTAATCATATTAAATTTGAATTAAACTCCTGAATTTTATAAATTTCGATTCTCAAAGCACAACATCCAAAAACCCCTAAAAATCAATATATAATCTTAACACGCTTGCAAACAATATCCATAGTTCTAACTAAAACATCTTTAACTTAGAACAAATCTTATCAATTTTATTCTCATAATCAGGACCTATCCCTAAAACCGTCGTTGTCCCTTCAGGGAGTTGTGTTCTCCCAGCATCTGTAATCATCTTCACGCATAATCCTTCTCTTTTTGCCTCATTAAAAAGCTCTATTAACTCATTTAAACTAAAAACTTTCAAAACAACCTTTTTCATCCCACTATGAATCCACTTTTCAACAAGGCTTTTATCTTTTTTTAAAAGCGACAAAACGCAATCTACACTAGCATGACTTACCTGTGCTGCAGCCTTTCCCTTGCCCATCTTTAAATCCGCTCTCACAATCAAAGCCTGTTTAAGCTCCATCAAAATCCCTCTCAATCATAAAAACACTATTTTTTCTTCTTAGAGCTAACAATCTCAATCTCAGATTTCAATGCAGGAAGAATAAAAAGCTGTCCTACTCTCATACCTTTCTCAACATAAAAACTTTCTTTACCCGCGTTAAACAAAAGAACAATCGCTTCATCTGAACTCATAGAGTTAATAGTTAAAGGCAGGCAATAAACCCCATATTTAGAGGTAATCCCCAGCCTATCACCTACAAGTCCAATACAATTCTTTGGGATTTGTGCATAGACACCTGTACTTATTACAGCAGAGCATTGAGGTCTTATCTCATAATCATCATTAGCCCTCAAATCAATTCCCATATCATCCTTATCATCATAACCAGGTAGATCAATATCCTTCCCCTTTAATTTAATCTGTACTTTCTCCATAAAAATCAACTCTAAAAGCCTTTTTTATTCCTCAAGAAATTAGCTTATATAAATCTTCCTCTTTTCAATTAATCTTTTGTCCATTGCTTCACTTCTCAATCAAATATTTGAATATATACAAAATTTCAACTATGAGTACACACAATCAACATCATTGCACCCCTTGACCCTCTCAGAGATATAACAAAAGACCAAGTCAAAAAATGAAAAACCTTTAGCATAAATGGCGATGTATCTCGTGAATAGTCGAGGATAATGCTTGCGTGAATCCGTCTCTTCAAACTTTAGGCCTCAAGACCAACGTATACAAAATGAACGAGGATTTCATGAAATCAAATTATATTTGTCTAAATCGTTAATTTTAAATAAACAACAGTTTTGTTATTTTATAATGACAACAAAACCCCTGACAAAAATGAGCATAACTAATAAAAAGAAAAATATCTCTGACAAAATAAAACAAATATTAAAACCAAAAACAGTCATCCCAAAAGATTTTATTCTTAATTCAAAATCACTAACTAAACTTATTTTCTTCATTCTCTTACTATCCATCTTACTATCCATATTCACAGGTTGTAATTCAAATAAATCTTCTGAAGATTTCTTAGTCTCAGGTGTAATAAGAGAATTAAATTCTCAGAGAAATTTAACAATTTATGATGATATTCAAAGAATAGTCTTTAATATGGACAACTCAAAAAATACAGAAAACACAAATGAACTTCTAAATTATATAAATGACCCAACAAATGACCCAAAAATAAAATCTGAAGAATTTGAAAATCGATATTTCCTGAATTACTCTGATAAAGATAAAATCATTAAAAACAACTCAAATCAACTGCCCTTAGAAGAAAACAAAATCTCTACACAATCCCTTTCTCCAATAATCATCTCACCTTCAACAATAACATTAAAAGTAGGTGAACCACTAAATCTTGATTATTATGTATATGATTTTGATAGTGATTATCTCAAGGTATGGGTAGAAGGGTGGGATAAGAAAGATAACTACATCACAACACTTGGTGATGAAGGGGTTCACACAATCACAATCTATGCATCAGACTATGAATCTGTAAGCAAATCAAAAATCATAATCAATGTAATCCGAAAACCATCAATCTTTGATTTAAAATTAACCCACTCCATTAACTAACCAACTAACTAATATCCCAAATCCAATACCCTCATGAAATCAACCAATTCAGAACGCAAATTCAAATTAAATAAACTCAATTTTGAATATAAGTACCAAAACCAATGACTGTTAAAACCAATGGATGTTGAAAGCAATTGAAAAAGTCTCCGTTGCCAAGGCTATTTTCCTTTAAAACATCAGTAGAATCAATACTAACAAAAAATGGTGAATAAAATGAAAGAAAAAAAAGATTTAGATTCAGGAAAAAAAGAAGGAATCAAAACAAATTCATCAATAAATTTAGAAAGCAAAAATAGCACAAATTACACTGCACACAACTCAAAAATCTCTAAAACCAACGAAAACAATGAGACCTATAAAAGCACAAAAAAAATCATAAATAAAAAAACCACTCCTTTAAAAATTAATTCACTTCCAAAAGAAGCAACTAAAGAAACAGCTAAAGAAACAACACCCAAAACAACCAAAGAACCAGCTAAAGACATCACTAAAGAAGCAACTAAAGAAACAGCTAAAGAAACAACACCCAAAGCAACCAAAGAACCAGCTAAAGACAGCGCAAAAGAAGTAGCTAAAGAAGCAACTAAAGAAACAGCTAAAGAAACAACACCCAAAGCAACCAAAGAACCAGCTAATAACAACTCATCAAAAAATCAGAAAAAATATCCATTAAAAAAAATAATTATCTATGTTTTAATAATAGCAGTAATCTTTGCTTTGTTATCATACTGGCAAGGAAACCCATTTGAAAAATCAAAACATAATTTCTCCGCAAAATATGACTACATGATAACAGCAACTCAAGGAGACATAATATCACTTAAAACAATTGATCCATTCAATGGATTTGATATAATCTACTCAGATCCATTTGATAACTACGGAATCTGGATAACAAGTACAAACGATAAAGGCGAATACATTTCAAACATCACACTCAAAAATGGAAATGAAACAATCAAAAAAACAATTTATATCGAAATAAATCCTCAGATCTCCAAGAACTCAATCATAGCTCCTAAAAAATTAATTGGTAAAGAAGGTCAAACCCTGGCCTTTGGAGTCTCAATAAAAGATTCACTAAATACAAAAAATCTATCAAACCAAGTTAAAGTTACTAACCTCCCTGAGAATGCACGTTATGAACAAGGATTTGTAATCTGGGACGTAGGATATGGAACAATAAAAAAGAATCTTTTCACAAAACTAATACAATTCATGGGCATTGATTATCCTGCATCAAAATCCTTCAACATAGAATTTGAATATCTTTTAGAGAAAACCAAAACCCAAATCACAATTTATGATACAAACCAAGCCCCCATATTCCCAGAAAAAATACTTGAAATTAATGCAAAAGAATCAAAAAATCAAATCTCCATCCCAAAAACTGCAATAGACTATGATGGCGATTTTTTAAACTATCAATTATACGACTTAGAAGGTAGAATGCAAAAAAGCACAACTTTCACTCCTAGCAAAAATGCAAACTATGAATTAAGAGTTTCTGATGGATTAAAAGAAGCATCTCAACTAATAAAAATCAAAATAACTCCAGATGAAAAACCAATCGAAGAGATAGCCATACCAAAAATTATTAACCTAAAAGAAGGTCAACTAGTCCAGATAAAAGCAGTTCTAAGTAACAAGGTTCAAATACAAAAAATATCTTCAACAGATCTACCTGAATTCATAAAAATATCCGGGGAATATCTAATATTTGACCCTGATTATAATATCGCATCAAAACAAGAGCCCCAAAGAAGTTTCAACATCACTCTTGAAATTAACCACAACAAATTATCACAAAATAACAATGAGCAAACTGAAAAATTGATAAAAGAAATATCCATAATAGTTTCAGATAAAAACCAAGCTCCCCTAATTTCAAATTTCAATCCAGAATCTGTATTTGATACCCTAATAGATAACCCTATAAACTTCTCTATTGAAGCAAAAGACCCTGATGGAGATAAACTATACTATATCTGGGAACTAGGAAAATACAACGAAAAAATAACAGACACATCCTCAGTTTATTATTTATTTTCAACAACTGGAGAGAAACTTATAACTGTGCATATAACTGATGGAATTAACACAATCAAAAAACAATGGATTGTAGATGTTTGGGAGTATGAAAGCTATAAGTTGCTCTATCCAACATCTGATTTAACAAAACCTATAAATTATGATCAAGAAGAATCTTCAGATAAAAAACCAATTGAAAACAATAATGACTTAATATCAAACAACGATACAAAAATAACATGGATACCCAAAACCTTGATTTTTTACACCTAAAAAACTAATAAGAACCCCATATAAGTCACAAAATGAAAAACCTTGGCATAAGCTCCGAGATATCTCGCAAATAGTCAAGGTTAAACGTTATGTGAATCCGTCTATTCAAACTTTTGGCTTGAAAGACCATAGTATACAAATGATCAGGATTTCATGAAATCAACAACCTCATCCCAAAGGGGGGTTATGTTGGTAATATAAAAGCATGCGCTGTATTGAAGCGAGGTTGTTGATTACAAAAAAGCGTACCGAGTACTCGTTTTGAAACACGAGGTATGCTTTTCTATTAACCAAAGTATGCAAAATGAGCGAGGATTTCACGAAATCAAAAATTAAGTCCTTTATAATAACAAATACAAGACATAAATAAAGAGATTTTACAATATATTCAAACAAATCTTGTTTTTAATTTTAAATCACTTTCATTTGCAATATTTTATATATAATCAATTCCTTTAATTAAGACAATTAAAAAAAGGCGTGTTCAATAAAAATTCCATAAGAAAGGTGAAACCAATGAAACACACATTTATAGAACTAATAAAAATGATTCTACCCTTGTCAAAAAAAAAGAAAAAAGAGCTTTCATCACTTTCCTTATACCTATCTAAATCCGAATTAAAAACCACAAAGAAACTCTTAAAACAAAATCTTATTTGGAGCGCTTATACCACAGAAAACTTCTCAAAATCTATTGGGATTACAATTCACTACCCATTAATATTTTCGGATTCAAAAGAACAACATATCATCTCTTTTGTAGAATCAATTAATGAAAAAATAAAAAACACCACACGGCATAAAGAATATGCATTACTCTCAAAAAAAGCATAC
>DAOSEK010000011.1:15667-32346 GCA_035363095.1 Candidatus Woesearchaeota archaeon | reverse complement strand
TTGATTTTTCAAGCCAAAGTGAGAATAGACTGATTCATGCAAGGATTAACCTCGACTACCCAAGAAATACCTCGGCACTTATACCGAGGTTGTTGATTTTTCAAGCCAAAAGTTTGAATAGACGGATTCACTCAACTATTAACCTCGATTATCCTAAAAATACCTAGAGCATTTATTCAAAGGTTTTTCATTACATTTTCTTTTAAAACTTTTTTTCAAACCTATTAAATCTACATTTTATCTAAAAAACCCCTTAAATAATGCCAAAATTTAAATATTGCCTATTACAAAAAATAATATATCACTGATTTCATGAATCCTTCACTTTACATACTTTGGTCTTTTGACCTAAAGTAAGAAGATAAGGATTTACTAAAGGATTAACCTTGACTATATGCAAGATACCCAAGGTATTTATGCAGAAGGTTTTTCATTAATAGAAAAGCATAACTCATGTTTTAACAAGAGGACTTGGTACGCTTTTTTGTAATCAAAAACCTCGCTGAACGTAACGCATGCTTTTATATTACCAACATTCCTCGCCATTTAGGGTGAAGTTGTTGATTTTTATACTCCATTTAAACTAATAGATTACTTCACTAACTGATTTCACAAAATATTTGTGTCCTGTGTGGTCTTCACTAGATAATTATTTTTTTTATGTATAACAAAACAAAAACAAATCATTTATTTTTTGAGTTTTAAAAAAAAGTGTGTGAATAATAGATTTCAGATTATTAATACATTTGCAAAGGGTTTGGTTTGTTAATTAAAGAGGTGGCTTTTAGGTGAGTTCGAAAAAAGGATATTTTTTCACAATGGATGCTATAATAGGTTTTACTGTATTATTCATTGGACTTATGTTATATCTAACTGTGCCTCCTACGCAGATAAACTATAGAGAGTTTGAGTTTGCAGATGAAATTAGAAGTTATTTTAATAACAAACTAGATTCAATAGATGTTAGAGGTTCAAAAATTGGGGATTATGTTAATTATTGTTTTTATGATGATTTGTTAATGTGTAATCTAAATAATCGAATTGATCAGCAAATCTTGATATTATACGCAAAAGAACTAATAAATGATGAAATAAAAGGTAACGCCTCAAAATTTTCAAAAGCTGTTTTAGAGACAATCTTTAAAAACCAATTTGTAGGAGCAAATGCAGGCAACTTTTCAATACTTAGTTGTGCAGAGCCCTTTATAAACGCCCCTTTGGTTTTGTTTAACACATCAGATTCATCAACAGTTTACTCAGAGATTGCTCCAATTAGATGGGTGGTTTCTGCTTCTGAGGGGAATAAGCACTATGGACCATGTGTATTTGAGGTGCAGGTTTGGAAATGAAAAAAAATAAAAAAGGATTTTTCTTCACAGTAATATCTGCTTTATTAGTAGGTTTTTTCGTATTGATGGCCTCACCACCAACACATAGAGCAGTTATTGATTATAAATCTGTTGAAAAATTTTCTTTGGAATCAAGCCATGATTTTTATCAATCCCTAAAATATGAAATAATCCCATCAATACTCGCTGAAAGTGCGTACAATGCCCTTAACAACATCTCAAGAGAGTACAAATACCTTCCATCAGGAAATGAGTTTGAAAATTACTTCAAAGGACTCTACTGGAACAAAACAAGGGAAGGAATAAACGAGCACTTTTCAAATGATTTAAACGTAACATCTGTTTTAGAGAAACTAGAAAAATATGTATCTGATTATTTTCCTTCAGGATATAAATTAGAATTTGGAAAGGATTATGACGATGCAGATATAAAGATTTTTCAAAACGATAATACCGGTGCATTTGGAGTAGGAATAAATTCAACCCTTTGGGTTTCTCTAAGAACACGTTTTGCGAAATGGAATCAAACACTTAATTTCTCAGTAATCGTTCCAATAATTGGACTTGAAGACCCAACTTATGCAAATAAAACCGATAATAAATATCATAATTATTTCAACCACTCAACACTAGATGTAGTAAGATTTATTAACGGTACTAAATCTACTGAGATTGTATATCTTTTAAAAATATATACCCCAATACAAATTGATTGTTCTTCAAATAAATCTTGGAATTATACCTGTTTTGAGGATCATGTAAACAGGTCCGCTTATATGAAATACGAATTTGCACCATCATTTCTTGATAGAATGAAAGGCGATTTGTCTCAACCTACAAATCCAAATTGTTGTGGTATTGAATCAATACTTAATCCCAAAAAGGATTGGGGAGGGATTGATATGGCTGATATAACACATTTTCATGAAAATCCTACTACTCCTGATGGTGCAGATAAAAAAATGACCTATGTTGACTACTGCTTTTTTGGTGGGAATTGCAAAGATGGTAGTGATCCTCCAAATACTTACGATAGTGATCTTGAATACCCCTTATTAAACTGTCTTCAAGGTTCTTTTGAATACATAAAATTAGATGATACCCGAGTAGGGTTATATAACCTTACTGAATGTATTCAATGATGATTTTATACAATGAAATTTATACGAAAATGGATAAATACAATGACAGTTCTCTTATTTACCAAAGTCTTAGAAAAACTGAACAGCTTGAGAAGGCAGAATTTATCAAATGGCTAATAAAGCCAAAACCAACAGATAAAATTCTTGATGTGGGATGTGGAACGGGCATATCGATGTCTGTTTTTGGTAAAGACCAAACTATTGTTGGGATTGATAAAAGCAAAGCAATGCTAAAATTAAACCCTTATAAAACATTGCTTGCTAATGCTGAGGAGTTGCCACTAAAAAACCAGGAATTTGATATTGTAATCAGTGTAACATCAGCTCAAAATTTCTCAAGCATACATAAAGCAGTAAAAGAAATGAAAAGAGTTTCTAAAAGGATAGTTGCAATCTCAATACTTTCAAGATCCAAAAAACTTAAGGTTTTAAAAAATGCAATCTCTAAAAATTTCAAAGATTATAAAGAGTATAAAATCAATGTAGATACACTATTTTTGTGTAAAAAACCCAAGTATAAAAAACCCAAAAACCCAATAGGTGAAACAAGCAAACAAATAAGCAATAAGCAAGGAAACAAATAAGCAATAAACAAACAAATAAGCAAACAAATAAGCAAACAAATCAATAAAATATTTCTTATGAAAAATATTTTAAAAAATAATCTCTCATTTATGTAATTAAAACATGTAATTACAACCAATTAAAAACTTTAATTAAAACCCTAATTTTACCAGATATTCACTAAATGCATATTTAGAGATTGCCAAACAAAAAATAAATGCTTTTTAAAAAAACGATTTACTTTTCTGAAATCTATTTTGCAAACGCACATAATTCTTTGAAAAACACTTCGAAAAACAAAAATTTAAATATAACAGCACAAACAAGGTTGCTATTGTATGGGAGGGAATATAAAATGGATAGTATAATTCAGGGTGTAAAGGCTAATGTCTCAAATTCCAATCTAATCAAAAGAGAGATGGGACACAGCGAGATTGATAAAGAGCTTGAAAAGCTTGTAGATTCTCAAAAGGCAAGTATAAGAGTTATTGGATGTGGTGGTGGTGGGAATAATACTCTTTCAAGAATTAACCAAGTGGGAATAAAAGGAGTGATGACTGTGGCAATAAACACAGACGCTCAAGATTTGCTATATACTAATTGCGATAAAAAAATACTTATTGGTAGAGAATTAACAAAAGGTCTTGGTGCTGGTTCAAAGCCAAAGGTCGGTGAAGAGGCTGCAAGAGAGAGTGAGAATGAGATAAAAGAATCCTTAAAAGGGGCAGATATGGTATTTATCACCTGTGGTCTTGGAGGAGGAACAGGAACAGGTTCTGCTCCCGTTGTAGCAGAGCTTGCAAAAAAACAAGAGGCACTTACAATCGCAATTGTAACAGTGCCATTTGCAATGGAAGGACAAGCAAGGTACGAAAATGCCACATATGGTCTTGAAAGGCTTAGAAAGTCAGTAGATACACTAATAGTAATCCCAAATGATAAGCTATTAGAGCTTGTTCCTGATTTACCAATTAACACTGCTTTTAAAGTTGCCGATGAGATTCTTACAAACTCAGTAAAAGGAATTGCGGAGCTTGTCACAAGGGCAGGACTTGTAAATCTTGACTTTGCAGATATCAGGGCAATTATGAGAGACGGAGGGGTAGCACTGATTGGAGTTGGTGAATCAGATAGTGAAAACAGGGCAAATGAGGCTGTAGAAAAGGCAATAATGAATCCCTTGCTGGATGTTGATATATCTGGTGCAACTGCAGCGCTAATTAATATCTCTGGGGGATCAGATCTAACACTATCAGAATCAAAAAGAGTGATGGAGATGGTCCAAGAAAAACTTGACCCTGAAGCTAAAGTGATATGGGGAGCTCAAATCTATGAAGACTTTGAAAAGACTCTAAGAGTAATGGTAATCGTTACAGGAGTAAAATCCTCTCAAATTTTAGGTTCAAAGTTTACTCCAAAAGCAAAATCTGAGATGGAATCAGACTTAGGCATAGAATTTGTAGATTAAAAGGATTAAGTTTATAAATTGTTATTTTTTTCTATTATTAAAATGGCACTAAAAGAATTCATTTACCAATGTAAAGTCGCTTTAAGACTTACAAGAAGACCTTCAAATGAAGAATATAAAAATATCTTAAAGATTACAGGTCTTGGAATATTGGCTATAGGTGCACTAGGATTTTTAATAAGTATGGTTAAATATTATTTGTTTGGATAAGGTGTTTTTAATGGATCAAGAGTCTAAAACGCAGTTTTTTATTGTAAAGGCCACAGCAAATCGAGAAGATCAAGTGCTTGATTTTGTTTCAAGTAACGCTATTAAAAAGGGCTTTGAGGTATATTCTATTGTGCATCCTCATGGGATGAAAGGATATATTATCATCGAAGCAAAGGATAGACAAAGCGTAGAAGGAGCAATTCAGGGTGTGCCTTATGCAAGAGGAATACTTAAATCTTCAATAGATTACAAAGAGATTGAGCACCTAATTGAAATCACTAGAAAAAAGACAGTAAATATAGTAAAAAACGATATTGTCGAGATTATTGGTGGTCCCTTCAAAAGAGAGAATGCTAAAGTTACAAGGATTGACCCTTCAAAAGATGAGCTTGTAGTTGAGCTTTTAAACGCCGCAGTCCCAATCCCAATAACACTAAAGATTGATGATGTAAAGGTAATTAGAAGGGATAATGAAGATGATGAAGAATCAGATTTAATCTAAACTATTAAAATCAAAAACTTCAATTAAAAAATCTATTTCTATTTTTCTTAATTAAATTTTTAGTTAAAAATTCTTATTATTATGGCGCTTGTTTGGGTTCTTTATCACTTTTATCTTCAGGAGAGGGGGATTGCTTAATTTCAGGGTCCTCTGATTTCGGTTTATCCTCTTTTTTCTCTTCAAATAAAATCTCTTTTACATCGTTTATGCATTCCTTAATCTCCTTTGAAACCAGCTCAATAACCTGAGGGGGAAGATTGTACTTTACAATAATCTTAGCTTTGCCATCATCAAATTCAATCCCTTCTGTTTTAAGTCCGAGTCTGTTTTGGAGGATACATTCAATCTTTTCTTGTGTTTTTTCAATCTCTTTTACAACCTTAACATCATAAATAACATCCTTTCCGGATAACGGATTGTTAAAATCTACTAAAACCCTTCCTCCACTCACATTCTTTATAACCCCTATAGTATCATTTATTTGAACACTAAGACCTGGACTTGGATTTATATCGCTTTTTTTAAACTGGGACAAAGGAACAAGCTTTATAAGTCCGGCAGACCTTTTTCCAAAAGCATCATCAGGGCTAATCTCAATAGAATATTCCTCTCCTATATCTTTTCCTTCTAAAGAAACATCAAGTCCTTTAATAACATGACCACGTCCAACGCATAGCCTGACTGGTCTATATAACTTATCCTTTTCAAATAGTTCATTGTTCTTGGCAACATCTAATATGGTTGTATCAAAAACCATTCCATCTTTAATCTTGCCCGTATAATCAATCTCCAAAAACATTCCGTTATTAACCTTCATATTAACCACTCATATAACATTTATATCAACAGGATTAGAGCTTTAATTTATAAATATAACTGTAAAAACTTCCATTACATCACTATTATTAGAATGTTTTTAATAACATACTCTTTAGATTAATAATCTTTGATGGAGGTACTCCTTTAAATTTCCATTAAAAAAACTCTCAACAGAAAACTATTTAATTAAAACAAAAACAAAAATTCATTCCTTTTTTTCAGAGTCTTCCTCATACCCTTCCATAAAAGCTTCTTCTTGAGGTGAAAGCTCATCATCATCTACCAAATCCTTTCTAGAATCCTCATCATAGATGCTCTCATCCCCGCCGGTTCCTTCATATTCTTCGTAATCGTCATCATCCATACCGATCACCCTAAATACGGTTTTTAAAAGCACTCATTTAAATAGATTGCTGTTTTCTTAAAGATGTTCTATACTATACCTAGCTCTCTAAAGATAAAACCCTTAAAATAGACCATTTTAAAAAGCCCTCTCTTGAGCTATCTTAAATAATTATAAATGTTGAATCATTATAAAAAAGACTAATAATATTATATCCTTATATTCTGACAATTAAAAGATTATTCAAATCTTGCAAATAGTATTTTTGTTATATTACTCTAAAGAAGATAGCCTTTTTGGAACCAAAAGAATAGTAGAATGCACCTTCAAATCCTTATTTGTAGGTCGGTACTTATATTCTTTAAAGCCCGACTGTGCTTTCATTATAGCTTTTTCCTTAACCCTTAATGCCTTTTTATCATATTCATTTGAAACCTTTTTAATCTGATTCTCAAACACTTTTATCTCTTTTTCTATCCTTTTAATTCGTTTATTAGCAAACTCAATCTCTTGGGTGGTTTTACTAAGCCTTGACCTTTTCAAAACTTTCTTTATTGTTCTTTTTGTTTTGTTAAGCATAACAGACCTCTTAATTTGAGCAATCTTTTTTTTGTTTTTTGAAATCTTTTCCTTTAAACCATCAAGTTTTCTCTTTTTAGTTTGTAAAATTCTTATTTCTTGGGCTAAAGAAACTTTTAACATATATTCCTTGTTTTTATCAACAACAATATCAAGCTCTTCGCTAACAATATTAAGCAGAGTGCTTTTATAGTAATTGGTCCTTAAATTATCTTTTGCATCTTTTATTGCATAATCAAAAGCGAACTTAAGCGAAGCAGTAGGCTTTTTTATCTGGATATCACCTTGCGTATATTGCCTAAATGAGATTTGTTTAAGATAATTATCAACAGGGATTACATTTGCAGTAAGGTCAAAAACATAAGGGCCCTCAAGCTCAAGGTTTAATCCTCTTTTTTTATTAGGTTCAATTACAATTCTTAGATGTGGAACAAAAACCTTAGATTCGCTAATCGCAAGCTTTAGTTGCAAGGTATCAGAATATCTCTTGGCATTTCCTATAAGCTCTTTTAAGATTGGGTCAAAGCCTTGTTTATTATACTCTTTATGGTTTTGATTTATTGTAGTTTTCTCCTCATTAAACAGCTTAAAGCCCTGTTTTTTTGTAGCTTGTTTTCTAGAATTAGTTTTCTTAGTTTCTCTATCCTTTCTTTTCTTATCAAACTCCTCTAAAGCAACTTTCACTATCTGGGTTGCATGAGTAAGTTTTTTAGGCTTTGCCTCATTTACTAATACGCTCCTTTTTTTATCCTTTACATTCGTATTTAACCCAATAGTTTCTAAAGGCGCTTTGATTTCTTTTGGATTATTAATCCAAGTTATCTGTTCGGGAGAAAAAGGACCTGTATGAAGTGTATAAAGCCATCTTGCTCTAAAAGGCTTTGTAGAATTATCAACAGAATTATTAAGGATAAATTCCCCAGTTTTAAGCGTTGATAAAGAAGTCTTTAACTTACTAGGGCTAATCCCAATTGCACCTGCAACCTTCTCAGAATCATTATCTGTTCTAAGCTTTCCAATAAACCTTGTTCCAATGTTTCCAAATACCTTATAATCAACATCCCCTGGATTTTGGGTTGCGATAATTATTCCTAATCCAAACGCCCTTGATTGCCTGATTAAAAGCTCTAAAAGCTTTTTTGTGGCAGGATTAGCTGGTGGCGGGGGAAGAATTCCTGCAAGTTCGTCAATATATAAAATATATCTTAGCTTTTCATTTCCACCACTAGATATTAGAAATTTATAGATTTCTTGAAGAATTATCTGCACTACAAATTGTCTTTCTTCAAGATTTCCGGAAAATCTTAAATCAAAAACAGATAGTTTCTTTTTGGAAAATAGCTCTTTTATATCTAATGTTTCACCTTGTGCCATAGCTTTCTTAGAAGGACTACTTAACAAAAGATTTATCTGACTTGCCAGTTTTTTTCTGTTTTTTTCAGTTATTACATCGTTAAGCTCAAGTGAGCCAATAGTATCAAATGGTGGATTAAGTATAGCTTTTATGAGCTCGCTAATGTTTAGGTCATTTTGTTGTTTCCAATAGTGAATTATTATATTTGAAATAAGGCTTTGGCTTTTTAGCTTTTCTTGTCCTTTAATCTCAGCCAGTGATAAAATAGACTCACTAATAGGTTCAACAAAATCGGCAACAACTGTATGGTCTTTAGATAATGATTCAAAATTCTTAGGCGCAGTTAAATCAGGCATCAAAGATATTTGCTCTCCAATAGAAGATTTAGGAGTATAAATCCTTGATTCTATACTCTTTAGTTTGAAAATTTCTTCCTTTTTAAGCTCGAATTCTTTTGCTTTCTCTATGTAGATATTTGCAACCTTTTCAGCATTTGCTTTATTGTTACCTATAAAAGGTCTGAAATCAAAACCCTCTCTTGCAACGCATATCCCTGAAACGTCGCCTTTAGGGTCAATTGCGATTACAGGGATCCCATTAAGCATTGCCTCCTCTAAAAGAATCTTAGACATCACAGTCTTTCCAGAGCCGGTAGTTCCAAGAATTGCAGTATGCCTTGTTAAAAGAGACAGATTATAATTCAGCTTTTTATTATTTGAAAACCCAAGATATCCTTTTGCCATAATATCCTAAATTTGCTTGTAGTTAAAAAGCTTTTTGAATTTAGATAATCACTTTAAAATAGGGATACAAAGTTTTATAAGTCCTAAACTAAATAGCTTAGAATAGGTGATAAAAAGTGGTAGAAGGTTATTGTGTTAAATGTAAAGCAAAGAAAGTTATGAAAGATGCAAAGCAAGATAAACTTGCAAACGGAAGAGATTGCGTAAAAGGTGTATGCCCTGATTGTGGGACTAATATGTTTAAGATTGGTAAAATGGATTGATATTAATCATTTAATCAAGCTTTTTTTCTTTTTTTTAGTAAAATGGATTTTGTAACTAGGGTTTTTGAATAATTTATGCTTAAAATTATTCAATACTTTAGCCAAATGAAAAAAATTTATAAAGAAGAACAATCTTAAATTGCATATGCCATATCTTGTAACCGATCATCGGACTTATAAGTACTTTTCTGATTTAAGAAGTGCAATAGATTTTGTTTCAAAGGAAAACAATAGGAATCTAAGGATTTATTTTGATTCTGGAAAGGGAGAACTCGAAGAGATAACCCCTGCTGACCTTTTAAGAGAGGCGTCTTTAGACACATCAGCTCCACAGACCAGTGGTTCTTATATTCAACCAAAACCTTCTCAAAGAGATAATACTTGGCAGGGACCACAAGGGCCACCCCAAAGGACAATTACTAATCCAAGATATAATACTATAGAAAATCCTTATGATGAGAACGATTATGGAATTCAAAGGGGGCAAGCACCAAAACAACCCCAGAATTTTTCGGATTCAAAACAACCAACGGATAAATTTGGACAGCGAAGAACTGAATTTAATCCGCTTTCCTCTCTTCTTACAACACTTATAATATTCTTGATAATTGTGATAGCATATTTTATTCTTATACCAATAATAATTGGGAATGCTATCATAGGCTTTGGTGGTTAGATTGTTAAACTATAACAAATTTAATTCTACTTTATATACTTTTTATACTAAGTAAGACAAAATGCTTATGGGTACTTTTCGGTAAAATACAAAAATGAATTTATTGCTTTTATTGCACATCGTTTTGTATTTAGAAAATAGAAACTAGCCTAAAAAACAGAGATCAGTTAGGAATAAGAAAAGAAAGAGAAAAAACAAGAATACTAACAATAAATCCAAACAACTTAAAATCAAACAGACCAAAACAAATTAAAAAAGCAAAATAAAAAAATGGCAAGAAACTTTACTCTTTATTTCCATCTGTTCCTGTTATCTTTTTCATATAATCTACAGTTCCGGGTATAATCCCGTTATAAGTGTTTGCATCACCGACTTGCTCAATGGTTTTTTGCTCTGCTTTCCTGTAAGAGCCCATAATTTCTTTAGTAAATTTATTAAGCTCCTCAATACTTTGAGTAACTGATTCTGCAAGAGTTTCGAGTACTGATTGGCGACTTGCTCTTCCAAATTGATATATTGGATTTTCTTTAGTTTTATCAACCATATTATATCACCTTGCAATATGAATCATAAGTGTCTATTTAAATGTTTTTACTCTGCAGGTGCTACATTGCAGAGTTATTCGCTTTGCGTTATTAAAAAAACAACCCTTTCCCTGATTAAATCCAAAATATCTCTAAAATATTTATCTCCAATCACTCAAAACAACTAAAAAATACAAATATCGGAAAAGGAATCTAACACTTCAACGCAAATACATAAAGTTGTTAGACTGCTAAAAAGGATCTCATCAGGAATAAAACAAAACTTTTATATACTTATCGTATATTTAAAAATACATATGTATAAAAAAATAAACATTACCGAAAACTCTCTTCAAGTGTTGTCTCTTTTCACAAACGATTTCTCTGCCGAATACTATGTTAGAGAGGTAGCAAAACTACAAAAAGTAAGTCCTAGAACAGCACAACTGATTTTAGAAGATTTAGAAAACAAGGGAGTAGTTATCTCCAAATATCGAGGAAAAATAAAAAATTACAAATTATTTCTAAGCGAACAAACAAAAAGGTACCTTGCCCTTACCGAACAATACAAAGCAATCTCTTTTTTTGAAAATAACATTTTAATTAAAGAAGTAATTGATAAAATAACGCTAGATATAAATGGAATTGGCTTGATCTTTGGAAGCTATGCAAAAGGGCTTCAAAAAAAGGGATCAGATTTAGATCTCTTTGTCGTTGGAGATTATTCAAAAGAACATATCAAAAAAGTATCCAAAATGTACTCAGTAGAAATAAATGTTAAATGTTATCCATATGAAATATTTACAGAAAAATTATCAAAAGATTTTTTAATAAAAGAGGTTCTAAAAAATCACATAATATTCCAAAATGCCGAACAATTAATACAAATAACGCTACAAAATGGAAAGGATTAGATGGTGCATTAAAAAAAGAGAGGGTCTACAATTAATAACGCCAAACATTAACCTTTCCAATGCATACCTAAAAAAGGCAGAAGAAGCGCTTGAATCAATTAAATTAAATACCATTAAGGATTGAAAAATATCAACTTCTTACTATACGCTTTATTTCTCTGTATATGCTCTCCTTATGAAAATTGGAGTAAAATGCGAGATTCATTCTTGCACTATAAGCTTTGCCAAAGCATTTTTAATAGAATTCTTTGAAGAAAAAGACTTAGACTTCTTAGAAGCTTCCCTAAAGGCGAGAATAGATTCTCAGTACTATGTGGATCGTATTGTACCTGATGAACAATTTAAAAAAATGCTTGTTGTTGCTCCAGAATTTTTAATAAAATGCAAATCCATACTAGTGCAACTAAATGATAAAAAAATTAACGAAATTAGGAATATCTTCATAGCCAATTGCAACAAAAAAAGATTAAGCTAGCATAACATACAAACACATTTATTAATGGCGACCTACTTTTAAACTAACTTCTAATTTTTTAGTTATTTCCCAATTAGGAGAAAGATAAAATAAACTTTTAATTTAAACAGTACTAGTTTTGCACATTTTAATCAAAAATTATATAAACACATCAAAAAAACTTTTTTAATATCAAACCTCAAGCGCCGATGGTTCAATGGTACAATAGGCCCCTGCCACGGGTCTGGTCCGGGTTCGATTCCCGGTCGGCGCATCTTCTATTATCTAAATCACATGCCAAATATCTTTTTAGCTGTATTTATCTCTTTAAGAAGTGTTCCAACATCCTTTTCATATTCCTTAAGGTTGCTATTTATAATTACTGGACAATCCAAATCCCTTAAAATCTCAAACTTGTACAAATCTTTACACTCAAAAAGGGACTTATTGTTCCTAACATCCCTTCTATCACTTAACAAAATGCATGATACCCTATCCCTAAATCTCTCTAAAAGAATAGGCAAAAAATCCTTATTAAATGAGAAGCAATAAGAAGTATCTATAGCAAGTGAAATCTTACTATCAATTCTAAATATTCTTTCCAACTCATCAATCCCAAATCCTTCTTCATATGGAAGGTTTGAAATAGAAAGCCCTTTAATACCCAAAAGCACACTAAAATCCCTGATAAGTTTAGGATTAATAATATTAATCTTACTATCAAGCTTTTCTATCACACTATTAATCCTAGCAATCAGTGCAAAAGAGGCATCATCTTCTCCATAAATAATCGGCTCGCTTCCATTTTTGTGCGGAAGCATCATAAAAACCTGTTTTTTAGAAATATACCTTAATTGTTTATCACTAAACCTAAAATCTAGGCTATCAGGAGTTCTGAAACTAAATGTAATCCCATCAAATTTAGATTTCTTCTCAGTCTCTATTAAAAAATCAACAATCTCATCATCAGATTTATCCCTAAACCAATCCAAAAAGGTCTGGGTCCCAAGGGTTATTGTTCTTTTCATTTTTCATTAATAGCTTTTTGCAATATAGATAGTTTTACTTGCAGTTTTTCCACAAACAACGCATTTATCAAATTTATTATCTTCCCTATCAACCCTGCTTCCTCTAATCTCTGCTCCGGTTTCTTTCTCAATAACCTCAGCACATTTAGCACCATCAAGTCCTATAGAGCAAAACCCTGCACAAGCAATCTTTCCTGAATCAATTGTCTTTTTTACATCACTAACACTATTGCATTTTTTTATCATATTATCAAACTTGATAAAATGCTTAGCCTTTAGCTCATCAGTATAGCTTCCTGCAAGTTCTTTTATACTCTCTAAAAGTCCTTTTTCCTCAACAAAAAACTTCTTTGCATCAAACCTTCTAACAATTACAACCTGTTTTTTCTCAATATCCTTTGGACCTATCTCAATCCTAAATGGAACACCTTTCATCTCCCAAAAATTGAACTTCTCACCAGGTGTTGTAGAATCATTTTCATCAACTTTAACACAATAATGCTTATTTATTTTACTCTCTATTTCTTTACATTTCTCAAGAACCTGAGTTTTATTCTCTTCATAAAAAATAGGTACAATAACAAATTGTATAGGAGCAAGCTTAAAAGGCAAAACAAGCCCTTGATTATCGCCAAGCAAAGCAACCATCGCTCCATAGATTCGGCTGATTGCAGGTCCATAACAAGTAATAAAACCAAATTTTTCTTGTCCTTGCTTATCAGTAAATTTAACATCAAAAGGCACAGAAAAATTAGTACCTAAAAGGTGTGTTGAAGGCAATTGAATAACCTTTCCAGAATCCATTAATGCATCAGCAGCATAAGTATTAATTGCACCTGCAAACTTATCCCATTGAGGTCTTTCAAAGAATATAAAAGGCATAGCAAATTCGTCTTCAAGCATCTCTTTTGTAGTCTGCATGTCCTCAATAACCTGTGTCTTTGCCTCATCAAGTGTTGCAAAAACATTATGCGCTTCAATCCAGTGAAACTCTCTTGCCCTAAAAAACGGCCTTGTTGCCTTTCCTTCGTATCTCCATACTTGACATGATTGATATCTCTTAAAAGGAAGATCATTATAGCTTCTAATCCACATACTATACATCTTATAAAGTGCAGTCTCACTCGTTGGTCTTAGTGCAAGCCTCTCCTCCATTCTTTCTCCATTGCCTGCTTCAGTCACCCAAAAAACTTGAGGGGTAAAGCCTTTAACATGATCAGACTCCAAATTGAAATTGCTCTCAGGAATCAAAGAAGGCATAATAAGTGGTAGATGTCCTTTTTTTTCTAAAGCTTTCTCATATAAATCATACATTCTTTTAATAGAAATAACTGCCCAAGGCATATAACAAACAAAACCCTTTATATTGTATCTTAAGTCCGCAAGTTCAGCTCTTGCTACAATCTCACTATACCACTCTGAAAAATCCTCTTCTTTTTTATGAACAATACCTTTTGTAAGCTTTTTCTTATCCATATTAATACAAGGCTTGAAAACCTGATTTAAATACTTTTCTTAAAGAAGTAGATATTTCATGCAAATCGGTAAAGGATAATAAGTGATATAACCGCAAGTGCAATCCCTATAATCTCTAAATGACTTACCTTTTCCTTGAAATAAAAAACACTGACAAAAGTTAATATAACAATACAACTTACCCCATACAAAACACCAAGTGTAGAAAGTTTAATTTTTCTCATAACAAAAAACCAGCCAAATGCTGTGAAAGCATATACAATAGCTCCTAACAAAAGCATTTTCCAACCTACAAAAGCATTTTGAAGCGATGCGTTCTTTATCAAAACATCGCCAATAACAGTAATAACACTTAATCCAATTCCAATAATAAAAGCAATTAAAATCTGATTCATAATGATAGAATACTTTTTTGGTTTAAATTATTTTTGCTTTGCTTAATAAGAGCTATGCTCTCTTAATTAGAATCATTAATAGAAAAGGATACCTCGTGTTTCAACACGAGGACTTGGTACGCTTTTTTGTAATCAACAACCTCGCTTGAATGTAGCGCATGCTTTTATATTACCAACATACCTCGCCCTTTAGGGCGAGGTTGTTGATTTTTATACTTACAACACATTTACTTTAATGGATTGCAGATAAGTTTATAACTAATTTCTCTTGACAAACAAATAGTGCTTTTGTTCACACTCAAGCTCTAAAAGAATCCTTTTTCTAATCATCTCTTTAACATCAGGTAAAAGCTTTACTCTTTTATTTATCTCTTGAAGAGATTCGAATTCCTTATCCTCTCTTTCCTCTAAAAGCTCCCACATTCTTTTCTTTCCCATCCCTGGTAAAAGTTCAAGTGAATGCATCCTTGTTGATAAAGGAATAGCTTTATTAAAAAAATTCAAATATCTCTTTTCATTTGATTCAATTATCTCATCAATTACAAATCTAAGTTCATTCTTAGCAGTAGGAGTAAGCTTTTCAAAATTTAGTTTTCCAACAATGTGATGTATCTTATCTCTCTTCATTTCTCCAATATATACCTCTTCGTGAGGTTGTAAAAATATAGATTCCTTTGGAGTTAACTCCAAGAGTGTAAGCATCTTCTTTCCAATAGCCTGAGCAATAGGTATTTTCTTATGAGCCGGGGTATTATCAAACGCATAGCCATTTGGCAAGAAATCTAAAACGATTGCACTATCTTCTCTATCCTCAATTCTCTTATGTTCCACACTAGGAATTTCCATTCTTAATCCCCTATAGAAATACGAAATCGTGTTGCTAGTTTAAATAGATTTTGGTTATTCACTTAATAGCATCTAAAATAGCCTTAACATTGGCTTGAGACACAGTTATTGAATAACTTTGCAAAACCATCTTTAAATCTTCTTCATTTGTGGGCATAATATCCACAATCTTTACAACAGCATCAGGTTTCATCCTTGGAATATTCAAGCTTTCAATTGCTTTCTTAATATCCTTACCTTTAGAAAAATTAACCTTGACTATATCATTTAAATATTCTACTGTCTTTCCTGCCCTAAAATTTAGTTCCTTATCCCTCTGAAGATTAGATTCAAGCTCTTTTTTAAGTTCAAACTCGCAAATTGGAACATCGGATACAATCTCAGGATTTGACATATTTAATCACCTATTTACTTTTCAAAAGTTTCAAATGGATAGGATGCACAATCAAACTTTTTTCCTTAGCCCTATCCTTAAAGGAAACCACATAACAGCGTCCTCTCTTACAAGTTATCTTGCCGGTAGCGCCATAAAATCGTGAATGGTATTGAGAATTTCTAATTGCTGGTTCTCTTAAAATAGCTACGATATCCCCAACATTCAAAATCTTAAAATACTCACTAATACTAACCTTTCCCTTATCCTTAAAATTCTTTGAAAATAATTTTCTTGTTTTTCTTCTAATAGTCCCTTTTCGTTGTGCCATAACTATCCCAACTCATCGGAAAACACGATTTATTTATAAAACTTATGATTCTATGTTTTTGTAGAAATACAATCAATACGTAAACTCAATCACTACATTCACGATAATTTCAGCTAGAGAATTTACACTTTAGCGTTGTTGTTAGCAAGTTATTTAGTGTTTATTTAGTATATAAAATTCTTTTATCTTTTAATAGTTCCGAATCTATTGTTTTCTCACTTGCCTTAGTAAGCCAAAGCCAGCATCTAAACCTATTAATCCAAAGCCAGCAATCTAAACCTATTAATCCAAAGCCAGCAATCTAAACCTATTAATCCAAAGCCAGC
>DAOSEK010000011.1:3926-15567 GCA_035363095.1 Candidatus Woesearchaeota archaeon | reverse complement strand
AACCCGAAGCTTGTTTAACCAAATGAGAAAATATTTGGGAAAAGTATTTAAAGAACAAATCAAATAGACTAACTATAAAGGCTTGTAGTGGATGAATTTAGACCCTTATCGATATTTTTATCTACACAATGTTTTTATAAACCCAATTTTTAAAAAATTAGAAATTTATTGAAGAAGAGAATCGAAGAAAAGAATCTTTTTAAAAAACTTAAAATATGGTGATGTAATATGGCAAATTTTTTTGGCGATAGAACAGGAAGTCATCCGGTTGTCTGGTTTAAAGGTTTTATCATAGGACTTTTACTCGGGCTTATAATACATTTCCTAGTAAAAGGCGGACTAGTAAACATACCTTTATTATAATAAATCATTAAAAACCGCTTTAATCAAAACCACTTCATTGCAATTAAATGATACTTGGGCTTTAGCTTTAGGAAATCCAAATCATGCTTGAGAAATTAAAGGCATGTTTTATGATTTAACAATTTAAACTTTTTTCTTTGTTTGGGTTTGATTTCATGAAATCCTCGTTCATTCGCATGCTTTAGTCAATAGAAAAGCATACCTCGTGTTTCAACACGAGGACTCCTTACTCTTTTTTTAATCAACAACCTCGCTAGAATGTAGCGCATGCTTTTATATTACCAACTTACCTCGCCCTTTACGGTGAGGTTGTTGATTTTTCAAGCCAAATTAAGAATAGACTGATTCATGCAAGGATTAACCTCGACTATTCACGAGATATCTCGGCATTTATTCCGAGGTTTTTCATTTTTAACCAATAACCTAAAAACCTATTTTGCTTATCTAAACTTGCCCCTTTCCAAAAAATAAAGTTTCATAAAAAAATTAATTAAAAAAAATAATTAAGATTACTTATACCTTCCTCTCAAATCAACTACATCTACTCTTTTAAGAATATCTTTATCCCCCAAACTTTGATAACAATCAGCGAATTCCTTCATAAACTCTTCAAAAAGATGGGGGTGTTTAGATTCAATTGCTCTTTTAAGAAGATGGATATCAACAGCCTTATCTTCAACCTTTTTAGATACAAAAGAAAGACCAAAATCTATTAAAAAGAGTTTCTCTTCAAAAACAATCATATTTGAGGTAGTTAAATCATGGTGAACAATATTTAGTTTATGAAGCCTGACAATTAACCTTGAAAGTTCCTTTGCAATTAACTTGCAGTTTTTCTTATTGATTATATCCCTAACCTTATTGCCTTGAATATACTCAATACACAACGTAAAATTATCCTCATCAATTTCAAATACCTTTGGACTGGGAAAATTAATATTCTCTAATTTCTTTAGTATCCTTGCTTCCTGTCTTGTTCTCCTTTTTCTTAAATCTATATCAATCTCTTTTATCCTGTAATCCTTAGAAACTCTAACCTTTTTAACATAGTTTTTATCATTAGCAAGATAAATTAAACCCTCTGCCCCATTTGCTATCAATTCTTGTTTCATCAAAGTCACTTATCCAAAATGTTTTAATCTACTATATTAACCTTAGATATCAACCATATCACTATTGTTTATAAAAAATTAATGTATAAAAAATTGCCATAACAACAATACATAAGTATCCAAATAACTTAAGTATGCATAACATATTTATTAAACTAGTTACAAACAAACTCTTTTTTTAATGCCTCATTAAGCCTCTTAATTCTCATGTGCGCTCTTCTAAGCTTAAAATTTGATTCTGCAACAAACTTTTCTAAATAGATTTTATCCATTAACATATGATTACCTAATGAAAAAGGAGCATGCATATTCTCAGTTGAAGAGCATTCTATCATAACCTTATTTGTTTTAACAGAAAAAATCCCGCTTTTCTTAAAACCTGTTTTCCTTACTAAATCCAAGAACCTGCAAGCACAAAAAATATCTCTTGCGACCACATGAATAATCATAGTCTCAAACCTGATTGATGTGTTCTCATTAGGCAATTTAACATCTAATATCTCTTTTGTATCCACAGGGTCATGAGATTTGAATACCCACACGTCCTTAGTTTTTTTCAAATCCTTAAATTCCTTATTAATGCAAATTCTTCCAGAACAAGAACTTGTAGTGAAATAATCTCTCAATGAGTTAATAGTTTCTACAAGCTCTCTTATTGGCTCATCAATAGTACCTTTATTAGATTTATCATGTTTTATCTTATCAATTGTAGATTGCTTCAACGCAATAAATCCATCATTTTTATTGCTTTTACTAAGATCTTTTCTATTTTTTAAAACAGAATTTGTAGCCAAATCTTCTCTTTTAAAAATCTCCATTTTAATCAAACACAATTATTTTTTAAACCCTAATGTTATCCTAAAAACAATTCCTTTACTGATTCAAAAAAGATTTATCTATACAAATTTAAATATTTTTGCCCGAATCTGTTTAAAACTAATCCTTAATTCTAGCATCACAATAAAAATAAAATCAGAAAAATAGAATAAAAACAATAAAATAAGCACAACAAATATACTATAAAATTATTAAAAAACATCAAACAAATAGCTTTACACAAACTTTAATTGTGCTTTAGTCGTATTAAACAAATCCCTAAAACAACTCACAAAAACAAATCCCTAAATCCCAAATGACTGCCATTCAATAACGCCATTCAATAGTAGTTATAAACATTTATAACTCTCTTTTATGTTAGTAAAACCAAGGGTTACTTGTAACTAGTACTTAGGCTTGTATTTTTTTAAATTATATTTTTTTAGTCAAATTAGTATTTCGCCAAGTTGTAATCACACAAATAACAAAATTCATAACAAAATTCATAGGATTTTAAACTCGTAAAAAACATTTTCACTAAAAATGTTTTCAATTAGACTTTAACTTTTAAAAGTGTTCAAAAATTCATTAAAAAATTCACTATTTGAAACATTTAAATTCAAAGGATAAAAAATGGCAGAGCAAGAGAGGGTAACGACTGCAGTAGATGCTCTTTTTGAGTTGATTAGACATAAAAAGCAGATATCAATCCCTGATGCTGCAAAGATTCTAAGAGTGGACTCAAAGATAGTTGAACAATGGTCTCTTTTCCTAGAAGAAGAAGGCTTTGTAACAATCAATTATGGCATGTCTACTCCAATTATAAAATACAAACTTCCCAAATCCGATAATGATACATTTCAATTACAAAAGTTTAGCACTCAAAAATCAATAAAAGATATAGTAACAGAAATAAAAAGGGCGTTAAACTCAAAATCAGGAGTAGATACAATACCTGAAAAACTAGATGAGATAAATAAGATTTCTAAAAAAACCCAAGATACTAGCAGTTATTCAAATATACTTGGCAAGATTGAAGAAATAAGGCAATCGCTTCAAACTTTAAATGACACTAACGCTTCAAAACAAGAGATTTCTGAAGCTATTGAAGATATAATCTCTGAACTTGATGAAATAAGCGCCTTAACCGAAGAAGAAATATTTGACCATATAGCAAAAGCAGAAGATGATATAAAAGAGCAAAAATCAAAAAGCAATCCATACATCTCAAGGTCTGCAAGTGATTATGGAATAAATCAAACAAACATGCAAAGTGACGGATTTAAGAAGATAGTAGAACTTTTAAATCTAGCAAATGAACTCTCAGAAAAAGGAGATTTCCAAGGAGCTAAGAAAATATTTGCAGAGGTAGCAAGACTTAAACAAAAGCTTCCTGAAATGTATATAAAAAACAAAGTGGAAGTGGTAGATAATATTTTGAATCTGGATAGAACCATGGTTGAAAATGTAAAAGAAAGAGCCTTAAAAGAATTTACCTTAAAAGAAAAAGAAATAATGATTACCTTATCCCAATCAAAAAGTTTTGCCCAAAGAGGCAAAACATCTGAAGCAGAAAAATTCTTAAGAAAAGCAAGTGAGACATTTAACGAATTGCCTTCAGGATTTATCGAAAAAAAAGCAGAGCTTCAGGAAAAACTCTTAACAATAAAAAAAAGGCTTCTTAGAGTCAAAGCGGAGATCTCATTAAAAAAACTAGAAGAAACAACAAAACAATTTAGTGTTATTATGAACAAGATTGACCAGTTTTTGTTACAAGAAAAAATCTCTGAAGCAAAAGAATGTATAACTTTAGGTAAGAAAATCATAGATTCTCTTTCAGATGAATTCATAAATGAGAAAAAAGATTTTATAGAGGACATCCAAAAGGCATCAATAAAGATTGAGAACACTTTAGAAGAAAAAAACAAAGGAAAATTATTCGTTGGACTTGAGGAAATATCAAAACAAATTGCTCTTATTCAAAAGGCATTAACAGTAGGAGAAACCGATGTTGCAGTAAAAGGCTATGTCTCTGCATCTTCTCGTTTTAAAGAATTACCCGAAGGATTTATAAAGGAGAAAATCCCAATTCAAGAGAAGCTCTTAGATTTGTATTCAGAAATAAACGCAATAGTCGTCAAAAAAAAGATAGATTCCTTCAACAAGGAATTTGATAACATATCACAACAGATAGCAAAGGCTAATGAGCTTGTACAAAGTGGAGATTTAAAGTCTGCTCAAAAGATATATCAAGAGGTGATTGAGGAATATGAGCGTTTGCCGGGTGGTTTTTTGGAGCGCAAAACAATCCTAAGGCTTGAGCTTTTAAATCTTTATGATGGTATAAGGCAAAAATACGATAGCATGAAAGAGTCTGAATTTTCATCGCTCTTTCTATTGCCCAAATCCTAGGTTTAACATATATAAGTGGTGTCTGCATTAAAAAAAACAAAAAAGATGATTAAAAATGGAAAACCCAATCAAAAGCAATCCAGAAAAGTTGGTTTCTAAAACTCCAGAGCCTGTTAAAACAGGAAACGTTTCTGTTCAAAAAACTTTAGAAAACAAGAATTCTCAAAATCTTAATTCTCCCATGTCTACTATTCAAAACCCTACAGCAAGAAATCCTACAACAAGTAATATTAACCCTACAACTATAAATACAAATGTTTCTAAAAACATCCAACTCCCTCAAGAAAACAAAAACACTCAAGAAACCCAGCAAAAAACCAAATTCAGACAAATTGATAAATACACGCTAAACGCAAATGATCTAATTGTAAATATCACGATAGGTTTTAAAGAAGGAGATTTTGTTCCAGAATACAATCTTGCAATCTCAAACATTGGGGAAATAACAAAAGTAGTTTTAGAAAAAATCAAAGATGAATTTATAAGAAAAATTCAAATAGGAAAAATTGATCTCTCAAAATCAGCAGATTTTGATGATATAAAAAGACAGTTTTCAGACGAAATTTCTCTTTTAATTAAAAAATATTTTCCACATATCGATGATAAAACCTGCAGTGTTTTAATAAACCACTTAATCCAAGAAAATGTTGGTTTAGGAAAAATAGACCTCTTATTAAAAGACCCAAACCTTGAAGAAATAACAGTTAACAATTCAAAAGAAGCAGTATGGGTTTATCATAGAAAACATAAATGGCTTAAAACAAATGTATATGTACCAACTGAAGATAGGATAAGACACTATTCAACTATGATTGGAAGAGAAATTGGAAAAGAGATAACAGTACTTGAGCCATTAATGGATGCGCATCTTCTAACTGGAGACAGAGTAAATGCAACACTTTTTCCAATAACCTCTTTAGGAAATACAATAACAATAAGAAAATTCTCAGAAAAACCTTGGACAATTACTGATTTTATAAATGCAAAAACAATAGAATTTGAAACCGCAGCTGTGCTTTGGCTTGCAATAGAAAACGAGTTATCAATACTTGTAGCGGGTGGAACTGGATCCGGAAAAACATCTATGCTTAATGTAATCTCAAACTTCTTTCCACCAAATCAAAGAATAATCTCTATTGAGGACACAAGGGAAATAACACTGCCAAAAAATATTCATTGGGTGCCAATGGAAACAAGACTTGCAAACCCTGAAGGAAAGGGCGAAATAACAATGCTTGATTTAGTAGTAAACTCTTTGAGAATGAGGCCTGATAGGATTTTAGTAGGAGAGATTAGAAGAAAAAAAGAAG
Organism: Candidatus Woesearchaeota archaeon; assembly: GCA_035363095.1. Classification (GTDB taxonomy): domain Archaea; phylum Nanobdellota; class Nanobdellia; order Woesearchaeales; family UBA119; genus DAOSEK01. Next base: position 9,554 of record DAOSEK010000011.1, on the reverse strand, counting down.
CAGAGGTTTTATTTGAAGCCATGCATACAGGACATTCAGTATATGCAACAATTCACGCAAACAACGCAGAAGAGACAGTGAGTAGACTCACCCACCCACCTATTGATATCCCAAAAATGATGATATCAGCAGTGTCTTTGATATGTGTTCAATATCGAAACAGAAGAAGCGGACTTAGAAGAACACTCCAGATCGCAGAAGTATCTGAAAATGGTGATGCAAACGTTATATACCAACATGATGTAAACAATGATAAAATGATTAAGGTAAGCGAACCAAAAAGGCTTTTAAGCACCTTAAATCTATATACAGGATTAAGTTCACAACAAATAAAAGCAGATATTCAAGAAAAAATTGAGATATTAAAATGGATGGTTGCGAGAAAGGTCTCAGATATAAACGATGTTGGTCTAATAATATCAAAATACTATCAACGCAAATACTTAAACGTTACTAAATAGCAAAAACAAATAGAAAAAAAACTAATCATTTCAGTTTACCTAGTTTTTGTGAAATCCTTAATCATTTTGCACAATTTGGTTTTAAGACCCACGTCATAAATATCCAAGCAATAGGAGGCGAAGAAACGAAACAAATGTAAAATTAACAAAAAGAGGTTTGCTATAAAGCAAATCTTTCAATTGTTTGCCAAATATCAAGTGCATTTATCAAGAGATTTATTTAATATTGATCGATCTATTGGTTTATTTAAACTCAAGGAATTTAAATAGATGAAATTTAAATAAACTAAAAATAACACAAAAATAAAATAAAGTTAAAAAGGTGTTTTTTAAAAGTGAAAGTACCAAATTTTTTTCACAAAGAAAAAATCGAAGCAGACCTTTTAAGAGCTAAGTATGATGTACCTGTAGAAAAGTACATTGAACAAAGCGTTAAAATGTCTGTATTCTTCTCAATAATTGTTACATTGTTCTTTGGATTTGCTTTCAGACTAATCACAAATCCTGTATTATTACTTTTAATATTTGCATGTGCTTATCCTTTCGTATTATTCAATATGCTTTCATATCCGCAGGTATTAATACTTAAAAGAAAAAAACAATTTGATAAAGAGGTATTGTTTGCAGGAAGGTATCTTTTAATTAAACTCGAATCAGGACAACCTCTATTTAAAACACTAAGTGATGCTTCTAAAAGCTATGGAATATCAAGCCAGTTTTTTAAAGAAATAGTTAATACAATCCTTTCAGGTGTTCCAATAGAAAAGGCAATTGAGGATGCAAGAAACTATGCGCCTTCAGACAAGTTTAACAGAATCCTAAGTCAGATATTAACCGCAACAAAAACTGGAGCAAATGTAGCAAATTCTTTAAGACAGATACTAGATTCAATTGCAGAAGAACAACTAAACGAAATAAGAGCGTATGGAAAAAAACTAAATGCAATAGTGATGTTTTATTTAGTCTTAGGTGGTGTAATGCCTGCCATAGGAATGGTCATGGGAATAATTGTATTGTCAATGATGCAAATAACCTCTGTTCAGATATTTTTCATAATATTACTTGTAGCACTATTTATATTCCAGATGTTTTTCGTAATGTCAGCTAAAAATTCAAAACCTTCGGTATCAATATGAAACAAACCCAAACACAATCAAAGAGTAAAGATAATCTATCAGTTCTAGCTGAAGTAGGTAAAGTAATAATCCCTGGAAGGATTAGGCCCTACCTAAGAGATTATTTTATGAAGGCAGGTTTTAACGACGTACCTTATGTATTTATAGCCTTAGTCTTTATATTATCGCTATTCACTGCCTCATTATATGTAGTATACAACATTTTTCCAACCCTTGGAGCTGTTGTGCTTCCCGATATTGGCAGGCAACTAAGTCCTGTAGAATCCTTTGGATTGATTATTACAAGCCCTGCAATCTGGCTTAATTTCCTAAAGGTATTTGCTTTCCTTTTCCTTGCTTTAATCGCTACGTTAGGAGTAGTTTTTTTGTTATTTTATCTAGTTTGTGAATACCTCATATACAAAAGAACTGTTGCAATGGAAAAAGTTTTGCCCGATTTCCTAAGGCAAGTTTCCCAAAACCTAAAAGCCGGCCTTACACTTGAAAAATCACTTTGGGCAGCCATAGACCCTGTATACAAAGAATTAAGCTATGAGATAAGGCTTTTAGCAAAAAGAGTAATGGTTGGTGAAGATTTAAGTGAAGGCCTTTTAACATTTGGAAAAAAATACAAATCTCCTGAGCTCTTAAGAACATTTTCCCTTCTATCTGAAAGTAACAAAAGTGGAAGCGAGATGGCTTATATAGTAGATAGGGTAGTAGAAAGCCTTGAAAAAACAAAAAGTCTAAAAGATGAAATCAGGGCAACATCAAGCGCATATATGATATTTATATCATTCATAGTAGTTGTAATCATGCCACTTCTTTTCACTTTAGCATACAATCTAATAATTGTATTAGAAAAAATCTCAAAGCGTTTCGCAAATATAGGAGATATACAAGGGATGCCTATAAACTTAAGCAATTTGAATATAACAGTAGATACAACTCTAGTAGGAAACTTTATGAGGGGAGCAGTAATTCTTTCAGCAATCAGTGCTGCAATGCTTATCTCAATAATCTCTGAAGGAGATTTACGTTCATCAATAAAATATATTCTTTTATATACAGTGCTTTCATTTATATCATTCACACTGATATTTAGTTTATTAAATGTGATTTTTGCAGGTCTTTTTGGCGCGTTATAGATAAACATTTTATTAGACCAGATTTTTATAAATACCTCTTGGTATATGACTTCATTGTGTAATTAAGTGAATCCATCTCTTCTTGGTTAAGTCTTAAGACCAAAGTATACAAATGAGCTGGATTTCACTAAATCAAGAAGTAACTATAAACTCGTGTATATACTCATTAATTAATAGGTTTTTTATAAGGTCCTTTCATAAAGCATTTTTATAACACATTTTTATAAATAACTACAGATTCACTAAGTATTGATAAGCCTAAATTATGAAAACCCTCAGTATAAATGTCGAGGTATCTTTAGGATATTCGAGGTTAAACGTTATGTGAATACGTCTATTCTTACTTTGGATTAAAAAACTAAAGTATACAAATGAGCGATGATTTCATGAAATCAATAAATATATATTAGTAACAAAGATATTAACACATATTAATTAATACATATCAATCACTAAGATATTAAACATAGAGTTAAATATTGCGACAAAATTTATTAATTAATACATATCAATCACTAAGATATTAAACAGTAAAATTCATATAATCTAGGAATAAATATAGGAATAAATAATAAATTATAAAAAAAGAACCAATCAATGCGTGAACACAATGGAATCTACTAACCAATCGATAAAAAAAGCAAAAAAGCCTAATCAAAAAATGGAAAATACTACTAATAGTAATGCAAACACTAACACTAAAATTATTAATGATAACTTAATCTCTGCTAGTTCTCCTAGGTATACTAAATTTCCCAAACCCCTTAAATCTCCTAATGTTACTACTAATTCTAATCCTTGCGCTGATTCTACTTCTTGCACTGATTCTACTTTTTCTATTTCTTCCACTCTTTCGCTTGTATCAAACCTATCTATTAACCCACCTGCTGGTATTTCATCAAAATCTTCTACTACTAAAGCTACTGCTCAAACTTCTAAATCTCTTGACAATTCAACTCATTTTTCTACAAGCACTACATCCAATCCATCTAATAAGTCTGAAATCACAAAACCAAAAAACATAATTCAATCAGATAAACTCCTACCTGCAAAAGGAATGACTGATTGGTATTCAAACAAAGCAATACTTAGGCAGAAAATCAAAAGAACCCTTCAAGAAGTATTTGAAGAATTTGGATTTGTCCCACTAGAAACTCCCGAAATTGAAAATATAGATGTTTTAACCTTTAAAGGTGGAGAGGAAATTCAAAAAGAAATCTATAAAGTAATCGACCAAGGAGAAAGGGATTTAGGATTAAGATTTGATCATACAGTTCCATTAGCAAGATTTGTTGGAGCAAACAAGGATATAAGATATCCTTTTAGAAGATATAGCATAGGAACGGTATTTAGAAACGGTCCAACTCAGCCAAAACAAGGAAGATATAGAGCTTTCACCCAGTGCGATGTAGATATAATTGGAGTTTCCGAGGTTATAGCAGAAATTGAATTAATAACCCTTGCAAAAAGAGCATTTGCAAAACTAAAACTAGGGGATATAGAGATATCCATTAACAACAGAAAGATCCTAAATGGAATATTGGATAGTTTAGATATAAAATCAAATGAAACAATAAACCTTATCCTAATATCACTTGATAAACTTGACAAAATCGGGTTCTCCAAAGTAAAAGAGGAATTAAACTCGCTTTCAAAAAACAAACAAATATCAGCAATTGCCCTTCAAAAACTACTATTAGTGCTCAAACTAGGACAAGACAAAACTCTTTCTAATCTAGAGCTACTTAATCAAATATCAAAAGAATTTCCAGATAATAAAATGATCATCAAGGGATTAGATGAGATAAAAAATATATTAGAATTCTTCAAAGAGGGTGGAAAGGATAGCGATGAATTATTAAGATTTGAGCCTTCACTCGCCAGAGGGCTTGATTATTATACCGGAACAATAATGGAGATATTTCTAAAAGACAAATCAACTATAAAATCTGCAATACTTGGAGGAGGCAGATATGACAATATGATAGGAACATTTCGAGGAACAGGCGAAATTATTCCAGCAGTAGGATTTTCTTTTGGACTAGAACGAATAACAACAATACTTGAATCAATGGGATTTGCAAAAAACTCATCAAACTCACAAATAATATTATTTCCTGAAAATGCAGAACTTGATATTGGATTTAAACTAGCAAACCAACTAAGAGATCTCGGCTTTAAAGTAGAGTTTGAACTAAAACCAAAAAAACTTTCAAAAACACTTGATTACGCTCAAAATTCATCAATACCATTCGTCTTGGTATACAAATACTCAAATGATGCCCAAGACTCAAAAATAGAATTTATATTAAGAGATATTTCTCAAAGGGACCAGCTAAAAATAAAAGAAGATGAATTAATAAAAATCTTAAAGCAGAAACTAGCAAACCCAAACAAAGCAGATTACAACAAAGATTAGAATAGAAAATAGTAAAAACAAGCAAAATATAGCAAAAAATAATAAAATAAATTAAAAATGAATAACCCAAAAAACGATTTTCATATTAGCGAAATCTCAAGGTGCGAAACCTCAAAGAGCAAAATCTCAAATAGCGAAACCTCAAAGAGCAAAATCTCAAAGAGCGAAACCTTAAATACTCCCAACTCAGGTCTTTACAAAACGCTCAAAAATCCGAATTTCTCCTGTTTAGAAAAATCATCAAAAAAAGTAATATCAAAACAATTCTTCTCTAATAATAGTGGTAATAATGATAACGATAATTTAGACACTAATATAGCCACAAGTGTTGATACTAATGTTGATGCTAATGTAGCCACCAATTTAAATGCTAATGTTCATCCTAATTTAGATACTAATATAGCCACAAGTGTTGATAATAATGTTGATACTAATGTAGCCACCAATTTAAATGCTAATGTTCATCCTAATTTAGATACTAATAT
>DAOSEK010000011.1:0-3826 GCA_035363095.1 Candidatus Woesearchaeota archaeon | reverse complement strand
AGCCACAAGTGTTGATACTAATGTTGATGCTAATGTAGCCACGAATTTAAATGACAATGTTGATAATCTTGTTGATACAAATCTTGATAATAATTATGTTTCAAACAATAATACTTTTGATTCTGAACAATATTACAATCGTAATCAGGGCCAAAGTGCGCAGAGAAATAACATTTCTGCAGCAAAATTGGTTGCCCAAATGTTAAAAACCACACTTGGGCCAAAAGGAATGGATAAAATGATTGTAGACGAGCATGGAAACACCATAATTACTAACGATGGAGCGACAATCCTTTCTGAAATGATACTAGCTCATCCTGTAGCGAGAATGATCGCAGAGATGTCTAAAAATCAGGAAAAAGAAATAGGAGATGGAACCACAACAATCGCTATATTAACAGGAGAACTTCTCTCAAACGCAGAAAAAATGCTTATGCAAAAAATTCATCCTGTTCTAATTATAGACGGATATAAAAACGCCTTGGATTTAGCGATTAAATCTAGTGATTGCTTAGCATTCAATATATCTTTTTCTAGCTCTGATTTATCAAAAATCGCAAAAACTGCAATGACTGGAAAAGGAGCAGAAAAATCAAAAGAGCTCTTATCAAAACTAAGTGTTGATAGTGTTCTCTCAATTAAAGATGATAAAGATTTAGGAAAGCATCTAATAAAAATTATATCTATACCTGGAGAAAATATCAAAGACAGCATTTTATTCAATGGAGTAGTTTTAGAAAGTGATTTTACATCTTCATCATCCCCTAATCAGATAAAAAATTCAAAAATAGCCCTGATAAAATCTCCCTTAGAAATCAAAGAATCAGAAATCGATGCAAAAATACAAATAACAACTCCAAACCAAATAAAAGAATTCATTGACGCTCAAGATTCAATACTTAAAACAATGGCTTTGAAAATCTCAGAACTAGGAACAAACGTAGTATTTTGTCAAAGAGGAATAGATGAACTCTTATCACACTACTTGGCAGAACTAGGAATATCAGCAATAAGAAGAGTCCCTTATTCAGACCTAATAAGAATCTCAAAAAGTACTGGTGCAAAAATAGTATCGAATGTTGATGAAATAAAAGAATCAGACATTGGACATGCATCACAAATAGAGAAAAAAATAATCTACGATCAAAGCTTTATATTCTTAGAAGGGACAAAAAAAAGTTCACAAACAATAATAATCAGAGGAGCAAATTCTCAAATATCTGATGAGATAATAAGAGCCTTAGATGATGCTATTGGTGATCTAATAACCCTTCTAAAAGACAATAGAGCAGTTCTTGGTGCGGGTGCATTTGAACTATTGCTTTATGATGCCTTGACAAAAGAAGCAAAACAATACCCTTTAAATCAACAAATATTCATAAATTCCTTTGCGGATGCAATTTTATCCATCCCTAAAACATTATCAGAAAATGCAGGCTTTCAATTTGATTATTTTAAAAAAAAGTTAGACGAATTAAATATTAACAATTCAGGAACTCAAAACATCATTTCAAATAAGACTGAAAATATAAAATTAAAGGAAAGCTATGGGATTGGGATTAAAAATGGTGAATTGATAAAACCTTATGAACTTGGAATTATTGAGCCTTATCTGTTAAAATACAGAGCAATCATCTCCGCAACTGAACTAGCAATTGCAATACTTAGGATTGATGATGTAATCATAGCTAAATCTAAAGAAAAAAACAATAATTGCGATTACTAAATGTTTTTGATTGCTCTTTCTTTTTCAATACTAATTTTTTTAAATAATCCCTTATGGACAATCTTTTTTTTTAAATGTAAATAATTGCAATAACAATGAATAACCTTTAAGCGTAAGTACCTTAATTGTAAGTACCTTAATTATATGATTAATAGAAAAGGATACCTTATGTTTAAACACGAGGACTTTGTACGCTTTTTTGTAATGAAAAACCTCAGCATAAATGCCGAGGTATCTTTAGGATAGTCGAGGTTAATCCTTGCATGAATCCGTCTATTCTCACTTTGGCTTGAAAGACCAAAGTATGCAAAATGAACGAGGATTTCATAAAATCAACAACCCCGCTGAACTTAGCACATGCTTTTATATTACCAACATAACTCGCCCTTTAGAGCGAGGTTGTTGATTATTTCTTGAGTTTATTAGTCTGTATTTCTTTTCTTTGTTAACAGATTTCTTATCATATAAATCAAAATATAAAAGTATGCAAATGAGCGAGGATTTCATCAAATAAAAGTATTTAAAATAACAAATTCAAGAGATCAAATAAGCTTTTTTTTAACTAAGTATATTAAATTAAAAAATCTATTTTTAATCTATACTTAATCTATATCATTTCATCAACTTTAAATTATTCCGTGAAATTTACCAGATTTAATCAAATAAATTTATAAAGAATAACTCCCAAGATATAATAATGGAAACTCAAAATAGTAATCAAACAAACCAAGATCTTTATGATAAAATTGTTAAAGTAAAAGAGATAGACTTTGACAAACTTGAAAATGAAATCATTCAATCTAATAGAGAGCTGATGAGAGGATTCGTTCGCATGCAAAAAAACATAGCAGCCAAAAGTTTTCCTATACTTCTTGAAGAGATTAAAAAAGCAAATAATCAATTTAATCCTAACAAATCAAAATTAGAAGAACAATCTTTGATACCGGATATTGATCCTGATTCAAAAACTAGTCCAAAACCACAACCCATCGTTCCTGTGGATTCAAAAACGCCTCAATCTAACATAGAACATTATGACAAAAATCCTAAAATCCCTGAATTAAAAGAGGAAGTGAAAATCACTGAGCCAAAAGATGACCTGATCACTAAATTACCACTAAAAGCCCAGCAAAGTGACATTGTTAGTTATCTTGAGTCCAAAGGATATGATATCCTTGATTTAAATTTTGGATTAATTAACGAAACAATTTTAGGTACATTTCAAAAGTCACTTTTATATAGATTTGAATCTATATCCGCAATCTTGCAAGAATCTGTTGTTATAGATCTGAAAACCTATTATAAAATAGATCAATTTATAACAAAAGAAAAAAAGTATTATGATTCAATAATTGGAAAAAAGAATTCTAATCTTTTAGAAGATTTCTTTGAGATTGATGATGGAGTACTTGAAAAAAGAATTGAAACCCTAGTTGAAACAAATAATCTTACACCATACATTCAAAAAAGCATTCTGTCCTTAAAAGAGCTTTACAATAAATTGATTAAATTTAAAACAAAAGATAATCAATTACCCCAAGATGAAATACTAGACATATTAAAGGGAAAAAAATTAGATGGAACACTCTCATATAAACACGAAGAAAATAACGTTATAACCTATCTTAAAGGAAATCATTTTTGGGACATTCGATGCAAAAATATCTTAACATACTTCAATTCCCACAAAGAACAAAACTTGGGACTAATAGATTATGTAATTGATTTATTAATAGATGAATCAAACAAACTTAAAACACAAAATGGCGAGCCCAAAATCAGTTCATACTTAGAAAAAATATTAGTCTTAGATAGAACCGCAGAACACCTAAGAACTAAATATAACGCTATAGCAAAATCCAAAGGTATAAAGGACAATTATAAAAAACAATCCGTAACAACAAGCCTTAAAAATCCATACTACGAATCTTGGAATGGTCAAGGAAAGATTGTTCATAATGTGTCAAGGGCTTCAAACCTAGAGGAATTTAAAAAACCTGATTTTGATCATTCAAAAGAAATATCAATCCTTGATATGAATAATTATCAGTATCTCCGATAGAAAAATGACTCCTCCCAAGTACTCGAAAAAAAGCACAT
>DAOSEK010000010.1:0-34986 GCA_035363095.1 Candidatus Woesearchaeota archaeon | reverse complement strand
GTTGGTAATATGAAAGCATGCGCTGTATTAAAGCGAGGTTGTTGATTACAAAAAACGTACTAAGTCCTATTGTTGAAACATGAGGTATCCTTTTCTATTGATAAAATAAATGGCAAATTGACAAAGAAGGATTTTACAAAAATTTTAACCTCAACTATCTGCGATATAGCTAAGTATTTATGCCAAGGGTTTTCATAATAAACTTTTTTGGATAGAAAAAAAATTTTGAATAGTAAGAAAATTTTGGATAGTAAGAAAATTTTGAATAAAAAGAAAAAAAAGAATGCCCTTGAAGAAAGTTTTTGGGCATTCAATTGGGGGACTTGGGGGACTTATTCAAGAATTTCAATTCCTAGCATATCCTCTTTTAGGTTTTTAACAGATTCCTTTTTTAAGCAGATCTCTTCCTTGGTTTGTCCATGACCTAATATCCATGGTGATGTTACACCTGTAATTATTGTCATTACTGTTAGTTTACCAGACATGTCATCTGTAACTCTTGCACCCCAGATTACATTTGCATCAGGGTCAAGACTTTCTGTTACTAGCTCTCCAATTTTACTAACCTCTTCAAGTGTCAAATCAGGACCACCGTGTATATGGATTAAAGCACCTGTTGCACCATCATATCTTATATCAAGCAAAGGGTTTAGTAAGGCACCTTTTACTGCTTCTGGAACCCTGTTTTTTGTATCTGATGAACCTACTCCAATTACTGCAACACCGCTATTTGACATTATAGCCTTTACATCAGCAAAGTCTAGATTAACAAGTGAAGGAACTGATATTGTTTCTACGATGCCTTTTATCATTGTAGATACAAGCTCATTTGCTACAGCAAATGCCTGAGCAATTGGAAGATTTCCTGCAATTTTTACCAATCTGTTATTATCAATTACAACAACTGTATCACAAAAGCCTCTTAGTTTTTGAAGCCCATATTCTGCTTTATCCACTCTTGCTCGTTCAATATCAAATGGCATGGTTACTGTTCCTATTACGATTGCACCAATCTCTTTTGCAACTTTAGCAACCACAGGAGCAGAACCTGTTCCTGTTCCTCCACCCATTCCTGCACAGACAAATACCATGTCTGCACCTCTAAGCATATCCTTAACCTCGTTAATTGTCTCATTTGCAGCCTCTTCACCTTTTTTTGGGAAGCCACCGCAACCAAGACCTTTAGTAATATCCTTACCTATGAGCACTTTTCTATCTGCTTGTATTATATTGAGATGTTGCTGATCTGTGTTTATTGCATAAATCTCTGCACCATCCACACCTTTATTATATAGCCAAGAAATCATATTGTTTCCTGCGCCACCACATCCTATTACTTTTATATTAGCTTTTCCTACATTTACTCCTTGAAACAAATCTACACTTTCAGCCGCTTTTTTCAAAAATTCCATTTTTGTCTCCCCCTCTTGTTAGGTTTTTTTTGCTCATAGGTCTTTTAGGCGTATTGGCAGATAAACATTGGCGCATATATTTCATCGAACATATACTTACTAAAAGATATTTTAAAATAAATATATATAATTATATCCTTTTAGTAACAACAATGTTTATAAGCATGTTAGCTTCATAAACCTTTTAGAAGTGTTTAACCCAAAACATTCACACAATATTTTTCGTTATTAGTGCTTACCGATTTGGCGATCAGGTTGCACATTAAAAGATTCTCGAAATAGTTTGTTTAACCCCTTAAACAAATAGTTTCATTGCTAAGGGGATATATAAATCTTTGGATAGTGTTAGCTATATTTGCAAAAATATATTTCTTATAAAAGATATTGCGCAAGATAGTCAATTCTTTTTTTTCGTCGATATCACAAAAAAGAAACTATTAAAAATAAGGCGCATTAACACTTTTGTGTAAATTCAAAATGACACTAAATCTGATAGGAATTGGGCTTGGAGATAAGAATGATATAACCCTCAAAGGACTTGAGATTATTAAAAAAAGTAATTTTGTTTTTTTGGATTCTTATACGTCTATGTTAGTTAAAGAGGATATAAATGAGCTTGAGTTAATCTATCAAAAAAAAATTATAGTTTGCGACAGGGAAAAAATAGAGTCTGATGATAATGTTATTCTAAATTATTCTCAAAAAAACGAGGTATCGCTTTTGATTATAGGGGATGTATTTGTAGCAACAACCCATATAGATCTTTTTCTAAGAGCAAAAAAGCTAGGGATTAAGGTTAATGTCATAAATAATTCTTCAATATTAACAGCTGTGGGTGTTACAGGGCTTTCTTTATACAAGTTTGGGCATATTGGTTCTATAGTGTTTCCCGAGGAGAATTGGCTTCCAAAGACCCCTTATGATATACTTATAAAAAATCAAAGTGTTGAGCTTCATACATTATTTTTGCTTGACATTAAAAGGAATGAATCTGTATTAAAAAACTACGATTCTAAAGATAGTAAAAAAATTACAAGGTTTATGACTATTAAACAGGCACTAGAGATCTTATTATTGATAGAAGATAAAGAGAAAAAAGGGATAATTTCTAAGGATACTTATTGCATAGGAATTGCCAGACTTGGTTTTAACACCCAAAAGATTGTGTATGGACCAATACATCAGATTAAAGAGATTGATTTTGGATCTCCTCTACATTGCCTTATTTTTCCATCAAGACTCCATTTTATTGAAGAAGAGGCCCTTATGCATTATTTGGTTAAGTAATACGTTTTCTAAAGAAAATAAATATTCATTTTTTAGCTTAATTTAAAGAATAGAGGAGAAATTCTTGGATATTCAAATTTGGAAAGGTGTTCCAAAAAGGAAAAGGTGTTCCAAAAAAGAAATGTTTAAATAATCCAAGTAAAAATAGTGAAATATGGATAATGATGAGATTAAAGGTAGTTTAAAGTCACTAATTGTTGGCTTGGTTGATAAAAAGTTACTTGGAGTCTTAGAGGTATTTTTTGAGAATCCAAAAGAAAAATTTTATCTAAAACAAATTTCTAATGTTACAGGAGTAAGCAATACTTCAACATATAGGATTGTAAAGAGATTATGTAAAATGGGTATTTTAAGGGAAGAAATTGTTGGTCCAACTAAACTTTATTTAATTTCTGAGAAAAAGGAGGTAATTATGCTCTCAGAGTTATTTAAGCCTAAAAAGAGTGTTAACCAAATGATAAAAGAGCAGTTTTCAATTGTTCAAGGAATTGATTATATTGTTATGTATGGAAAAGCGCAAAATGGAAAAGCTACAGTTTTTTTGATTGGACCAACACCAAATAACAAGGAGATTGAATCTGCCAAAGATAAGATTGAAAAGACTAGTGGCGTTCTTATTAATTACATAACACTTACCGATGTTCAGTTTAATCAGATGAGTAGGCTTGGATTGTACCCTGAAGAGAAACGTATAATCTGGAAAAAGGACTAGCTATAAATAACAAGATTACAATAAGATTATTATTAGAAATATTAGCTGGTGTATTTAATTTTTTGGGAATGTTTTCATTTAAAGGCTAAAGACCCAATTATTTTACATTGATAAAAGGACTTAAAATACTGAAGTGTGTGAAATGATTAAGGAGTTTATCAGGACTCAAAAATCTTAATATGTTAATTCATTAAGCTTTGATAATTTTTCTGCAGTTTCTTTGTTGCCTATTTTGTATTTTTGAAAGAATGTAAAAAGATTTTCAAAATCTCTTTTGAACAGATAAGCTCCGCTTTTTGTTTCTAAAGATATTGTATGAGAAAAATCTATAAAATATGGAAGACCTGATTTAACTAAGATATTAAAGGCAGATAGATCGCCATGTGCAAGCCCTGCTTTTTTTAGCCTGCCAAGATATCCAAAGCTTTTTTTAAATAGTTTTTCGTTGAAGGTTTTGGTTTGATTGGATAACTCAATATCTTTTAATTTGGGAGAAGGAACACCTAATGTTTCTATTGACTGCATCACTAATACATTGTTTTTAACAATATATGGTTTTGGGCAGGCAACGTGGGCTTCCCTCGCTAATGAGAGATTTTTTGCTTCTCTTTTTGCCCACGCAAGGATTGTTTTTCTTTTGTTTCCAGAGATTGCTGAGAATCTTAAATCATCTTGTATATAAAAAAGCATTTTGTTGAAATCTGCAGTCTCAAGGCAATGTATTTTTACAACAACATTTTCTTTTGTTTGTTCCCTTTTTGCTAAGAATACATGGGATTCTTTGCCTTCAGATATAGGACTTAGGGTTTCAATGTTAAAAAAGCCCGAAGAATCAAGGTCTTTTAGTGTATTTATAGTAAATCTATCAAATACGCCGTTTCTTGTCTTAAACTCCTCTTTCATAAAATATAATAATACCTATCTGTTTTTAAACTTTGAGAATTTTTCCCTGAGAATGTTTATTTTAAAAAAAGTAAAGAAAAAAAAATAGGTCTTACTTCCTAAAGAGTAAACTTAGCATCAAGATTACCATTATTCCTAAAAGTACTACTGCCGCGATTAATATTCCAAGGAATAAATTTGTTTCTGTAAATGGCTTTTCCCGTACAACTGTTGGAGTTGGTGTTGGAGTTACTGGAGTAGTTGGTGTTGGTGTTGGAGTTACTGGAGTAGTTGGTGTTGGTGTTGGGGTTATATCACAAAGCACTCTTATCTGAAATGTTTTTGATTGTGATACCTCTTTTCTTCCCGCTGAATATGTTTCAAGAACTACGTTATGAATTCCTTCTTTTGTTGCACGAACAGGAACTGATGTACTAACCGCATACCTGCTCTTTGTATCATATGGATCATTTGTCAATTCTATATCGCTTTTTTGGTAGTTGATTCCAAGTTCACTTGAAGTTACTTTAAACACTAAGTCATCTATTCTGTTTCGGCCCATATTTTCAATCAAAGCATCGATGTAAATTAGTGCATCTTGGTTGCAAAAGATTGTTTGAGGAGATACATCTGATCTTGTCAAGGATATTGCATAAGAGTCTTTTCTAACTGTCATATCAAAGAAATAATCTTCTTCATAATAAGCTCCTTCTTCATCATATCCTTTAATTGTTATAAACAAATCATAAACCTCGGCCTCAATCCTTGTTGGAACCTGAAAGCTTATGCTCATCCTTCCAGTTTTAACAGGTCTTATGTCTATTTCATCTGATTCTTCATCAAAGTCATCGTCCCCCTCATCTAAGAGTGAAGGAATTAAAAGATTAAAGTAAACATCTTCTAAATTAACCCCGTCATTATAAAAATTCTTGACTTCTACATATACTGTTACATCATCCCCAGGTTTTACCCTAAAAGTTGAACCACCCAAAAGGTCAATTCTTGAATCGTCAGGTGTATTCGCATAAATTTTTGTTACTTCTATTCTTGAAGGTCTTTCTCTTACGCTTAGATTAAATTCTTGATATGCAACGCCACCCTTTCCATCACTTGCAGATATTTTTACTAGATGAGTTCCGCTTAGGTTTGGTGCAGTCCATTTGAGAATTCCTTTGCTATCAGTTGAATTCATAACCATTCCTGCAGGTCCTTGAATTAAGACATAAGCTATCTCATCACCATCAGGGTCTTCTGCTATTGCATTATAAGTATATATTTCTTCAACATACATTGATTTAACAGGAGTGCTTTTGAATACAGGGTCTCTGTTTACATCCATTACAGTTATTTGAAAATCTTTTGTGTCTATTGTGGTTCCGTCATTAGCTGTGATGGTTACTGTGTATGTTCCTGCTTGATTAAATGCAGGAGTCCACTTAAATTCGCCTGTTGCAGCGTTAAATACTGCCCCTGTTGCATTGGTTTCAATCCCCAAGGTTACAGCACTTACATTTCCAGCGTATGTAACCACTAAAGCTAGTTCTTCGCCTTCGTTGATTATTTTATCTGTTATTGGAGTTATCATTAAAGCCGCCAAAACACTTTGCGACATCAATAATATCCCTAATACTGTCAGCATAACTAATAGAGTCTTTTTCATTTTTTACCCCCCATCATAAATGTGTAGTGACTGTGGAGTGGTATTGATATTTAAATGTTTCTATACAACTGAACATTTTTATGCTAAGAAATTGGATTTGCAAGCAATTTTACAAAGAGTAATCTTAAAAGTGTGTTTGTTAGTGGTAGTGCTATTAGAAAGATTATTATCGATATTGAAGATAATAAAAGTATTACAAAATAAGATATTAGCTGAATGATTGTTATTAAAAATAATGGGAGTATTATTTTTTCAATATTTTGAGATGTTTTTTTAAATGACTTGATCCTAATAAGGTTTATTGTGTTTAGTGATAGTATTAGTATTATAAACAAGAGTAATACTAAAAATGGAATTTTAGAGGATAGATTTATTAGTAATGAGAAAAGGATTACTGTTACAAATATTATTATTGAGTAAAGGTAGAATGGAATTATTTTTCTTGTTTTTTTTAAAATAATCTTATATTGAATCCATCTAATCCCTGGAAGGGATACTAAAAATGCAATTATTAATGATAGGAGTATGTAGAATATTCCAGTATATTTGTCAATTTGAGATTTGAAGGATTTCATTACCAAAACACTTACTTCACTTTGAGCTTCAAGTAAGGTTGATAGCTGAGCTAATGAAGAGAAGATAGGGTATATTGATGAGATAAAAGCTTTGTAAAGTAGAATCATTGAAACGATTATTCCAAGGTCTATTAAAAAGGTAAAGAAAATCTTTTTAACAGTTTGCGCATCCATTAACCTCACCGCCAAATTCTATTTCGCCAAAGTTTATGTTCATGTTGTTTTGACTGGGGTCACCATCAAAGAAATTATTGCAGAGTTGATTTGAGTTTGATATTAATGCAAATCTTAATTCTTTTATGTAATCGTTTGTATTAAAGAATCTTAAGCAAATCTTTTGATAGTCTTTTTTTGAGTAAAATGCTATTGGATTTGTTTTTGAGGTTGCGTATTTATTTTTTATGTTTATCCAAGTGTCTGGTTTTTTATCGTTATTTAGGTCAAGATATTCTTTGTTTCCGGAGTTATCATATAATTCTATTGTGAAATTCATCTGCTTTGTAAGGGATTCTGTTGTTGGGTTTAATGCAAATGTGATTTTGTAAAGGTTTAGTTCAGGTGATATTTTTAGTTTTTCTCCTTCGATATGCGAACCTATTGCACCTTTTGCACCGGAGATTCCACTGCTATCAAGATTAACACACCAAAGTTTTCTACAAAATGATGATTCCCAGTTCCCACCAAAGATTTGGGCACCTTCAGGCCAAGTTTTTTCTAGTTTGCCCCAGAATGGAGTTGAGAAAAATGATATGCCTAAGGTTTTGTCAAGCCATGTTCCTGCCATGCTACCAAGGTCTGCGAATGCCACAGTATTTCTCACAAATCGTGCAATATCGATAGTAAGGGTTTGGGGCGCAGTGTCTTTTTCCTTTGAGACACAAGCTTTGCCCTCCTCTTCACATTGATTTTGTTCAGATTTGCAACTACCTCCTCCTATAATCCCTTTATTTTTACTACATATACCCTCCTCACACACAAGACAGGGATTACGGCAGGTTAATCCGCTTTTTCGGCACTCATTATTAATTGGATCGCAAACAAAATTAGGATCATTTCTAGGATTATCTATACAAACCCCACTTTCGCAGATTAAACAACCTGCCTTTGTAGATACAATCTCAGGACAGTCACCACAATCGTATGTGTTTCCATTATACTCAACAGAACCACAATCAGTGTTGGCACAAACAATCTTAGGATCTATAAACTTACAGACTCCACTGATACATTCATAACCCCCCGTACATATGTTTTTACACCCCCCACAATTGTTCATATCGGTCTGCACATTAATACATTCACCATTACAACACTTTTCGTCTGTTGCACATTCGGAGTGTTTTGTACATTCTTGACCTTGAACGAATTGAATGCCTGAAGAGCAAGCTAAAATTATAACAGCTAACGCAAAGCAAAACAGCCAAAAATATATTCGATGAAAATCCCATTTCAATGTTTCATTTTTCTTCATCATTCTTCACCATTTAAATGAAATCTAATCAAAAAATCGTACAAATTGCCTTAAAATCATGTTTATCATATCAAAAAAATAACATCAATTAAATCATATCAAAAGCCATATCAATAAGCATCTGTCGTGTTATAATCTAATCAAACTTATCCTATCATATCGAAGTATATCGATTTTGTATGGCATCTGCCTGATAGCACATCACACACGGTGCAATCCGCTCTATACTTTCCTTTTATTCCATAGCCTTTAATAAACCTGTTGCCCATATTAATCTTTGTTACAAAAGGCACATATTTCAAATCATAATAAATTGGGACTTGTTCGCGGAACTGATAGCTATTTGGTTGTGAGATATCTTCAACCATCTTTCCTGTGGAATCATAAATTGTTAAATTTCCATCCAAATGAATGTATTGATATTCACCCCAAATATTTGATGAATATCCTGAAACGTTTACAAACAGTGAAATACTGTCTCCCCAATAAAACTCTATTGTGGGTTCTTTTAAAAAATAAAAATTGCCTGTTTGAAGCGAATAATTGCTTACAAAAAAGATATCTGAAATAAGCCCATCCCCGCCCTTTTGGATTGTGGGGCTAGGCGTTGGCTTTACACCCAGCTCAATGGGTTTTTGAGGCAGACTGTTTAATACGAGTATCATAATAGTAATTATAACACCCAATAAAAGCACAGCTAATGCGAACAAAGCCATTCTTTTTTTTTTATCCTGAAAGTTTACCTCCGAAAGCATTATCAACTATTCCTCTAGGTATTTTGAGTACTTATCTATCACATTTGTGCAAGTTGCTGTTCTACCATTAACAATTCTATTAAAATCCAATTTATTTGCCTGCCCTCTTGTAACCTCTTCAAATATCGCAATAGCCTCTTGAGCAATTGCTTTAACTGCACAAAGGTTTGGAACAAAAGGTACTAAACTACCGCCCCACTCACATAAAACCCCTGCAAGCAATCCTGTTGCAAGGCTTGTTGGGTCATTAAATAAGGTTACCATCCCTGGCAAGAACTCTTGATTTAGATAACTTGCAAAAGGTATCATTGCTAAAACCTCACCAGTAACCATTTTGCAAGTTGAATATCCTTGCAAAATATCACATTGATACATCGGAAAACCCTGTTCAAGACTTTCTCCATAACACTCTACAACCATACACTGGCTTGTAAGATGATTATTAAGTGAGTTTAAAATAGTTCTTGGACAAAATGTTAATACCCCATAGATAAGACTATCACCAAACACAGGAACATTATCAAAAGATACATCCCAGTTTTCATTAGACAACTTATTCGAGAAAGCTTCTTGAATATTCTCTTCCCATTGTTTGTCAAACTTTTTTTTATCGGTATCAACTTTAAGTTCTATTTTTTTGTCATTTTCTCCATCGACAGGTTCAACACTTATTGTTCCATTGCAAGCCATGATATTACAAAATGGTTCCATCTGAAACCCTAGTTTTTCAACGTATCCAAAAGTTGTCTCTGTTATACCACTGAAAACTTCATCTATTGGAATCGTCCCTGGAAGAAGCGCTCCAAGCGTTGCAGCAGTCGCTTCTCCAAGTTTTGGCCTTCCAACCAATTCTAGTGCGGTAGTTACTATACTTGCAACAGTTACAGTATTTTGATACACCTTGCAAACCATCTCAGAAGCCAAAACCACCCCATTTGCAACCTTCATTATGTCAGTTAAAAATTGTATCTCTTCAAGTTTAGTTCTAAACTTCTCTGTTGCTTCGCTTTTTGTAAGTCCTGAAAACCCTTCAAAAACGGGAACAGTAAAATTAAATTGTTTGATTTCAGGAAACTTAGAAAGCATTACACCAAACTTAGAATGAATCTTTGTATATATCTCAACATCACAAATAACCTCTATACCCTGAGAACTAATCTCTCCTTTCTCAAGATAAAACACAGCAGGAACAGAGATTGAATTACCAACTGTTGCAGGTAAAAACACATCAATACTCTTTTGTTTAAAACCACTTTGAGTACATTTTAATATATTAAATCTGGATAAAGAATACTCATCAGCTATTGCCTTAGACTCAAGGTTTATATTCACAAAAAACTGCTGAGCTAACACATTTCCAAGGGTTGCATCAAGACCAGGCCTCATCACATCAACACTTGATATATCCCAATAATCAGGTTTTGGTCCCATATGAGGTACATTTACTAAGACTTTTTCCTCAAATGTAACTGAATTATTTACCAAATCCGTAAGGATGATTTTAGCAAATCCTTTTGCTCCAGAAATAAGATTAGGAATCTCAACAACACAATTCCAAAACCCTTGGGCTTCACTACAGCTAAGCTTTGACGCATTTGACCTTGATATTTCTGAAAAATTACCAACAATAAAAACCGCTGTCTCATCTCTTACCCTAAAAGTAATAATAGCACTATCCCCGCCATTTAAATCTTCTAAACCTTTATCTGATTTTACTAACACACTTTGCTCCTCTAAAACTGGGGGGGACGTGTCAATTACAAAGCCATCAGCGTAGGCAAATTCAATCTTATTCCCTAAAGCATCTGATGTATCGGGATGAACCTTTATTTGAACTGAAGAGCCGGTTGGAAGAGTAGTTTTTACATTCTCAAAATAACATCCTGATAAATCACAAGAACTTGCAACAATCCTTGCAGGCCCTCCTAATTCTGTTAAATCTAAAAACACATTCTCCGCTAATATCCCTGATTTATCATCACTTATCTTTAAAATAATAGTGCTACTCTTACCTAGAAAAGAGACGCCTTGGTGTTTGCCATATCCTGATACAATCTCTGAGACACTTGGGCCTATTGAATCTATTTGAACTTGCTTTGAAACTTGGGATTGGGCTGAATTCTTAGCAATATCCTCTACGACTACCTTTAAATTAAATGTTTTTGATTCTTGAATAGATACATCTAAATTCTCCCATCTGCATCTTAATCCTTGAGAGATCTCTTCACAGAAGTTGGGAGTGATCTCATTGAAACTAGGAACTAATTCTGAGAAATACCCTTTTATATCCTCTTTTTTAATTATGTTGTCATCAGTAATATTTACTACTATAACCAAAGGATAACTAACAGACTGCCTTGCATAATTAAAAGGAATTAATGAATCTGAATTTGGGTTTTTTCTAAATAGCTCAATCCCACTTATAACAGGAGCAGTTGTGTCTATAATAATGTCTTTACAAAAAGGCTCCTTTGAAACTGTTCCTAGGCTATCATTTCCAATCACACAAATCTCACCTGTTGAAAGTTGAGTTGATGAAAGTGTGATCTCACCAGAATAAGAACACTCTTTTGAGTTAATTGGTATTTTTTTTAAAGGCGCATTGGGATTTAACTGATATACTAATAGTTCTGAAATTCCTGAACAAAAAGTTCCACCCTCAACACCTTGGTCTAAAGCCGATACACTAATGGTTAGCTCTTCACCTTTACCTATTGCTGGTGGCAAACCCTCTAAGCTAAGTATTTTTGGACCAATTCCATCAACAATAACATCCTTTGATTTTGTTGCTAAAACATTTCCTGCAGTTTTTATATCGATTTTGTAGGTTGCAATTGGAGATGAAACAGAGGTTTTCTGAGTGGTTAGATTGCACAAGAAATTCTTTTCAGATATCTTCTTACAAGAGGGTTCTATTGGAAAATCATTAAGAAATATTGTTTCAATTGGAATCTCATTTGCACTAAAATCTATGATAGATATATTAAACCTTAAAGAGTCATGGATTTTTCTAAAAGACTCTAAGCCATTTTCCCCAACAACCTTAAAATCCACCTCAACTGACTTTGCTAAGGGAATGAGAACAAAAACAGCCATAATCATTATTGCTAAAAACATTCTTTGTCTTTTCATTTTTTACCATCACCCTCTGATTTTAGGGATTAAATCATTTGAGTATTTCCTTGATAGTTCTCCAGTCATCCCCAAAAGCTCTAGCTTATCATAGCTATCTATTAAACCTATATCAAGCATGTAAACCTCAATCATAGTATCCTTTGTTATCGTTTTGGGGAAGTATTCAAAGACTGCACTGTTCTCATTAAGCTCTATTTGACCTGTCATTGTTGTATTCATCTCTATTTCTGGCAAAACTATCTCTGATACACATACTGGCTCTAGACCAATACATATATTTTTTTCAGGAACAACATTTTTCTTGAAATTGATAATATATCCACTTACCCTATAACTTCCAGGTACAAGTGTTACATTTTCAAAGCCTTGAACTGAGCCGTTAATCGTTGCAAACGAAATAAATTCAGATTCCCCAAACTCAGGAATCCTTTCAAGCGAAACATAAGCAAAATCATCATTTGAAAGCGGTTGTGGGAATGTGTTTATTTCATTACCATCATAATTTATTTTTTTAACGCTAAGTTTAATTGTAGAGATTTTATATAGATTCACAACCACATTTTCAGAAGAATCAGGTTCTACTAATACAAATGCGTCTTTTGAAAAATATCCCTCTTTATGCGCAGTTATAAAACCAAGTGCAGATGGCAACTTAGTTTCAAGATATCCATTTTTTCCTGTATTTCCCAAAGGACAACTCTCTCCTCCTGAGCTGAAATAGAGTTCAGCATCAAATATTGGGTTGTTATTTTCATCAACTACATTAATAGTATAATCACCTGATTGGACATTTGATTCTTGACAAAACATACTTTCTTTGCTTTGCAAATCAAAAAAATTTGAATCAGGGGTTAATGGCTCGCTGTTTCTAACATTTAATTCCATAGCGAAATTAAAGGTAAAACCTTCCCCACCTAAAGCGTTTTCATTCCTTAAAGAGACTACCAAAGGATATGATAGATCATAAGGTGTAGCATACATTGAAAAAGCAGAAACATATGGTATCAAATTAAGATATTTGACATTTCCAAAGTTTATTGTTCTTGGTCCGATTAAATATTCTCCACCAAAACTTGCATAGGAGTTCCAACTAGGGTCATAAAAAATATTGTAATCAAGCTCATCTAAACCTACCTTATCAGGGATGTCTAAAACAAAACCTTTAAAGTAAAGGTCATCAAGTCTTGTTTTGCCGATTATATCTCTTTGGTTTTTTGAACCATTTAGCTGAAATACTGAGTTATATTGTAAAAATAACTTTGATATTTTTTCCTTAACATCACTTGATTGCCAATATATCGGAGTTTGAAAGCCCAAAGCAAGGTCTGAGAAAGGAGGAAGCTTATCTGTTGACCTTCCTGAGTTTACAGAAATCATATCAAGTAATCTCTTTTCAAAGAACTGGTATTTTGCTTGCATTGCAGAGATTTCAAGTGCAGTCTTATATATTTCAAATAGAGGTAAATCAAGGTCTGTTTTAAAAGAGCTTATGCTGTATTCCTTGTTATTTGATAATTTTTTAAGTAACAATGGATATTCCAGATTTATTACAATCCCATTTTTCCTTATTACTGTTTTGACATTAGGCATATCTTGTGGGGTTATCTTAAAGCTTTGATCATTTTGAAGTGTCTCTTGAGAAAAAGCCTCAACACACTCCATGACCTTTTGCCTAATTATATAATTCATGTTCTCTTCAATCATAGAAAGTGTTGGAACATTTGATTCAAATTCACAGCTATTTTTACAAGCATTTGGAGAACTCATGTGTAACCAATATGGAACAAAATAACCACTTCCTTTTGGAAAGTAAACTCCTTGGGAAAGTGTTGGTTCATTTGGTATTATCATAAACTTTCCTAGATCATAATTCGTATACCCTCCTAGATAACCAATCTCTTTAACAGCGCTTTTTGAAGCATCGTTAAGACAACTCTCCACATATATCGCTACAGGAGATACCTCAGTTCCACTATAAGGACTTTTAAAGCTATTATTCATAAAAAAGAATATTGCGATAATTAATGAAAACACTATTATCACTGCAAGCACCACATAAAGTGTTACCTGAGCTTTTTTAGGAGACCTATCAAATGGGCAAATGTTTTTAGAACTTTTTTCATATTTTTTCAGGTATGAATTATTCCTATATATTTTGTTGATTTTAACCATCAAACCACCATTTGTTTATTTTTGCGAGATTTTTTTTTGAAAAGAAATCTCTTTTCTGTGGATTCTTTTTTGGATTCTTTATTGGATTCTTTATTAATCCCATTGATTTCATGAAATCCAGCATCACTTCGCCTACTTTGGCCTTTTAAGCCAAAGTAAGAATATACGGATTCATGCAAGGATTAACCTCGACTATTCGCGAGATACCTCAGCACTTATTCCGAGGTTTTTCATTCCAGTTCAATTAACTCCTTTTGTAATCTTAATAGTATTATGGATTAACAAAGAGCTTTTGATTCTTTTAGCAATACATACTTTTTTTATTTGCAGTATTTAAACTTTTCTTAAAAGCTCTCTTTTAGAAACTAAAAAAAGAAACAAACTAAAAAAATAAACTAAAAAAGTTGTTTGGGATTTTTATAGAATTTACATTTTTGTAGAATTTGCTTAAAATTCATATAAAAGTTATATATAATTTAGAATTTTTAAGAGGGGAGACAAATATTTATTTAAAATACACTTTTAGGTGAATAGAAAAATTTAAAACCTCTTAGCGTTATTATTAAATTATATGACTTTGCAAATGTTTGATGTTGTAACAATTGGTGGGGCAACAATAGATGTTTTTGTTGATACTGAATATAGTTCTATTTTTATTGATTCAAGAAGTTTAAAGGAGAAACTCATGGCTTATCCAATAGGCGCTAAGATTAAGATTGATAATATTAATTTTTCAACTGGAGGTGGAGGAACAAACTGCGCTTGTGGTTTTTCTAAGATGGGCTTGAAAACAGGGTTTTTAGGTGGAGTTGGAAATGATGATAATGGAAAGGCTATTATTCAAGCATTAAAAAAACGCAATGTTAAGTTTTTAGGTAATATTGTTAAGAAACCTTCTGGTTATTCTGTTATTCTTGATAGTATAAAACATGATAGAACAATCCTTACTTTTAGAGGAAGTAACGAATTTTTTAGTCTCTCAAAAAAGAATTTTGAAAGTATTAAATCTAAATGGTTTCATTTTTCGGCCTTAACTGGTGACTCTCTTGATAATTTGAATAAGGTTGCACAGTGGTGTAAAAAGGCAAATATTTCATATTCTTTTAACATTTCTACATATCTTGCAAAAGAAGGATTTGATAAAACTAAAACGATTATTGAAGGCTGTGATGTTTTTATATTGAATAAAGAGGAAGCTTCATTAATTTTAGGAGAAGAAGGAACTGAGATTCAGATGCTTAGAAATATTATCTCTAAGGGAGCTAAATCTTGTATAATTACAGATGGTCCTAAAGGAATTTATGCAATTGATAAGGAGCTAAACTATCATAGGCTAAAAGCACACAAGGTTAAAGTTGTAGAATCCACTGGTGCAGGCGACTCGTTTTGCTCAGGATTTATTACAGGCCTGATAAAAAAGAATAATTTTCTTACGTCCCTAAAACTGGGTCTTGCTAATTCTGAAGCGAATATTCAAATTAAAGGAGCAAAAGAGGGGCTTTTGGATTATAATAGTGCACTAAAAACTATAAGACATTCAGAGTACTAAAACCTATTGATTATATCATTCTTTTTACAGTAAAAGAAGTTTGTATATAACACTAGATAAAGCACATAGGTTCACTAACTGAGATTACTTATTGAGATTATTTCTAGCGCCTTGTTTTGGTAGGCCTATCAACTTTATTTTGGACAGAACTGATTCTATTTATTTGCTTTTTATTTATTTACTTATGATTTACTCTCAATGTATTGATCTACTTTGTATTGATTGTATTGATATACTTCGTATTTATTTGGGTTGGACAAGATGATTCTAAAAGTTAGAGTTCAAGAGTTAGAGTTCAAGAGTTAAAGTTCGAGAGTTAGAGTTTAAGAGTTACAATTTTTGAAATGAATTTCAGGGGCGATAAAATAAGATTTTTTAGTTGGTGATTTTTTAAATAGTGTTAAGTAATTCAGATTCATATTCGTTAGTCAGAAGTTGGTCAAAAATGCTTGGAAATCATATTGTGATTTTTTAAATAGTATTTTTTAAATTGTGTTAATTAATGGGATTAGTTAGAAAAATAGAAATTATTAAAAAAATATTTAAAAAAATTTAATATTGGATTTATGCGCCATTTAGAAGGGATGCGCCTATAAGATTTGCGTGAGGAATTGTATTTCTTGCTATTTGAGGAAGATGATATATTATTCCTTTTTTTTCTTTTAAAGTATCTTGGAGGTCTTTTTTAATAAAGCTCCAAGATAAAGAAACTTTTCCACCAATTACGATTATTCCAGGGTCATAGGTAAGTACTATTTCTCTACATAAAAGACCAATATGTTTGCCTATTTCTTTAAATGCAACTATTGCTTGATCATTTTTTTTTAGGCAAAGATTTGCAATACCTGCAAGTGATTCTACATTAAGTTCTTTTGTGTATTTTTCTACAATCTTATGGTATTGCTCTTCATAATCATTCTCATCATTATATCTTAGATGACCTATTTCACAGGCATTGCCCAAGCCTCTATAAAGAATCCCATTTGAACAAAAACCTCCTCCTATTCCTGTTCCGATAACTATGCCTAAGAGATTTTGGTTTTGCCAATCTTTATTCATTATTGCATTTGCCAAAGTAAAGCAGTTCCCATCATTATCCATTTTAATAGGATATTTGAATATAGAAACAAGTTTTACTAGATTATAATTTCTTGCAAATATTATGTTTGGGGTTTCCTTAATTATCCCTTTTTTGTAATCTGCAGGTCCTGGACAAGCGATTCCGATGTGTTTTATTTTATGCCTTGGATATTCTTTTTCACAAAAAACTATAAGTTCCCTTGTTTTTGAAAGGATAAGCTCTTCAAACCCATCTTTTTCTTTTGGTGTGGGATAAAACATGGATTTTATTACCTTGCAATCCATTACTACCCCAAATTTTATATCTGTTCCTCCAATATCTATGCATACTGAAACTGACATTTTTTATAATCCCCCTTTTAATCGAATGTATAATTTAGCATATAATTCTGATTATTATTCTGATTATTATTCTGATTATTATTTCGCGTATTATTTTACATATTATATTCAACGTAAACTGTACTGCTTTTAACTGTACTGCTTTTAATATGCGAATTTAAATAGATTATTTGCTTTTTCTTAGTTCCTTTTTGAATTCTTCTATGTAGTTAACAGGAAGTGGGTTTATGTTGTTTTTTAATGCATAAATTGTACTCGCAAAATCACCTAGTGCAATAGCATAAAATATCTTTGCAAGTCTTGATTTTCCTTTAAGCATTATTTGGGTTACTGAATTTCCTTTTGAGATGTATTTCTTTGATGTTTCTATTGTCTTTTTGATTCTTATTTCGTCTTCTTCATCACTTAATATTATTGTATGAAAATATGGATTATTCAAAGCAAACGGCTCAAGCTCATTATGATTTAACTCAGGAAAATAATTTGTGAATGCAAAGATCTTAGCGTTTTCATTAAATTGTGTTTTCCATCTATATCCAACAGATTTTATTGTATTAGAACAATATATTAAAGGAATTTTTCCAATAATTTTATCCACTAGTATTTCTGCATTTTTTTCAATCCTATTATCACTTAATACTGAAATTGTTTTTTTAATGTCTTCATCCATTCCTTTTATCAAACCCATTTTCTTAAGAAGGGTTAATATTGAAAAGAACATATAGGGAAAAGATGCTCTTGGCGGAATTCCTTTTGGAAGCATTATAACAGGAACATTGTCCCTTTTAGCAATTTCTAAAAGGTTCCCTCCAGAACATAAGATTACTATCTTGGCTTTTTGCTTTAATGCAGCGTTGTATGCAGATATTGTTTCTTGGGTATTTCCTGAATAAGATATTATAAAGATAAGGGTTTTTTCATCAAACCAACTGGGAATGCTATAATCATGAAATGAATAAATCTGTTTGTTAGTTCCTAAAAAAATATCTGAAAATACATCTCCGACTATTCCTGAACCTCCCATTCCTGAGAATACAATCCTTTGAGTATCGTGAAGGACTAAGAAATTTTTTTGATTCTCAAGAGCGTTTTTAATCTGTTCAGGGATTTTACGAATATAGTTAAGCATTACCTCTCCAGGCATTTCAATGGGCATATTTTTCATTTAAATAAAAACCTCTATAATTCTTTGAATTTCATAAATATAATACTTAAATATCCAGTTTAGGACTTTTTTTGAGTATCGATTACCTGTATCTTTCTTAAGTGTAATCTTTCTTAAGTGTAATCGTTAAATATTATCTTAGATTATTCCCACAACCTAATCCCACAACTGAACAACCTAATCCCGCAACTGACTTTGAATTTCAAATGTAGGCATATAATGAAGGCATATTTTTACCTCCAGATTAATGCGTGTTTATTTACAAACCTAATTACTCTTAAATTAAGCTTCTCACTATGAACAAACCTAACATTCTTTTTTTGTATTATTAAGCTTTTTGGTTTGCTAAGAGGTTTGATAAGATAATCAACAACCTAATCAACAACCTCGCCCTAAAGGGCGAGGTATGTTGGTAATATAAAAGCATGCGCTACATTCAGTGAGGTTGTTGATTACAAAAAAGTGTACCGAGTCCTCTTGTTGAAACACAAGGTATGCTTTTCTATTAATTAATAAAAAATATATTAAAAAGGTTTGCTAAAAAAGATTTTTTTAGAATAAAAGAGCATTAAGATAATAACTTGTGAATATGTAAATTATGATTATATGAGTTGTAATACATGACTTGTGAGTATTTAGATTTTTTATAGCATTTTAGTTTTAGTTTTTTGTAGTTTTAGTTTTTGAAATTGGTTTTTGTAATACTTAGAGATTTTAGTTGATAAATATTTTAATTATTAAATTTTTTAATGAGTTGAATAATTCAAAATGCTTAAATAGTAATTGTTTTTTTATCTAATATTGTTACTAATGTTTTAGAAAAAGGTTTTGGTCTCAAATGAAACAGGATAATGATAAAATGGATAATTCCAGTAATGGTGAAGGTGTAAGCGAACAGGAGCCTGATATTATTTCGGGTCAAGAATGCCCAATGTGTAAGAAGAATACACTTACATTAATTGAGTCTGAAAAGGATATTCCCTATTTTGGGAAGGTCTATCTTTTTTCTATGAGCTGTTCTAATTGCAAGTATCACAAAGCAGATGTTGAGTCTGAGAATGCAGGTGAACCCTGCAAATACTCTTTTAATGTTGAAAATGAAGAAGACCTTAAGGCAAGAGTAATTAAGTCTTCTACTGCTAGTGTAAAGATTGGAAGGATTGGCTCAATCGAAGCAGGGATTGCATCCAATGGCTATGTTACTAATGTTGAAGGACTATTAAATAGACTTAAGCACCAACTCGAAGTTATTAAGGAGACTGATGATGACCCTTCTAGTGTAGATACTGCAAGAAACCATCTAAAAAAGCTTAACAGGGTGCTTTGGGGAAGTGAAAGCATAAAGATTGAATTGATCGATCCTTCAGGGAATTCTGCAATTATACATGAAAAAGCGATAAAGAGTAAAGCAAAATAAAGCCCCTAAACAACATAAGTTATAGATATTTTAATTAATAAATTATAGATGAATTGAT
Organism: Candidatus Woesearchaeota archaeon; assembly: GCA_035363095.1. Classification (GTDB taxonomy): domain Archaea; phylum Nanobdellota; class Nanobdellia; order Woesearchaeales; family UBA119; genus DAOSEK01. The sequence goes on along the minus strand of DAOSEK010000010.1, from coordinate 15,314 downwards.
ATATTTTTATTTTCTTTACGGTTAGATAAATTGTAATAAGGTATAAAAGAATTTGTATTAAGTCTTTTTAGATTAATCCTTCATCTGAAAGCATCTTTTTGTGGTCATATGCAAGTTCCATTGTTTTGATTTCTTTTGGACTAAACCAACCTACATCTAATATCTCTTCGGGTTGATTTGCAATAGGTATCCCCTTTGTTATTTTGGTTAGATGTGGCAGACAAAGTGATGTTTTTGTGGGATGACGCCCTTTTGCATCATAATATCTTCCTGTGAATCTTATCACATCTATCTCACATCCAATCTCTTCTTTTGCCTCTCTTTTTAGTGCATCTTCTACTGTTTCTCCCCATTGCATCCAACCACCTACAAGACCCCAGTATCCAGGATAGTTTTTGCTTTTTAAAGAACGCTTTATCAAAAGGATTTTTCCATCAGAATTGATTATTATATTATCAACCCCAACATAAGGATGATCCTCTTTATTTTTTTCAGATAAAATATTTAGATTCTCCAAAATCATCACCCAAACCAGATTTTATACCCCTATTATTACATCCTTGTTTTATATTTTTGTCTTATATTCTTGTTTAATATTTCTGCTTTAAACTTATACTTTATACTTATTTTATATCTTTAATACCTTAAATCATTAAAAGTAAAATAATGTTATAAGTTCATTAAAGTATATCTTATGTCATCAGAGCATATCATTATATTATATCGTAGTATTATATAATTATATTATATCATTGCATTATATCATCGTAGTGTATCATCGCATTGTATCATTATATCATATCATCGTAGTTTATCATTATATCATATCATCGCATTATATCATCGTAGTGTATCATCGTATTGTATCATTATATTATATCATCGTAGTGTATCATCGTATTGTATCATTATATTATATCATCGTATTGTATCATTATATCATATCATCGCATTATATCATCGTAGTGTATCATCGTAGTGTATCATCGCATTATATCATCGTAGTGTATCATCGTAGTGTATCATCGTAGTGTATCATCGCATTGTATCACTATATCATATCATCGTAGTGTATCATTATAGTATATCATCGTAGTGTATCATTATATTACATCTTATTGTGTTCTTATCATATTGCGTGATTTTAGGGCGTTATATTGTGTCCTTCCGATTTATTAGTGTTTTTTTTAATAAGTGTTTTTTTAAATAACTACAAAAGTAATCATTTTAAAAAAAACAAAACGAAGTTATACATTAAGAATAAAAAAGCAAAAAAAATGAGCCCTAGGGGATTTGAACCCCTGACCTTTCGGTTAAGAGCCGAACGCTCTACCAACTGAGCTAAGGGCCCTTTAAATCGGGAACAAAACAAGGTATTCACACAAAATTAATATCTTGAGCAGATTAGAGCTCTTTAAATATTTTTTGATTTCATGAATGCGTCATCCACATACTTTGGGTTTTCAGTTTGGGTTTTCCAAGCCGAAAGTTTGAGTAGACGGATTCACATAAACAGATTCACCAAAGAGAAACCTTGGAATATCTAGCAAGATAATTTATAGCATTTATGCCTAGAAGACAATTACTTTTGATTATACCCTATTATACCCGATTATACCCTAGGACCTAGCAAAATACATTACAGCACTTATGCATTGAAGGTATTTGATTTCGTGAAATTCGTAGTTTTAGATATTTTTAGAAGATAATTTTGCAAAACTTGTGTTTTGAGAAGTTCTAAAAATTTTTTAGTGATGTATTTTGTGTGTTTTTTATTGTAGTATATGTTTTTATTAGAGTTTATGTTTTTATTAGATTAATTTATAGTGATTCAGATTTAGCGATTTAGAGTTTTTGGCAACCATGTTTTGAAGACAATTCATTTTCACTATGTTTTTACTTTGAATGATAGCAAAGTTTATAAAGAAAAATATAAAACCAAGCTTTGTGAGAGAGAAGGAAGAAACGGTCTTAAGGCGGTTATTATGCTGCTTTTTTGAGTTTTCTTCGGGGTAGAATATGCAAAAAATAAAACCCCTTTTACCAAGTCTTAGGGAAAATAAAAGGTATCTTGTTATCGAGATAGTATCAAATGAGCCCAACGGATTTGGTTTTGGTGAGATTTCAAAAGAACTAATTCATTGTTTTGAAAAGTACTTAGGAATTTTTGGATTATCTGAAGCTAGCATATCTATATTAAAAGAAACTTTTGATAGAAAAAGTCAAAGAGTTATAATATCAGCCTTACGAAAATCCATTGATAGAATCAAAGCCTGCCTTGTTTATTTTAACGAGATTGATAGTAAAAAAGTAATGGCAAGGTCTATTTATTGTTCAGGAACTATTAAAAAAGCCAAAGAGGTAATGAGTTCAAAAGTTTTTAAGAATGAAATATAATTAGAACAATTTGTTTATAATAATTAGTTTAAGTGTTTAATAAAATAAGGAAGGTGCGTAAAAAATGCAAGATATTGGAGAGCATCAAATGATGGGATATGATAGGGCAATAACTTTATTTAGCCCAGACGGAAGACTTTTGCAGGTGGAGTATGCTAAGAAAACTGTTAGGCAGGGTTCTACTGCTATAGGAATAGTTTGTATAGATGGAGCTGTGCTTATTACTGATAAAAGGATTGTTGATAAGTTGATTGTTTCAGATGCAGTTGAGAAGATTTTTAAGATTGATGACCATATAGGAGCTACTGCATCAGGGATTATATCAGATGCAAGGGTATTAATTGAAAGAGCGCAAAATAGGGCACAACAGCACAAGATTACATTTGATTCGCCAATTGATACTTCGTTAATTGTTAAAGATATTTGCTCACTTAAGCAGATATGCACTCAATCAGGTGGTCTTAGACCATTTGGAGTTTCTTTGCTGATTATAGGAGCAGATGAAAATGGTCCAAAGTTATTTGAAACAGACCCAACAGGAATTTTTTTTAGATACTTTGCAACTGCGATAGGAGAAGCAGAAAACGAAATTGAGGAAATACTTCATAAAGAATACAAAAAAGACATAAAGGTTATGGATGCAATAAAGCTTGGAATAAGCGCTCTTGCAAGAACCGTTGATAATGAGTTCAATTCAGAGAGGCTTGATTGTGCTTATGTTGACTCAAAAGAAAAGCAATTTAAGGTTTTATCAAAGGAAGAAATTGATAAATTATACAATGAAGTAAAAGCTAATTTACCCTCTCCAAAAGATAAGAAAAAGTAGATTGAAATTATTTTTTTAGATTAGTAATTTTGTTTTTTTATTTTTATTGTTATATATTAAAAAAAGGGTTAAACAAAAAAGGTGAAATGATAATGGCAACATTCACAGGAGATAAGGAACATGTTTCATTTAATCTTGCTAGATACAAAATAAGTGGCAAGAACTTTGAGATTGTAGTTGACCCAGATCTTGCAATAAAGTTTAAAAAAGATCCTAAGGCAGGTATTGAGATAAGGGAGTTACTTAAAAGCGAACATGTTTTTAAAGATGCTCAAAAAGGGCTTTTAGCATCAGAAGCAGAGCTAAAAGAAATATTTGGTAGTGATGATGAGCTTTTAGTTGCTAAAGATATTATCAAAAAAGGTGAGATTCAACTAACTACAGAGTATCGCAAGGGAGTAATCGAGCAAAAGAAGAAAAGGATTATTGAAATAATTAGGATGAGTGCAGTTGACCCAAGAACAGGACTTCCACATCCACCTGTAAGGATTGAAGCTGCTATGAATGAAAGAAATGTAAGGATTAGTGAGTTTGAGACCCCTGAAGATCAGGTTGATAATGTTATTAAAGAGATAAGACCAATTTTGCCAATTTCTTTTCAGACAAAGAAAGTTTGCGCAATTATTTCTGCAGAATTTGCTCCTAAAGCATACGGATACATTAAAAAATTTGGATATTTGAAAAAAGAGGAATGGCAAAATAATGGTGCGTTATTAATTGAAGCTGAACTTCCAGCGGCACTTTATATAGATTTTGTAGAGAACCTAAGTAATATTACAAAAGGAAATGCTGAGATTAAAGATATTTAAGTACTAATGATTATTTAAAAATAATATCAGATATAAAGATATAAAAAAATTAGTTTATGATAATTAAGGAGGATTTAAAATGAGTGAAATAAAAGTGGAAAATAAACAGGTAGTAATTCCTGGAGAAGAGCTTGCCTCAGGTCTTGATTTTGTGCCTTCTGGTGCGGCTTTTAGAGAGAATGAAAAGATTTTCTCAAAAAGAGTCGGGCTTACAAGCATAGATGGAAGGGTTATTAAGGTAATCCCTTTAGCAGGGGCATACGTTCCAAATACAAATGATGTAATTATTGGAAAAATTAGTGATATATTGCTGAGTGGATGGAGAATAAACCTTTTTTCCGCATACGATGGTGTGTTAAATATTAAAGATGCAGTAAATGAGTTTATTAGAAAAGGAGAAGATTTAACTAAATTCTTTGAGATTGGTGATTGGGTTGTTACTAAGGTCACAAATGTTACAAGCCAAAAGCTAGTTGACCTTTCTACAAGAGGACCGGGATTAAGAAAACTTGATCAAGGAAGAATACTAAGGGTATCCCCTTACAAAGTGCCTAGGATTATTGGAAAACAGGGTTCAATGGTGAATATGATTAAGGATAACACAAATACCCAGATTACTGTTGGGCAAAATGGAGTTATCTGGATCTCAGGAGAGCCTGAAATGGAAGTTGTTGTTGGGGAGTTGATAAAGACTATTGAAGAAAATTCTCACACTTCAGGGCTTACAGAAAGGGTAAAAGGCCTACTTGAGAAAAAACTCGGTAAGGAGATTAAGGTATAAAGGTGATTATGATGGCTTACACAAAGAGAATTGATGGAAGGGATTTTAAAGAGCTAAGACCTATGGAAGCTAAGGTTGGAGTTATTCCAAGGGCTGATGGGAGTGCTTATTTTAAGATAGGAGGAACCGCAGCTTACGCAGCAGTATATGGTCCAAGGACAAGTTTTCCAAGATTTTTGCAAAATCCAAAATCAGGAGTTTTAAGATGTACTTATACAATGATGCCTTTTTCAGGAGCAGGAGATAGGGTAAGACCCGGACCTAATAGAAGATCAAAAGAGATCTCAATGGTAACAGAAAAGGCTCTTATTCCTGTTTTAGACCTTGAGGATTTTCCAAATAGTGTGATAGATGTTTTTATCTCACTTCCTGAAACAGATGCAGGCTCAAGATGTGCAGGGATAACTGCAGCTGCACTTGCCTTAGCCGATGCTGGAATTCCTATGAAGGATTTTGTAAGTGCTGTTGCGCTTGGAAGGGTAGATGATAAACTTGTTGTTGATTTGTGTTATGATGAAGAGGCTTACGAAGGAGGACCCGTTGCAGATATTCCTATTGCTATGACTCAAAGGTCAAAAGAGATTACACTTCTGCAAATGGATGGAGAGATTTCAAAAAAGGACCTTTTAAAGCTAGTTGAACTTGCAAAAGATGCTACAGACAAAATCCATGAAAAGCAGGTTAGTGCACTAAAAGAGAAATTCTTAAGGGAGGGATTTAAAAATGACAATTGAAAATGAAAGAGCTCATCTACTCAAGGCTTTGAGAAAGAATGTAAGATATGACGGCCGAAAGACAGATGAATATAGGCCTATTGAGATTTTGTATAATATCTCAAAGAATGCAGAAGGCTCTGCAAGTATAAAACTTGGAGATACACAGGTTCTTGCAGGAGTAAAATTTGAAATTGATAAGCCTTTTTCAGATACCCCTGATGAAGGAATATTAATGGTAAATGTGGAACTATCTCCAATGGCATCTCCTGAGTTTGAATCAGGTCCACCAGATAATTGGTCTATTGAACTTGCAAGGGTTGTTGATAGAGGTATAAGGGAATCCAAGGTAGTAGATTTTAAAGATCTTTGCATTACACCTGGTGAGAAAGTATGGATGGTTAATGTAGATATTGTTGCTTTGAATGACTCAGGAAATCTTTTAGACGCTTGTTCTTTAGCTGCTATAGCTGCTATTAAAAACGCCTTGTTCCCTGAGATTGTTGACGGTAATATTGATTATCATAAAAAGAGCAAGAAGGGACTAAAGCTTAAGGATATCCCACTAAGCGTTACAGTACATAAAGTAGGTGAATTCTATATTGTTGATCCACTATCTGAAGAAGAAAAGCTAACAAATGCAAGACTTACTGTTGCAACAAAAAAAGATGGAACGATTTGCGCTCTTCAAAAAGGAGAATGTGCAACCCTTAATGAGAAAGATATTGAAGCAATGGTTGATCTCGCAACTTCAAAAGCAGAGGAATTAAGAAAGCTGCTTTGATTAAGAAAATAAATAGATTTAATATAAAAACTTTTTTTTAATTTTTTTTAAAATGTGAATAGGTATAAAAAAATTTGTTATTTAATAGATTTTTCATGTTTAGTTTTTTAAGATAAAGTAGATTGAAATAATATTAAAAATCCGAAAAGCTTAAAATAAGAATGATAAAACCCCTAGGTGTTAAAATGAAATCTAAAGATCCTCAAACTAAAAGATATACAAAATATGAGATTGCAAGACTTATAGGCTCAAGGGCTTTAGAGATTGCAAATGGAGCTCCTTTTTTTGTGGAATTGACACAAAAAGATTTAGAGAAAATCAAATACAACCCTATTAGGATTGCTGAGATTGAGTTAAAAGAGGGAGTTCTTCCTGTTTCTGTCAAGGATAATTAAATTATCTTTAATTTTTAAATTCTTGATTTCATGAAATCCAGTTCATTTCGCATACTTTGGTCTTGAGGTAGAAGTATGAAGAGACAGATTCACATAAGGTTCAAACCCAACTCTAAGCGATATACCTAAAGCATTTATTCTGAGGTTTTTTATTTCAAATAATTTATTTTTAAATTTGCTTTTTGAAAATTTTTTTTATTTGGATTTTTTTAGAATTCCCATTAAGAACACAAAGAACACAAATCCTGAAGAGATTTTATTATTTCAAAACTATTTATTTTAAAATTGGTAAAAATCAGTTGTCTTATTTTGGTGTCTTGTTTTGGTTTCTTATTGTAATTCTTTCTTTTAGTTTTTTCTTTTAGTTCTCTTTTAATACATAGAAAACTACCATTTTAAAAAAAGCTATTTTAAAACAGAAAATTAAAGAAAAAAAAGAAAAAAATTCAAATTTATTTTTTCTTTGCTTCACTCCATGCAAATATCCCCATGATTACAAGGTTTGCAATTGGAAGTAGTAATAACAAAGCCAATGGGCCTTTAAAACCTCTTCTCTCAGCAATCTTCCACCACCACCAAATTATTATTCCTGAAACAATTACAGGACCTAATATAGGGATAATGCTAAGGAATAGCAAAAAGCCAAAGTACCATTTAAGGCCCGCAAGCATAGGAATATAAAAATAATTAACTATTGGAATCCACGCAAGCCAGGTTGGTTCAACTTTTAATTTTTTTCCAATGGTTTGTAGTACAAGAGCTGTGTATATATAAAGAGCCAGAGCAAATATTAACGAGAAAATAAAAATCCCTGCTCCCAAAGCCAAAAGGCTCGCAACGCCACCTGCTGATGCACCAGTTAATAACGCCTCTTCATAAGCCATAATAAAATCACCTCAGAGTTTATCTTTTTTTTTAAGTTTAAAAATCTTTCTTTTTAGTAGAGTTTTTGCTACTTTCAAAGGATTATACTTTTAAAAACAATATAAACAAAACCAATAATTATATAAACCAGCAAAAAAATCCTAAAATCAGCATACATTAGAAAATTTTGAGCCTAAAGGCAATGAAAAAAAAGATAATGTAGAAAAATACAGCCCGATTTGAGAGTACTCTGTGGAGCTCACGAGTAAACTCTATGCAATGAGCCAGGGAGTTAATTTCGGGCAACATTTATATTTTATGCAATCCAGATGTTTATATTGGAGGAAAATTTAGGGGAAAGAAGTGCTTAGGGCATTTGGAGTATATATAGCAATATAATACTATTAAGAAATATTAAAAAAAATATTTAGATTGCCATAACGGGGCTAAATTCATGGAACATAATCATCATTTCAAATTATCAAGTTTTGTTTTTAGGTATGGTGAGAAATAAGCAGGTTTTATGTTTATTAATACTTGTTCTGTAGTTTTGTCCCAATAGGCGATATACCTAGGAGGGATTTAAATGGGAAAGATTAGTTTAGTATCAGCAAAGTACATTGTACATGCATCAATTGAAATTGAAGGGATAGTTGATAGACCAGATGTTATTGGGGCAATATTTGGCCAAACTGAAGGCCTTTTGGGAGCAGACCTTGAGTTAAGGGAACTTCAAAGAGGAGGTAGGATAGGCAGAATCGAGGTAAATCTTGATACCAAAGGAGGAAAATCAAAAGGAACTCTTGTTATTCCTTCATCGCTTGATAAGGCTGAAACTGCAATAGTAGGTGCAGCACTTGAGGTAATTGAAAGAATAGGGCCTTGTGATGCAAAGATAAAGGTTGAAAAGATTGAAGATATAAGGATTTCAAAGAGAAAATACATAATCGAAAGAGCAAAGACCTTGCTTAGGACTCTTGTTGATAAGGTTATGCCCGATAGCCAAGAGCTTTCTGATGAGGTTGCTTATGCAGTAAGAGTTATGGAGATACAAGAATATGGTAGAGAAAAGCTCGCCTGCGGTCCTGCAATAGATGAAAGCGATGAGATTTTGGTTGTTGAAGGAAGGGCTGATGTTATTACCCTTTTAAAGCACGGATTTAAGAATGCCATTGCAATGAATGGTTCATCTGTTCCAGATACAATTATAGAACTTTCAAAAAAGAAGACTATTACTGTGTTTGTTGATGGGGATAGAGGAGGTCTTTTGAACGCAAAACAGCTTTTAGATGTTTCTGAGATTGATTTTATCTCAGTTGCGCCTGATGGTAAGGAGGTTGAAGAACTTACTAAAAAAGAGATTCACAAATGCCTAAGAAGTAGGATTACTGCAGAACAGTTCTCTTTAGAGCATAGTTTTTCTGATAAAAACAATCAGCAAAATTCTAGGTCTTTTGAGGATAAAGACAATAACCAAAAACAAAATTCACAGGCAAATCAACCAAAAGCTCAACAAAGGGAACAACAAAAAGATAAGGGTTTTAACAACAATCAGCAACAAAGAAAACCATTGATAAATATAGGCAAAAAACCACAAATGCCTCAACCATCAAAACAGACAAGCACACTTTCAACAAGTGATAAGGATGCGCTTAAGCAAAAAGTTGAAGACCTTATCGGAACTAAAGCAGCTTATATCCTTGATGGTAAACTTTCAATTTTAGGTAAAGTTCCAATTTCAGAGCTTATAAGTACTGTTGAAGGAATGAAAAACGAGGTTCATTCAATAGTTTTGGATGGTGCAGTTAGTAAAGAGCTTGCAAGTCTTTCAGATAAGATTGGAATTAATACAATTGCAGCGGTAGAAAAAGATCCAAATGTTAAGTGCCTAAAAACAAGAATTATTATCTATGATGAGATGTAAAAATTCTTGTGTTTTTTTCAATTTAATTTTTTTTAGAATCCAAAATTGATTTTATTGTGCCAATAACACAATCTATTGAATATTCCTTACATACATTCATCTTATCCCATTGGACTTTGTAAGGAAGTCTTTTAGATGCATCAGAATATAAGAAATTTGTTATATCTTGCATTTTTTTTTGAAGTACTATCTCATCAAAAGTGTTTGTCTCACAATATAAATACGTTAAATTACATTCTTTACAAATATTCTCTAATTGAATAAACCTTGAAGAATCTTTGCCTGAATGATTTTCATTTCCAAGAATAACAACATACTTAACATGTCTTAAGGGAATCATTTCATCAAAAACAACCCATTTCTTAAGTTTATTAACAGGAACCCTTGCATGTTTTTCTAAGCCCTTTGGATAGATTCCAATGATTGCTCCACAAGAATGTTCATATGCTTTTTTAAAACTATTTGTGCAATATATCCCTGTTCCATACCTTCCCCCTGAGACCCTAATTGCGCCATAATCAACAATTTTCTCTATTGCTTCAGGGGAGGTTCCATGAAATACTAGTAGTCTTTCTTTCATAATAAATCATCTTTGAGTAATCAGTTCATACCCAGACTAACCAAATCTGTAAATATCTTTAATAATTTTCAAAAAAGCGCTTCTCAACAAAAAGAACAAAAAATTTTCAATAAAAAGAACAAAAATAAAAGTTGAAAAAATAAAAAATTTGGGATAAAAAAACTTAACAACTTCCTACTGAAGCAGGTTCTCCTGAGGATGCTATTGTTTTACTGCAACCTTCTGCCTTTTCTTTCATTAAGGCACATATTGCATCCTGGTAAGCTTGGCTTGTTCTTGCTCCACTATAGGTTTCTCCGTTAATATATATTGCAGGACTTCCTGATGCTCCTAAAAGCTTCATCATTTTTAGGTCTTCTTCAGAGTAAGCTACTTTGTTTTCTTCATAACACTCTTTAATGTCTTTAGGGTCCAAATCAATTGATTCTGCAATATCTTCCCAACAATCCTCTACATTTCTGGCATTGCACTCGGCATTGATTTCCATGATAAACTCAAACCATTTATCAACTCCAACATTGTAAAGAACACATTGCTCTCTAATGTCTTGCTTTCTTTCACCAATTCCATGCATAGAGCAATACTTGCTGTCTTCATCAATACAATAGCTTGGACCTCCACCGCCATAATTGCTATAAACGATGTATCTTGGTCTTAATACAAAGGAGTCTCCAAGATTTTTATAGACAGGTTCAAATAGCTCTTCTGCTATGTTTCCGTATGGACAAAAGCTCATAACAAATAAATCCACAACTGGTTTATCCCCTGTAATTCCTAAAGTATCAAGGAATTCTTGCCTTTCTTCTTGGCTTATAAACCATGTTGCTCCAACAATTGAATCAGATAAAAGGTAATAATCCCCTTTATTTTCAAAAGCAGCCTGTAGATTTGGATTTGTTTTAAAGGACTGGGTTTCTGCAATTGAGGAACCAAATACGTATGCAGGTACTTTTTTGATTCCTGTTGCTTGAACAATTTCCTCTCCTAGATCATCTGTAGCGTCTATCTGTGTTATCTTTAATCCCTTAAATAATTGCTTTAAGCTTGCTACCAAATCAGGAATCTGCTCACAGCTTGTACAATCACTTGTCTTAACAAAGTACATGTCCACTTCTATTGGTTCGTTATAAACGCATTTTGCATCAATGTTTCCAGGGTTTTGGCATATACCATCTTTAGTAGGTTCTGCTGTGCAATCTGCATCTTTTGAGCACTCTGGAATTTCTCCACACTCTTTTGGTTTATCTCCTTTGATTGCGTTACATACAAGTCGCATTATTTCATCTTCGTATTTTCTTCCTACTCCCTGTACGCCGTTAATAAAATATGTTGGGCTTCCTGAAGCGCCTTTTGATATTGCTAGTTCGAAACTCTTCTTCAAAAGAGATTTGCCTTCCTCACCAGTATAACATTTATTTAATTTATCAACATCATACTTTAGTTCATTAGCACAAGCTTCCCAATTTCCTGGAATCTTTGAATAATCCTTGTTCATACATGCAATAAAATTCAAGTAATTATTTGGATAGTATTTTTTTGCACAAATTTGAATGATGTTTCCATCTACTTCATTTTGTCCATGCATACTTGATAGTACTTCTCCTTCAATCTCCCCAATGAATTCTATATCCAAGTTAATATAATCACCAATTTTATCCATTACCTTAACAAGTTCATCTTCAAACACAACGCCATAAGGACATTGGCTCATTACAAAAAGCTCAAAATCTATAGCGTTAGCTTTCTTTACATCCACATTGCCATTTGGATTATCATTATTTACATCATTTCCAAAAAATCCTACAACAAACTTGCCATTTTCTACGGTTATTGGACTAAATACAATTTGCATCACTAAAAGTGCAAGTATCACAAAAAATCCTATCACCCAGATTTTTGATCCAGATTTCTTCTTTGGACTAAAGTGTTTTCTTGCTTTTTCATTGTTATCTTCCTTAAATACCTTATTTTTTTCTTCTTTATTTACAGAAGAATCAGCGTTTGATTCAGTTGTGGTTGAATCTGAATCCTCAATCTTTTCAACCTTTATATCTTCCATATTATCTTCCTCAAAATTTTTTTCGTTTACTATTTTTATCACCTTAAATTCTTTAGTTTTTGCATTCCAAAAGCGTCTTTTATATATTCTCTTCATTAAATTATATCCATACCTTGTATCCCATTTTCATCTTCAAGGAGTTGCTCTTCGTCATATTGATTATCCTCACTAAGATTTTGAGAGTCTTTTTCTTCATCAGTTTTTATTTCGTTTTGATCATCTATCTCTTCAGAAGGTATTACAAATTGATTTAGATCTAAATCTTGAATAGAATCATTTTGATTATCCTCATAAACTTGAATTCTATCAAGTAACTTTCTATTTATTATGATATCTGATTTTTCAAGTAAATCTTCCATATAATCTGAGAATAGATGAATTGTTTTATTAAGAATAACTACCTCTTCTATCTCTTCATAGATATCGTCTATACTCTCAACTTTTATTCCAAAGTATGCTTCATAAAATCCTGCAATTGATTGCTTGTTTTGTTCAAAGAATTCTTCTACTTCAACTCTTTCTACCAAAACCTCGGGAAAAAGGGTATTAACAAGTTTTTGTTCAAATAGCTGGTAATTTATTAGTTCTAATAAATCATTTTCAGTTACTTTTGCCATTAATAGAGCGTTTTTATAGTCTTGTTCGTTATCAAAGTTTGATTTGTAATCATTTTGTAAGACCTGATTAATCTCTTCCTCAGATACCTTTATTCCTTTTTTAGATGCTTCTTGCAATACTAATGTTCTATTTATCATTTGGGATAATAATAGTCCTTTGTTTTCTTCAGTTTGGAGATAAATTGGTAGCTGAGAATATGCCAATTTAAAGTCCTCAAAGAGTATTTTCTCTCCGTTTATCTTGGCGATTGAATCATCTCTTAGCATACCTGATATTGAAACTAAATATATAAGTAATGCAATTAACCCAAAAACTCCGAGCAATAAGAATATACTAGATTGTTTGTTTCTTTTTTTTGGTTCATTTCGCTTTGTAGAATTTTCTTTATGGGTATTAAGAATTTCTTCTTTTTTCAACTGCATTTTTTTTGAGTTTGGAGTCAAATCGTTTGAGGAGTCATTTTTGGAGTCATTTGAGGAATCTTTTGAGGAATCTTTTGAGGAGTCATTTGAGGATTCTTTTTGATTTGATTCAAGATTTTTAGATGATTTTTTAACTGCTTCTTCAAATCCTTCTTTAGATTCTTCTTTTGGCATTTTTTTGGATAATTCAACAGGCTCTTTCTTAGACCCTAGAGGACTTTTAAGATACTCTAAATCTTTAGAATCCTCAACTTTTTTATTATTAGACATTTTTGATATACCTCTTGATTTTTTTTGTTTAAATTATTTCTCTAAGTTATTTGAATACTTTTAAGCAAATGTAGATAATCCAAAAGTAATGAACAATATCAAATAAACAACATCAAATAACTAACATCAAATAAGTATTAGTTATCCTTGTGATTTCAGGTTTAATGGTGTTTGAGTTCTGGGTAAATGCAATGCAAGTAAATGGAATGCGAGTAAATGTACTTAATTTTGTGTCATAATATTCTAAGATATCTACTTTTGGCCTTTTTAATCTAAACCTTTTAGTTCTATACGAAAACCCCTTAATTATCTATATTCTAGCAAAGAGCATTTTGTGATAACTTTGTGATATTTAAATTCTTTACAATTCATAAAGGCCTAAACTTCTGCTAAACTTTTATAGCTAAACTTTTGTAAAGCGTTATTAAACAAGTATTGTATACTTTAATGCGGTAAATAAATAAATTGAATAAATATAAACGTAAGTGAATAATAAATTAAATAAACAAAGCAAATGTTATCAAAATATTGATGCAACAAAAGCTTATTGCTAAGGGCTAATTTTGTATATTATTTAAACGTTTCTAAATTAAAGTAGTTATAAATTACAAATCTTTGAATTCTAATTATTAAAATAACGCCTTTATTTGATATTTTTTTAGGTTTTAATATACTCTATGTTTATGGCGCAGAGGGGTGAATTGGTCTTTGTTAGACAAATCTTTAAAACTTGTTTTTGTTAATCTTTCTCTTCTTAATAAAGGTATAAAGAAAGGTATAAAAATCAACAACCTCGCCCTTTAGGGTGAGGATGTTGGTAATATAAAAGCATACGCTACATTCAGTGAGGTTGTTGATTACAAAAAACGTACCGAGTCCTCGTGTTGAAATACTATGCATGCTTTTCTATTAACCTAAGTATGCAAAATGAGCGAGGATTTCACGAGATCATAAATAAGGATTTTGGTTTTTCAAGTTGGTCTTAATTTTTTGTGTATTTGAAGTACATTTATTTGGCTCATGATGCCAGCTGAAATCTTAAGTTAACTGAGAAATACGACTAAATATAGAATACAATTAGATATAAGGGATTTAATAGAGTAATCAAATAGAATTATTAATAAAAGAATTCGTTTATATCATAGATCATTTCGTTCTTTTCATAAGATGAACTACCCAAAAGAGGATTATCGTTGTTCTCAAGGTCTGATTTTGAATGATCTGATTTTGAATGATCTGAATTTGAATTCGATAGGTTTAATGAACTATTTATTTTTGAAGTTTCTTGAATATTATTCAAAGACTCTCCTAAAACCAAAGGACTGTCAAACAAGGAGAACATTCCTTCAGATGCTGAGCCTAAACCTTGACTGGGGATTTGGGTGTTAATTGGATTTTTTGCAAACATATCTTGGGGTCTTATATTTTTTAGAAACGGTTCTTGATTGTTTTCTTCTTCGTTTTCTTGATTGTTTAAGTGCGTACTAAATTTTCCCTTGCTTTCAGAAATTTTTATGAGAAACTGTGCAAGCGCCCTTAGTGTTTTTGGGTTTTCATTATCAGGATTTATTTTTATTTCCATTATTTACCAATATGTTAATTTTATTTCATCATTTTATTTCATCGTTTAAATGTTTTTCTTTTTTTGTTGTGTTGTTCTTTTTTTGTTGCAACAGATAAGTGGAATAAGTGTAACATTAGTAAAAGGAGTAGAAAAAGGAGTAGAAAAAGGAGTAGTAAAAGAAGTAGTAAAAGGAGTGATAAAAGGAGTAGTAAAAGAAGTAGTAAAAGAAGTAGTAAAAGGAGTAGTAAAAGGAGTAGTAAAAGGAGTAGTAAAAGAAGTAGTAAAAGAAGTAGTAAAAGAAGTAGTAA
>DAOSEK010000009.1:30904-45426 GCA_035363095.1 Candidatus Woesearchaeota archaeon | reverse complement strand
CAATAACAAACAGAACCCCTGTATTTAATTGGAGCGCGTCAACCGACCCTGATGGCGATTCAATTACATACACAATTGATATAGATAGAACCGCCTGCCCTTATGCAAAATACTGCAACGGAACTGACCCCATCAATCAAGCCTCAATTGCAAACCTTTACTACACACCTGCATCAAATCTTGACCTTTCACCATACAACTGGAAGGTAAAAGCCTGTGATTCATGGATTTGCTCTGAATGGTCAAGCATAAGAAATTTTACAATAATTCCATATGTCGCAATAGACCTTGTGCACTCAACTACTGATTTTGGCACATTATCAATTGATGAAACCAAAAACACAACAGCTAACGCTCCAGGTCATGCAAACGGCCCACTTTTAGTAAGAAACAGCGGAAACTGCTTTGTAAATATCACTGTTAATGCAACAAACCCATATTCAACAGTCTCAACAAATACAGAATATTTCAAATTCTTAGCAGCAGCTTACTCTGGAGAACCTAGTTCATTTAACACCAGCTGTTCGCAAACAACTTGGATGAACATCTCAACCACTCAAAAGAATTCAATCTGCGGGCTTAACTTCGCAGATTCCTCTGATGAAGCAAGACTAGACCTTCTAATTACTATCCCTCCAGCAGAATCCACCGGTGCCAAATCAAGCACCGTAATGCTAACAGCAGAGATGGATTAAAAACAGACAGTTTGTTTTATCCCAGAAGTTTTTCCCTAAGGCATCCAAAAGATTTAAATATCTAGTTATAACATTGCTTATATTAAGAGGTGCATACTGATGTTTGGATCAATACTTTCAATAATATTCTTTTTGCTTATTGTCGTAATAGGGGCACTACTTTTAAAGAGCTTAATAAAAACAATAATATTCGTAATATCAGCTTTGTTTATTTTTTTTATAGTCTCAGGAGCTTTAGTCTTTATTGACATTCAAACCTTTAATTCCAACTTTTATACCTCTCCAAACCAGATTCTTTTAACAGACTCAGGTAAAATAGTAAGTGGGTTTGTTCTTGATTTCACAGGATATGAAAACGACACAATAAAACCCACGCTTCTTCCTGAAGAGATGATTAAAAGAGCAGATGGGTTTTATAAAAAAAATGCACTTGATAATCAAAAACCATACTATCGACATCTGATTTTTGATACAGAATTCTTTTCTAACACAACAGCAATTGGCGATTTTACTTTCAAAAAAGAAGAAATATTAGATATCATGAATTCTTCACAACCTCTTAATACTTTGAAAGATATTTTATATAAACAGAACACAAAAGAAGACGCAGACTTAGTTATAATCAAGATTCTTAGCGAGATATCAAATGAGGATAATCTAAAAAGCTATCTATTTGCATTAATGTATGAATTAAGTGGTAACGACCTATCAATAAGTAATCTGTTAACATTAACAAAAGAAAATAGTGTTAAAATTGTACCCCAAACTCCAATATTTACAATAGCAAGATTTTTTCCAAATCCAATAAATTTGATAGTAAAAAGATTTGACAAATCAACAACCTCACCCTAAAGGGCAAGGTATGTTGATAAGATAAAAGCATGCGCTGTATTAACGCGAGGTTGTTGATTACAATCTTGAAACACGAGGTATGCTTTTTTATTAATAAAAAAATGATGAGGTAACAAAGATGGGAATACTTGATTTTTTCAAAAAGAAGAACAGTGATGATGAAATAAACTCCATCATCTCTCAAAAAAAACAAAATGCAGGTTTAAACTTTGGTGATGACTTTTCCAAAGGTAATATGGGAGATATGAACTCTTCATTAGGGCTTGAGGACTATCAAGAAAGTGGTGGAAATTCCTTTGCTTATCCTAACTCTGCAAGACCATTTCAGGCACCTAGCCAAGGCTTTCAGCAAAGATATCAATATCCTTCAAGTGAGAGCCCAAGAATTGAAAAGGACTTAGAGGTAATCTCAACTAAACTTGATATGATAAAAGCAATACTTGAAAGTTTAAATCAAAGAATCTCAGCAATGGAGAGGCATATATATGAACAACAACAGCAGGAAAGAAACAAAGGGAGGATGTGGTAGTTTTAAGGCATTAATGCACAAGTGCAATTTGTTCTCAATCAAGTCCATTTTAGTTATAACTTTTTTTATTGGCTTAGATTTTTTTGTCAAGTTGATTGTAGAAAATATAAAACCTGACATTCATCTGTTTAGCATTTTTAGTATCAAATACACTACAAACACAGGAATTGCATTTGGGTTCTTTAAGAGCAACCCCAATCTAAACGCATTGCTTGTTTTGGTAATACTTTCATTCTTTTTGTATCTCTTTTGTTTTAATAAGAATATTCTTTTAGAAGATTCAAAAACAAAAAAGAACAATAAAATTCCTTTGATTGCTGTAATACTAATACTTTCTGGTGGAATATCAAATCTAATAGATAGATTAATTTATGGCTATGTAATAGATTTCATAAGTATAGGGTCTTGGCCTAATTTTAACCTTGCTGATTCTTACATCACAATAGGTGTGATCATGATGATTCTATTCATATACTCTTCTGAACAAAAAAAGAAGAAATAATTAAAATAACGATTAATACTTAGATGTTTTTAAAAAGCAATTTGGATATTTCCTAAAATAACTTTATGACTTCTAAGAGAAAGTTGGCAAAATTCATTAAAAAAAGACTTATTTCGTTTGTTTCATCTAAAACAAACAGTAATATATTAATACTCTATAAATACTCCTTTCAATATGGGTTTAGGCAAATACGCAATAGTTCCAGGCACATCAAAATTACCAAGGCAGGTTTACAACATACTATTAGAATAAGTAGTAGGTAGTGAATATTTTCTAAAAGTTACAACAAATAAAAAGACTTATTTTGCCTCTCTTGAACAGATTTTAGGAACTAATGACCCAACAAGGATCTTGACTATGAATTATGAAAAAGATGTTTTCCAAAATCGTTCGGGTTCAAAATATCACTATCTTCTAATAAGAGTGCCACACGATACTCAAGAGAGAAGACCAATAGCTGTTTGTAATATTCTTAGACTTGAAATATTTGTTCCTAACAAAGAATCTGGCAAAGGTCATTATCAGTTGCTATTAGAAAAGCACGGATATAATAGCCTATAACTCTTGTTAATTAAGAGATTATATTCACACAATGTTTCTAAACGCCATTAATTTGCTTTCTTTAGAGTAGAAATAGATTAATTTAATTTAAAAAAATTTATTTTTTGTTTTTAACACAATCATGAGGTTTTAGCCCTGCAAACTCAGCTCTTTGAGTTGTTTCAAACTCTTTTCTTTTTAGAAGTCTTTTAACAACTGGACAATCCTCAGAATGGTAAAAGTTTGAATTTTTTCCAGCATAAACCTTTCCAGTATAGGAAATCTCAGCTTTCTTTTTTTGAGATTTTCGTTTTTCGATTGGTTTTTTTACCTCTTTATCCTCACTTTCAGATTTTAACAAGCTCGTTGAGGAGGTTGCATTCTTAATCTCTAAGTTTAGCTCCTTAGCCTTGCTTTCAATTTCTTTAAGAATAGTTGAAATCTCATCCTTATCCTCACTTGAATAAGGTTCTACCTTTGCATCATCAAATTCATAGTCACCAAGCTGTTTATCAACCTTCTCTTTTTTGCTCTCAAGAGGTTTTTCTAAATAGCTATCTACTTGAGAGTTAATCATTGGAAAAGTTGGCTTTCTCTTAATTCTTGGACTAATTCTTGAGATGGCATAAAGCATTCCTGCAATTGAAGCAATACAAGACAAGGCTATTAAAAGGTTTCTTGCTCCATAAAGCATTTCTAAAGATATCAAAAATAGATTAAAATAAAAAGCAATCTGTAAAAAGATTGAACTGGAATTAGAGTTAATCTTTGCAAAAGAAAAGGCAAAAGCACCAAATAGAATTATTCCTAAAAACAAAAATCTTGAAAATTCTGAAGAGTAGCTCACACCAAAAACCATAAGATTTATAGCTATTATACCAATCAGAATTAGAAATCCCAAAGCTAGGCTATTTTGTTTCATACAAAACAGTTTTAATAAAGGAATATATAAGTTTTTTCATTTTCAAGTAACAAATTATTCAATAAATCCAAAAAATCACTTAAAAATAACAAATTTCAAAGGCTTTAGAGAACAAAAAGATTTGTAAATCTTTTATCAGTTATATTTTTTTAATCTGATCAATTTCAGTAAAAACGAGTTCAACAACCTGTTCTATAGTCTTATTCGTGGTATCAATCCAGATATCATAATTAGATTTTTTCGTGAAATCAATTCCATAATAATTTTCGTACCTTTTCCTTTCTGATTCTTGCCTTTTTTTAATGTTTTTAAGAGTGTCTTCAAAACTTTGGTTATTCTCATCTGCTCTTTTTTCAGAATAAATCCTTTTACTAGCCTCTTTTGTTGTAACATCCAAAAATACTTTTATAGAATCAGGAATGAAATAAAAGCCAAGCCTTGCATCAATTAAAAAATCATCTTGGGTTTGACCAATGCTTATCTGTCTTTGATCAAGAAGCTTATCTATCTCATCAGATTTTTCAGCAATCTTTGAAAGCTCAAGCAGACTAATCCCCCTATCCTTAGCAATTTGGCGCATAAACTCCCCTGTAGAATAATGTTTAAGAGATAGTTTCTTGGCTAAAATCTTTCCGATAGTGCTCTTTCCTGATCCGATTTTTCCTGAAATAGTTATCTTCATAGTAAATCAATTATCCTAATAATCTTCTTCTTTAGTTTATAATATTTTTGCTCTATCGCTCTTTTTTTTAAAAAGTTTTCCAAAGGACAAATTAAATAGAAAAATAATTATATGCCTAAAACCTTACTATCTTTTAATGGAGTCCAGATGTTTCTTTTGCAAAGGAAGGCTTTTTTGTGGCAGACCTTATTGTCCAATTTCTCTTAAAATCAAAGCCCAAAACAAAAGCGTTTCTGCAATTAAAAAAGATTATCAAGCACAATCCCCAAACATTTTTGTTGGAAGATTTGGCTATCCTAATGTAAATGTAGGTGTTTTATCTGTTGAAGAATATAAAACCCATGATGAGCCAAAGAAGTGGTCTAAGGATTATTATTCAATAAATCAAATAATAGCACTTAGAAGTGAATTGATTAACGCAACTCAAAAAAAAGATATAGCTTCACCAAAACTTGCATCAAATGAACTTGATAGCAAAAATTTTTTGAAAATAATAGAAAATTTTGAAGAAACAGACAATCAAAATCACTCGTATCAAAAAAATGATTTATCTAAAATTAATCTAAAAAACAATTCACCAAGTTATCAAAAAAACCTATCTGAAATTGCAAAAGCGATAAAACCTGCTAATGTAGAGATAAGCCTGTCAAAAACCCCTGATATTAACCTTACATTCAGTAAATACCTTGCCCCAACAAATATTTCAGTTGAGCTATCAAAACTTGCAATAACCTCAAATCCAAAGATTCCTAAAACTACAGATATTGTATCTGATGGTCCAGATATAAACGCAACAGAAGCAATAGATATCCTTCGAAAGAAAGGCTATGATGAATATTACATTCAAAAATTGGTTTCATCCGGTTCAATTGGCAAAAAAAGCCAAAGAAAATATGTTCCAACAAGATGGGCAATAACAGCAACTGATGATATTTTAGGAAAGAAATTGATGAATGATATTTCAGATTACAAACGTTTAGATTATTCCTTGTATTTTGGTGGACATCTGGGAAATTACTATCTACTAATGTTCTTCCCAGCGAATTTCTCTTATGAACTTTATGAGTGTAGTGCAATAAAAGAAGACGCAATCTCAAAGACAAATGCTGGTTATATTCCAAAACATGCCCATGACTTTGAAGGCTTTAATGGGCGAAAGGACTATGCAAAAGAGACTGCCGGTGGATACTATGCAACAAGGCTATCAATACTAAAAAAACTAAAAGAACTAAAAAGAGTGGGTTCTTGTATAGTCATCAGATTTGTAACAAAGGATTACTTTGCACCTTTGGGAGTATGGGTGGTAAGAGAAGCTGTTGATAAAGCACTTAAAACAAAAGCAATATCATTTGATACAAAAGAGCAAATGATTACATATGCCCAAAACCTTACAAATAGAAAATATCAAATAGATCTAAAATCCTTAATAAAAGATAGCAGGCTTTTAAATAGCATCCTAAAACAAAGGCAATTGTCCAGTTTCTGACTTTAATTTGGCTAGATAACTATTCTCGCGTTCCTTAGATTTTTGTTTTTTAACTTCAGAAATAAGTAGATCATCTGGGACTATTTTTCTTGAGTATTCTGATATGATTTTTCTAATTTGATTTGCAAAGTTTTTAGAATTTACATTTTTATTAGGATAAACTGGTTGAAATCCATATATTGATATCCCATGATTATTTCCTCCCCTTGCCATCTTTGCTAAATGGTATTGGCATTCAAATACGTATTCCATAACTGGTTTTGAAAGAAGTTCTTTTATCTCATTACAAGCCTTAGGTTCTTCTTTCTCAAACAAATTCATTCTAGCCTCAAGTGTCTTAGGAATATATGGATTAAGTTTTTGATATTTTCGTTCATTTTTTTCTGAAATTAGTCTTCTTTTCGCAAAATACCCAAAGCCTTTTTTTACTATTCCCTTATAAAAGCAATCAATATGTTGAAACGAATCTTCTTTGAATGTACTGGTTAAGATTTCATACATCGATTTTTGTTTAGTCTCTAATTTAAAATCAGAATCAATCTTATAATCTAAAGAATTTCTCGCTCTTATCAGCCATGAATCCCTTGCAAAAACCAATAGTTCATCAAGGTTTAAATATTGGTACAATTTATCAATTGCTTTAGTTGAAGAACTAAGCTCATGTAACCCCCGATGTACAAAATCAAGGTATTGTGAGTTTTTTTCATCCCCACCGCAAAGGTCAAATATAAGCTCACTTGTAGGTGTTATTCTTTCTAAATTTTTTTGTGCCATTTTTATAATTTACATATGCAATATATTAGGTAGCAACATATTAAGTAAAAAAGCCTTAAAGCAT
This sequence comes from Candidatus Woesearchaeota archaeon, assembly GCA_035363095.1. GTDB lineage: Archaea > Nanobdellota > Nanobdellia > Woesearchaeales > UBA119 > DAOSEK01. Next base: position 38,380 of record DAOSEK010000009.1, on the reverse strand, counting down.
ATATTCCATTTATCTCGCAGATAATTAACGGTTAATCATTTAGTGAATTCTTCTTTTCTTAGCTTAGTCCTTATCACATACCTCAAAAGACCAAAGTATGCGAATTAGCAGGATTTCATGAAATCAAATATTTCGTTAGTTATAATTGTTTATTTTTAAATGTTTATCTTTTAAGACTTGCTCTTTTCAAATTATTTTAGTTTCATTTAAAAGATAGCTTTGATATTGTTCTTTAAATGTATATTTTATCTCTTAAAGAATGCAATAATCTTTGTTTTTCCATAAAAATAGCCACAAATTATAAAAAGAACAAGTAAAGAACTAAAAAATTGTAGTATATCGTAAAATTGCTACAATAAAAATACTTAACACATAAAATTTAAAAACATAATTGTTTTTGGCTTTAGTAAGTCTTATTATATTTTAAAAACAATTAAAAAAATGAAGAGGTTATATTATGTCTATTTTTAAAACATATGATATTAGAGGAGTTTTTGGAGAGGATCTATCAAAAGAAAATTGTATAAATATATCAAAGGCAATAGCATCTTATTGCGTTAAAAAAGGATATAAACATATTGTCTGTGGTAAAGACGCAAGGCTTTCTTCTGATTTCATTCATGAAAACCTTCTTTTAGAACTAAAAAATGTTGGTTTAATAGTTGATGATATAGGGCTTGTTACTACCCCTGTTTTCAATTATTCAATAGTTGCTTTAAAATCTGATTTTGGAGTGATGATTACTGCATCGCACAACCCCAAAGAATACAATGGCTTTAAGATGTGTACAAGTGGACCTTTACCCCTATATTACGAAAATGGAATCGCAGAAATCCAAACCATATATCAAAATCTAGGATTCTGCAAACCTTTAGAAGATGGAAAGGTAACAAAAGTTGAGATAATCCCTGCATATGCAAAATATATATCATCCTTATTCAAAGCAATAACCATACCTTTTGTTGCAGATTGCTCTAATGGTCCATCTGGACTAGTCATGGATGCAGTATCTGAATTTGTAGGTATACACCCAATTCTTATAAACAAAGAGCCTGACGGCAACTTTCCAAATCATCCACCAAATCCACTTGAAAAAGAGAATCTATCACAGCTTTCAGAAAAGGTTAAAGCAGAAAAAGTTGCATTTGGCATATGTTTTGATGGTGATGGTGATAGAGCCTTTTTTGTAGATGAAACAGGAGAACCTATTTGCTTAGATGTAATATTCTCAATTCTACTAAAAAGTGAGCTTTTAAGAAATCCTGGTCAAGAGATTTATTATGATTTAAGGTTTTCTAGGATTGTTGAAAAAGCAATATTAGCTTATCATGGTGTACCAATAAAACTAAGAGTGGGTAATCCATTTTACAAAGAAAAACTAATTAATACAGGCGGTGTTTTAGCAGGAGAATTATCTGGGCACATAATGTATGCAAACAACTATTCAATTGATGATTCAATATATGCTCTAATGAAGCTTTTAGAGATATTAAAAACTGAGAAAAAGCCACTTTCTAAACTTTGTGAAGAGTTCAATGACTTCAATAAAAGTGATGAGATTAACCTAAAAGTTGATGACCCTAACAAGGTTTTTGAAAAGATAAAAACACACTATTCCTATTCAAGGATAGAACAAATTGATGGAATCAGTGTTTATTCTGAGGGCTTTTGGTTTAATATCCGAAAGAGCAACACCGAGCCTTTAGTCAGATTAAACCTTGAAGCAGATTCAAAAAAGATGCTTGAATTAAAGATTGCAGAAGTAAAAAAGTTAATTTTAGATTAAATTCTTTAAAGCCATTGCCTTCCTTTTGAGTGAGTATAATTAATAAATAAGTTTTAAATATCATCAATAAATCTCTTGTGATGTAAAAATCAAGCCTTGCCTTCGTGGCTTAGTGGCTATAGCGGTTGCCTCGTAAGCAACAGGTCGGGGGTTCAAATCCCCCCGAAGGCTTTTTGTATTAGTCCTTATTTTTTTAATTAATAGAAAAGCATACCTCGCGTTTCAACAAGAGGACTTGGTACACTTTTTTGTAATCAACAACCTCACTTTAATACAGCGCATGCTTTTATATTACCAACATACCTCGCCCTTTAGGGTGAGGTTGTTAATTTAAATTACTCTTTAAGACTTTTGTATTTTTACTAAACTTGTTTTTAAGATTATTGCTTTTTGTAAATAATTACTATTCTGCAATACATAACTTTTTGTATACATTAGTTTCTTGTCCTAATAATTTGTGTTATCTGATAAACGTTTGTCAAAGAAAATATTTTGGATCCTAAATTAAGAAGTGCAAGTATTTTAATCCCTTGGCCCTTCAAAACTAGATAAATAAAGCCTATATATCTTTTCAGGGCTTACATAAGGCGCAATAATTGATTTGTGGATTTCGCTAATCTCTTTAGAAGAAAAAAGCTTTGAGAGCCTAAAAGAGCTGAAATCACAAACCTTATCCCAAAGTCCATTATCTTTTAGAACCTTAAATAGTTCTTCTTTAAGTATTTGATTATCAGTTACCTTGATATTTGCACCACACCAAATCTTTATCTTAACATCTGAGCCATAAAGAATATCAACATTATTTCTTTTTGAATAGCTCATTATTCTTTCTTTTATTGACTCCATCTCTTTTTCTATTTCTCCTTTCTGCTTTGAGAGTTTAGCATATTGATTTGCAAGCATCACCCCATCTTCACTAATATACTCCTTAGCAGACTTTTTAGATAACTTAAACAAATGGGCTTTTCGTGGGCAGTTTGGCTGAAACTCACACCACTTGCAAAGGGCAGATTCCTTTGGCTCAAAAGAAGTCTCTTTTTCAATTTGATTGATCTGTGATAAAACCTCTTGTTTAAGAGCCAAAAGCTCATCAAATGTCCTTTTTGAGCGCATCTCCTTGTCAAATGCAACATAATGCCAGACTAGTTCAATATCTGAGGCATCCGTAAACATCTCTTTTACTGAAATTGCGTAAAGGGCAAGCTGTCTATCACAATCAAGTTCTTCTTGGCTTGGAAGATGATTTGCAGTTTTATAATCATGGATTTCAAAAACACCATCTTTTCGGCAAGATAGTCTATCAATATACCCTTGTAAATAATAATTATCACTAAGCTTAATTAGGATCTTTTTCTCACATTCGATTGTAACAGAATCATCAAACGGAAAATACCTATCAAAATAATCAGATATATACTTTTTTCCCATCTCAAAATAGTTCTCTTCGCAATATCCTTCTCTTACTATCAAAACACCATCATTAAAGTTCTTTTTCCACTGTGTTGAGAAATAATCAATAAGTTCATCTTTTGTGTTTTTCTTTTGAAACTTAAGGTCATTGTAGAGTTTTTCAAAAACCAAATGTACCATTGAACCTAAAAAAGCCTCAATTGTATTTTCTATTTCCTCAGGTTTAATCTTATCAATGTATTTAAATTTATATTTTAACGGACAGTTTTCAAAAGTACCGATTCTAGAATGGGAATATGTTGCCATGTATATTTGAAAGAACTTATAATTTATAAATATATGCGCCAAAGATTTGACCAGTGTCCATAGAACAAATAATGAATATCCTTTTAGCGTAACCCCTAAGTTATCTCTTCTTTTTTTTGAAGTGTTCCATACATAAATCTCTTTTTTATTATCTAGTTTAAAAAAATTGAAAACTCTCTGCATAACTGCTCGATATCTCGCGGATAATTGAGGTTAAACATTCAGTCTTCTTATTGTTTTGCTTGGGCATTAAGATCAACAACCTCACCCTAAAAGGCAAGGTATGTTGGTAATATAAAAGCATGCGCTGTATTAAGCGATGTTGTTGATTACAAAAAAGCGTACCAAGTTCTCATGTTTAAACACGAGGTATCCTTTTCTATTAATCAATGTATGTCGGTAATTGATTCAAAAAACCAAACCCTGCAAAACGAGCGAGGATTTCACGTAATCAAATTGCCCAAAGTAGGCACATTCAAAAACTATATTATCAGAATACTTGTTTTCAATATTCTCCTTTTTTTCTTCCTATTCTACCCAACAAGTAAAGCCCTAAAACCGCTAAAGAAAGCACTAATCCTTCTTGTGGATTACTATTTGGATTGTTAAATTAACTATATTCTCTAGGAATATAAGGAGGTGTTGGGTTGTGCGTTTCTGAAACCCAATTCTCAAAATTTTTGTATCCAGAATTTGGTATATCTAGTGTGTATCCAAATCGGTCCTGGTATTCTTGAAGTTTAGTAATCTCCTTTTTAATAGAATCAACATGTATTGGCAAATCATCAATGCTCTTTACTTTTTGCAGTTTAGTATTATCTTCACTAGGGGCATGTCCCAAATTTCCTTTGTTGATGGCGTTATACTGCGCTATTTTCGGGTTTGTATAAAAATCTCTCATCTTTTTCAATTCCTCGCATTTGGTATATCTCACTATTTTTCTATCTCTTAAAAATCATAACATTTTGCTTATTTAAAAAAACTGTAGTCTTTTTGGTGTATATTTTGAAAAAGAGAAATTATTGCCGATTTTTTAGTATAATTTACTACCTTTTCTCTCAATATCTTTAAAAAGCTTTATTTCTTGCCAATTTAATCAATAGCTTAAAGCAATGTTAAAATATTATTTGTGAAAAGTGTAATAAAAATGGATATGCTCTATAATATCATATCAGAGTTGTGTAAAAAAGAGGGAATTGTTTTGGATTCTGAAGAAGAACAATCTTATAAAGAAATGAGTAAAGACTTTTGTTTAGTAAGACAAGCAATGTACGCCCAACTTTATTCTTCACTTAAAGGAGATCAAATGCATGAAGATAAGATACTCCCTAAAACTTTGGATTTTTTTGTGTCTCCGACAGATTTTACAATAGAACTCGAAAATAAATGCAATGAATATTTTAAGTGTTATATCCCCAAAATCTTTCATGAAAGTTTAGAAGAATCAAAAAAAGAATTCATGAATCCTTTAAATTTAAACGAATTAATAATTGAGAGTTTGGGAAAATTCCCACATTTCTCTCATATTTCAGAGGTTTTATCTTATTGGTCTACAAAATTAATGTTTCCATTTTATGATAGTCCAAAACCACTTTCTTTTGATCAGAAAATAGATACTATTTGTAAATATATGGCAAACAAGGTACATGCAAATAAAAGAATTTCTGAAAGTGAAAAATTTAAAAAAGTAGTTTTATTTGGGTTGGTTTTAATGTTAGTTTCTAATGAAGAAAATCAACTATATGGCTTTTAAAAAAAGTTTGGTAAAACTACTTTGCACAAGGGTGTTTCGTTTGAATATAATTTTTAGCAATGTGTATAGAATTTAGTAAATTTAAACCTTAGAAAATACAGAATTATCAATATCCAAAATATTCTTTTTAGCCTGAAGCTTTCTAAAACCTGGCTCTATATCAATCAAAATGTCATCTTTGGTTTTTGCTAATGTTAGTGGAATACCTTTCTCCATTAAAGACAGTAAATGCCCTTTAGCCATATCACTTGTGTATCCAAGTCTTGTAGAAACCCTTTTTAAAGTAGGTCTTATATTTTGCTCACAAAGACAATATACAAGACCAAAAACCTCTTTTTCATGCCGTGTAAGCTTTACATTAACCTTAAGATAATCGTTTTGGTCTTTTTCAATGGGCTCAATATTAAGCATTCTTGATATTTCAGAAAGGTAAATCTGGATATTATCAAGCCTTTCTGATAGCTTATCAATCTTCTTATCAAGTTCACAAGAAAGCTCAAAATTAGACTGAATCTCATTTGTATTCTCATTAATGGCTTCTCTTTGGTCGTCAAACTCCTCTCTTATCTTAGAGAATGCAATCCTTAAATTGCGTACTACAACCTTTGCTTTTTTTGAATCAAACAAATGATATTCACCTTAAAAATATTCTATCCTATTCTACACTCTAATATAATTCGGGTATAACAAAAGGCTTAATTTTGCAATCAAAACAAATATATCCTGCTATTTAAATCTTTTTATTAGCTGGCTCTATCTAAAATTACAGAGTTTATTACACTGGCACCAGATGTGGTACATAATTTCACGAATTGATATTTTAGTGGCCATGTTCTATTATGCCTATTAGCTCTATTTCTAAGAGAGCTTATTAGCTACTTTTTAAAGTTTCTTATTAGGTAATCTTTGAGTAAAATCTCAATCTCTTCTTGTACGTACTTAAAATCTTTTGAAGCATTTACTGGTTTAATCCTTTCAGGATAACTTTCTGAGAGTGTTTCAAAACCTTCTTTTACTCTCAAAATAAATTTAGCATCTTCAAGCTCAAGTCTGTCAAGTTCTGATTTTTGGTTTAATTTTCTTTGAATACCAGTATAAACATCCTCAAGATAAAGATAAATTGTAAGTCCAGGGATAAGACCATATGTTGCAAAATTATTAAGAAAATTTACATCAATGATTTTATTAATTTCTCTACCAAAGCCTTGGTAGGCAAAAGAAGAGTCAGCATATCTTGAACAAATTACAATGTCTTTATTCTTTAAATGCGGGATTAATACATTAGTTGTGTGTTGTGCTCTTGAACTCAAATACAGTAAAAGTTCAGCTCTTGAGTCCATCACTTCATTTTCAATATTATACTTTCTTTCATATTCTTTTGTATTAAGAAGTATAATCTCACGTATTTTATCACTTATGTAAGTTCCACCCGGTTCAAAGGTTTTTACAACATTATTAACATCAATATCAAGCTCTTTTACAGTTTTTTTAATGAATTCAAAGGCTTTTTCTATTTGGGTTCCTTTACCTGAGCCATCATTTCCTTCAAACGTAATTAAATACTTAGAAAATTCATTCATCTCATCTTTAAAACCCTTTGTCTTTTCTTCTTTAAACTCCAATTAAACCGCCCCCTTTCTATCCCATTTATACTTCTAAAAAACAAAACCTTGTATTTAAAATAAACTATATTTTAAGCACAAATCCTATAAGGCACCTGACTAAATTGTTGCAGATTATTTGTCAGTGACTAAGTCTTTGTAAATCCTTCTTTACTTACAAAGACCTTCAAGATCAATCTTCAAGATTAAAGTATGCCAAAATTTCCAGATTTCGTGAACCCGTCTATTCAAACTTTTGGCCTCCAGACCAAAGTATGCAAATGAACGAGGATTTCATGAAATCGAGCAAAAAATTGTACAAAATGAATGCTTCTTTAAAAAATTCAAACCTTTAATAATTTTTATATCTTGCATTATTAAATATATTACCTATATCTTTCCAAAGTATATCTTCAAAAATTTTCATAAACAATCAACAACGCTTCTTGATGAGAAATAAATTCTTCATGATAATACCAAAAAACTACTTTGTCCAAGATAGATTTAGTAGGCATATCGTTATAAGTTTCTACAGATTACTTAACTTAGATTACTTAACTTAGATTACTTAACTTAGATTACTTAACTTAGATTACTTAACTTAGATTACTTAACTTAGA
>DAOSEK010000009.1:26022-30804 GCA_035363095.1 Candidatus Woesearchaeota archaeon | reverse complement strand
TACTTAACTTAGATTACTTAACTTAGATTACTTAACTTAGATTACTTAACTTAGAGTACTTAACTTAGAGTACTTAACTTAGAGTACTTAACTTAGAGTACTTAACTTAGAGTACTTAACTTAGAGTACTTAACTTAGATTACTTAACTTAGATTACTTAACTTAGTGAGGCAATGTGCGCAATCTTACTTTGGTATACTAGATTATGTTGCCTCTAGTGAAAGTCTAAAAAACATAATTATTATGAAATAGACGCCTTTCAAAGCCCATATTTCAACACAAAAGCTTTAAAAAGGCAATACCATCTCCCAAATATTATGCCCCTAAAGAAAAAATCAAATGAAATCATTGAAAATACAACTGGATTATCACAAAATGATAACCATAGTTTAAACACTACTAAATCAACGAAATCAATTGTTAATCGAGAAATTCAAGAAACTAATTTAAATAAAAATAAAGAAAAAACTTACTTTTACCAAATCAAAATTCCAAAGGCCAGAATCGCTCCATTAATTGGAAAAAGTGGTATTACAAAAAACAAGCTTTCTAAACGCTCAGGATGTGAAATAGAAATAGATTCCGAAGAAGGGGAAGTAAAAATATCCGGAAAAGATCCTTTAAAACTTTTTGATTTAAAGAACATTGTCACATCAATCGGGAGAGGGGTAAATCCGGAGATTGCCCAAGCTCTTTTTGATAAAGAAAACTTCTTAGAAATAATAAACATTCCTGATTTTGCAGGAACAAAAAAAAGCATGGTTAGACTTAGAGGAAGAGTGATTGGAGACCAAGGGAAAGCCAGAAAAACAATAGAGCAACTAACCCAGACAAAAATATGTGTCTTTGGGAAAACTGTTGCAATCATCGGCAAGGTTTTTGATGTAAAAAATGCAAAGGATGCGATGATCTCATTACTTCAGGGAAGTCAGCATGCTAATGTTTATTCATATCTTGAGCGAAAAAGAAAAGTAAGAAGAGAAGAAGACTACATTGATGAATCTCAAATCAAATTTAAAGACGACAACGAAAAAGAATTCTTGCGAAATAGTTACTAAAATTCAAAATAATTCTAACAAATAAATCATGCAATCAATCTTTATAATTAAATCTGTTCTTAATTTAAATATTAAACCAACAATAATTTTAACAAAATTCTCTTCAATTTAGATATAAACAATATAAGAAATAATAAAGACAACAAAATAAAATAATTCTTTACTATACCTCACTTTAATTAATTTCATTAATAGAAAAGCATACCTCGTGTTTTTACATGAGAACTCGGTACGCTTTTTTGTAATCTACAACCTCGCTTGAACGTAGCGCATGCTTTTATATTACCAACATACCTCGCCCTTTAGGGCGAGATTGTTGATTTAGTGAAGTCTCATTCATTCGCACACTTTGCTTTTTCAAGCCGAAAGTTTGAATAGACATTCACATAACCATTACCCTCGAATATCAGCGTGATGCCTTCAAGCATTTCTGCAGAGATTTTTCATTTTAACTTACAGATTTATCAATTTCAAAAGTTTTTTAAATAAAGCAATTTTTTTAGAAATCACACTTGAAAATTAATTAAAAATAAAATGATTATTAAACATCTTAATAATTTGTTTTTAAATTTTTTTAAAATAGAGGGGTATTAAATGGATAACAATTCAACTCTTTTAAGCTTTGGAAAAGAAAAACTTGATAATACAAAAGAATCAAATAAACAAGATACTAAAGATTTAATAGAATCAGATAAGACTTTAGTTAGTGATTTAGACTCGAAAAAACCAAAACCAAAAACTCAAGCACATAAAAGAACAGCTGAAGAACTTGCTAAAGCACAACGAGAAATTTCAATAGCTGAATTCTTTGAAAAAAACAGACATCTTTTAGGGTTTGATAACCCCAGAAAAGCACTTCTCACAGCAGTTAAGGAAGCAGTAGATAACTCACTTGATGCTTGTGAAGAAGCAGGTATACTGCCTGAATTATATATTGAAATAATTGCCATGAGTGATGATAGATATAGAATAATAATAGAAGATAATGGTCCAGGGATTGTAAAAGAACAGGTTCCAAAGATTTTTGCAAAACTGTTGTATGGCTCTAAATTCCATGCAATGAAACAAAGCAGGGGTCAACAAGGAATAGGAATCTCTGCTGCAGGATTATATGCCCAACTTACTACAGGAAAACCAATTAGGATTATATCAAAAACCTCTCAAAACAAACCAGCATACTATTGTGAGTTGTTAATTGATACACAAAGAAATATCCCTGTGATTCAAAAGGAAGAAAATCCTGAATGGGAGAAAGAAAATGGTACAAAAATTGAACTTGACCTTGAAGCGAATTATTACAAGGGAAGTCAATCTGTTGATGAATATCTTAAACAAGTGGCGATTGTAAATCCCCATGCAACCATTGTTTATACAAACCCAAAAGCAGAGCAAACAATATATGCAAGAGCTGTTGAAGAAATGCCTAAGGAGGCTAAATCAATAAAACCCCATCCCTATGGTGTGGAATTAGGGGCTTTAATTAAAATGCTTAAATTAACAACTCAAAAAACCTCACACTCATTTCTCACAAGTGAATTTTCAAGGGTAAGTACTACAGTTGCAACAGAGATACTAGAACTCGCAGGAATATCACCAACCCACAAACCAAAAGATATAGACAGGAATCAAGCTGAACATATAATAAATGCAATAAAAAAAGTTAAGATTATGAATCCTCCGGTAGATTGTTTATCTCCGATTGGTGAAGAACAGCTTGAAAAAGGTATTAAAAAAGAGGTCAATGCAGAATTCTACAAAACCATTTCAAGACCTCCTGCAGTATATAGAGGAAACCCATTTGTAATAGAGGCATCTATTGCATATGGAGGAAATATCTCAGGTGATCAACCTGCAACAATTCTTAGATTTGCTAATAGGGTTCCATTGCTCTATCAGGCAGGAGCATGTGCCTTTACAAAATCTGTAATCGCAACCTCTTGGAAAAGTTATGGATTAAACCAATCAAGAGGCTCATTACCAATAGGTCCATTACTTATAGTTCTTCACATGGCTTCTGTATGGACTCCTTACACAAGTGAAGCAAAAGAAGCAATAGCAAGCTATCCAGAGATTATTAAAGAAATAAAATTAGCTCTTCAACAGGTTGGCAGAGAGCTTCAGAAATATGTATCCAAAAAAGGCAGAGTCAAAGATGAATTCAAAAAAAGGTCATATATATCAAAATTTATTCCTCATATTGCCCAATCTGTTGCAGAGATGTTAAGCCAAAGTGAGGATGTAAAAAAAGAGCTAGAATCAAAACTCATTACGATTTTAGAGCAAAAAAGAGGAAAGCTTGAAAAGCTTGAGTTTGATGCATCAGCAAACGAGGAATTTGATGAATCTATGGCCTTAGGCATAAGTGGAGGGCTTTTAGAAGATGATATCCTGCAGGATGCAAATTCAACTGAGTCCACAAAAAAAACAAAGAAAAATAAAAAAACCTCCAAAAAAGATGAAAACGATGAGTCCAGTGAGGATTATGATTATAAAGAAGAAGATTATGATAATCTAGGAGCTGATATGGAATGAGTAAAGAGGTCAATCAAAAAATAATTGATGTAGTATCAGATATAAAAAAAGATATTGAGTTATTAAAATCACCCGAACTAAAAATTCCGTTAAGGTCACTTTCTAATGTTGCATATGATGATAAAGATGGATATTTCAGGTTAAATAGGATTCTTAAAAACAGGACTCTCACAGCTGCAACATCTAGGTCTTTTGCCCAAACCCTTAGGATGATGCAGTTATCAAAAAGTCTTTTAGACACAAATGATATTGCAACCAAAAGAGAAGCTTACTATACAGCATACAATTGGGAAGAAGCAAGATTTAACAATCAACCTGAATCAGATACTGTAATGGATGATGTTGAAGCAATGCTTTATGTAAATAGGGAACAATTAGGATTCATTCCTGAAGAAAGAGGTGGGGATGTTGCAGGAGACCTTGTAGTAATTGATAGGGATCCAGATACAAAAGAAAAAATAAGGGTTGATTGTAAAAAGATGGGGAGTGGAGCTTACTCAATCCCAAGCTCTGTAGAGCATCTAGAATTTGAAACAACTGCTAAATTTGTGCTTGCTGTTGAAACAGGTGGTGCGTTTCAAAGATTAGTAAAGCACAAATACTGGGATAAGGCTAAATGTATTTTGGTATCAATGGGTGGTGTTCCAACAAGGGCATGTAGAAGATTTATAAGAAGACTATCTGATTCAAAAAAACTTCCGGTCTATGTATTTACAGATGGAGATTTTTATGGTTACATGAACATATATAGAACCCTTAAGGTAGGCTCAGGAAACGCAGCACACATAAATGAATTTTTTTGCGTTCCAGTTGCAAGATTTATCGGAGTAACACCACAGGACATAGTTGATTATAAGCTTCCAACACATAATCTTAAAGAGGTTGACATTAAAAGGGGAAAAGATGCAATCAAAAACGATCCATTTGTAAAGCATCATAAAGAATGGCAACAGGCAATAAAGATGCAGATTGATATGGGCAAAAGAGCAGAGCAACAGGCGTTTGCAAAATATGATTTAAATTTTGTAATGACAAAATACCTTCCTGATAAGATAAACAATCCCAAGTCTTGGCTTCCATAAATCTTTTTAGATTTTAACCTTCCCACATTTTTTGAATTATTTCCTTCTTATACGTTATTAGATTTCAACTTCTGTTTAGTTTGCTTAAATTCGCAAATATTTTGTTTTTA
>DAOSEK010000009.1:13873-25922 GCA_035363095.1 Candidatus Woesearchaeota archaeon | reverse complement strand
CATTATTTTATTTTTACATTATTTTATTTTTACATTATTTTATTTTTACATTATTTTATTTTTACATTATTAAGACTGGTTAATTTTATTAAATTATGTCTATGTTCTTTATGTTCAATTAATAATTTAATTTTAATTTTTGTTGTAGAAATTTAAAATAAGATTTTTTTTAGAAAATTTTTTATATTTAAATAAATTAATAAAATTAATAAAATTAATAAAATTAATAAAATTAATAAAATTAATTAAGAATCAGTATATATTTTATGAGTTAGTAAAAAAATCTTTGATCTTATACAGAAAAAAACATAAAAAAGGTGGTATCATGGGTTCAGGCGCTCTTTCAGAAGATATATTAATTAGTTCAACAGCACTTCCTAATTTCTTTCTGGCTGTAATTTTAGCAATCTGGCTTGTAGTAGGGTTGTCAGTTTATATATACATCTCTTTTGCATATTCTCAAATAGGTAAAAAGGCAAAACTAAAAAATCCAAACCTTGCATGGATACCATTTTTGGGTCCATTAATTATCTCAAGCAGTATTGCAAAGATGTCAATTTATCCATTATTTCTTTTGTTCTCTCCATTAATTTTTTTATTTGAGTTTTCAAAGAGTCGCCCTCTTTTTGTTTTTTTATCGGTTTTGTTTGTAATAATTTCCATTTTGGGCTTTGTAGTATTTAGAACAATTTGGCATTGGAAGATGTATAAAGCTCTTAAAAGACCTGGATGGTGGGCTTTACTTAGATTCTTGCCTTACCTAGGTACGCTTGTAGATTTAATTATCCTTGGAATTGTTGCTTGGACTGATGTTAAATAGCAATTATTTACCAAAAACTATTTTTGTATTATTTAGTTTTAAAAAGTGGGTGCTAAGTATATAAAATATTATAAAGAGATTTAATTTTTAATTCTTAAAAATCGCTTAAATTAAATAGGCTTATTAAGAAATAGCTAACAATTGTTAAAGATTTATTTAACAGTTTTTTTAATTGCTCAAAAAAACAATAATAATCCAACACAATATATCTATTCATAAAGTAGGAATAAATGGTGTTTTTCAAATGAAAAAAATAAGATATAGGCATGATTCAAACGGAATATTAAGCAGTGTTTTTCACATGGCAGGGGTATTGTTAGGGATTACAGCTCTTGTGTTGCTTGTTGTCTTTTCAGCAATCAAAGGCAAGCCTTTACACATAATCACATTTGCAATATATGGAACAACATTAATACTTTTATACCTTGCAAGCTCAATAATGCACACTTTTGCGATATTTAGAAACCCTCCAAAAATTCTTAAAATATTTGATTTTTCAGCAATCTATCTTTTAATAGCAGGAACTTATACACCTATGTGTCTTGTAGTTATAGGAGGATGGCTTGGTTGGACGCTTTTTGGGATCATCTGGGGGATAGCACTTTTAGGAATTATATTTTTTGCAATACCTCAAAAAAATTCAGATAAAAAATCTGCTCTCATATATGTAATTATGGGGTGGATTTCTGTATTAGGCGTTCCAAAGATATATGAAGTGCTTGGTTTTAAGGGGTTATTATGGCTTGGTCTTGGTGGGATATTATACACCATTGGAGCAGTAATTTTCTCTTCAAAGAGGCCCAATCCATTGCTTCCTTATTTTGGTCATCACGAAATATGGCATCTGTTTGTCTTAGCAGGGAGTATAATGCACTTTTTTTTAATGTTTTTTTCTGTTATGGCGATATAAACTATTACAACATAAAATAGAAAGATTTAAAATAAACAAAGAAAACAATTATATTAAGTTTAACAACTAATAAAATAAAAACAACTAAAAAGGTGTGGTTTGTGAAGGGAGTCAATATATTTTTTTTGATTTTGGTGGTGTGTATTTTAGTCTTAGCACTGCTTGCAAGTATGCAAGGGATAAATCTTGCAGATACAAACACTCAAAGTGAAAGTGATCTTCTTTTAAATAAACAAACGTTGGAAAATCCTGATACTAACGCTAATCAAATCAATGATCCTGATATTTCAAACAAGGATTTTATAGAAGAGTCGCCATCAATTATTGAAGAACAGAATGTTAATTTGGAAAGAAACGATGACAATATGAACTTTTGTGGGATTTCTTCATATACTCCTTGTGAGGTGAATGAGGATTGCATCATTTTAGGATGTTTGAATCATGTATGCCAATCTAAAACTGAAGAAGAGATTGAAAATGATTGCATAGAGCAAGAATGTTATGATTATAAAAAATATGGATATGTTTGTGCCTGTTTTGATTTCCATTGCAAATGGGGTTGAATTAATTAGATAAGATTTTTATACTTTAAAGATATTTCTGATTAGTGATATTTATGAAATGTGAAACCTGCCACAAAAAAATAGAGACTTTGTTTCTAAAAAAGCCAAATGGCACATCAATTAAAGATGATATTGGAAAAAAACACTGGATATGCTTTGAATGCCAAAAAATATTTAATAATGACAAAAAACGGATTTTAAGTGAGATCCTTAAGAGGTGAATTAATTTGTTTTTTGATGTCCACACCCACCTTGAATTTCTAAAAGAATACCAGATGGATACTAAAGAGCTTGTAGAAACCTCATTAGCTAAAGGGCTAAAGCATATAGTAAGTGCAGGCATAGACAAACAATCAAATACTTATTCTTTAGAATGTTCAAATAGGTTTCCTTTAATCCTTTGTGGCATGGGAATCCATCCTGAGGAGGTTTCAAAAGCAATTGATTTGTCAAAAGAAATTGAATTTATTGAAGAAAATTCAACAAAACTAAAGGCCATATCTGAGATTGGACTTGATGCAACGATGCCCTTTATGGATAAACAAATAGAAGTTTTTAATATAATGCTTAAGATATCTCTTAAGTTAAACATTCCTGCAATAATTCATACACGAAACGCTGAATTAAAGGTGCTTGAAATACTAGAGGAATATCTAAAAACAAACAATTTAAGGAAAATCATATTACATTGCTTTTCAGGAAAAAAGGCTTTAGTTCAAAAGGCAATTCAAAACAAATTTTATTTATCAATTCCTGCCAATCTTAAAAGAAGTGAACACTTTAAAATGATTGTCAACTTGTGCCCAGAAAGACAGCTTTTAACAGAAACAGATTCGCCCTTTTTATCACCTATACCAAACCAAATCAATTATCCTTGGAATGTAATAGAAACTGTTGAACAGATTGCAGTAATTAAATCATTGCTCCCTAAAGAATGCAAAAATCTTTTGTATATGAACTTTTCAAGACTTTTTTTGTAATTCATTAAAATCTAATTTACGTTATAAAATTAAGATAATATATTTAAGTATAAAAGATTAACAAGGTGCTATTATGGAAAAAAACAAAAAAGTTAGCTTTAATACATTGGCAATTCATGGAGCAGGTCAAAACGACCAAAACCAGTCATTAAATGATCCAATTTATATGACTTCTACATTTACTTTTAAAGACCTTGACCAAGCTGATGATACATTTTCATTTAAAAGGAGAGCTTATGTATACACAAGAGGGGGAAATCCCACTATTAACCTTTTTGAAAAAAGAGTAGCGTTACTTGAATCTGGAGTTGATTCTGTTGCATTTGCATCAGGAATGGCTGCAATAACATCAACAATTCTTTCAAATGTGAAAGCTGGAGATGAAATAATCTTTCATAAAACCCTTTATGGTTCTGCATATGGCTTTATAACGCACATACTGCCCAAATATTCAGTTAATGCGATTGCTTGTGACTTCACTAAATTAAACGAGGTAGAATCACTAATCTCGCCTAAAACAAAGCTAATCTATTTTGAAACCCCAACTAATCCTTCAATGGAAATAATAGATATAAAAGAAATTAGTAAGATTGCAAAAAGGCAAAATGTTAAAGTTGTAGTCGATAACACATTCGCAACACCATATTTTCAAAGACCATTAGAATTGGGAGCAGATATTGTAATTCATAGCGCAACAAAATACATCTCAGGGCATGGCGATGCACTTGGAGGAATCACAACCTCAAAAGATCAGGATTATATTTATCATTTGAAATTTGGATATATGTGCGAACTTGGTGGAGTGATAAGTCCCTTTAATGCTTGGCTTATGTTAAGAGGGATTAAAACGCTTGGAATAAGAATGAAAAAAATCGAAGAGAATGCTAAATTGTTGGCCAATTTCTTACTTAAATCAACAAAAGTAGAAAAAGTATTATACCCTGGTATTGAAACGCATAATGGATATGATATTGCTAAAAAACAAATGGATGGTTTTGGCGGAGTGCTTAGTTTTGAACTGCAAGGTGACCTTAAAAGAGCGAAGGACTTTGTATCAAGGTTAAAAATGATAAAACTTGCAGTAAGTCTTGGAGATACAGAAACACTCGTAGAGATTCCTGCATTAATGACACATAGAGATTATTCTGAGCCAAAGCTTGAAGAGTTCGGATTCTCTAAAAAAACAATAAGAATATCTTGTGGTATTGAAGATATTGATGATATTTTAGAGGATGTCTCAAAAGCGTTATAATTCAATTTTTCTTATTTAGTGAAACGAAAAAGTCTTTAAAGCATAAACGCCTTGGTTATCTTGCAGGATAGTGTGTGATTTGCTTATGTATTTATGTCATGCATTAATGTATTTTTTAATACTTGCGGGAGTATGTCTATTTTTTAATGTAGAACAATTTTCTTATAGGATTATATTTTGGATTATAGAAATATATTAAGGGTATTTTTGTAAAGAGTTTACATCTTAATTATTCTATTAAATCAACAACCTCGCCCTAAAGGGCGAGGTATGTTGGTAATATAAAAGCATGCGCTACGTTCAAGCGAGGTTGTTGATTACAAAAAAGCGTACGAAGTCCTCGTGTTTAAACACGGGGTATACTTTTCTATTAATGAAAAAATTAAATGAAAAACCTCGGAATAAATATCTTAGATCTCTTTAGAATATTCGATGTTAAACGTTATGTGAATCATTCTTTTCTCAAGTTATTCTTTATTACACCACAAACGACCAAAATATGCAAAATAAGCGAGGATTTCACGAAATGAAATTATCTAACTCAAATTATCTAAATGATATTGCATTGGGTTAATTAATAGAACTTTAAACACTATAAAATTATATAACACAAGAAAAATATTGCACCAATAACATACCCTACCACTACATCTATTACATAATGTTTTTTAATTAAAACCCTTGAAAAGCCTACTGCCATAGGAATACAAACCAAAAACAAACGTTCAATTCCACCTAATAAACTAAAAATTGAAAGAAAAACAAATAAGCTTCTTGCTGAATGTGAACTAGGAAAGCTTGAAGCACTAATTTTCTCAATAATATT
The DNA here is from genome assembly GCA_035363095.1 of Candidatus Woesearchaeota archaeon. Taxonomy (GTDB): domain Archaea; phylum Nanobdellota; class Nanobdellia; order Woesearchaeales; family UBA119; genus DAOSEK01. The sequence continues at coordinate 20,571 of DAOSEK010000009.1, read as the reverse complement.
AGAATACTTTTCCTTTTTAGGTCTATCTTTGTAAAAGATTACCTTTATTGCACAGATAAAAATCTCAAGCATAACAAAATAAACGTAAATTTCTAAAAAAGTGTTACCATAACCAAAAAACAAAAACATTAAGAATGATAAAACAATAAAATTTCCAAATGCACTCATCTCTCTAAAAAATCCTGATTCTTTATCAAATAAATATTTCTTAACCCTGCAAATTAAGCAATTTTTCATTTTATCTAATAACCTTGTTATTTGCTAAACCATTTTTTTGAACAAATCTAAATAAATACATCAAAATTGGACTTATTTTAAATATTTATATAAACTACCAAGTGATTCAAACTTTAAAGATTTAAAAGGAGAAGACAATTCAATAGTGTCCAAAGGAAAGCTTTAAAAAGGATTTCTGGATTCTCCATTATTAAAATAAGCATAAAAACTCTTTAATATCTAAAGCCCGGTTAGTGTAGTCCGGCCAATCATTTCAGCCTCTCGAGCTGAAGACTCGGGTTCGAATCCCGAACCGGGCATTTTTATTCTTAATTCTTATTAGTTGAAATTGAAATAGTTGTAATATGATAAAATACAAACGCAAAATAAAACCTTAGTTTAACAACAAATAAAATCCATTTAATATTGTAGCAAAACACACCCATAAAAAGTAAGGAATTAACAGGTATGCACAAGATTTTTTAAATTTATAAAATACCTTAATTGTCAGGAAAATGAAACCAAGCAAGAAAATTATTTGAATAAACGCAAATAAAATGTTTCTAAATCCAAAAAATATTACAGACCACAATGTGTTTAAAATGAGTTGTATAAAAAACAACATAAACCCGATATTTTTCTCTTTTGTTTGCTTTTTTTTAATAGGTGTTTGCCAAAATAAATACAAAGAAATTCCCATAAAAATATAGAGTAAAGTCCAGACCGGACCAAAAAGCCAGTTAGGAGGATTAAAAAACGGTTTATTTAAATTAACAAACCAATTATCTACAGATTGAGAAGTTGCAATTGATCCTAAAAAGCCTGCAAGTAAGGGAATTAGAACTGCTAAAGCAAGTTTTAATATATTATTTGATCTCATTTTTAATCACCTAAGACACATTCTTATCAACCCTTGAAAAATGGAATTAAAATACTTGTATTTTTTTTATATTTTTTATACTTGATATCCTTGCCCCATTTCTCATCAGCATACCTTTCAAGAATCGGAATGCCTGTAACAAAAACAAGTAAAAAAGAAATAAATAATGGTCCAGACAATCCTAATATTTTATCAACTAAAGAAAAATCTATAAATACAAAAACATATAGCCCTATCCAACAAAGAATTTCTCCAAAATAATTAGGATGCCTTGAATATTTCCAAAGACCACAAGATATCCATTTATCCTTGTTTTTTGGGTTTTTATTAAAATTAAACTTCTGAATATCAGAGAATGACTCAATCAAAAAACCACTAAGCCATATACAAAAACCTAATATTGAAAATCCACTACAATTTAAATCATAAGAAAATCCAATCAATATTGGAATCATTATCACAAATACACTTATTCCTTGAAAGAACCAAAACAAAAAAAACTTTAAAAAATCTTTTCTTATGTTATCAAATCTTGCATCTTTTTTTGTTTTATTAATGCGAATGAATAAAAACAAGCCAAGTCTAAAAGCCCATGCTAAAATCATTACAATTAAAATTGCCTTTGATATATTCAATCCATTAAACAAAATGGCAACAAATAAAAGAATTATAAAACTTAACGCATATGAAAGGTCAGTTAGCTTATCAGTTTTAAACAAGTATGCAGGAATAAAAAATACTATCTGTAATCCTATAGAAATAAACAAGTAGATTATTAGTTCTATCATTTTTCTATTGGCATAACCTCCAAATAGGGTACTTGAAGTAAAATATTTCAAATTATAAAAACTAATCTTTTGATTTTAATAAATAACTCTTGATATTCTTTCTTAATTACTCTAAGTATTTCTTAATTACTCTAAGTATTTCTTAATTACTCTAAGTATATAATACTTTTCATAACTCTTAGGCAGGTCTTAAAATCTTTTAAAATGAACCTCATAACAATTTCAATCAGTTGTTTATTTCAATAAATTAATGAAAAATCTTTAAGCAAAAATGCTTTTATTTATCTTTACCAGATACACTTGTGGTTTTGCTTTAGAGAACCTCTTTTTATTGAGTCATCTTTTAATCTATCTCTTATTATTTTTTCCATAACGATCAAAGTATGCGAACTTAGCTAGATTTCACAAAAACTAAGCAATTTCAAATAAAGGGGCATAACTTTATAAAATGTGAAAATAAAATATTAAAAATGGATACCAAAATAATTGCTACAATAGGTCCTAAAAGTAGTAACTATAATACATTAAAAAAAATGACCTATTTCGGAATGGATATTATAAGAATAAATACAAAATATGGATCAAAACAGCAATATTTAGAGATACTCAAGAATTTAAAAAAAGTTAATACTAAACGTAAGAATAAAGTAAAGGTGTTATTTGATATAAAAGATAATTCTTTAATAGAGTGGCTTAATGATCTCAATTTTGATTACCTTGCTATCTCTTATGCAGAAGAATTAGATCATATTAAGGAAATAAAAGAAAAATTAAGAAAGAAAAAACCATATATTATCTCTAAAATTGAGACACGAAAAGGAATAAAAAACCTAATTTCTTTGATTGATTGCAGTGATGGTATAATGATTGGAAGAGGGGATCTTGGTAGAAATATTCCTTATGAAGAAGTACCAATAGCTCAAAAAATTATCATTAACGAATGTAACAAGAAAAATAAAATCGTTATAACTGCTACTGAAATGCTACTATCTATGGTTAGTTCCAAAATCCCTTCAAGAGCCGAAGTAAGCGATGTAGCTAACGCAGTACTTGATGGTTCTTCTATGGTTATGTTATCTGAAGAAACAGCAATAGGAGAGCATCCAGAGTTGTGCGTTGAAGTGATGAAGAAAATAATAAGAGCAACACATGATTTAAAAAAAGGGCTTGAGTTAATTAAAAAAATATAGCAACATAAAATCACAATATATAGATATTGAAACTCTAAGATATTGAAACTTTATTATCTCACACACTATCACATAATCAATAAATATTTATATCCGAAAAGCAAAAAGCCTTTTAGGATAGGTGAAATAAACAATGCTTAAACTATATGAAACGCCAAAGCGTTCAGTAATAATAGAAGGTTTTCCGGGAATAGGACTTGTTGGAAGTATAGCAACTGAATACTTAATAGACCATCTTAAAGCAAGACTAATAGGAAAAATCATAATAGAAAAAGCTCCATCGCTTATTGCTATTCACAAAAAAGAGCTAGTTCAACCCTTGGGAATATTTTATTCCGAGAGTAAAAACATAGTAATAGTGCACGCCTTAACCTCGTTTCCGGGAATCGAATGGGATTTAAGTTATCATATTATGGAACTTGCAGAAAAGATAAAGGCTCGACAAATATTTTGTATTGAAGGAGTACCATCAGAATCTGAGGAGCCAAAGACATATTTCTTTTCAACTGATAGAAAAACATCAAAAAAACTTGAGAAACAAGGACTAACAATGCTTGAAAATGGAATAATAATGGGGGTAACATCATCAATGCTTGTAGTTAATGATGACATACCACTTTGTTGCCTATTTGCAGAAGCACATGCAAAACTTCCTGATAGCAGAAGTGCAGCTTCGGTTTTAAAACAAATTAACGATATCTTAGAGCTTAAAATAGATATAAAACCATTAATGCAAAGAGCTGAAGACTTTGAAGAAAAAATTAAATCAATTGTTACTAAAGCAAAAGGTGCATCTGAACTCCAAAAACAAAAATCATTTAATTATGTAGGGTGATTTGACTGGATAAAGAAACTAAAGAAGAACAAAACAATACAAAAAATTTCTTTATTTCTGATAATTTTATATATTATTTAGGACTCATTATAACTCTATTTGGCTTTGGGATAGCCTTCTTAAAACAAAAACTAATTGGGTCATTTGTGTGGATTATAGGAGCAATACTAATGTGTATAATCATACAAAAAAAATTAAAAGAGAATACTACTAACACCCAACCGAAAGTATTTAAAGTTGGATTTAAAATAGTGATATTTATTATATGTATAATTTTACTTTATCTCTCAATATACTTTATGTAGCTTAGTTATCACTCTTTAACAAAGCTTTAATTTTCTGAAATCCAGCATCATTTCGCATACTTTGGTCAACAGAAAAGCATACCTCATTTTTAAACACGAGAGCTCGGTACGCTTTTTTGTAATCAACAACCTCGCTTTAATACAGCGCATGCTTTTATATTACCAACAATACCTCACCTTTTAGAGCGAGATTGATGATTTATATACATTTTATCAATTCTCAGAGTAACTCACCTTTATTTTTTTTGTTACTGTAAATAAGAAGAAGTGTAAAGCTAATTACTTATACTATACTCTTTTGTTTAAAGAAATAAAATAGGGATTTATAAAAAAATAACACAAAACAATACAAGTAATACCTTTTGAAATTAATAATTAAAAAATAATCCAATTCTAGATTGCATGAAAATGAAAAATAAAATATTTTAGTATATACTATCTATTCAAGTTTTAAACGTAACTTAATTCATCTTTTTAGTTATATCAATGAATAACTTTTCAAATCAATTAACAAGCTCTCACTTTTCTTGCGTTTTTAATACTTTCAAAAAAATTCGCTTTGAAAAAAATTTGCAAAAAATAATTATAACAAATAAAATATTTACTTTAAAGAATCTATTTAACAAAAGTGTTAATCTAAAATATACTTTTTTAATTATTTAAATAATCTAATAAAATACCTAATAATTTAATAAGTCTTCCAAATATATTTTGAAGTCCAAAATAAAACTTTTTTAAAAAATTAACTATAGTAAATCCACTAATAGAAAAGGATACCTAGTGTTTAAACGCGATGACTAAGTATGCTTTTTTGTAATAAACAACATCGCTTTAATACAGCGCATGCTTTTATATTACCAACATATCTAACACTTTAGGGCGAGGTAGTTGATTTTTCCTTTCATACAATAGTAGTTGTATTTGAATTACTTGCAAGCAAAAAAAGCTCTTTAGAAATAATGGGTTGATAATCACCTTTAATTAGCTTATCCTTAAACCTAATAAATCCTACATATACAGGATTTTTAATAATGTGATAAAAAGTAGAAATAGGAATTTTGTGTCTTGCACAAATTGAAACGTAGTTTTCACCAGATACTCTGCTCTCAAAAATATCTTTAACAATTTTTGCATTTTCGTAATCTATAACTAAACTCTTTCCTTTTATCTGATATCCTAAAGGCGGTCTTGAAAGATATTCTTTATCTTTTGCTTTCTTATCAAAAGCTAAAGAAACACGTTCTGCAACCATTCCTCTTTCAAGTTCGGCAAAGACACCAATAATCTGCATAAATGCATTCCCAATAGCACTAGTCGTATCAATTGGTTCTGTAGCCGAGATAAAATTTACACTCAGATCTTTTAACTCATCAAGAATTGTGATCAAATCTTTTAAGTTCCTTGAAAATCTATCTATTTTATAAACTAATATATTACTAAATAAACCATTTCTTGCATCTTCTAACAATTTCGAGAATTCAGGCCTTTTTATGCTTCCAGCACTAAAACCTTCATCACAATATATTTTGTATAGCTCAAGGTCTTTTGCTTTGCAAAACGCAATTAATCTATCCTTTTGAGCTGATACTGAAATACCTTCTTTAGCTTGTTCTTCAGTTGAAACCCTTACATAAACACCTGTTGCTTTTTGGTTTAAAAGCCCCACTTTTTTTTTAATTCTTTTCATTTTCATTCCAATATGGGTTCCCTTATTGGAATAATAACGCAAATAATATATATATTTTTCGAATTCTTTGTAAATATTTAGTTAAATGAAGTTTTTTTGGAAGATATCAATATTTTTTGTTTTCATTAAACCTTTTGTCGTTTTACATAATTTGACCTTTTGGAATAGAAGAGTGAGATATGTTCGAATCTACGAGAAGATAATGAGAGATATGTTCGAATCTACGAGAAGATAATGAGAGATATGTTCGAATCTACGAGAAGATAATGAGAGATATGTTCAATAAATAATTATCCTAGAAACAATTTGATAGTTACCTAGGGAATTTATGCTTTAAATGTTTTTAATTTGTTATTTTTTTCATTTATTTTTTCATATAATAAAAGTTATTTTGTAATTCAAATTTAGTTAATATAACAAAAAAATATATTGGTTGTGTAATATATATTTCAGAAGATTATTAAATGATGTAGCTATAAATAATATATTTTAGATGTTTTGTCAAATATATTTGGTAAAGACTGTTGGCGAAATATATTTTAAGGGCATGTTAAAAATAGCAATTATTTAATAGATGTATTAAACAATCAACAATATATATTTTAAAAAAGATAATTTGATGATTTAGTTTTTTTTAATAGTTTAATTGTTTGGATTTTGTTTGGGATGAATTCAGTTTTTAGTTTAGTAAAAATAATTAAATAAACTTTGGCATTAATTTTGAGATAATTTGTTAATGCATTTACTTATTTGTTAATTAATAAATAGTTTTGTATGTATCAGTATTAAGGTATAAA
>DAOSEK010000009.1:0-13773 GCA_035363095.1 Candidatus Woesearchaeota archaeon | reverse complement strand
TGAAAATATATGAATTTGTAAAATGAAAATATATGAATTTGTAAAATGAAAATATATGAATTTGTAAAATGAAAATATTAATGAATGAGTAAATGTTTTGTTTGACTGAATTAAGAACAAGTTGAATATAAAATGGAATTTAAAGAAACTAAATTAAATGAAAATAAAAAAAAGATAGAAGATGATAGTTTGCCTTTTGAAAGAGAGAGGTTTGAAATAATAGAGCTTAAAAAGGCAATTAGTGCAAAATCGTTTGGTACTGTGCCAAGGGATAGAACTATTGATCAGCTTTTAACTTATGGTGTTGTTAATATTGATAAACCTGCAGGGCCTACATCTCATCAGATTAGTGATTTTGTTAAAAATATTTTACATATTGATAAAGCTGGTCATTGTGGGACATTAGACCCTGGTGTCACAGGTGTTTTGGTAGTTGCACTTTCTAAGGCAACAAAGGTTTCAAGGGTTACGCTTAAGTCTGGAAAAGAATATGTGGCTGTGATGAAGCTACATAAAGACATTGAAAGTCATAAGATTTATCAGGCTTGTAATGAGTTTTTAGGGAATATCACTCAAATGCCACCCTTAAAATCGGCTGTGAAACGGGTTTTAAGAGATAGAAAAGTGTATTATATTAAGATACTTGAGATAGATAACAGGAATGTTCTTTTTAAAGTTGGGTGTCAAGCGGGTACTTATGTAAGAAAATTGATACATGATATTGGACAAAGTCTTGGATGTGGCGCTAATATGGCTCAGTTAAGAAGAACAAAAGCAGCTGGATTTAATGAGGATAGTAATCTTGTCACTCTTCAAGATTTAGAAGATGCGTATTATTACTATAAAAGTGAGGGTAATGAAAATTTTTTAAGATATTGTGTTCAACCTATTGAAAATGCTTTAGCACATGTTAAAAAGTTATGGATTTTAGATAGTGCAATAGATTCCATTTGTCATGGAGCGCCTTTAAATGTTCCAGGTGTTGCAAGTCTTCAATCAGGTATTAATGAAGATGATGAGGTAGCTATTCTTAGCCTTAAAGGAGAGCTTGTTGCAATTGGGATTGCTAAGATGACTAGTGAACAAATTAAAGATAGTAAAAGAGGAATTTGTGTTAAACTTTTGAATGTGATAATGGATATTGGAACATATCCAAAAAATGTATAAGAAGGTTCGCTTGGGAATATTTGCAAGGCAAATTTATTTGTGACTTTAAATAGTGGTTTGTTGGGATTATAAAAACGAAGTTGAGCAGAACAATCGGAGATACTATGCGAAATATCGTTAAATTTATAAATTACTTCTCATAATAGTATGGTATAGGGTGTTTTATGATTTTTAAGTTTTGATATTATTTCATAATTAGATTTTTGATGGTTTTTACTGCGTTGGGAGGGGTTTTAATGAAAAAAATTGTTAAACTTTTGGTTTTGTGTATTGTTTTTGCATTCTTGATGGGAGGTTTTGCTCTATCTCAGATTGAGATAGTTGATGTGAATTCAAAGGAGTTTTATGATGTTAAAGTAGAAGCTTTATCAAATACTATACTTGATGATGAGACTGCAAATTTCAGGATAACTATTAGTTCGGATATTGAGACTAATGATTTAGTAGAGGTTAATTTTGGGCTTTCAAACCAATGGTTTGTTTCGACAAAACCTTTATCGGCGGAATTGACAGGCGTTAGGTTTGAAGGGAATAAAAAAAATAGCTTTGATGTTTTGGTGAAAGCTACAGCACTCTTGCCCAGTGGGATTTATGGGGTGAGTTTGGATATTAAATCTCAGCAATACAATTTTACTAAAAGAATTATGCTTCCAGTTTATTATAATGTTTATCCTCAGAATATAACTACAAAGACACTGATTAAAATAGATAAAGTAGATTACAAAAGAACAATTGACCCAAGAGAAGAATTTGTAGTGCTTTTAGATTTGCGAAATTTCTTTGCAACAGATGAAGATGATATCACAGCGGTTGTTTCATCTGATAAATTTAGGATGCAAACCAAGTTTTCTATTGCAAGTAAACAGTTTAAGACCATTGCAGTTTCATCTCGTCTTGATCCTTTTTTGTTGCCCCACAGTGGCGTGATGAATATAATTTTGCTTAAAGGAGATGAGCTGGTTTATAGTGTCGAGGAACTTCCCTATTCAGTTGTTTTGTATGAGGATCTTATTGAGGATGAGTCCGTAGACAATTATTTTCTAAAAAAGGTTACCCTTCACACTTTTACTAACAATGGAAATGGGATTTCAAAGAATGTAATTCGGATTCCTATGAACTTTTTGGAGGGATTATTTACACAAACAAGTGAGGAATATTACATTATTAAAGACAATCAAGGAAGATTTTTAGCATTTGATAAAGAGATTAATCCTAACGATACTTTTGAATTGACAGTTACGCAAAATTACAGGTTCCTTTTCTTTAGTTTAATCGCTATTGGTGTTGGTTTACTGCTATATTTTGCGTTAAGAAGTCCTATTGTAGTTAAGAAAAAAGCACATGTTATTAATACCCAGGAAGGTGGAATTACTGAAGTAAAAGTGGTTCTTTGTATTAAAAACAGAAGTCAAAGGGCGATTAGGAACGTTTCAATTACCGAGTTTATTCCAAAGATAACAACATTAGATAGGAATTTTCCATTAGGAAATCTTGAACCTAGTAGAATTGTTGATCACGAAAATAAAGGAACTATTGTTAGATGGAGCCTTGCAGAAGTAGAAAGGCTTGAGGAAAGGATTGTTTCTTACAAGATAAGATCAAAACTTAGTATAATTGGAAATTTTAGGTTATCTCCTGCACACATAAGGTTTTTTGATTTTAATTTTGATAGGAAAGGAGAATCAAACGAGGTTATTATAAAGGTATAATTTTTTTATTATTTTTTTAAAGCTATTTTCTCAAGTATGTAAATGTTTTTAATCTATGTTGAGTTAGCATATCGTGTGGTAAATAATTCAATTATATCTAATATTCCAGTGGGTAAAATAAAAGGGGATGTTGTTGTAAGTATTGATTCTATTCATAAGGTTATTATGTTTGATAAAAGTACGTCTACTTATATGCATGATTTTCTTAAGATGCCTTATTTTGTTAAAAGTTATTATACTGATTCAAAAAATAAGGTTTTTCCAATTTATAGTAGCGATAAAAATGAACTTAAAAATATAGGTAAGGGTAAAAATCCATTCTTTGATGATTGTGATGGAAGATATTTTCTAGTTGAGGCAAATGGAATTCCAATTGCTAGAGCTTTCGCTTTTTATGATAGGCGCTTTGATTCTGAGGAAAACCAATTTCGAGATAAGCATTATGGTGAAGATATCAAGACTGGGTGGATTGGATTTTTCGAATCAATAAATTCAAATGAAATAGCGAGTAATATTTTAGAATACTGTGAATGTTATCTTAAACAAAATTTTGATGTGGATATTGTTATTGCAAATGCTGAATTTAATGGAAATGGAAGGATTGGTGTTTTATCAGAGGGTTTTGAACACACTCCATTTATATTGGAAGGGTATAATCCTAATTACTATAATGATATGTTTATTAATTCAGGCTATAATGTTAGGGATTTTTACGAAGATGGGTTAAAAAATCATGATGAATGTAGGAAAGAGAATAGAGTTGTTATGAATCCTTCAGTGAAAAAGATTTCTAATGTTAAAGATAAATGGTATTCTTTTATTGTTTCAAAGGATTCAGATGAATTAGTTAAATTAATAGAAAAATTTCAGACAAGAGAGTATAGTTTAGATAATGATTCCAGATCAATTAGGAAGGTTAGTTTTAATTCTATAGACTCTGAAGTTGAGAAATTAATTGGATTTTATAATCATGTTTGGAGTGTTGGAAATCATCCGCACTACAGGAAAATGACTAAAAAAGAGATGGAAACTTTAAAAAATGATCTTTTACTTGTATGTTCTCAAGATTTGACTGTTTTATTGGAAGAAAAGTCAAATGAAAATGATTCAAATATTATTGGAGCATTGATAGGGGTTTATGATATTAATGAAACTATTAGAGAGATTGATGATAGCTTTATGCAGGAAACAGGAAAGCTTTTTTCAAATGATAATACAAAGGGAGCTATTTCTTTAATAAGCAAATATACAGATAAGATTAATCTATTTTTTAGAGATCTTCAGATTATAAGGAGACATATGGATAAACTTAGAAATAATCCACTTAACTTAGAAGAAGAGGTACAAAGGAAAAAATTTCTTCCTAAATCTTTGAGGTTTGCAGATTTGATATTTCCAACATTTGCTAATTTGTATAATCGTTTTAGTTCTCGTGATAAAATTATTTCGTTAAATTATGAGAAAACTCAAGAACAATACAAAAGGGCAAGGATTTTGATTATGGGTGTAGAAGAAAAATTAAGAAAAGGTAGTTATACACTACGAATGATGAATGAGTTTTTTAAAAATACGAGTAAGAGAATTCCGTCTATTGAAGATGTTAGTGGTTCACTTGTTGCGCAGGTTAATTTGGACATGGCAAGACCTCTTGAGAGGTTTGGAAAGAAGGCTTTAAGCTATAATGTTTATACTAAAGATATTTGAGAAAATTTATTAATTCAAGCTAAAATACCCTTTAGGAGAGTAAGGATATATGTTGGGAGTTTGAGGCGTTGTATTTCCTGTTTGGGAGTATGTTATTTCTTCCAAATTTTCTGTATTTTCTGTATTAGGTATTTTTGTTTTTTTTAAAAGTCCACCCAGTTCTTTTGCAAGATCAACGAGTCTTTTATTATTATCAGTTAGAGTAGTTTTTGAGTCTTCTTCTGGAGGAATTATCCACATTTCTTATCACGTAATATTGGTATTGAATTGGGTATTTAATAGTATCTGTTTTTGGTTTGTGTTTTTTTGAAAAAACAGGGTAGATTTTTTGAGTTAAATCCTTTTTTTGTTATTATTCTGCACTCAAGGTTTAAGATATACTCAAGTTCTGTGCCTCTTATCCCGCTGAAGCAAAGGATTTTATACATATCTTTATAGGGTTGCTTTAGAGTGTGTATAGATATTCTTATTTCTTCATTAGTTGGAACGTATGAATCTATGCCACCCCTGATGATTTTAACATACTTTCTTATGATCCTAATCTCTTGCGGGTATAGATTTTTAGATGCCAAAAAATTACAAAATACTCTTATTCCTTTACACTGCCATTGTTTATACGATTTATTCAAATCAATATCAAGATAACCGTTTTTATACACACTTTTACGGGTGTTTTTACACAATTTAATGTGCATTTGGCTGTATTTCTTTTCAGCCAAAAACTTATAAAACTCTTGTTTTGTCCTCTGAGAAAAGCCGAGCCTAACAAGATGGACAGACCGGGAGTCGCACCCGGGGCCTCTGCTGTGCGAGAGCAGCGCTCTACTGCTGAGCTATCTGCCCCTTTAGGTTTGAGTTTAGCTTTTTTGAAAATATTTACCTTATATATTGTATTGTTTTAGACATAATCAAGACAAGCTTTAATTTATAACTATTTTGTATTGTGCAGAATATATTTTGCAATGAGTCTTATAATCAAATTAAGGTATCATATTCTTTGGAATATTAATATATTTAAATAATTAATGTAAAGTTGGTTTTATTTGTTGAAAATGTTAAATAATAAGATTTCTGAAAACAGGGCAAATATATTTAGTGAGAATTTATTCAAAAAATCACATAAGACTAATATTTCGTCTCAAGAAAAGACAATTGATTATCTTGTTAACTTTTCTTGTGAGGCTATTAAAGAAAAATTAGGGGTTGTTTTGTTTGTTTCAACCAACCCTGATGTAAATGGAAGCTATTTAATTGAAGAAAAGATTGTTGAATATCAACCGCTTTTCTATTCACAATTAAGTAAGAATGCTATTATTCTTTCAAAGGTCAACCTTGGAAAAAAAGAGTTTGAAAAATATAATAAACCGATGGCTATTAAAAGAAAAAGTCTTGAAGAGATAAGTGAATTCTCTAAAAAAGAATTGGTTTTTGATAGTGATTTTGAAAAGACCCTGTATACACTTTATTTGGAAATGTTATTTCCTGAAAAAAATTTTAGACCGGTAATAGTAAATTTGCCAGTGCACACATTAGAAAATTTAGAAGCTGGATATTTTATAGCAATTTATACTATAAAATAACATTATTACTAAGGTTTTATTTTAAGAAGATATTTCCAAATTCTTTGGAGTAAATAAAATCATCATCAGTAAAGGCAGTTTCTTTAAGAGATAACATGTGTGCTATTTTGGCATCCATGTCATCTGCTAGATAGATGCACATTGCTTCTGGAAACATGGGCTCTTTTGGTGATCCATTTTCTTTTTTGCCATGATGGGCAACAATTGTATGTAATATTTTGTTTTTAATGGTTCCTTCAATCTTTAGTTCTTCTAATTTTTTTGAAATCATTTCATAGCTTATGACAAGATGACCTATCAATCTACCTTCTTCAGTTGCGTAAATACTTGATTTAAACTCTAGTTCTTTAAGTTTACCTATATCATGAAGAATTGCTCCTGTTATTACTAAATCCCTATCTATTGAAGGATATAAATCACATAGTTTCAGACAAATTTGCAACACATTAGATGTGTGTTCTAAGAGACCACCAATCGTGTTATGATGAATATATATTGCAGCGGTGTGAGATTTAAATTTTTCAGTGAATATTGGATCTGAAAAGAAGGAGTCAAGAAGTTTTTTACACTGGGGATTTTTTATTGTTGAGATTGCGTTTGTTAGTATTTCATACATTGATTTAGTATCTTTTGAGGTTTTCTTAATAAATTGAGATTTATCATACTCTTGATCTACAAGGGTTAGGATTGATGTGAGGTTCAGTTCAAGTGCGTTTTTGTATTCCTTTATGTTTCCTTCCACCTTGATTACAGAATTTTTTTGGATCTTATCATATAAAGAGGACACTTTTTCTTTATCATCAGGTCCCCAGTATTTGGAGTTTATCTCACCTGTTGCATCTGCAAGCCTTAGCTCAAACATGTAGCCTTTTGAGTATTTCTCAGGGGGTTTTTTGTATTTTACAACAAATATATCTTTAATAGGCTCGTACTTTTGGTATTCTTTTATGCCCTTTTGTTTGATTTCCATTTCTAATTTAACATATTATTTTTGTTTTTTATAAAGATTGTTATGATTAAGATGCGATTTGTTTATTGGTTTAAATAATAAACTTTTTTTTATGGATTTTCAAATGGACTTTTTCAACAGATAATTATTTAAAAGAATCATTTTTTAGTTAAATTATGATTAAAAACAGTTTCATACATCTTGAGAATTTTGGATTAAAAAAGGAAAGGTCTATATGGGCACAAGGGATAATTGTATGGGATGATTTTATTTCTAGTAAGTCTTTGAAAGGAATTTCGTTATTAAAAAAGAGAAATTTTGATGAAAGCTTAAGAAAATCATATAATGCGTATTACTCAAAAGACTCTTTATTTTTTTATAAAAACTTCCCAGTTGGTGAGTTTTGGCGTTTTTTTGAGGATTTTAAGAATGAATGTGTGTTTTTAGATATTGAGACTAATTCTCATTGTCAAACTACTGTAGTTGGACTTTATGATGGGGAAAACTGCAATCAATTCATTAGAGGGTATAATCTTGATTCTAATAATTTATATGAGGCTTTAAAGGATTTTAAGCTGATAGTAAGTTTTAATGGAAGTTGTTTTGATGTTCCTATACTTAATAAAGAGTTTGGTGATGTTGTTCCAAATGTCCCGCATTTTGATTTGCGTTTTGGACTTAAAAAGTTGGGTTTTATTGGAGGTTTAAAGAATATTGAAAAACAACTTGATATCAAAAGAGAAGATTTAATTCAAGGAGTAAGTGGAGCTGACGCAATTTTTCTTTGGAATAATTATTTAAGAAGTCATAATAAGGAATATTTAGCAAAATTACTTGAATATAATAAGGCTGATATTGTAAATCTTTTGCCTTTGGCAGAGTACTGCTATAAAGAGCTAAAAGAGCTGTATCTTTTGTAAAAATAGGGATTATTTCTGAAATTTAGTAAAATTTATGCTTGATTTAATCAAAAACCAATGTTTTTACTGCAAGTAATTAAAAACATATTACTTGTCCCTAGTGGTATGGTAAGGGATCTATCAGAGATTTGTAATGATGTAAATAAAGCAAGTACACAGGAAGAATTAGGTTTATTGAAAGAAGAAGCTATAGGTCTAGGACATTTTGAACTGATAAATTATGTATACTTTATAGAAAATTTAAGAAAGCTACAAATACTAAAGAGCAAAGGCTACGAAAATCAATTTATTGATTTGTGCAAATTAATTCAATATTATGAATCAAAGGGTTTTGATCCAAATATTGTTTTAGGAGATAAAATGGCTTATACCTTTAAGACATTGGGATTATTCTTAGAAAGACCAAGTTTTAAAGAAATACTAAAACTTTTTGAAAATTCTTATGGAACAAGAGGATTTTTGTTGCAAAAAGGTTGTTCTACTGGTGATTCCTTTCGATATTTATTTAATAAAGAATCTACGGATTTTAATTTTGGAGAAATATCTGCAAGGTTTGAAAGTTTGATTAGTTCTGACGCAAATACATTTTTTGAAATATATAGTTTTTATTTTTTAAATAAACTTTATGAACACCCCACTTTTCCTAAAAATATTTTACCTAGTATAAAGAAGAATTTTTTAGATTCAATAAGTAATGGTAATCTTGAAGAATTGACAAGATATGGTTTTTTGGATGTAGATAATGCATTTGATAATATTAAATTTGAAAATGTAGATGCCAAAGTAAATATAATAGAAATGTACAAAAAAATGTACATAGATTTGTTAAATAAAGAATCAATTGTTAGAAAACATCAAGATTTTTTAGATTCTCTTATTTTGTCTTTTGGGAAGGACGCTTTAGATTCAAACGAAGATTTATTAGCTACTAAATTACTTGAAGTTACTCAAACATCAAATAGTGATTTGATTTTCTCTGAAATAAAAGAGCTTGCAATTAATTCCAATTGCTGGAGCCTAATGTTTAAGTGTTGTATTTTCTCAATTTTAGAAAATCTAAAAAATGAACAGGTGGAAGCTAAGTTAATTAAACATATTGGAAAAAATCTATTGGGTAAAATATATATGGACTTAAATATTTTTAACAAAGATTTATATTTTTTCAATCCTAAATATGCGTTTAACGGATTGGAAACTACAGCAAATAACATGAACGAAATTAACGAAGTAATAAAAAAATATGTTTCTATAATAAATACAAAGATTTTGAGAGAGTTAAGTGATACCTATAGGAGCTTTTTAATTTCTTATATTACCCACGATGAAAAACCAATACCAGATAGAATGAACATTCATAATCCTAATACTGATGAAGGCAAGTTATATCGAGCATTGTTCGGAGATGGTGATTTTAAGAAAATGATTATTTTGGAGCATTTAGGAACAAAATATACTTACAATTACTGGGATTTAAGTGAAGATAATAAACGTTATATTAATGTACGATTATTAGAAGAAAGGGGAATAATTCAATAATATATAAATTGGGAAAACGCCGAGGCTGGGATTTGAACCCAGAATCCCAGATGGGACAAGCTTTCCAGGCTTGCGCACTACCAAGTTATGCGACCTCGGCATATTGTTGTCAAGTTAATCGTTTTTCTGAATTATATTGCTTCTCAACGCTTCTTTGAGGTCGCGACAAGACGACTTCAAAGGAGTCTTTGTATGCGACCTCGGCATATATTGCTAAACATCCATTAATCTTTCTTTAAAATCATAATTAAAGCATTCTCGAGGTCGCGACAAGTGGAGTGTCCAACGACACTTTGTATGCGACCTCGGCATATTGTTGTCAAGTTAATCGTTTTTCTGAATTATATTGCTTCTCAACGCTTCTTTGAGGTCGCGACAAGACGACTGTAAAGGAGTCTTCGTATGCGACCTCGGCATATATTGCTAAACAAACAAAATAATTAAAATATATCCTCTTGATTGTTCGTCCTATCCCCAACCTAAAGTCAGGGGTATTTACGGACTCACTGATTGAGGATAAATTTTAAAATTGAAAATCTCACACTAAAGTGAGGGGTATTAAACCCCGAACAAATCTCACATTGTGAGATTTTCAATAATTAATTTGGTACTTAAATTCTAATCAACATTTCATATAAATGTTATAAATAATTTAAAATTAACGAAAATTACAGATTATTAAAAGTCCTATTTAAAAAAAACTTATATCGCCGGATTAAAGTTTGTAATTTGAGTTGGTTTATATATTTTTTGAATAACTTTGATGTGTTTATTAGTTGAATTAAGTTTTACTAAGAATGGATTGATTTAAATTTTTAGATTTCTTCAATTAAATTTTTAGATTTCTGGAATCAAGTTTTTAGAATTTGTCTATTCGTTATTGGAATACCTTTGTTCTTTTGACCAAGGCATTAAGAAACAAATTAATATAAGGATAAACAAATACAAATTTGCAGATTAATAACCCTTACTATTTAGAGAGATACCATCTATCATTTATGCTTTAAAGGTTTTTCATTTAAACCTCTCAATAGTCCATAAACAAAAAGCTTATAAAATACTATGTTAAATTTAGGTTGTTTGTCTGTTATAAAACAGATGAAATAGAACTTTCAAAGGTGGTTTTTGTAGTTTGTTTTTTTGGATAATGGTTTTTAATAGCAAGTGATGTTTACTTTATTTTGATGCTGTTTTTTAATCTTTTTGTAATACAAAGGAGGGATTTAGTTTGCTTGGAGTATTTGTTCAATTAAGTTTGGTTTTGCTGGTTGTTTTGGCTATATCTTTTGTTATGAGATTATTAAAGCAACCACTAATCATTGGTTATATTGTTTCTGGTATTCTTATAGGACCTATGTTTTTAGGGCTTTTACATGATAATTCGACATTACAGATATTTTCAGAGTTTGGGATTGCTTTCTTGCTATTTATTGTTGGGTTACATCTTTCTCCAAGGGTTATAAAAGAAGTTGGAAAGATTTCTTTGATTACAGGAATTGGTCAAATTGTGTTTACTACTGTTTTTGGTTATTTAATTGGAATGATTTTAGGTTTTAATTTTACTACTGCCCTATACATTGCAATAGCACTTACTTTTTCTTCTACTATAATAATTATGAAACTTCTTTCAGATAAAGATGCATTAGATAAGCTTTATGGAAAGATTTCTATTGGATTTTTGCTGGTTCAGGACTTTGTTGCAATTGTAATATTGATTGTGATTTCTTCTCTTACTTCAGGATTAAGTGCTGGTAATGTGCTTTTTTACACATTTATCAAAGGAATTTTGCTTATGTGTGCTTTAGTTCCTGTCAGTATATTTATCTTACCTAAATTCAGCAATTTTTTTGCAAAGTCACAAGAGTTTTTATTTTTGTTTGGGATTTCTTTTGGCTTAGGGCTTGCATCATTGTTTTATTTTGCTGGTTTTTCTATTGAAGTAGGAGCTTTAATTGCTGGGATTATGCTTTCAATTTCACCATATAGCCATGAGATTAATTCAAAACTAAAGCCATTGAGAGATTTTTTTATAATTTCGTTTTTTTTGATACTTGGTAGTCAAATGGTTTTTACTGATATTTCAAGTTTAATAATTCCTGCAATAATATTTTCTTTGTTTATTTTGATTGGGAACCCTATTATAGTAATGATTTTGATGGGAATTTTTGGGTATAGCAAAAAAACTGGTTTTATGGCAGGTCTTACAGTTGCCCAGATTTCAGAGTTTTCTTTAATTGTTATTGCAATGGGAGTAAAAGTTGGTCAGATTTCTTCTCAAGTGCAATCTTTTGTCACTTTGATTGGCCTTGCTACCATTGCAGGGTCTACTTATTTGATTATGTTTTCGGATCAGATTTATTCAAAAATCGAGAGATTATTAAGTATTTTTGAAAGGAAAAATCTAAAGGATAAAAAAAAATATAAAGAAGAGAAAATAGATTATTTCTTATTTGGATACAACAGGATTGGCTTTTCAATATTAAAGAGCTTCTCAAAGCTTAGTAAACGTTATGCTGTGGTGGATTATAATCCTGAAACAATGAGTAGGTTATCTGAGAAAGGGATTAACTGCATTTATGGCGATGTTGAGGATTCAGAGTTTTTAGATGAAATAAGGGTCGATAAAGCTAAACTAATTGTTTCTACTATTCCTGATTTGTCTTCTAATCTTTTGCTTTTGAAAAAGGTTAATGAAAAAAATAAGAAATCTGTAACAATTGTTACTGCAAGGCAGATTAAAGAGGCTTTTGAATTGTATGAATCCGGAGCAGATTATGTAATTTTACCACACTTTTTAGGTGGAAACCATACAGCAGTGCTAATTGAATCTGCTGGGATTGATAAAAGAAAATACCAAGAATTTAAAAGTAGCCATCTTAATGAATTAAAAGAGAGAGTTCAAGAGGGACATGAACATCCAATGGTTGAAAAACATAGATAATTTTTTTGGTTTTTTCTTGTAAAGAGTTATTAATTGAATTCTGTTTTAGTTTTTTATGAAAAT
Source organism: Candidatus Woesearchaeota archaeon (assembly GCA_035363095.1). Classification (GTDB taxonomy): domain Archaea; phylum Nanobdellota; class Nanobdellia; order Woesearchaeales; family UBA119; genus DAOSEK01. The sequence continues at coordinate 1,204 of DAOSEK010000009.1, read as the reverse complement.
AGGGAATAAGTCTAGGAATGATTTGATATTGGCAATCGTTTTGGTTTTGGTGATAGTTATTTTTGCTGGAGTTAAAGAGGGTTTTTTGATAAATTCTGAAAATGGGGGATTTTTTAATTTTTTTTTAGTAGGTTTTGGAAAAGGAAACGTCAATGAAAGCTTAGGAATTTGTGAGGAGAGTTATGGTTTTGAGCCAATAATATATTTTTGCCCAAAAGATGATTGTTTTTTAGCATTCTCATTTTTTGTTAATGAGTCTTATAATTTGAAATGCGCTTTTTATGATTTAGATGAGGAGATTTTTGAGATATTTGATAATAAAGCAGATGAGTTTAGTTTGATTAAGACTTTTGAAGGAATTAATGGAGATGAACCTAAAGATAGGAATAGTAATATTTCCTTGGTTTTGGAGGATTCAAATTGTATAGATTGTGAGTTTTGCATATGTGATTATGCAAGTGCTTTAATGCACAACAAGTTTTGTATTTTTAACGATGAGGTTATACTAACTGGCTCAACAAATCCTACTAAAAATGGGTTTTTTAAGAACAATAATAACATGATTATTATCAAATCCAAGTGTCTTGCTAAAAGTTTTTATGATGAATTTAATGAGCTTAAAAGGGGCATTTTAAGTAAAGGAACAAAAAGTGAAATCAGGAGGGTAATTTTTAGTGATGGGGTGATTTTAGATAATTATTTTTGTCCTGAAGATGGATGTCAAAAGGCGTTATTAAATGTTATTAATGGGTCAAATGAGATATGTTTTGCTACTTTTTCGTTTACTGATGAAAAGGTTGCCCAAAGTCTTATTGATGTTAAACTTAGTGGAGGTGAAGTTTTTGGTACTATCGAAAAAAGGAATGCTAATTCGCTTGGTAGTGTATTCTCACTTTTAAATAGGAGTATAGATGTTAGGGTAGATAGTAATCCAAATTCAATGCACCATAAGATTTTTGTGATAGATAAAAAGATTGTTGTTACAGGATCATATAATCCAACAAAGAATGGAAATACAAGAAATGATGAGAATATGATTATCATATACGATAATGAGACTGCAATTAGATACTATGAAGAATGCATAAATGTTTATGAGAGCGGGGTTTGAAGAATCTTACTAGGATGTTTTTTTATTAATAGAAAAGGATACCTCGTGTTTAAACACGAGGACTTGGTACGCTTTTTTGTAATGAAAAACCTC
>DAOSEK010000008.1:0-50178 GCA_035363095.1 Candidatus Woesearchaeota archaeon | reverse complement strand
GCATTTTGTGGTTTCTTGGCCATCGTAATATGTGCTATGAGGAGTAAAGCACCAATTGTCATCGGCTGAACCAACACCATCGTTATCGCAATAGCCTGAAGTGCAAGCACCATCTTGTTCTGTAATGTTTGATACTGCTGTTGCACCAACACAGGTTACGCCATCGGCAAGTTTTGCTTGACAATCACTACTACTATTACAAAACAAACCTGCACTGCAATCTGAATTTTTTGTGCATCCCCATTTACCGCCATCGGTTATTGTCCAACTATGAGTACCTATCAAAGTAGTGTTTCTTGCACTTAATGCAGCGGATGTGTATTTGCTGTTTCCACCATGAAAGATAACGGAAGATTGGAGATTAGGAGATTGATTTGCCCAACCTATAAGAAGAGAATTATAGTTAGGAGTTGACAAATTTGCACTAAGGAACATACTTGACATTGTAGTAACTTGACTTATATTCCAAGAACCAATATCTTGATCAAATGCTAAAGCATCCCTAAACATTTCATTCATGTTTGATACTTTGCTTGTATTCCATTCACCAATATCTTTATTAAAAGCAGAAGCGTACCAAAACATCCTTCTCATGTTTGTAACATTACTTGTATCCCAAAATCCAATATTTTGGTTAAAATCAGACGCATAATAAAACATCTTCTCCATAGTTTTAACTTTAGTCGTATTCCAAGTACTTATATTTCCATTGAACGCATAGGCATGATCAAACATACTATACATAGTTGTAACATTGCTTACGTCCCATCCATTGAGATCTTGATTGAATGCTGATGCATAGCAAAACATAGTTTCCATAGTTGTAACTCTATTTGTATCCCAACTTCCTATACTCTGATTGAAAGTAGATGCAGAATAAAACATATTCTTCATATCAGTAACTTTACTTGTGTTCCAGCCACTAATATCATGATTAAAAGCCGAAGCACCATAAAACGTCATATACATACTTGTAATATTCTCTGAGGCTTCATCAAAGAAATTGATTGTACTAAAATTAGATACATTAGTTCGCATAAACATCCTTGAAGCGCTTGTTAACCCAAAATCACTAGGAATTACAGTTAAAATATCTTTTAAGAATTTGGGAGTAGTTCCACTTTGACATGTAGTATGTCCTATACCTGCGCAAAAGCCTACTTTGCTAGCAGTGCCTGTTAACGTAATATTATAAACCCCGGCAGTATCATACATATGAGATGGAATCTGAGTACCTGTTATGTTACTTTCATTACCATCTCCCCAATCAACTGTGAAGTTTGCATTAGTGGTTTCAAATGTGAAGTTCTGAGAACTTTGATTAGTTTGAATCTGAAATGTCCAATACGGCCTAATTTCTTCACAAGAATTACCTAAACATTCATACCCTTCTGCACAATCACTATCTCCATAGCAATCCAAAACCTGTGAAGAGATGCAATAATCGGTTGCAACACCATCACCAATCCCAAAATCATACCAATTATATGTGCTATGATTCCCTGAAGCGATGCAAGCTGTTGTTGCGCCTGCATCAAAACAGCATCCAGTATCACAATCTATGGTTTTGTCCCCAACATCTGGTCCTTGTGCATTTCCTCCATCGCAAGCATATACATCATAAACCCTATCGCCAAAACCAACTGCAGGGTCGCCACTTGAACACCTATCACTTGTCGCATTAAATGCATAATGGGTGGTATTACCAGCGATTTCAACACCACCACTGCACACATAGCCACTTGTTACATTTGTTACTAAATTATTGCCTAAATCATGGGTGCAAGAACCTGACCCATCACACCTCAACCTATCTGCTGTTATTTGGCAACTGTAAGGTGTTCCTGACCCAGTACAAGAGGCACTAGAAAGACCACAATAATTAGAATCCATGCTACATGTTGTTCCAGATTTATAGGTTGTTTCAGAGATTACATTATTTGATGTAGCGTTCCAAGTAGAATAAGCCACTCGACTGGTGTTGGTACATGAAGTAGAACCCGCTGCGCACCCTAAATAATATCTATTGGCAGAACAACTTCCGGTAGTGCAATTGATTACGGTATCACAGTTAATGCCACTTGATGGCGCTACCTCTTCACCTGCAGAACAAACCTTGCCTGCTGTTGTTAAGAAGGTATATTGATTTGTTCCACCATCATAACATTCATTGATTGTGTTATTGCAATAATATACATCTCTTCCCTTTTGGCATGCGCCTGAACAGGAATTGTACGCCGAGTATCCACAAGATGAATTAGTCCAAGCACCTTCAAGGCATAACGCTCTTTCCCCAGGGTTAGTATCTGAGCCTTCAGAGTAGCAAGTACTAGATGAGTAGGTGTTATTAGAAATGTTTGTGCCACTTATTGCACATTGGGTTGAGGTTTCTACACACCAACAGGACTCGCTATCTTCACAAAGTCCATCGCCATCCCCATAAGAAGCGTACCCATCTCTGCAATATCCGGATTGACAAACCCCATTAGCTTCGGTATAGTTGCCTACTTTCAGTAAAGTGTGATTACATGTCTGACCTGCTGATTTTTTAGCTTGACAATCTTCAGAACTATTGCAAAAATAACCAGCTTCACAATCACTATTTTTTGTGCAACTCCATTTACCGCCATCGGTTATTGTCCAACTATGAGTACCTATCAAAGTAGTGTTTCTTGCACTTAATGCAGCGGATGTGTATTTGCTGTTTCCACCATGAAAGATAACGGAAGATTGGAGATTAGGAGATTGATTTGCCCAACCTATAAGAAGAGAATTATAGTTAGGAGTTGACAAATTTGCACTAAGGAACATACTTGACATTGTAGTAACTTGACTTATATTCCAAGAACCAATATCTTGATCAAATGCTAAAGCATCCCTAAACATTTCATTCATGTTTGATACTTTGCTTGTATTCCATTCACCAATATCTTTATTAAAAGCAGAAGCGTACCAAAACATCCTTCTCATGTTTGTAACATTACTTGTATCCCAAAATCCAATATTTTGGTTAAAATCAGACGCATAATAAAACATCTTCTCCATAGTTTTAACTTTAGTCGTATTCCAAGTACTTATATTTCCATTGAACGCATAGGCATGATCAAACATACTATACATAGTTGTAACATTGCTTACGTCCCATCCATTGAGATCTTGATTGAATGCTGATGCATAGCAAAACATAGTTTCCATAGTTGTAACTCTATTTGTATCCCAACTTCCTATACTCTGATTGAAAGTAGATGCAGAATAAAACATATTCTTCATATCAGTAACTTTACTTGTGTTCCAGCCACTAATATCATGATTAAAAGCCGAAGCACCATAAAACGTCATATACATACTTGTAATATTCTCTGAGGCTTCATCAAAGAAATTGATTGTACTAAAATTAGATACATTAGTTCGCATAAACATCCTTGAAGCGCTTGTTAACCCAAAATCACTAGGAATTACAGTTAAAATATCTTTTAAGAATTTGGGAGTAGTTCCACTTTGACATGTAGTATGTCCTATACCTGCGCAAAAGCCTACTTTGCTAGCAGTGCCTGTTAACGTAATATTATAAACCCCGGCAGTATCATACATATGAGATGGAATCTGAGTACCTGTTATGTTACTTTCATTACCATCTCCCCAATCAACTGTGAAGTTTGCATTAGTGGTTTCAAATGTGAAGTTCTGAGAACTTTGATTAGTTTGAATCTGAAATGTCCAAGACTTAGTTTTAAAAGAAAGTGGCAAATAATCTATATTTGGCCCCGTAGAATTAATCGTGTAATTTACATCACAAAAACCATCACTGTTGGAATCTGAACAAGTTTGAGAATGACCCGTTCCAGAAGGGTTAAGCCAAAGGTTCCCACCAATATTTCCGGATTCGCCATCGACTCTCTCCCCTGACTGATTTGTAGTATTCCACTGATTTTCTCTGATTGTTGAAGTTAGATTTACATTTATAGTATTATTAAAAAAGTTGTTAAAGATACGATTTACGCTTGAACCACCCATTGCATTTGAGAAGAGACCAACAACATTCGAATTTAAAATCTTATTTTGAGTCAAATTATTTCCAGAAGTGCTAATGTATATTCCGTACTCATTAGACTCTATGGTATTATTAGTTAGATTGTTGTTATTCTCAGTAATATAAAAACCATATGTATTTTCGGTGATGTTGTTATTTTTATAAATTGTATAAGTACTTAAACTGTTATAAAAAGCATAAGCATTTCCATATGCAAAATTATCTTCATAAGTATTTGAACCAGATTGCATAGCCATAAATCCATACTCGCTACTATTACTTGCGTTATTACCTTTAAAAAAATTATTTTTTGATGTCAAACTAAGATAAAAACCAAATTGGTTTAAATAAGCAGTATTATTTGTAAAGTTATTGTCGTTTGAATATTGAGTGCCAAACCCATAAAAAGGACAACTTTCAGCATGATTATTTACTATTGTGTTGTTTGAAGAATTGATGAAAAGAAATCCGTTATTCCAATCTTTGACAATGCAATTTGTAATAGTTATACTTGTGTTTTGTGAAGAACTTCGGTTTATAAGTATTCCATTTGATGGATTTGAATCTATTCCATCTATTGTATATCCTTGACAATCTAAAGTAATGTTATTTGCAGAAATATTCATACATGTTACATTAGCAGAATTAGTAATATTGCCTGTTAATTTGTAGGTTTTTCCAGCTTGGTTTAGATTTGTACAGTTTGAAATTTCTATATCACCAGAAATTTCAGTAAACTCTGTTACTGTTATACTTGGTTCTGGATTAGAATAATTTCTAACAAAAACATAATCAATATACTGATTACCTCCATTGCCAGTTGTATATTCTCCTTGTGTCAGTAAAAGATATTTTGCTCCAGATTGGTATGTATCATTTGTTGCATTTAGTTTTTTAGACCCATTAAAATACCACTCCACATTTGCATTTTGGTCATATACATATTCAACATCCTCATATACATTTATGAAACCAAGGACTGTTGAAGCATCTGATGTTAAAGTTACCTGACTTGCACCAGAAGGAGTTCTTCTAACATAGTGTTGGTCATTATCTTGTTGTATCCAAGCATAACCATTGCCTTGAACAGTATGCCACCATTTAGTTTGACCCCCATCATCCTGATCCTGAAGCACTCCATCACCTACTGAAACATCGATGTAGTAATCGTTATCATACTTTCTTAAAACCCTTATTAGGAAAGGCTTTGTGAAGTTAGTCTTTGATAAAATGTTACCTGATGAAATTGTCGCAGATTGGCCTGCTAATTGAACATGGCCTGTACCATCAAGTTGCACTGTTGCAGATGCTGAGCCTTTTTTATGAACATCCCATTTGGAGGAATTGGGTGTCGAACCTAATGTACCGTCAAAATCATCAAAGATTATAAATGTGTCATCCCCACTTGAATATTTTGTTGCTGTTTGATTTCCATAATAAACTGTGATATTTTTGGAAGAACTTGCGGGGATACTAGGCACTTTAACCCAGAACTTGCCATCGTTTTCTATCCAATAATTAAGAACGCTACTCCCATCCAAATCAACAAATCTAACATCATCATAGTTGGATTTTGATTGGTTGTAGAGTGCTTCTATTTCCGTTGCATTTAAAGAGCGATTGTATATCCTAACTTCATCTATTGTACCATTAAAAAACCTACTAGCATTATATGTGTTTCCTATTCTTAAATTAGTAAGATTTAGACTATTTGAATTTGTTGAAATATTTGAATCATGTGTTCCATTGATGTAAAGAGTTCTATACTGACCTGCGTCTTTTGTCAAAGCAAATTGGTACCATTTTCCAGCGGTTATTTGTTGTATAGAATAAAGATTCATGGTGTCATCACCATTAATTCCTCCACCTAAGAATGTGCCAGTTGCATTTGTGTAAATTTGAAAATGTATGTTTCCAGTTGCCCAACCTTGAGTTCCAAAGATACCCCCAAAATTACCACTAGTTGGTAAACTATCGGCTTTAAACCAACCTGTTATAGTTATACTTGTAGTAGAAGAAAGATTAGAAAGAGAAACATAGTCATTAACTCCATCAAAATTGATTGCATTTCCATACCTTCCTGAGGAAGTCCATGTTGGAGAATTATAAAGGGTTCCAGTATTATGATTCCCACTTGAATCTACTGTGTAGTTCCCTGTTCCCTCATCAAAGTGCCATGAACCAACAAGGCCTGTTTCGTTAAATATCTCTGGCTCAACAAAGATTTGATAGTCTGTTAGAGTGTTTGCATTTCCTGTATTATCTATAGTGATGGTTTTGGCGTAGTCATAGTTTTGTAACGAATAATCGGAAAAATGAGATACGTTAAATGTAACATTTTGCCCATCGTTTTCAATAATAACACAATCAGTGCATACATCCTCATTTTCAAGAACAATCACATTAGACATATTTACAAAGTAAATTGTAATGTTTGCAGATGAATTAAAAGAAGAGTCTAGATTTGAAGTATCAACACTTACATTATTGAAGCTTATATTTACGTAAGAATCAAAATCAGTTCCCGAGGCATTAACTTCCCCAGCCCATTCAATCTTTCCATAAGAGGATTTCTCCAAAACGGGCTTTGATACGCTTTGAATTGTCGTTTCATTATAAGAAGAATTAAAATCAGTTGTTGAACCATCAAAGGTAGAATAATTGGGATTGAAGTTAGATCCTTGGGAGGAAATATTTGTGATAGTAAGGTTCACATCATACACAGAAATCGCAGATTGTGCATAATTGGAATATCTGCCAAAACCAACCATCAACATATCAACATCTGAAAAAGTTTGGGAAGAGAGATTTGCTGTACTCCCAAACTGAGTACCATTTTTATAGAATGAAATTGAACCATTGCTCATAACGAGGTCAAATCTTGTTGTTACAAATGTTTTTTCATCAGAAGTTCTTTGGTGAAAAGCGCTAGTATTAACACCACTTTCATTGTAGCAGTCTGCTAAAAGAACTGCATAAGAAGCCGCACTAGCCCACGAATCGTCCCAATTGATTCTGCACACAGTGTTACCTGAAGAATCTAATAATTCAACGTGTAACATTCCCAAAGTGTTTGTCACTTGAGAATTCATAGATCCATTGAATGAAATATTAAAATCAGTCCCTAGTATATTGAAGTTTCTAATATCCCATATCCACTTTGCCCAATGGACTTGACTATCGGCATAAGATGCTATGTTAGGATAAATATATCCACCAGCTGAAGCGTTCTCAAGAATACTGTCTCCTTCTCTTGTGCTGGTTTGGGTCCATTGGTCCCCCTTTACACCATCATCAAACCCATCAAAATAAGGAGGATCAGACGCATCTGAATAAATTCCAACACATCTCATTGCATATGCGCTTCCACATCCCCCACTACTATCACAACCTGAACGACCATTCCAATCTAACCAAGATCCATTTGTTAGATTTTGATAACCCCAATGTCCTTCAGCAGCACCACCACTATTTGCGGTCCAGCCACCACAATTTCCATAATCACAGTCATCATATCCCTTGTATGTTCCATCGCTTTTAGTACCGCTCCAAACTAGTTGTGAGTATCCTGTTCCATCCTCACCTGAAACCATAATTGAACCATCAAGCATATCACTCCAATTATTGGCAAATTTTGTATAATTTTGATTTACAGGATGATACCAATACAATTCTTTATTTGAAGGCAAAGAAAAATTTGCAGGTATATTCAGAAGTTGATCACTCGAATTTGTGTAACTTACTGAAACAAGCGCCCTAATGTTTATTAGCGACAGATTTGAGTTTCTTTGGTTATAACAAAAATTGTCCACTTTGCACCTTGCAAGAGCAAGCTCAGTTTTCCCAGTGCAACTATAAGCTATTTCACTAATCGAAACATCATTTGAAAAATTTCCATTATGATTTGTGTTTGATATAAAGACTACTAAATCACCAGAAGAAATTGATTCTACCAAAGACATATTCAAAACAAAGAATAAAACAAGAAAAACTAAAAATAAATAGAATCTAAAAGTGGTTTTAATTCCCATTAAATCTATTTTAGAACTATCCACTCTCATAAAGAGATATCTACTTTCATCCGACCTCTGATTAATATTCACGTACATACTACCCCTAACTAAATGAAAAACCTCGGCATAAATGCCGAGGTATCTCTTGGATAGTCGAGGTTTTTCGTCCATGAATCCGTCTATTCTTACTTGGGCTTGAAATGCCAAAGTATGCGAATGACGGATTCATGAAATCAAAAACCAAAAACCACCAAATAAATAACAAAAAATCTAAAGTTTTTCATTTTTAAATTCCTTACAAATCTTTTGAAAATATTTCCTAACAAAACAAATACCTATCCCCTTTTTAAAAATGCGAAGATTTTAAGGTGTTTTTAATTGCAATCTTAAAATTAAATCATCCAAAATATTAATACCCTATTCCCTTCTCAGGATGATAATTTGGAAACTCCTCTTCACTTGTAGTATGTTCCAAATACTTCTTTATCATTCCATATAATTTGTATAAATCTTCTCTAACTTTATCACGATGCATAATGATTTGATCCCTAAGCCATCGTTTTGCAAACGTCTCATAAAAAAATGCAACAAAAGGATGTTTTTTTAGTTCCCCTTTTGGATCAAAAAGCAGATAACCTTTCAGATTAAAATTAACCTCTCCAAGATTCATCTTCTCCTTTTTATCACCGATCACAACCTCAGTATCACTAAGCCCTAAAATCTGGATCTCCATATCAATGTGGTATTCAAAATATTTTGACATTGTCTTTTCTTCACCAGCAAAAGACCTCCACCAATACCAGATATCTTTGCCTCTTTGATTTGTTGATTGCCAATAATACTTTTCATAAAAGGTATCAGATGGTCCTTCAGGCTTATACCCCTCATCCATCAGCCATTCATGCATCATCTCATAAATAGGCGTCATCTTAAAAGCTGATTTCTTGTGTCTTAAATCTAGTCTTATTTCACCAATCACTGTTCCAGATCCAGGTCTTATCCCCATATTTCACTCTTTTTTACTTTACACTTTTTAATTTTATTGGTTTTTACCTTGATTTTTGAACACCTACCCTACTACACTCTTGATTAATGGGGCACCTTGAGCAATAAGGGCTTATGGGTTTACAGATGTTTTGACCAAATGTAACAAGCAATAGATTATACTTATTCCAATGCTTTATTGGAAGCTTTTTTCTTAAGGCAAATTCTGATTCTAACGGATCCTTTGTTTTGATGTAGCCAAATCTGTTGCTTATTCTATGAACATGTACATCTACACACATTGCAGGGATATCAAATGCTTCAGTTAATACAAGATTTGCTGTTTTTCTACCAACTCCTGGAAGTAACAACAACTCATCAAGATCATTTGGAACCTTGCCTTTATATTTTTCTAAGAGAATCCTTGATATCTCAATTATGCTTTTTGTTTTGTTTTTGTAAAATCCTACCGGATAAATTGCTTTTTGTATAACTTCAGGGCTTAACCTTAATATCTCATTTGGAGTCTTTGCAAGGGTAAAAAGCCTTAATGACGCATCTTTTGTAACATCATCCTTAGTCCTCAAACTAAGGATTGTAGAGATAAGTATCTGAAAAGGGCTTGCTGAAACGTTCTTAAAATATGTTACAACTGGAATGCTAAATTCTTTTATTGAGCGTTCAATCCTATCTAACACCTCTGAAATATTTTTATTTGAGATCATTTCTCTAATTATTATTACAAGGTGTTTTTTAATTTTGCGGTGTTTTTGATTAGAAACGGCAGATTCAGCAAAAATTTTATAAACAATGTAAGAATAGTTTCTTAAATCATGCCAAGAAATAAAAGGATTATTCCCTTAGCATCATTAGCAAGGGAATTTTATGATGAGAATACCACAAGGGTTTCAACCAAGGCGCTAATTGAACTTTCAGAATGGCTTGAAGAGTATGGATTAAAACTCTCTTCAAAGGCTTGGGAGCTTTGTATTAACTCTAACAAAAAAACATTAATGGATACAGATATAAAAATGGCACAAGAACTTTTGAGAAAAAAATACTAACGGATGATTTTTCAATGGAAGATAAAGAAACAAAAAGAAAAACTATTGGACTAACTTGCAAAGCAAAACTCTTTGGGAAAAAAACCGGTCATAGAGAACTTCTGGCAAGGGTTGATACTGGTGCAGCGTTATGTTCAGTGGATTTAGATATTGCCGCAGAGCTTAGGTTAGGACCTATTGTAAAGGCAAAAAAGGTAAGGTCTTCAAATGCATCTATGAAAAGGCCTATTGTTAAAGCACAATTAGAGGTTGAAGGAAAAAAAATTGTTGTAAGCTTTAGTATCTCAGATAGGTCACATATGAGTTATCCTGTTCTTATTGGAAGAAATGCGTTAAAGAAATTTGGGTTTTTAATTGACCCAGTAGAGTAGATTATTATATTTTTTAAAGGAATGATACCTATGAAAGCATGTGTAATAAGTCTTGGAAGTATAAGTTCTAAGTGGGTTGTTGAATCATTAAAGAAATATTTTGAAGTAGTTGATGATATTGATTTGCAAAAAATCGAGGTGTCAATTACTGATAAAGGCTGGAACTTGTTATACCATGGAAAAAAAATGGAGAGTTATGATTGTGTATATCTTAAAGGGTCATTTAGGTATTCAAATCTTTTAAGAACAATTGCAACTGCCCTTGAAGGCAAATCATATACGCCAATTTGTGCAGAGGCTTTCACTGTTGGCCATGATAAGATTATTAACCACATTGCATTTCAAAAACAAAATATTCCAACACCTAAAACCTATCTTTTTCCATCTCTTTCTTCTGCCAAAAAATTCCTAAAGGAAGGAGCTACCTATCCTTTAATTATCAAGATTCCAAATGGCACCCAAGGAAAAGGTGTTCTCTTTGTAGATTCTTATGCTTCAGCATCATCTATACTTGATACGCTCTCTGCTTTGAGGCAAGCGTTTTTAGTCCAAGAGTATGTTGAAACTGGGGGCTCAGACATAAGAGCAATTGTTGTAGGAAATAAACTTTGCGCAGCAATGGTTAGAAAAGCACAGGTTGGAGAGAAAAGGGCAAATATTCATGCTGGTGGAGAAGGTGTTCCATTTGTCGCTGATGAAAAAACTAAAAAGATTGCAATTGCTGCTGCAAAAGCTACTGGCGCAGAGATATGTGCAATAGATATTTTATTAAGTTCTAAGGGACCAGTTGTGATAGAGGCAAACCTAAGTCCAGGTCTTCAAGGCATTACAAGAGCAACAAAGATTGATGTTGCTGGAGAGATTGCTAAATTCCTATTTGAGCAAACCAAAAAATTTAAGATGAAAAAAAACGGCAAGGAACAAGAAAAGATTTTTCAAGATCTTGGAATTGCATGCTCAGCTCAAGAGGGAGATAAGCCTTCTTTAATTACTAATCTTGAGATTAAAAATGGGAAGCTAATTATTCCAAAAGAGATTTACTCTAAATGCGACTTTGCAGATTTTGAAGAGTATTATGTTGAGTGTGAAAGGGGTAAACTTACTATAAAAAAGATGTTAGATTAATTATTTTTTCTAAAAATGTTTGTTTCTAAGCAAAATCGCTTGAGAAAAGGGAAAGATTTAAATAGTATTAATGCCCAAAAAGGTATATTTGTTTACAAAATAGTTTGTTAACAAATCTAAATGAGAGGTGAAAATGATGGTAAAAAGAAAAGCGCAGACGGCAACAGAGTATTTGATTATTTTAGCTGTTGTTATTGTCATCGCGTTGATAGTAGTAGGAGTAATGGGAGGAATCCCAGGAATTGGCAGAGGGGTAGGCACAAAGACGTCTTCATCCTATTGGAGTTCTGCAGATATTGCAATTGATGCATATTCAATTACAGCTGCAGGACAGGTAACAGCAGTTGTAAGAAACAATCTACAAAAAAGTGTAACTCTAACAGCATTTACTATTGGTGGAACTAACATGGCTACATTAGGCACATTAAGTCCGGGTGAAACAACTACCTTAACCTCAGCTGCAACTGCACTTCCATGTTCTGGGTCTTTTTCCCATGCGGTGAGTGTAACTTATACAGACCTTGCAACAGGAGCAGCATACACCTTTACTGGAGATGGCCATAAGCTAGAAGGTGCCTGTGCTAATTAAATGGTATGGTTTTTTTTGTTTTTTTATATTTTTAAATAATGTGTTTTTATTTTTAAAAGTCATTTAAAGGGGTATGCTAATTTGTCAGCTAAATCTCAATCTTCAACGGAAACTATAATCATGCTTTCGGTATTCTTAATAATCTTTCTAGTAATATTTCTTCTAAACCAAAATGTATTCTTTGGGCTTACTAATAGGGTAAGCAGAACAAAAGCTCAAAATGCACTTGATGAGATTATACATTCATCAAGGCTTTTGTATCTTCAAGGTGATGGGGCATTTGCTAAGATATTTGTGGATTTCCCTGATAACATTCAAAACATCACAATTGAGAACAACTCAATAATCATGGCCTTAAGATTTGGTAAAGATATTGAGTACTTGACAAAACAGCTTCCTTTTGAAACCATAGGAGAAATTACCCAATTTAAAGGATTACAGCCAATAAATATTGATGCAAGAAAGAGATTTCTTTTGATTGGCAAGGGAATTGTCAAGGCAAATCTAGAGAGTAATTATGTAAATGTATCTATTGGAAAATATGAAAACCAATCTATTGATATTGATAATCTTTTGAATAACTCTATGCAAGCTAATCTGAGCTATGATGGGTCTGGCTTCTCAATTGTTTTTAATAAAACCTGCCTTAATTTCACCTCAAGGCAAAGGCTTTATGCTAATTATAGGGTGTATGTAGCTGGTGGCACTCCAGTGGGTGAATACCAAGGAAACATATACATTAATGCAGTTGATAAGGTTTCTTTTGAAACCAAGAACTTAACGCTCCCTTTTATTGTGAATGCAATTCCTTAAGCAATTAATTAAAGGGTTGTTTTCAAATTCAACTTGGCTCTTTATTTATAATCATGTTTAATCGCAGAGTATGTAGAAATAAAAGTGCTCAGCTAACAACTGAGGTTATTATTGTTTTAGCAATAGCTTTTTTTGTATTCTTGATATTTCTTATGATTATACTACCAAAAGAGCAAGAGATTGAATCCAAAAGAACTAAGAATAAGGCTACTGAACTTGCTAATCTCATCTCTTCAAGTATAAATCAAGTTTATATTTCTGGAAATGGCGCGCAAAAGACCATATATATTCCTCAAACAGTGAATGGTATTGCTGATTATAATATTACAATATCAGGTGTGATTGTAGATATTAATTATAAAAAGAGCCATGTACAAAGTTCTATTATGACCTCAAGGATTACTGGAGAATTTGAATTGGGCTATAATTTGATAACTAATAGTTTTGGAGAGATTATTATCAGCTCTTAAAAGAATTTTTTAAAATTAACCTAGCCAAAGTGCATATAAAGTTGATTTAGATGAAACAAATTAAAAAAAAAGGACAGATGTTTACGATTGATTTACTATTTGGATTTATTTTGTTTGTTATTGTATTTTTAATTCTTGAAGGAGCTTGGGTTTCAATAAGAGAAAAATCTATGAACCAAGATAATATTAATGACCTTCAGCTTTTATCTGATTCTTTGGCACAAAATCTTTTATCTTCATCAGGCAATCCTCAAGGCTGGGAAGATATTGAGATTAATTCTAGCTCGGTTAAAGCAATTGGTATTGCAACCTCACCAAATCTTTTAAGTGTTGATAAGATTATGACTATTCAAAGTCAAAATAATGAGATTTATGATGAGTTAAAAGAGATTTTTGGGATAACTGGACCAGGCTATGAGTTCTATGTGGAGATTAGATACCTTGGAGGGGGAGGGCTTTTTGGATTAAACCCTGTGATTGCTTACACCTTTGCAAATTCTGATAGCTATGCAGAAGAAGGAAATGCAGAGTATTACGGGATTAGGGATTATCTTGATTCTAATGAGATAGAATACACAAATTATATGGAGGATTGGCAAACTCTTTTGGAAAATATAGATGATTATAATGTAGCAATATTTGAAGACCCTGATATTGATGATAAAGACCTTACAAAAGCCCAACAAAACAAACTTAAAGCTTGGCTTGAAAGGGGAAACTTTTTTTTACACAAGGAGAAGGGAACAATTGGTCAAGTATTTGGTTTGAATTATAATAGTTACGCAGACAACATGTATGGAATTGTTAAAAGAACTGATAATATGCTTAATAATGTAGGGATAGGAGATGAGGTGTTTTGTGAAGAAGGTTATAGAATTAATAAAAATAAAGGAAATGTAGGGAGTCTTATAGAAGATAATAGCAACCATCCAATGATAGCGTATGCAAATGTTTCTAATGGAACATTTTTTTATTTGTGCGATACCCAAGGAAAGGTTTTTTTTAATACAAGCCGTATAGAAAAATATAACAATGTCAGAGAGATCATCAACTTTGGAGGGGGAGTATTATCATATAAGTTCGGGATTAAGCCAATAGATTACGATATTGTATCAAGAACGCAAAGAATTGTCACACTTGATACAAATACAACGGCAAATATGATAGTAATGGTTTGGAAAAGAAAATGAGGCATAAAAACAAAAGTGGTATTATATTTAGCCTTGATATATTGGTTTCTATAGCATTATCTTTCTTGGTAATAATAGCAATATTTTCACTTTCTAATACTGTTGATGAGAAACAAATACTACAACATCATCATTCTTATGATATTTTAATGGACACTTTAACAACGCTTGAAACATCTGAAATGTTTGATTATTTACTGAGATCTGGTGATCAAACTACATTTATAACAACACTCGGTGGTTTCTTACCAAATTCAATGTGTGCCAAGGTCTATATCTTTTATAGCAATAATTCAGAGATGCTTAATCTTTCACTCCCTTGTTTTGAAGAGGGCGCTGAGAGCTTAATGGTTGTCCACAGAAGTTTTATAGTTAATAATACCCCATATTATTGTAAACTGGAGGCATATTCAAATGAATAAAAAGTGGAACAAAAAAGGGTTCTTTTTTAGCCTGCTTTTAATGTTTATGCTAATTATGCTCTTTAGCATGGCTTTAGTATCAAAAGAGATATCTAGGCAAGACTATGAGGTTTTAGAATCTCTTCTCTTAGCCAAGAAAATTAGATACATTGAATCAGATGTTGCAACTGATTTTTTAAACATATTAAATATCTCTGTGAACGCTTCAAAAACCAATTTTACCATATCAAATTTATATTTAAAAGATTACTCCAAAAATCTTTCTTTGTATAATGACTTTTTGAAATCCTATTCAAATCATACAAATATTGGTTTTGTTGCTAATGTTTCTAATGAGATATTTATCAACTCAAATCTATTAAATTTTTCAAATACTTCAATTTTTTATAATGATACACTAAATCTTAAAGGATTAACTATTGAGATTAAAGCAGATGAATTATCTAGTGGAGGGATAGAGTTTACTCCCAGTGATTCTGGGGCAGTGGTTGTTAATTGCGTTATTAGAAATTCTGCGTTGATAGTTTTATACAACAAAACAAGGTATTTAGACTTAAATTCTTATAATTCTGCTTTTGGGTACAGCAGTGGTGGGAAGAATGTAAGTTTAAATGTTTCTAACGCAAGATTAATTTTAAACTCTAATGCAACAACGACTATAACACGTATCACTTTTGATTTTAACAACGATTACGCTTATGGGGAAGTTGGAGAAATAAGTTTTGAAGAGTACTTAGGACTTGTTAAGGACTCAAGGATTTTACTTGCTAAAGGTTAAAAAACTAAATTTGTAGAGCTTGTTATATCTTCTAATCAACAAACTCGCCCTAAATGGCGAGGTATGTTGGTAATATAAAAGCATGCGCTAAATTCAGCGAGGTTGTTGATTAAAAAAAAGAGTACGGAGTGCTTGTGTTGAAACACGATGTATCCTTTTCTATCAATGAAGTATATAGATTATATAGATAAATCACTAATTTGTCTAAAATAATTGAAATTTATCCTCTTGATTGTTCAACATGTCCCAAACCTAAAGGCAAGGGTATTTACGGACTCACTGATTAAGGATAAATCTTAAAATTGAAAATCTCACACTAATGTGAGAGGTATTAAATCCTTTCAAATCTCACATTGTGAGATTTTCAATAAGATAATCTAACATATAATCATTATATAGAGGATTTGTAGGTTTATGAGGTGAGATTATTTATGATGCTCTTATGATGCTCTCTTTTAACATATGAATTAGTATTCCATATCGGGATATTCCATATAGTCGTCCTTGCCTGTCCTTTCGGGTGATGAACTATCTTGTCTTTTAGCTTGCATATAAGTTATATCCCCTAGAGTAGAGACTACCCTGTTTTCATGGTATAGCGTCTTTTAGCATGAATATAAGTTATATTCGCTAGAGAGTCTAAATAGCACAAGGTTTTTAAATTAAAAGAAATGACAAATACAATAAACAACTAAAAAAGTCAAATATATTTATGAAACCAATATAAGGATTTAAGCTTGTAAAGAAATAGGTTGAAATTGTGTTTGTTAAAACCCGTTTAAAGAATATTGGAGTAATAGATACAAAACAAGGATATGTTTGAATTATAACCCCCACTCACAATGTTTAAAGAATATTGCATGTATAAATACAAAACAATGTGTATTTGAATTGTATCTCCTAATCAGAATGATTAAAGAATTTTGTGTTTATAAATACAAGGTAAGGATGTAAAAAACATGGGAGCAAACAAAAATAATCACACTAATCATCTAAAAATAACAAAAGAAAAAGTGTTAGTAGAACAAGAGAAATCAGGGATTATCAGAACTCCAACAGGCATACCGGGTTTTGATGAATTAATACAAGGTGGTTTTGTCAAGGGAAGTATTAATCTGATTTCAGGTGATGCAGGGACAAATAAGAGTATATTTGGTATACAATTTCTTTATAATGGGATAACTAAATACAATGAAAATGGAGTCTTTATTAGTTTTGAAGAAAAAAAAGAGAATGTATATAGAGCAATGAAATTATTTGGTTGGGACCTTCAAAAACTTGAAGATGATGGAAAGTTTATTTTTTTAGAGTATACGCCTGAACAAGTTGAGGCTGTGATTAAAACGGGAGGAGGGATTGCTTCGGATATTATTACTTCAAATAATACAAAAAGGGTTGTTATTGATTCTATAACTGCTGTAACAACGCTTTATGAATCTTCAGTTAAACAAAGAAAAATTTTGTTATCGCTTTTCAATACTATTAGAAAATGGGGTTGTACGGGCCTTTTAATTTCTGAGGTTGCTCAAAACACCCATGAACACGTGCCTACAATTGAAGAGTATGAAGTAGATGGTGATATTTTGTTATATAGTGTTTTGGAGGGGAACATAAGAATTAAGTACATTGAAGTTTTTAAAATGAGAGGAACAAATCATTCTAATAAGATTTATATATTAGATTTGAACCATAATGGTTTATCTATAAGAAAATAAGGTCTGCAAATGATTGAAAGGATAATTATAGCCCCAGATAAGATATTTGATTTTGTAATAGATGAATATGATAAGAAAAAGCTAGGAGTTAGCATTTCACAAGTTTCTAAATCACTTTTAATTGAGCCAAAGAAAGTCGAGTTTTGGGCAGTATTTTTAGAGGAGCAAGGGATTTTAGAGATTAATTACCCATTAAACCCATTTGGTTCTCCTATTCTTAAACCATTAAAAAGAGAGATAAAAGATAATAAAAAGCCAATACCTATCGTTGAAAAAAAGGAATTAATATACGATTATCAGTTGAATTCAGATGGAATGGATGCACACGTTAAAATTTGGAAAGTGCCAAATGAAGATGTGTCAATTTATGATTTAAGTGTTCCTAAACTTTCAATAGGAGCAGAAGCGTTTGTGAATGGAATGATTGAGCTTTTGCTTAAAAACATTCCAACTGAGATTGAAGAGGCAACCGACCCTAAAAAGGTTGAAGAGATTAAAAAAAGATATCTTAAAACTGTTATTTTAGAGGTTAGAAAAAGAATACCTGAAGAAAAGGAAGATATTATTTTATGCCTTGCAAGTATAATTATACATAAGATTTATGGTCTTGGACATATTGAGGTATTGTTATCAGATAATAATATTGAAGAGATAGCAATAAATAGTTCTACTGAGCCTATTTCTATTTATCATAAAAGAGCAGGATGGCTTAAAAGCCATATTTTTATTGATAATGAAGAGAACATTTTTAATCTTTCTTCAGATATTGGAAGAAGGTCTGGTCAGCAGATTAATTCCCTTCACCCAATAATGGATGCTTATCTTTTAAGTGGGGATAGGGTTGCATCTACACTTTATCCTATTAGTACTAATGGGAATACAATTACAATAAGAAGATTTGCAAGAAACCCATGGACAATTACTCAGTTTGTGGAAAAAGAGATTAATCTATTCTCAAAAGAGGTTGCAGCATTTATTTGGCTTGCTATGCAATACGAATTAAATATTATTGTTGCAGGAGGTACCGCATCAGGAAAGACCTCAGTTCTAAATGTTCTATCATCATTTATACCGCCAACTAATAGGATAATTAGTGTTGAAGATACAAGGGAAATATCTTTGCCAAAATCTTTGCGATGGAACTGGGTCCCTATGACTAGCAAAAATCCCAATCCTGAAGGAGAGGGAGAGATTTCAATGCTTGATTTAATAGTTGCTGCTCTTAGGATGAGGCCTGATAGGATTTTAGTAGGAGAGATTAGAAGAAAAGAACAGGCTCAAGCACTTTTTGAGGCAATGCATACTGGACATTCTGTTTATGCTACGATGCATGCAGATACTGCAAGCCAAGTATTAAAAAGGCTTGAAGAGCCTCCTTTAAGTGTTCCAAAAACCGAGATTGGTTCTCTACACCTTGTGATTATTCAATTCAGAGATAGAAGGTCTGGAAGAAGAAAAACCCTCGAGGTTGCAGAGATAATTGAAAGTAAGGATGATATTGAACTAAACCACCTATTTAGATGGACTCCAAGAACTGATAATTTTGAAAAAGTAAATCCTAGCAGAAGAATTTTTGAGGAATTAAGTCTTCATACTGGAGCAACTCCTAAGGAAATTGAACATGACCTAAAAGAAAAAGAAAATATTTTAGAATGGATGGCAAAAAACAAGATTGAAGATATTAATGATGTAGGAGAGATATTCAGGATCTATTACAAGGAAAAGGATTTCTTAATAAAGGGGATATCTCAAAAACTTAGTTTTAAAGAAATAATTGATTTATTTCAAGGTAAAGAAAATAAGAATAATGCTTCTGCCCAAAAAAAGAGCAATTTAGAACAAAATACATCAAAAAAAAATAGGGCAAAGCATAAAAAATGAAAAACCCAAAGATAAATGTTAGAAGGCATCTTAATTAGATAGTTTCAAGGTTTTGCTTTTGCAAGTGAAAAATCCGAGCATAAATGTGTAGGGGTCTCACGAATAGTTGAGGTTAAACGTTATGTGAATCCGTCCATTCAAAATTTCGGCTTGAAAAATCAACAACCTCACCCCAAAGGGCGAGGTATGTTAGTAATATAAAAGCATGCGCTGTATTAAAGCTAGGTTGTTGATAACTGAAAAGCTTATCGAATCCTCTTGTTGAAACACGAGGTATGCTTTTCTATTGACCAAAGTATGCGAATAACGGATTCATGAAATCAACAACCTCGCCCTAAAAGGCACGGCATGTTGGTAATATAAAAACATGATACAAACGATATAAACTGGATTTGAAGATACCTAAAAAGAATATGTAAAACAATAATTTGCTTGTTGGTTTTATTTGTATATGTAGGTTTATATTTAGAGGGGCACTATGGATAGCAGAAAAGATAATGGAATAATATTTATTTTAGTAGACCCTTCTTTTTCTAAAAAAAGACTTAAAAGATTTAAAAATATTGGATCGTTTCTTTTGAAAGCATTCCCCTCAATTCCAAGTGATTTAAAGAAGGCATCGCTTAAATACGAAGCCATTCCATATATGATTTCAGTGTTTTTTAGTTCTCTTTTATATGGAGTTTTGTTCTCGGTTATATCTTCCCAGTTGGTTTTTCTTAGAACCAAAGAGATTACCCAAACCATAATTTTGTTTCTACAGGTTTTTTTTGGCGTGGCGCTCCTGTTTTTCATAATACTCACTAAATACCCTAAGATTTTGGCACAAAAAAGAGCAGACGAGATTGATAAACATTTGATTTTTGCGGTTAAAGACCTTTTACTACATACTGCCACAGGAGCGCCACTTTACAATGCTATTGTAAATGTTTCTAAATCAGATTATGGCGAGATATCTGATTGTTTTAAAGAAGCAATTCTAAGGATAAATGCAGGTAAATCAATTGATAATGCAATGGAAGAGGTTGCAAAAGAAACAGACTCGGAATTTTTTAATAAGGTTTCATGGCAGATTGTTAATACTATAAGGTCAGGTGGAAATCTTAAGGAATCACTTAATTCTATTATTAATGAATTAACTCAAAACCAAAGAGCAAGAATTTCAAGCTATGCTAATGAACTTAATCTTTGGTCTTTGATATATATGCTTTTTGCTGTAGCTATTCCTACTATTGGAATGACTATGATGATTATTTTGTCATCGTTTGCTGATATGGGAGTAAATGAGATTACTATTACTGCTTTTGTTGGGATTACTGTAATTGTTCAGGTGATTATAATTAATATGATCAAGGCTAGAAGGCCGGCAGTAGAATTTTAATCCATATTTTAAATAGTTGATAGATAAAGTGTTGATATAATCAATACTTGAATTAGGCTAGATGTATATTAATGCTTGAAAAGAATTAAAATGCTAGGAATAGAATTTTAAAATACATTTGATCAGATAAAAAATTGGTTATTTTTTAATATTGAAGAGTTAAGTGGATAAAACACAATTTAAAAAAGATTATACTCAGAAATATCAAAACTGGCACCTAGTGCAACAGCAAGGTGAATAAAACACAATCAAAAAAAGATTATAATCAGGAGTATCAAAACTTGCATATGATCTAAGAATTAAGTGAATAAGATGGAATTTAAAAAAAGGTTATACATTAGTTTATCAAAACTTGCACCTAGTGGTTATATTAAGTTTTATAAAAAAATGTTGACCCTTGCAGGAGATGAGGAGAATGTATATTATAAGCTTGGATCCTCGGTTCTATTATCTATTATATTTGCGGTGATTCCTGTATTGTATATTTTGTTTTTTACTAGCTTAAATTGGATATATTCAATCCCGATAGCAATTATGTTTGTTATTTTGATTCAATTGGTGTTTTATCTTATAACCTATCTTAAAGTAGAACAAAGGAGCGAAAAGGTTGAAAAGATACTTCCGGATATGATGCAGATTATGGCAAATAATGTTAAATCTGGAATGACCTCACATCAAGCCTTAAGCGCCTCTGCAAGAGAAGAGTTTGAGCCATTATCAAGTGAGATTAAGATTGCTGTGAAAGAAGGTACAGGTATTAAATCTTTTACTAAGGCTCTTATGGATATTAGAAAACGGATTAAATCTGTGATGCTTGAAAGGGTATTAAAGCTTCTTGCATCTTCTTTTAAGACGGGAGGAAATCTTTCAATACTTCTAAATGATATTGCAAATGATATAAGAGAGACTCAATCCTTAAAGAAGGATTTGCAAACTAAAACTAAGACCTATATGGCATTTATTTTATTTACGGTTATTTTTGGAACTCCTTTGCTTTTGGCTATTTCAATACATTTTGTAGGTGTGGTTTCTGAATTCTCAGAGATTCAAAGTCTTACAAGCGATAAAACAGCTGGATTTGAGTTAGGTATTGGTGCAAGCAGTGGGGTTGTAGACCCAGGTTATCTTTCTGTGCTTGCATATGTTTTACTTGGTATGACAACACTTCTTGCAAGTCTGTTATTAGGAGTAATTAATAAGGGCAAAGCCGCATCAGGAATTAGGTTTTTTCTTCCTTTGATGTTTATAGTTTTTTTATTATTCACAGGATTTAGGTACGCAGTTTCTATTTTCTTTCAATCAATGGGTTAAGTAAGTTCCATAAATATTAATAGAAATTGAATTTTAAATAAGCGTCTATTAAAAAAAGATAAAAGAAGGTTAAAAAGAAAAATATGTTAAATTAACAACCTCGCCCTAAAAGGCAAGGTATGTTGGGAATATAAAAGCATGCGCTAAATTCAGGAAGGTTGTTGATTACAAAAAAACGTACCGGGTCCTTGTGTTGAAACAAGAGATATGCTTTTCTATTAATTGAAAACGGCTTAACCTGTTTTATTTATTGATATACCTAGTTCATCTAGCTGGGTTTTTGATACATCATTTGGACAGCCATCCATTGGACATTGGGCGTTCTTATTTTTTGGAAAAGCGATTACTTCTCTTATGTCACTTGTACCTGCCATTAGTGCAACAAGCCTGTCAAGCCCTAAACCCATTCCACCATGAATTGGAGCGCCATATTTGTATGCTTCAAGCAAGAATCCAAATTTTTGGTTTGCCTCTTCCTCTGAGAGCCCTATAAAGTTCATTATTCGCTTTTGAATTAATGGGTTTGTCACTCTAATTGAGCCAGAGCCAAGTTCTAGACCATTTAAGGTGATATCGTAAAGATCGCCAAGCACTTCTCCAGGTCTTTTCTCAAAGTCTTGTACAAATTCCGGTTTTGGCATTGAAAACATATGATGCTCTGGCTCCCATTTTTGCTCATCTTCATTCCAAGAGAAGAGAGGAAAGTCTATAATCCATGCGAATTTGAACTCTTTTGGATTTACAAGGGCTAACATATCTCTTATTTTAAGCCTTATTTGGCCTAGGGCAATCTGTGTTGTTTTCTTTTTTCCGGAGATTATTATTATAGAAGATCCTTCTTTTGATTGGGTATTTTTGATTAGTTCTTGTTGAAGCGTAGCTGGTATGTATTTTGATATAGAGCCATCAAGAGCGTTATCTTTCACCTTGAGGCTAGCTAAGCCATTTGCTCCATATACCTTTGCGAGATGGGTGAATTCATCTATTTCTTTTCTTGTGAATTCTTTTTGCACGACTATACATTTTATTGTTTCTGCGTCATTGAATATGCTAAAATCTGATTTTTTTGCGATTGCCGTTATATCTTTTAATTCAAGACCAAATCGAATATCAGGCTTGTCAGAGCCGTAGGTTTCTAAGGCTTCTTTATACGAGAATACTTTAAAATCTTCAAGTTCTAAGCCTAATACCTGCTTGAATATGTGTTTGTAAAGTCCTTCAACAAATCCTCTGATTTCCTCTTGCGTTACAAAGCTCATTTCAAGGTCCAATTGGGTATGTTCTGGTTGCCTATCCATTCGCAGATCTTCATCA
The DNA here is from genome assembly GCA_035363095.1 of Candidatus Woesearchaeota archaeon. GTDB lineage: Archaea > Nanobdellota > Nanobdellia > Woesearchaeales > UBA119 > DAOSEK01. The sequence continues at coordinate 26,727 of DAOSEK010000008.1, read as the reverse complement.
CGCAGGCATTTTGCTATCTGAAAATATCTATCTACTCCAGCAATCATAAGTATTTGTTTGTATAGCTGAGGTGATTGTGGTAATGCATAAAATTGTCCCTTATTAATCCTACTTGGAACAAGGTAATCCCTTGCACCTTCAGGTGTTGATTTTACAAGCATAGGTGTGTCAATTTCCAAGAATTCATTTTTGTCAAAATAATCTCTTGCAGCCTGTAAGACATCATGTCTAAGTTTAAGGTTTTTAATCATTTCAGGCCTTCTTAGATCAAGGTATCTATATTTAAGCCGGGTATCATCACTTGCATTTTCATCTAATGGCAATGGTTCTGCCAAGCTTAACACCTCAATTGAACTGGCTCTTATTTCAATCTCACCAGTTAAAAGTGCCTTGTTAGGATTTTCCTTTTTTATTACCTTGCCTGTAATGGAAATAGTTGATTCTTTTCTTAGATTTTTTACAAGGGAGCTATCTAAAACTATTTGGGTTAGCCCAAATCTATCCCTTAAGTCTATAAATGATAAAAGCCCATGGCTTCTTATTGAATGAACCCAGCCTGATAGTGTTACTTGTTTTTCTACATCTGTTATTCTTAATTCGCCACAATTATGTGTTTTATATTTTGACATTATTTCACCTTTTTCTTTTGGAGTTTGATTAAGAGTTTTCGGATTGACTTTCCTAAATCCTTTTCTAATTAGTTTTAAGTTGGTTTATAATTAATTTGTAAATATCTTTAAGTTTTGGATTAGTTATTGGGGTTATGAAGTGAACTAATAGTTGTCTATATTGAATCGTTGTCCATATTGAATCTATGCTCCTAGACTATGTTAGAATAAGTTTCTATATAAAAAAGTATTGGTAAAACCTAGTTTTTAGGTATGCCAAGCTACACCCTTTTGTGACTTAATTTATAGAACTTATTAAATATAGAGTGTTATATAGATACGATTATATGATATCATTGAACAGTGCTTATTTAAAAGAAAATAAGCAATATAGAAGATTAAGCTATATAAGAGATTAATCTATATACAAGATTAAGCCTATATATGAGATTAATCTATATACAATATTTTTATGACTTCTAAAATGATTGTTTTTCCAAATAATTTATAAATTGACAGTTATAGTGATGAATACATGGCTATTTCAATGTTAGCATCTTATTTATCGGTCTTATTAATTATGGTTGTCTCGTTTTTTTTAGGTAATTTGTTTTTTAATCTGCTTTTTTATAAAATTCTAAGAAAAAAGGCTAATCAGAATAAAAAAAAATTATGGATTTTTTCATATTACTCTTTTTTTAGGGATAAGCTAATTTTTTTTGATGAGATCTCAAGAGTTTATTTAGGGTTTTTTTTGTTTAATCTGCTTTGTTTTATATCTGCCAAAGGCTTTTCAAATGTCAGAATGGGGGTATTTTTTGTTTATCTTTTAGGTATTTTTGTATCATTAATCTCACTTATAATTATTTTAAGGGGTCTAAAAAGGGATGTAAAAAGTACAAAAAAAGAAAAAGGAACAGATATATTTTTGGACACAAAAAAAAATAAAGAACAAAAAGTTAAAGCAAATAGCTCGTTAAAATTAGACAGCTTTTTATTATGGGTGAAAGGCCAGTTAAAGGGTTTTAGACATTTTAAAAGTATTGGTGGAATTTTAAATATAGTTATTATTTTAGGATTTGTTATTGCATCGATTATTATAATAAATTCTTTTTTCTTTAATAATTCTTCAGGAGATTATAAGCTTTTTTTTTATGCGTGGGGTGATTTTTGGGTTCATGCTCCATTTACCCAATCTTTTGTTTATTCTAATAATATTAATCCAATTATTACGCCCTTTTATTCAGGAGCAGAATTCTTTTACCCACCAATGGCTGATTTTAACAGCGCAGTTCTTCAGATATTAGGGGTTGGGTATGTTAATTCTTATCTGATTTCAGAGATTTTTATTTTCTTTGGAATTTTTTACTTTTTATTTTGTTTTTTAAAACTTTTTTTGGATTCAAAATGGGCAGTTTTTGGGGTTATTGTTATATTATTTTTTCCAGGGATTTTCTTTTTGTTTGGCAATGGAATGCAAACGGTTTATAGTGCAATGGGAGAATTTTTAAGTCTAGACTTAAACGCAGGTAAAGAAATCTTGGCAAAAGGATATCAGGGGTATCCCCATCTAAATAACAGTGGTATAGATAATATAGGAATCTTATTTTATTGTATTTTAATCCCTCAAAAGACATTTGCTTTTGGATTTTCTTTTTTCCTTGTACTTTCCTGTTTTTATATTCAAGGGAAAAGAATTTTTCAATTTCAATTCTTAAAATTAGGAAGTTTAGTTTTAAGGAAGTTACAAAAGGGCTGTTTTCTAAAATAGATTTTGGAGTTTTTTTGCAAGGGGTTATTCTTGGCTCTATTGGACTTTTTCATGCGCATATTCTATTATGCATTGGGATTATTTTATTTTTGCTGGTTTTGATTTTTGATAATAAAGATATTAAGGATTTGTTTTTTGGATTGCTTTTTTCAGGGTTTGTTTTTAGTGTGAAAACTATTTTCTTTTCGGTAAGTAATAAAAGCTATATCAAGCCACAGATTCTAGTTGATAGAATGGGTGAAGCCAATGGAATTATTGCAACATTTTCAAAGATTTTTTTTGGACAAAATCTGCTTATTCCAATCCTACTTTTTGTTTTTTTATTGTTTGGCATTTTCAAGAGCTTGATGAGAGGAGATATTGATAAAAAAAGTCTTTTTAGAAATATGATGATTTTGTTTTTTATTGTAAGTGTTCCTATATTTATTGCAAATTTTGTTATGTTTAGCCCAAATTGGTTTGATAATGGAAAGGTGCATCATTTTATATTTACTTTCTATTTTTGTTTCTTGCTTTTTTTTGTTTACACACTGAAAGGTAAAAGGTTACTGAAGAAGGTATTTGTAATTTCTTTGATTTTAATATATCTGATTTGCTATGTTGTTATTTTTGATTATATGCTCAGTAATAGGTATAGCTTTGTTAATGAAAGAGAAATAAAAATAGGACTCATTCTTGGTGAAAGGCTTGATGGTGTGTATGCACTAGCAGATGTTAATTACCCGGGTGATTCTATTTTGTCCAATGTTGCTGGTCTTATTAGTTATATGGGATATGAAGGACATGTATGGAGCCATGGATATGACACATCTAGAAAGGATAATGTAACAAAACTTTTCCATTCAAATGATTTGAAGTTAGTATGTGATATTGTTTCTAATGATAATATTTCGTATGTTATTTTTAGGGGGAATAGTATTAATGATAAACTAAGGGAAAGCTTTTTATTTTATATTGATAATTTTGAGATTGTTTATTATGATAGCAAGAATTTTAGTGAATTTGAAGAAAGGATTAAAAAGGATGAAGAGTTTATTGAAGAGATTAATCTTATGGAAACTGATATTAAAAGGCCATATCTTAGTGATGGAATTATAATTTTTGAGGTATTGAAAGGATGCAAGAACAAATAATAACTGAGCATTATTTTACTAAAAGCCCAAAAAGTAAGCTTGTTGAAAATGAGATTAATGTTGTTTTTATGAATGAAAGGATTAAACTTATTTCTGCATCAGGAATATTTTCAAAGGATAAGCAGGATTTTGCTACTAAGCTTCTAACACAAAGTGCATTTTCTTATATCCCAAAGGATGGAATGGTTCTGGATTTAGGATGTGGAAATGGAAGCCTTAGTATTCCTTTGGCTATTAAAAAAAGGGATTGTGCATTTTTACTTAGTGATGTTAATGAAAGGGCTGTAAAGATTGCATTGAAAAATATTAAAAAACTAGGGCTTAAGAATTGTAAGGCAGTGCAGTCTGACCTGTTTGAGAATATTGATGACAAAGTATTTGATGTGATTTTGTCAAATCCACCAATGGCTACTAAAAAGGAGTTCAGAGAAAAGATGGTGAAGGAAAGCTTTGACCATTTAAACTCAAAGGGATTGCTTATGATGGTTGCTAATAACAACAAAGGTGGAAAGATGATTAAAGGGTATATTGAGAAGTATTTTGGTGGTTGTGAAATAATTTCTAAAAGAAATGGGTTTTGGGTTTATCTAGGGAGAAAAGTATAATAATCTATTGGAAGAATGACATGATAATTTATTACAATAATATTAAATAAGAATAAAAATAAGAATAAAAAAAAACTAATCATGGCTTGAAATGTCCTTTTTATCTGATAAGACATATTCTTTTATCTCTTTAGAGAAAACCTCATCGTTTTGCCTAAGCCATTCTATTAACATTGCAGCATGCTCTTTTTCTTCGTTTGCATTGTGGATTAAAATCTTTTTTAGATCTTTATCAGTGCAGGCATCTGCTCTTTGGTTATATACATCAACTGCATCAAGTTCTTCTCTTAGCGAGTCAATTGCCCTTTTGATGTTTAGGGTCTTTTCAGATAATTTAGTTCTATCTTCTTGTATCATTTTTTTCCCTCCTTTTTAAAACACATAAACCAATCAAGGCAATATGTATTATCATTTTTTGATTCTACCCTTTCTTTTGCAGTGCCACATGACCCTGGTGGCGGGATTATTACATCATCCCCCGGTTGCCAGTTTGCAGGTGTTGCAATATTTTCTTTATCAGATTTTTGCATTGCAATTAAAAGCCTTTTTATTTCTTGCATGTTTCTGCCATTTGATAATGGATAGTATAATACTGCCCTCACTTTTGCCTTGTCATCTATTATAAAGACCGCTCTTACGGCTTGGGTATTTGAGGCATTTGGCTGAACCATCCCATATTTTTTTGCCACATCCATTCTCAAGTCTTCAATCACTGGGAATTTTATCTCAACGTTTTTCATTCCTTTGAATTCTATTTTTTCTTTAATTGTTCTAAGCCAAGCAATGTGAGCGTATATGCTATCAATTGAAAGCCCAATTAACTCAGTATTTAGCGCTTTAAACTCGTCTTGCATATTTGCAAATGTCATGAATTCAGTTGTGCAGACAGGCGTAAAATCTGCAGGGTGGCTAAATAATATCACCCATTTTCCCTTGTAATCTTGTGGAAATTTTATGTTTCCATTTGTCGTTTTGGCTTCAAAAGAAGGCGCTAAATCACCTATCAAAGGCATTGAAACAACTTCTTTTTCAAATTGTTCTTTTTTATTTTCTTCCATATTTTTCCCCTCCTTTGCATTTTTTGCAAACACCATAATAAGTTAAACTTGTTGATTCTAATATGAAATCCTTAATCTTTGGATTTTCTATATATTCAACTGATTCTAAATCAATTATTTTTCCGCAAACCCTACATATTGCATGGGCGTGTGGCTTTAGGTTTGGCTCGTATCTTCGTACTCCTTTAATGTTTAGCTCTTTAATAATTCTATTTAAGGATAAAAAGCTAAGATTCGAATAAACAGTCTTTTTGCTGATTTGTGGTAGCCTTTTTTTCACATGATTATAGATATCATCAACTGTCGGATGGGTTTTGTTGCCCTCTAAATACTCACATATTATAGCCCTTTGATTTGTTAGTTTAAAAGGCTTTTTAGATTTTGAATTTGCAACCATTTTTCTTAATTATGTATCTTAGCAATAATTGTTAAGTAACACTCAATGTTATTTAAATCTTTTGGTTCTGCGAATAAATAATGCAAAAGTGTTCACTTTTTCAATAAAAAATATGGTTTTTTAGATGTTGTTTAAATGGATTAATTTACAATTACTAACTGAATGTAAAAGAAGTAAAACACCAAGAGTATACTGATATAATGAAAATTTATCCTCTTGATTGTTCGTCCTATCCCAAACCTAAAGTGAAGGGTATTAAACCCCTAACAAATCTTACAATGTGAGATTTTTAATAATAAAAATAAAGGAAAAATTAAAAGCCCTACATCTCATAACCAAGTTCCAAAAATTCACATTCCAAATCAAAGTTTTCTTTAAGAAATCCCATTAGGCCGATTAGCCCGAACGTCTCGGTTTTATAATGCCCCAATGCAATAATGTTTATTCCAAGGTCTTTTGCATATACAAAATCAGAGTAACTAAATTCACCTGTTAGAAACAAATCAATATCACTTTCCTTCAATTCTACTAAAAAAATTTTTGATAGTGTCCCTTTGCCACTTATAATCCCAACCTTTTTGATGCTGTTTAATCCAAAGCATGCTTTGCTAATGACTTTGCCTATTTGTTGCTCTATTGTTTCTAAAAAATCGCCAAGTTTAGTTTCCGTTTCCAAAGAGCCCTTAAAGCCAAGTGTTAAACCATCGGTCCTGCCAAACCTTTCAAGATTAGTGAGATTTAATTTTTTAAAAATTTCAATATTATTGCCAAATCTTTCATCTATATCTAATGGCAGGTGAACTGCATAAAGATTTATGTTTGAATCAATTAGCATCTTGACTCTTTTGTGAAGTGCATTTGTTATTGGAACTGGTTCACCCCAAAACAAGCCGTGGTGAACTATTAGCATCTGGCATTTTGCCTCTTTTGCTTTTGAGATCGCATCAAGGCTTGGATCTACTGCAAAGCCAATTTTAAAAACTTGGCTTGAGCCTGCAACCTGTAATCCATTTAAAGATAGGTCAGGGATATCTTTAACTTTTAGCTGTTTATCAATGAAGTTTGCAATTTTTTTAGTTTCCATTTTTAAATTCACCAAGATTGTTTTAATAAGCTATTTTTATTTAATTTTTGTTAACCACCCAAGTGATTACTAGCGATTTAATCACAAAAAGTTACTAGCAATTCAATAATCAACAACCTCACCCTAAAGGGCGAGGTATGTTGGTAAGATCAAGGCATGTTGGCAATATAAAAGCATGCGCTACGTTCAAGCGAGGTTGTTGATTACAAAAAAGTGTACCGAGTCCTCGTGTTGAAACACGAGGTATGCTTTTCTATTGACCAAAGTATGCGAATGACGGATTCATGAAATCATCAAACATTTTACAAGCAATTTGATGGGCAAAAATAACTCAAATATTATTTTAAATTTTTTGCCATATAAGTTCGATATTTCCTATATCCTAGCTTCTTGTAATATCCCCTGACACCAATTCCAGAGATTACTAAGATTTTTTTTGCCCTATTTTCTTTGGCAATCTCTTCGGCTTTTTTTAATAACTGCTTTCCATATCCCTTATGCTGTATTTCACCAATACCTCCAATGTTAATAGCTGTCCCATACACATGAAGTTCCCTAACTAAAGCAATCTTTTTATTGGAAACATCTTTTTCATAAGGGCTTTTTGATTGTTTTTCTTTCACATCAACGCAACTAAGGGCTAAATTTTCATGTGGAAGTCTTAGCCTGCAAAACCCATACAAAACTTTTCTATCAATAGATTCCAGGCTTATGAAAAACTCTATCCCTTTACTTGCAGTGTATTTTTCTATAAAAAGTTTTGTTGGAAGGTCTGATCTTATCCTTCCTGCCTCTCGATGTCTTATCTCTTTTATTGAGTTAAATGTACCCTCATTTTTAAGCGATTCAAAGATATATTGCCTAAGATTTGTCATATCAACCCCTGCGACAATATTTTGCGTAGGGATATCTCTTTGGATTCGCATAATCCGGCAATAATAGGGGATTTCGGGGTATATTTTTGTGATTATTTCACAGGCTTCTTTTGTTGATAGGGGCGTATATTCTCCTTTCTTATATAGTTCATAGAGTTTTGTCCCTTCGGTTACCATACAAGGGTAAATCTTTAGCATGTCAGGTCTAAAATCTGGGTTTTTGAAAAGCTCTTTTATCATTTCAATATCCTTTTTTTTAGATGAGCCTATTAGCCCTGGCATTATATGAAAATTTAGTTTAAACCCTAAATCCTTTAGCTCTCTAATTGATTTTATGCTATCGCTTAGCGTATGCCCCCTTTCCATTGTTTTTAAAGATAGGTCTGATGTTGTTTGCACACCAAGCTCAATTCTTGTGCACCCTAGTCTTAGCATCTCTTTACCATGCTCAAAAAAACCATAGTCAGGTCTTGTTTCTATTGTAAGCCCAACACATCTTATGTTTGATTTCTCGTTTCTTTTTTGCTCCCTTAAAAGATTTGCTTCTCCTTTCAATTGTTTAAGGGCCAGAATTTTGGCTTTTAAAATAGTTGCACGGTTGGAGTCGCTTTTTTCACAGGGTAAAATAAAGAATTTTTTGAATTTTTTAATGTTAAAAATTCCTTTTCTAAAGAATTGATGTGAGAAATCATTTAGAGCTTTTAGTGTGTAGGTAATGAATTGGTTTTGAAATTCTTTTGGCTGAGCAGGAAATGTTCCCCCCATTATTATGAGTTCTACTTTTCCGAAATTATGCCCCATTAAAGAGTATTGTTCAAGCCTGTTAAATACCTGAAGGTAGGGGTCATAATCGTTTCTTATTGCTCTTTTGGTTGCAGGCTCATGCCCTGTGTAAGATTGGGGAACATCTCCAAAGAAGCTCTCTAAACCGCCTGGGCACATAAGGCATTTTCCGTGTGGGCATTTGGAAGGCGGAGTCATTACAGCGCAAACTGCAACACCTGATGCGGTTCTTGTGGGCTTCATTATAAGTGCGTTTTTAATCCGCTTTAATGCACTATCTGATAAGTTTAACATGATTTCTATATCAGTTGGAATTTTTTTAAGGTTAAATTTTGAGCATAGGACTACCTTTAGTTTGGAAAGCTCTAATTTATCGATTTTTGGATTGTTAAGTATAGCGCCTTCAATTTCTAAAAAAAATCCGTTTTTGTCTTCTTTTATGTTAGGCATTTTTTTGTAGATGATTGCAAAGTTATTATAAAATTTTTCTAAATCAACAACCTCGCCCTAAATGGCAAGGCATGTTGGTAATATAAAAGCATACGCTACGTTCAAGCGAGGTTGTTGATTTCATGAAATCCAGCATCACTTCGCATACTTTGGTCTTTCAAGCCAAAGTTAGAATAGACGGATTCATGCAAGGATTAACCTCGACTATCCTAAAGATACCTCGAGATTTATCCCGAGGTTTTTCATTACAAAAAAGCGTACCAAGTCCTCGTGTTGAAACACGAGGTATCCTTTTCTATTAATGACATATTCTAAAGCCAAGCCTTAAAAAAGATTTATATATTAGAATATCATATGCATTTTCACAAAGATTTAAGAAAAAAGGAAGGCTTTAGCCTAAAATAGGGAAAAATACTGAGATATGGAAAATAATAAGAATACTCATGTTCGCTAAACTAAAAAAAGGGGATTAAAAGGATGAAAGAATCTAAAAAATTAAATAACAATAATAACGACAATAAAGGTATTATTGGTAATGATAATAAAAGTGATAATAAAGGTAACAAGAATAAGAGCACGATTAATACAGATAATAATGGCTATGGTGAGAAGAACATTAACAATAATGATAACGGTGATAGCAATAACATGAATGGTAAGGATTACAATAACAAAAATACAAAAGGCTACAATAATGAGAGCAAAGCCGATTGGGAAAACAATGATGAGAAAGAAAAGCCTGATTTCAACAAAGTAACTTCTAAATGGATTAAGAGATGGAAAGAAGAAGGACTTGGCATCCCAAAGATTGATAAGGATAAGCCCAAGTTTTTCATTATATGGGCATATCTAACTGTTTCAGGTTTTCACCATGTTGGCCACATTAGAGGGTATTCTTATGCCGATGCGATCGCCCGATACAAGCGAATGAACGGCTTTAATGTGCTTTTAACAGCTGGAGGCCATGCTTCGGGTAATAGTGCGCTTTCAAAGACCTTAAAGATTAAGCAAAAGGACAGCGTTACTATTGAATACTACAAAGAGATGGGTTTAAAGGATAAGGATATTGAGTTTATTTCAACGCCCAAAAATTTTGTGGAGTTCTTTTCTAAAAGGTACATTGAAGATTACGAAGGGTATGGCTTTTTGGGGGATTACAAACGATTTACTGTTACAACAAATCCTGATTATAATAAGTTCATTCAATGGCAATTTAAAAAGCTAAAGGAAAAAGGGCTTTTAACTCAAAAGCCGTATTATGCAAGTGCCTGCCCTGTGTGTGGGCCGGTTGCTGTTGACCCATCAGAAAGCGATATTTCTAAAGGAGGAAATGCTGAGAAGTTTGAATATACCCTTATTAAGATGAAGCTTTGTGATAGAGAGGATTTGCTTGTTGTAGCAACTTTAAGGCCTGAGACTATGTTTGGTCAGACGAATGTTTGGATAAATCCAGATGTAGTATATTTACGAGTTTTGGTGGGTAAAGAAGTCTGGATTGTAAGTAAGGAGTGCTTTAATAAATTAAGCTTTCAAAAGGAGAATATTAAAGAGATTGGACGTGTGAAAGGGATTGGGCTTGTAGGATATTTTTGTAAAGCTCCCGCTACAAATAGGGATATTATTGTTCTTCCTTCGAAATTTTGTGATCCTGATATTGGCACAGGTATTGTTACAAGTGTTCCATCTGATGCCCCTATTGATTGGATTGCTCTTTATGACCTTCAAAGGTCCAAGGAGGAATGCGAAAAATACAATCTTGATTTTGATTTTATTAATTCAATAAAGCCAATCCCAATAATATCATCTAAAAACTATGGTGATCTTCCAGCGATTAAGATTTGTGAGAAGATGGGTATTAAAAGCCAACTTGATACACAAAAGCTTGAGGATGCTAAAAAGGAGATTTATAAGACGGGCTTTCATACAGGAGTTATGCTTGAATCAACAGGAAAATATAATGGGATGAAGGTTGAAGAGGCAAAAGAGCTTGTTAAAAGAGAGCTTATTTCAAAGGGAGAAGCAGACATATTCTACGATTTGTCTGAAGAGGTTATATGTAGGTGTGGCGAAAGGGTTTTTGTTAAAAAGGTTGATGACCAATGGTTTATTAGATACTCTGATGAGACACTTAAAGAAAATACTAAGGAGCATATTAAATCAATGAATATCTTACCAGAGCAATTCAAGAATAATGTTTCTGGAATTATTGATTGGTTTGATGATAGGGCTTGTGCAAGGCAGGGTAACTGGCTTGGAACTAAGCTTTTATTTGATGAAAGCTACACAATTGAACCTATTTCAGATAGTACATTATACCCTATATATTATCTTGTTTCTCCATATGTGAATGAGGGTAAAATTAAAATAGAACAATTGACTGAAAGTTTTTTTGATTTTGTTTATTTGGGAAAGGGAAATATTGAAGAGATATCAAATGATACTAAGGTTCCTAAAGAGCTTTTAGAAAAGGTAAGAAGTGAGGTTGAGTATTGGTATCCTTTGGATTTAAATCTTGGTGGAAAGGAACACCAAACAGTACATTTCCCTGTTTTTTTGATGAATCACGTTGGGCTTTTGCCAAAGGAGTTATATCCTAAAGGGATTTTTGTTAATTGGTGGGTTACTTCTAAGGGAGGAAAGATTTCAAAATCAAAGGGAGGAGCAAAAAGCATCCAGGATGAAGGAAAGGTTTATTCAGTTGATGCGATAAGACTTTTTTATGCTAACACTGCAAGCCCTTTTGTGGATATTGTTTTTGAGCAAGAAGAGCTTGAAAAGTATAAAAATCGGCTTGAAAGGATTTATGGAATTGTAAAAGAAATAATTGATATGAAAGAAAACGAGATATCCTTTGTTGATGGCTGGCTTGAGTCTGTGTTTAACAAGAGATTGATCAATATTAAAAAGAATATGGATGTTTGCGAATTTAGAGCGGTTAGCGATGATGTTTATTTTAATCTTTTCAGGGATTTTTCATGGTACTTTAAAAGAAATGGAAAGAATAAGGATTTAATGCTCACACTTGCAAAAAAGTGGGTTTTAACAATGGGGCTTTTTACTCCTTTTATTGCTGAAGAGCTTAATGAGATGCTTGGGGAAAAGGGACTTGTCTCAAGTTCGTTATTTCCACGCTCTCAAAAGAGTAAATTAAACGAAAGGCTTGAAGCGATTGAAGAGCTTGTTATTTCAACAAATTCTGATATACAAAAGGTTTTGGAGCTATCAAAGGTTGGCAAGGCGAAAAGGGTTACACTTTTTGTAAGCCCAGAATGGAAATATGAGTTTTTTGGTGAGCTTAAAAAAGAATTTGAACAAAAAAAGGATATTAAGGAGCTTATTAAAACGTTTACTTCCAAATACAAAGAGAATGCCCAAGAGATTGCAAAGTTCATTCAAAGGCTTGTGAAAAGCCCTGTTGTTCCAGAGGTTTTGAATTCATTAGAAGATGAATATAACGGGATTTGTGATGCCAAGAGCTTTTTTGAAAATGTTTATGGCTCTGAAGTAATAGTAGTGAAAGCTGATGATTCTGATAATCCGAAGGCTAAAGGCGCAAGCCCTGGGAAGGTTGCAATCTTTGTTGAATAGCTGATTTTTTTGCCATTTAATTTTTGCTATTTGAGATAGTGGATTTCATGCCTATTTTAGATATTGTTTGGATATCAATTAATCCGTTGCAATTATAATCATCTTCAACAAAAAAACTTAGAAAATTTTAAAAGCTTACTCATATTTCGCTTTTTGTTTTGAGATAATAACCTTGACTCATAAAAAGCCCCGTAGTGTAGAGGCCAATCATAGGGGACTCTGGATCCTCTGACAGCGGTTCGAATCCGCTCGGGGCTATTTTATTTATTATGAACAATTTTTGACTACATTGCTAAATTAATTCGTTTATATTAAGATTTATAAGAAAGGATTTTTATCAGAATGATGATCTATTTTTTAATCTAAATATTGGTCTAAATTTTTAAAAAAGCCAGCAATCTTTAAAATTAGTTTTATAAAGGTTTTTAGCCCGCACTTTTTGGATGGAGCCATATTTTATTGATTTGCCCGGAGTTTTGTCATTTGGAAGAGAAGAGATTTATTCACTGATTAGAAAAAAAGTTAAAGAGTGTTTTGGTGAGGATGTAATTCTTACAGGAATAGATGATTGCTGTGTTGAGCTAGCCTTAAATAGTAAAAGATTTACTTTTGGATTTTGTTTAAACGAGATAATGGGTGTATTTGATAATCCGTTAGAATCAGAAAGATACTTAGCAGAGAGGGATTGTTGTTTGCAAGAGCTTTTAGATTATATCAGGGATACTGTTGTTATATACGATAGAGGATTTCTTGAGCCAATTGGTAATATGGAATATAAAATTCCATCTGAATTAGAAACGCCAGCGGATGCGATACTAGGTTTTCTTAGATTGAGTTGTTAATGCGATTTTTTTATTCAAAAAGGTTTCTATCAGAAGAAATTGATATGCCGATTTTGGTAAATTTTATAAATAACTCTTGATTTTTAGTCATAGTTTATTTAATTATAAGGTGATTTTATGAAAAGCAAAATGCATATGTTGTTTGTGGCATTGTTGGTTTTTGCATCACTTTTTGTTATTGGTTGCACCAACACACAAGAAGAGAAAACAGAAACTCCAACTCCAGTTGATACGATTGAAGAGCAGGCAATTGAAGAAACATTTCCTGAAGAGGAGATAGAACCTCCAATGGATCCTGTTGAAGAGATGGAGCCTTATATAGAGCCTATTGAGCAAGAGAATGAGAATTTATTTTTAAGTGATATATATGGATATGATTCTTTAAGTGAGTACGAATACAAAATTACCTCTAATGCAGGAGGAGAAGAAAGTACAACTTCTTTTATCTTTAAAATATCCTCTGATGAAATTGAGGGAAAAGATGCTTGGCTTCAGGAGTCTGTAATGGATAATGAGATGTCCAATCTAAAGACCAAAACTTGGGTTGATAAATCCACTCATAAGTGCTTAAAGGTTATGACTGAGTTTGAGATTGAAGGAAGTATTGTTCTAAACGAAGGAAGATGTCCAACTGAGAATAGCTGGGATGATACTGAGGAAATGCCAAGTCTTTTGTACGTAGGAGATGAACAGGTTTCTACTATTTTAGGAACTTATAACGCTAAAAAATACAAATTAGAATCAGTAAGCTATTGGATTGAATCTAGCATTCCCTTACCTTTAAAGGTTGCTTATGAGGAAGCTAACACAGTTATGGAGCTTGTGAGCTATTCTTAAGGTATTTTTTTAGCTTTTTTTATATTTTTCTTTGTTTTTATTATGTCTTTTTTTTATAGTATTTTCAAAGTCATGTTTTAAAAATAAGAATCCATAAATTCCATTCAAAACAAATCTTACACATAGTATTCTCGTAGTTAATGTTCTTATAGTTAATAATCCTATTATTAAGACTCCTATTACTAATACTCTTATTTTTGATATTTTTATAATAAAAATTATTTGATTTCATGAAATCCTGCATCATTTCGCATACTTTGGTCAATAGAAAAGCATACCTCGTGTTTTAACAAGAGGACTCGGTAAAATTTTTTGTAATCAACAAACTAGCTGAATACAGTGCATGCTTTTATATTAACAACATGCCTTGATATTACCAACATACCTCGCCCTTTAGGGTGAGGTTGTTGATTTCATGAAATCCTGCATCATTTCGCATACTTTGGTCAATAGAAAAGCATACCTCGTGTTTTAACAAGAGGACTCGGTAAAATTTTTTGTAATCAACAAACTAGCTGAATACAGTGCATGCTTTTATATTAACAACATGCCTTGATATTACCAACATACCTCGCCCTTTAGGGTGAGGTTGTTGATTTTTCAAGCCAAAGTAAGAATAGACGGATTCATGCAAGGATTAACCTCGACTATCTGAGAGGTCCCTTTAAGCATTTAGCATTTATACCGAGGTTTTTCATTTAAAGTCATTCTTCTAAAAGAAAAATCTTAAACAGAACTAAAAGCCAATAATAGCAATGTTTTTATACTACTATCCATTTAAATAACAATCAAAGCGCAAGAGATATGTTAGTTTTTTTGTATTTAGCGCTAAAAAGGAGGGTGATTTGAATGTCAAGTTTGTTAATAATTTTGATTGTTTTGGCCGTAGTTTTGTTTTTTTCAGGTATTAAGATTGTAAGACCTGTTGAGAAAGGAGTTGTTGAAAGGCTTGGAAAGGTTATTTCTGTAAGAGACCAAGGTTTTAATTGGATTATTCCTGTTTTTGATAAGATGATAAAGGTAAATATTACTGAGAGAATGGTTGATGTTGAGCCTCAAACAGTTATTACAAGGGACAAATTAAATGCTATTGTTGATGCTGTTGTATACTACAAAATAATTGATGTTAAAAAAGCAATTTATAATGTTGATGACCATGAAAGCCAACTTGTTTCTCTTGCTAGGACTACATTAAGGGCTGTTGTTGGAAAAATGACCTTGACGGAAGCTAACGAGAACCGAGATGAAATCAACCTAAAAGTTGAAAGCATTCTGGATAAGGAAACAGACAGCTATGGAGTAGAAGTTTTAAGGGTTGAGATCCAAAAGATTGAACCACCAAAAGATGTTCAGGAAGCAATGAATATGGTTGTAAAGGCTGAGCAGGAAAAGATTGCAGCACTTGATATTGCTTCAGCAACTGAAACTAAAGCGGATGGAGAGAGAAGGGCAAGCATCAAAAAGGCTGAAGGGATAAAGCAAGCAAAGATATTAGAGGCTCAAGGAGAAGCACAATATATTATGCTTGTAAATGAATCTGCAGAGAAGTATTTTAAAGGGAATGCACAGATTTTAAAGAAGCTTGAGGTTGTTGAAAACAGCTTAAGAGATAATGCAAAGATTGTGCTTCCTGATGGAAAGGAGCTTGTAAATGTGATAGGTGATTTAGCAGGTGTTACACCTATTAAAACAGGAAGAGAAAAAAGAGCTTAATATACTTTTTAATTTTTTTATTTTTATAATTTTCTTAGAGAATTTTCCTAGAGTAGTATTGCTTTATTTTGTCTTATTTAGAATTTATTAATATTTCAGATAAAAATGATAGAAACCTATTTATATGAAGATTTTATTCTGCTTTTTGATAGATACTTTGAAGAAGATGTATAGATTATGTTATTGATGAGGATTATTAATATTATGCAATCAAGTGAAGATTAAATGGAATATATTAAGGATTTGATATGGAAACCAAAGATCACAGTTAGTGAACTTTTAGATGGCTACAAAGGGGTAGGCTATCAAAGTATTGAACTAAAGAAGGCAAGTGATGTTATTGTTAAGATGAAAAAGGATAGCGCCAAGATATTTCTTACTTTTACTTCTAATATGGTTACATCTGGACTAAGAGGCTTTTTTGCCCAAGTGATTAAACTTGGACTTGCACAGGTAATTGTAACTACTGTTGGAGGTATTGAAGAGGATATCATGAAAGCTAAAGGAGAGAGATTTAGGATTGGAAACTTTGATTCAGATGATGTTGAGCTTCATGAGAAAGGGATTAATAGGGTTGGTAATATTTTGATACCAACTCAAAGCTATATGAACTTTGAGGATTCTATTACTCCAATTTTAGATAAGCTTTACAAGAAAAAACCTATATGGTGTGTTTCTGAGATGCTTAAAGAGATAGGGCTTATGCTTGATGATGAGAATTCAATCTTGTTTCAGGCTGCTAAAAATAATGTGCCAATATTTTGCCCTGCAATTACTGATGGCTCTTTTGGATTTCACCTTTATCTTTTTAAGCAAAAACATAAGGATTTTGTGTTAGATATTATAAATGATTTTGGAAATATTTTGCTTTGTACATCCCATGATGAGAAGAAGGGAGTAATTGCATTAGGCGGTAGCATTTCTAAGCATCATGCTATTTTAGCTACTCTTCTTAATGGAGGAGCAGAATATGCAGTTTATATGACAACCTCACAAAAGACCTCTGGCTCTTTATCTGGTGCGACTACTAGTGAAGCCAAGTCTTGGGGTAAGGTAAAAGATGAATCAGATATTGCTACAGTTATAGGAGATGTTACGATAACTTTTCCTTTGGCGATGATAAAAGCCTTTGAAGAGCTCTATTCAGAAGGACTTTTAAAAGACTATAATGTTTAAGTCAATGAATGTTATAATAGATAACAATTTAGATTTTGTGAAATCCAGCTCATTTTGAATACCTTAATCTTGAGGCATAAAGTTTGAATAGATGGATTCACATGACATTTAACCTCAACTATCCGCCAGATACATTCAAGCCTTTATTTCGAGTTTTTTCATTTATTGCAGTTAGAATATAATGGTAATTAGAATATGGAGAATGCAAAATTCGTTATTTCAAGATCTTGTGTTTTAGATAAATATAACCAAGTTAAAGCCATGTGCGATTTGGTTTCTTATAGTTCTAAAACAAATCCTTTGATTACTAATATATTAGAGAAATCAACAGATTCTTTATTTAGTGTTCATCATGAGAATGAATTAAAGCACATTAAAGATGTTTCAAGAGTAATTTTTCTTCTGCAAGGAACAAGAAATGATGAGATTGAAAGGTTGATTGGTTTAGGTATAGAAAGATTTGTTGTTGATAATGAGCCTGATCTTGATATATTATTAGAATGCTTGGAAAATGAGCAAAAGCTAAAGGAGAAGTCTATTAAATTGTTTTTAAGGGTTAAATTAAAAGAGAATACCCTACGAACAGAAAGGCATTTTGTTTTTGGGATGGATTGTGATGTTGTTAATAAGAGAATCGCAGAGCTTTCAACAAATAAAAGTATTAAGGAAATAGGTGTCCATTTTCATCGAAAAACACAAAATCTCTCGGAATGGAATTTAAGCTATGAGTTTGAGAATATGATTAATGAAAACGTTTTGAGGTTTGTTAAAGTGATTAATATTGGTGGAGGATTGCCTTCAGTTTATAAGGACACTAATAAAGATGTAATAGATATAGTTTTTAGGAGAATTAATGAGTTCAAGGAATTTGTAAACAAAAAAGGCATCGCTCTTATGATTGAGCCTGGAAGGTTTATTGCTGCACCTTCGGGAAGACTTGTTACATATGTAAAGGCAATATATGATAATAATATTATTGTTAATGCATCAGTTTACAATTCAGATATGGATGCAATTTTGGTGCCAACTAAGCTTTTGGTTGAAGGAGAGCTTGAAAAGGACAAGGGAAAGCCCTATGTGGTTAAAGGAATTACACCCTGCTCACTTGATTTGTTTAGATATAGGGTTTATCTGAAAAATCCTAAAATAGGAGATAAGCTTGTTTTTTTGAATGCAGGAGCTTATAATTTTTCCTCAGATTTTTGTGATTTGGATAAGCTTGAAAGTAATATTGTAGAATCGTTTTGATTTAGATTTTTATGAGTTTTTTAGGATGAAATTAAAAAGGAGGGTTAGTTTTTGAAAATTATTAAGATTCCTTTTGATAAAGGAGGATTTGAGAAAAGTAATGGAGCAAGATTTGCTCCACAAAGAATTACAAAGTATTTAAAAGAGATGACTCAAGGGGCATCTAATCCTCTAACAATCTTTTATGAAGATGTAGTTTTTAACCAAAGTAATGTTTTGGAATGCCACAAAAGGATTGAAGAAAGTATTTCTAAAGGAGCACAAAAATCTATTATTTTAGGTGGAGATCATTCTATTACGTATTCTTGTGCAAAAGGGTTTGCAAAGTATAAAAAGGATTTTTGTTTGGTTGTATTTGATGCACATCCTGACCTGATAAAAGATTTTTCTCCACCTACACATGAGAGTTATTTAAGGACTTTAATTGAGGAGAATGTGATTAGACCAAATGATGTTTTAGTTGTAGGGATTAGAAATTCTGATAACTTAGAAAAGGAGTATATTAGGAAAAAGAGAATCAATTCTATTTATTCAAAGGATTTTTTAGAAAAGGGAATTAAAGTGGTTTCAAAAGAGATCCTTAAGTTTTGCTTAGATCGTAAAAAGCCTGTTTATCTATCAATTGATATTGATGCTATAGACCCAATTGAAGCTATGGGAACTGGCTATATTGAACATGGTGGGATATTATCAAGGGAACTCTTTTATATTCTTGGAGAACTTATTCAAACAAGTTTAATTGAAATGTGTGATATTGTTGAGATTAACCCTGAAAAGGACTTTAAGGATATGACTTCTATTTTGGGTGCTAAAATCGCATCTATGTTGATTGATATTTGAAGATAAAGATTCTGATAAAGTTTCTAAAAAAAGAATCACTCCACTAAAATTTCCATTGAATAGGAGTGTTTGCTTCCAAATATTTCTCCTGGATAAATGAGTAGTTTTCGTTTGAATAGGGGACAATTTATTACAAAGCTTTCAAATTCTCCCCCTTCTCCTGCAGGATTAACTTTGTATTTGTCATATAAATGCCTCATATCTTCTATGAATTTATTATCAATTTTTCTTAAAAGCCAAGATTTATCCAATGGATAGGCAAAGACTCCTGTTAGAATTACTTCAAAATTATTTTTTATTAATTCATTTAAAAGCTCAAATTGGTCTTTTTGCCAAAGTGGATTTATGGATTTAAGACCCAGCTCATCACATATTTTTTTTATTCTTGATGCTTGATATACCGATGCTAAGGCACCTGTTACTATGCCCGTAAGTGCGTATTTTTCTTTTGCGTTGGCTATTGCGTTTTCTAAGTCTTTTAATTCTTCTTCTTTTTCTCCTTTTGTTGTTGTTATTTCTAAAGGTATGCCTAATACATTTGCTTGGGATTCTACCCTTTTGATTGAGGGAGTATGAAACATATAGCTCTCTTTGTTCTCAGAATAGATTGAAATAAGGCAAGCAATCTTGTTTCCTTTTTTCTTTTCTAGATATAATGCATATACACTATCTTTTCCACCTGAAAAAAGAACTCCTAGTGTTTCTTTTTCTTGAAAAGAACTCCCCTTTTTAGTCACTTGCTTGTTATTCTCAATTGTTTGACTTTTATTTTTAATTGTTTTATTGTCATTTTTGATCTTTTGATTGTTTTTCATTGTGTTCATTAGTGTTTTAGTATAATGCTTTTATTAATAAAAATATCCTTTTCAACGTTATGAGACTAGGATAGAAAAACAAGATTTAAGGTGAAAATAATAAGAGAATATATAATATAAATAGATGAAGAGGATTAAAAAAAAGGCTAAATACAAAGGTGAAAAAGGAGGGTAAATAGAAAAGTAGAGAAGAAGGGTAAATACAAAAGTAAAAAAATTAGGATAAATATGAAGGTAAAAAAGAAGGCTAAATACAAAGGTGAAAAAGGAGGGTAAATAGAAAAGTAAAGAAGAAAGGTAAATACAAAAGTAAAAAAATTAGGATAAATAAGAAGGTAAAAAAGAAGGCTAAATACAAAGGTGAAAAAGGAGGTTAAATAAAAAGGTAAAAGAATAAGGCTAAATAGAAAAGTAAAGAAGAAAGGTAAATACAAAAGTAAAAAAATTAGGATAAATATGAAGGTAAAAAAGAAAGCTAAATAGAAAAGTAAAGAAGAAAGGTAAATACAAAAGTAAAAAAGACCGTAAAAGAAAATAATGAGAAGAAAAAGAAAATAATATTAATTATAAGATTCTATACTTACATTTCCCCAAAAATCTTGTTGAGTTATCTTTTCATCTACCAAGAGTCTTATATTTGACCTGTTAGTTGAAAGCTTTAAGTATGGAGTTTTATCAAGTGTGGTTATTATTACAATGTTTTCGTAAAAGTCTGCGGACGCTCCAAATATCATTGCCCAATCAGCAATCATTTGGTCATCATATTCCATCGCATCAGTTGCCTCATAATATATTTCAACAAGATTATTATGTGCCTTAATTTGTGTGTATGGAACATCAAGCCGTAAGAGCATATCATCAAGGTTTTCTGCAAGGGTTTCTTTGAATTCTACTTGATATTCTTTTTGCTTGCAACCGCCAAGAAATATTACGCTTATTAAGGTTATTACCAAAATGCTTATTAAGATTTTTTTTTCATTCATGTTAATTCACATCCTCTTTTAGTAAGCTGTAATTCCATCAGGGTCGCAGTTGTCAGGATCATCAAGGCATTTTTGCAATGAGTTACTCCTTTGCGCCCTTTTATTTGCAAACTTAATAGTGGTCTCAAATGTTGCGCTAGACACTTTTGAGATTGTACTTCCAAATACTGGCACATAAGATGTTGCGTATTCAAGACCTTTACCTAGTAAAACAGCGCCTTTTAAGACCTTTGCATGTTCTGGTGAAATTTTCCCTTGTTTTACCTGTTCGTTGAATTTGTCAATTTTATCATATACTCCCTTTACCTCATCATAAGCTTTTTTGATTTTTGCGATCTGATCTGAGATTTGTTTATATTGCTCTGATGCTTTATCGTATTTTGATTTCATATCTTCAAGCCTCGAAAGTCCATATTTTAGTCTATCCCCACCATTATCTTTTACCCATTTCCAGCCTTTTTCTTTCATTGCATCAACAATCTCTTCTTTTTTGCCATCAACATAGTCGCTTGCTTTTTCTTTCATTAAATCAACAAGTTCGTTTGCCTGTTCATCAAGACTTTTTAGGTATTCTTTTTCCTCTTTTATGTCTTTTAGTTTTTCCATTAATTTGTCTATATCTTTTTCCCCTGATTGCATTCTGTATTTTACAAAGGCCTTTGCAATCTCTGATTTTACATCGCTATCTTCCACATCAGATAATTCACTTGAAAATTTGCCTTTGGTGTATTGATTTAAATTATCCTGATTCATTACATCCATGTAATCCTTTCTTTTATCTTCAAGACCGCTAAGCTGTTTTATTAGGTTTGGATCGCTTGGATCTTTTCTTAATTCATCTTTTAGTATCTTTATTTGATCGTCAATTTCTGTTAATTTATCTGCAGTGATTTTTTCGGATAAACTAGTTCTGCAGTTTTCTAAATCAACACCAGATAGTTTTTTGCATCCAGAAGGGTCTTCATTTTTTATTGCAGTGCTAAGATAGCACTCCTCTTTTGTGTATGAATAAAGCCCACCTTGTATATATTCACAAGCTTTGTAATCACCAGTATTTTCAGCAATCATTAGATAGCATTTATCTTTTGGAGGATTTGACCCAGCATCTTTAAATTTTTCTCCTTGTATTTTTTCACAACCATAAGGATCTGCTTTTTGCACGGCTAGAAACTGAAAGCAGTGGTCTGAATCAGGATTAAAATCACAAACAAATCCAATTAAATCAGTAAAACATCCTGACATTATAAGTGGAAGTGTCAATAAAAATAACACCATTAGTATTTTAGCGTTTTTACTGCTCATTTTTCTGCCCCCCTGAAATCTTAGGAACTAATATCTTAGGAATTAGTATTAAAAGCATAAGCCATAGAATGGATATTATAATCATTATTATAGTTGTTGAGAATAGCGGTTTTGCAATGTATAATTTCATTATTCGCAGTAATTCTGTATAAGAGCTTTCAACAAAGAGTATGTCATGAGAAAACCATAGTCCAAATAGATTACCAAGTCCTAAAATGATTGGATTGATTATTGCAGATTTTAAGTGAAGCCATTTGATGAGTATTTTGTTAAAAAGGTTCATAATCCCAAAGTAGATTAGCCCAAAGCCTATTATTGCAAGCTTTGATATTGTCCTAAACATTTTAATTAAATCCTGACTTGTTATCTTGTATTCAACAAGTATCTGGGGTGTTATTTTGGGTAACATTATTAAATAAATTACACAAAATAAAATAAGCCCGATAAAGCGATAATGCTTTTCTAAGAAAGCAAGATTTTTTAATGGTTTTCCCTTAAGTATTTGATGTTTGTTTTCTTCTTTATTCTCTACATTTAGCTTTTCTTTTTGAGTATTATCTTCTTTTTTAGCCATTATACCACTTAACCTTTCATTTTAGTTGTTTTATTTCGGAATGTTTCCCTCTATTGTTAATGATAATCCCTTATTTTAACGATTAATTATTTAAATTTTACTAAAAAAGGGTTTTATATCCTCAAATAATCAAGAATCTAGAAACATACTTTATTATTATGCGGTAGATATCTACTCTAGCATGGCAAATGATTCAAGGATTCAAGGACTTCAAAACTTGGGGTATGATTCTGCAAGTGTTGAAAAATTTGCAGGTGATTGTCTTAAAAAAAGTATTGAAGATGTTTTATCAAGTTATGATCAAAAGTATAATTCTTTATCTTCAAAACAAAAGGAACTTGAAGAGAGAGCAAGTTATTATCAGAAAGAAATAGATTCTAAGAAAGAAAGATATGAATCCCTTAAGACAAAATTAGATGCAGGAGAAAAGATTGGCTTTTGGGATAAAATGTATATGCATAAATATAGAGGACTAGAAGGAAAGCTTACTAAAGCAAAAGAAAGAAGGGACAATCAAAAAACAAAAGCCGAAGATTATAAAGCAATGCTTGATTCAGTTAAGGGTATAACTACATTTAGTGATTATGATTCATTGGAATCAACAA
Organism: Candidatus Woesearchaeota archaeon; assembly: GCA_035363095.1. Lineage (GTDB taxonomy): Archaea > Nanobdellota > Nanobdellia > Woesearchaeales > UBA119 > DAOSEK01. The sequence goes on along the minus strand of DAOSEK010000008.1, from coordinate 3,440 downwards.
TTATAGAACAAAAAAAGACTTATAAGAACATGCTTAATCCAAATAGTAACAAAAATGGTGCAGTTGGAGGAATATTAGGAGGTCTAATAGGTTTTGTTGCAGGAGCATTTTTAGGTCCTTTAGCACCGTTTATTTGGGCAGCGACTGGAGCAACAATGGGTTATGTCGCTGGAAATGAATATTCACAAACTAAAGAATCACTTGTTGAGAGAAGCAAACTAGATATATTAAAAGATATACGTAGTGTTTATCATAATTCTCTTCAAAGTGCTTATGAAACAGTGTATTATGGTGGGAAGATCGATGGTTTAAAAAAGTCAGAAAAGCCAAAAGAAGCAAAAGCCACAGTGTCAACACCTTCTTCAGCACCACCAGCACCACCAGGAAAATCAGGAACACCGATAGCACCAGGATCACCAGCACCCCTAGGAACATCTTCATGAACATATTCTAAAAAAACTTCTGGCGATTCTCCAAAGTGAACTAAAGCAATTGCTACTCATTACTTCCAAATACTACAAAAGAGATAATGTTTTTATATTCTTTTTTTATATTTTTCTTTTATATTCTTCTGTTATGTTCTTTTGTTTATCTTTATTTATTGTATCAGTTTGATATAAATACTTAAAAATAAGTTAGAGAATTTTATTTTTAAAAGAATTATAGACATCTTAATTGTTTTAAAAGGAGTGAGGATAGAGATGAATCAACCAAAGCCAACAAACATTGAAGGAAGAGTTTTGTCAGTAGATATAAATTATTTATCTATGTTTGATGATGATTTTTGCGATATGAAACAGTTTTTAGTTGAAACAAAAGAAGGTATTAAATCAATAGAGTTTTATATAGAAGATAATGGAAGTGATGATTTGATAATTCTGTGTTTAAACAGAATGTTTAAAGGAAATTACATAGTATACGAACTTAATTCTTTTAAAAGTAATGAAGGCGGAATAACTTTTGAACATAATCTTAGAATTATATCAGGACCATATAGAGGAATTGAATACAAATTTTACCATTAGATAATATGATGATGAGATTTTAGTTGATTTCATGAATCCGTCATTTGCATACTTTGCTCTTTTGAGGTATGTAATAAAGAATAACTAAAGAAAAGAAGGATATTCAAATAACAGGTATTAACATAACGTTTAACCTTGAACCATTTTGCGAGATACACAAGGCATTTGTGCTGAAGGTTTTTCTTTATTTTTTGCTTAAAAAGTTAATTTGTTTTAGTTGATTATTTTATAAGATGCTTTTCTTACCCTATTCATTATAGCAGTTGCTAGATTCTTATCTTTTAATCCTTCAAAAAGGATTATTCTGATTCCTTTTTTATCAAGCTCTCTAAAAGAGCTAAATATCTTCCTTGAAGAGCTTATTTCACGTTTTCCAAGGTTAATAAATTCAAAATTCCCTTTTGGCTTTTGTCTGGTTGTCATTATAGCAACTTTTTGGCCCTTGTAGTGCTTTAAGAGCAGATTAAGTGTTTTTCTTTGGCTTTTTGAATACTCAATTAGAATTATCTTCGCTTTTGGTGCGTAGTGCCTGTATTTAAGACCTGGAGAGGGCGGATTTTTGAGTGGTTTTGTTACTTCAAATAATTCAACTTTGCCTATTACTTTTTCTATCATCTCTTTTGTTATTCCTCCCGGCCTTAGTATTAATGCTGGGGTTTTTGTTATGTCTAATACTGTTGATTCAAGACCTATCTTTGTTTTACCACCATCAATTATTGCATCTATTTTGCCATCTAAGTCTTCTATAACATGCTTGAACATAGTTGGGCTTGGTCTTCCTGAAAGATTTGCTGAAGGAGCCGCAATAGGAGTAGCTGATTTTTTGATTAGATTAAGGGCAATTTTGTTGTTTGGCATTCTAATTGCAACAGTATCAAGCCCACAAGTTACATTGTTTGGCACTATTTGTTTTTTTTCAAATATTAATGTCAAAGGGCCTGGCCAGAATTCTTTTATTAGTCTTTTAGCAATAATAGGAATTTTTTTAACAAGTTTTGAAAGCTGGGATTTACTTGAGATATGAACGATTAAAGGATTATCAATTGGTCTTCCTTTGGCTTTGAATATTTTACAAACTGCTGTTTGGTCAAGGGCATTTGCTCCAAGCCCGTAAACAGTCTCTGTTGGAAAGGCAACTAAGCCTCCTTTTTTTATTATTTTTGACGCGATATCAATATTTTTGTTGGATAAGAGCAGTGTTTTTTTCATTTTAAAGTTCCATTTTAAAATTCCATAGAATTAATAGTTTAGTTTAATTTATGTCAATTTTTTTTAAAAAGATTTTTCTTTGAGCTTTCTTGAGTGTTCTTGAGTGTTCTTGAGTGTTCTTGAGTGTTTTTCATAGCACTTATGATATTTATATTTTAATTATTTTCAATATTATTACTAAATTGTTATTTTTGTTTGATTAATTAGTTCTGTTGCCTAAACTCATTTATGTGTTTTTTTAGCTCAGTTATGTTTTTGGCAATTTTGTCAGGTTTTGCTTTTTTTAGCTTGGCTAGTGGACTTATTCCAAAACTTACAGCAATTGTCTTTACTTTTGAATTTTTAGCTTCTATTAGATCTTTGTATGTATCGGTTATAAACAAAACATCACTTGGACTATAGTGTTTTGCAATCTGTTTTAATGCGTCTCTTTTTTTATACAAAAAGCCTTCGCTGAATATATTTCTGAAATATATTTCAAGACCATGTTTTTTTAACACCTTATTTATTATAAATCCAAGATTATTTGAACAGATAAACAAAGCAAAATCAGAAAATGAATCTTTTATTAGGTCCTTAAAACCGGTTGTGAGTTCGACTGAATCTGAGCGCTTTTTTAGGGTTGATATTAGTTTGATTATATACGGAATTTTTAAAAACAAATTTTCGCATTTAAGGATATATTTGGGGTCATTTTCAAATTCTTTAAGAAATTTTTGCTTAGATATGTTTTTTAACCCAAGTGATTTTCTGGCAAAAGAAAATGACTTATATATATATTCATCAGTATCAAGTATCACTCCATCAAAGTCAAATACTATTGCCTTATCTATAAAGTTTATAGAATTTCCTGATTTTCTCATACTGTTATGATTTATTTAAAAAGTAGTATATAAAGGTTACTTTTAAGCAGGAAAATTGTTTGGCTAATTTAGTCAGATTTGCTAAATCTTTGAACATTTTTGCCAAATCACAGAAAGGATTTGCCAAATCACAGAAAATAAACAAAGAGATGATTGTGGGAAAAGAAAACTACTATTTAGCTTAAGAGCAATAGAAATCAATAACCTCGACATAAATGCCGAGGTATCTCTTGAATAGTTGAGGTTAATCCTTGCATGAATCCGTCTATTCTTACTTTGGCTTGAAAAACCAAAGTATGCGAAATGATGCAGGATTTCATGAAATCAACAACCTCACCCTAAA
>DAOSEK010000007.1:42027-55056 GCA_035363095.1 Candidatus Woesearchaeota archaeon | reverse complement strand
ATTACTTTGCAGTAACAATAGGTTTTATTTAAAGATTACTGCATTTTTCAAGAATAAAATGTATCGCTATCTTCGGAGTTAAACTCCTCGTCAATATACGCGATAATTATTGCAGGCTTTTTAGACTCATTCTTAAAGGTATGAATAACATTTGGCTTAACCTCAACAACTTGATGAAGATTTTCAGATAAATTAATCTCTTCTTCGTTTCCGTTCTCTTTTAGGATAAGTAGACATTCTCCAGAAATAACAGAAAACCATTCCTTTTTTCTTTTATGAAAATGATTGCCTCTAACTGCCCCAGGATTAATAGAAAACGCATAAATCTGCCCTTTGATAGAATTATTGCAATCTTTTGCGTGTAAAATCTCCCAAAGTTCCCCTCTTTCATCCCTTTTGATTTCTGGATTAATTACCATTTTTAATACCCCTCCTGCTTATGAAACTCTATAACCTTTGATATTCCTTCCTTAAAAAAATGTTTAGGTTGCCAACCAAACTTTTTGTTAGCAAGAGAAGAATCAGTAAGGATTGTCTTTTTATCAGAGCTTTTTTTGATATTTATTTCCAAACTACTAAATTCTTGCTTTAAAATATCCAAAAAATCTTTCATACTTACAATCTGTGGGTTTGAAACATTAAAAATTCCTTTTTGAGGGCTTCTTATTGCGTCTATTATAACACTTGAGGCGTCTTTGACATGCAAAAAGCTAATCCTTTTATCAAGTGAGCAATTAACTGATATTGGTTTTTCATTTATTGCATTATGTATAAATGTTGCAACAACAGAATTATAATTGGGCCTTGCATTCTCTCCATAGATGTTTGTGAACCTAAAGATAGTGTGATTAATCCCTAAATACTCTATTAGTTTCTCTCCAAACCTCTTGGAAATCCCGTAAATGGAAGCGGGCTTTGGCAAGTTTTTTTCAGTATATACTTTTTTAGAAGATGGTCTATAAACCTGAACTGAAGATGAAAATATTAGCTGTGCACTCTTATTCCATTCTTTAATAGCGCTTGCAAGATTATATGTACCAATTGCGTTAATATCCAAAAATTCCTTTTCTTCTCCTCTATTAATCCCTGCGAGATGAATAACAACATCACACCCTTCAACAAAATCCTTTAAAGAGTTTTTATCCAAAAGATTATACCTTGCCATATCAAATAAAGAAAGTTCTGTCCCTAAAAACTCTTCCTTGATCTTTTTTAGAAGATGGCTTCCAAAAAAGCCATCATGCCCAGTTATTCCAATCTTTAAATTAGCCATTTTTCCTTATTTGAAAGCCTTTTTATGCTCTCTTTATTTAGCATATCGGTAACAGGATCAAAGACCTTAGACTCTAAAAAATTATTAGAGAGCAATACATCTAAGATATCGCTATCATTTAAGATATTTGTATTTTCTGATGTATAATCCTTAAATCCTACCTTATTTAGTTTTTCATATTTTTTAAACGCTTTTTCAATAGGTACGTATGGAAGGATTATGTAGTAATTTCCAAATTCAACTGTTCTTGAGCATTCATACTCTGAAACCAAAACCTCATGAAGTTTCTCTCCTGGCCTAATTCCAATATACTCAATCTTTGTTGATCTATTTCCGATTCTTTGAATCATAACTTTTGCAAGGTTAGTTATTTTGATTCCAGGCATTTTAGTTACAAAAATCTCACCACCAATTGACATCTCTGTAGCTTTTAGTAAAAGGGTAACTGCCTGTCCTAAAGACATAATAAACCTAGTCATTTGCTTATCGGTAATTGTTACAATGTTACTTATTTCAATCTGCTTTTTAAATAATGGGATAACGCTTCCACTTGAGCCCAAAACATTTCCTGCTCTAATACATGCAAATACTGTATTAGTGTTTTTCATATTTGCATTGACAATTAATCTTTCGCTTGCAGCCTTTGCGACCCCATAGATATTGATTGGGCTTACCGCCTTATCCGTAGAGACATATACCACTTTTTTGACATTATTTTGAATGGCACACTCAATAATATTTTCAGTTCCTAAGATATTAATTGTAAGAGACTCATAGGCATTCTCCTCACAAACTGGCACATGCTTAAGTGCTGCTAGATGAAATATGACATCAATATCTTTAGTAATTGCCATAAGCCTTTCTTTATTTCTTACATCCCCTATCACAAAGTTAAGTTTTTTATTATTAAACCTCCTTTTCATCTCTACCTGCTTAATCTCTCCTCTAGAATATATGATAATCTCTTGAGGGTTAAATTTAGAAAGAATCTGGGTTGTAAGCTCATTTCCCCAAGAACCAGTGCCTCCTGTAATTAAAATCCTTTTATCATCAAGAAATCCTTTTTTTTTATTTACCATTTTAATCATCTTTGATATCAATCTAAATCACTTCTTAGGATCAAAGGGTTTTCCCTTAAATATTTATTCTTTTTGAAAAATTGGCTGTTTTGATAGCAAACCTAAAAATTAAAAGTTTTTTAGGCATAAAGAGCTAATTTATCTTAATGGCTGTTGAGAGAATTAGTATCTAGATTTGTATTTTATTTCTGATGTCAAAAGATAAAAATGAACGAAATGATAAAAGGTTTTGCGAAATGAAAGTATACAATGTAACATATTTATAAAATATACCCAAGGCTATATTGTAGATAACGGATTCACGAAATCAAAATATTTTTAAAGAAATACCCTTTCCCTGATATTAACTAATAAAACCAATAGGTGTTTTTATGACAAAGATAATCCATAAATCAAGATCTCTACGAAGGGTCTTTAAGAAATTACCCGGAAACAAAGTAACGATACACTACGAGCCAAGGGCTCCTTCAAAGCCAAAATGTGCTGTATGTGGAAAGCCTTTAGCAGGAGTTGCTAGAGTTAGACCATACAAGGCTCAGACTATGGCAAAAACCCAAAAGAGACCTGAGAGACCTTATGGTGGAAACCTTTGCTCCGCTTGTGCAAGAGAGAAGATAAAAAGAGAAAAGCTGGGTATATAAGATCATTATGTGTTTTTATTTTTTTATACTCCAAAATTTTATAGTTCAATAATTAAGTTGAGCTATGCGATTTAATCATGTTGTTTTTTAGGTCTTGGCAGGGAATGGTAACTCCTGTCATCTAAAAGATCAAAAAGGTGAAAAAAAATGTTTGATATTGGAAGAATATGTCTAAAAACTGCAGGAAGAGATGCTGGAAGATTTTGTATGGTAGTAGAAAAGCTTGAATTGCCATATGTAATCGTAGATGGTTATACCCGAAGGAAAAAAGTTAATATAAGGCATCTTGAGCCAACGGATAAGATTGTTGAGATCCCAAAAGAGGCATCCCGAGAGAAGGTAATAATCGCCCTTGAAAAAGAAGGCTACAAGGTAAAACTAAAGAAAGGTCCAAAATATCAAAAATCTGAAGGAAAAGAGGATAAGCCAAAAGAAAAGCCTGCAAAAAGGGTTAAAAAGGGCAGTTTAAAAGAAGATTCAAAAACAAAGCCTAAAAAGGCAAGTTCTAAATAGATCCCGATAAACTTGATTTGATGAAATCCAGCTCATTTGCATACTCTGCTTTTTCAAGCCTAAAGTTTGAATAGGTGGATTCATGCAAGGATTAACCTCGAATATTCTCGAGATGTCTCGGCATTTATACCAAGGTTTTTCATTGATAGAAAAGGATACCTCGTGTTTTAACATGAGGATTTTGTACTCTTTTTTTAATAAACAAGCTCGTTGAATTTAGCGTATGCTTTTATATTACCAACATACCTTGCCCTTTAAGGCGAGGTTGTTAATTTATCAAATCTTTAATATCCTTTTAATTATTGAAAATCTCACAATGTGAGATTTGTTCGGGGTTTAATACCCCTCACTTTAGTGTGAGATTTTCAATTTTAAAATTTAATCTTTAACCTAACTTGTAGTTTTATCTTAATGGTTTTATTATAATGCGTTTTTTCTAATTGGTCAATAATCTGCTGTTTTAAAGAATGTCTATACAAAGCTGGTATTTGGTGTTATTTGTTTTAATAAGATGATTTGTTTTAATAAAATTTAATAACTAGGTTTAATTCTCCTGCCAAGAGGCATATGGCTATGAATATAAAAAATAAATTTTTAAGAGGGGCTTTGAATAAATATCTCAAGGGATATTCAAAAAAACTTCAGTTTATTATAGCCTTCTCATCTCTTTTGATAATACTTATAGTAACCCTGCTTTTTAGCAGTAATTCTAATGCTTTAGAGTATTCAATTCCGTTGATGGCAGTATCTGATACCTCTTCAAATGAACAGATTGGAAGTATACCTATGCTAAGTTTGGAATTAAAAAAAGGTACAGGCAGAATTTTTATTGATTCATTTCCTTTCAATAGAATAGATGTGCAGGTATCAATTAGGTATGCTAGGGATATGGCTTGCAAACTTTCTGGGCATGATTGCTCTCAAATTGATTTTTTCTATATAATACACTCCGATGCTTCAGTGATAGGAGGACCAAGCGCAGGCTCTTCAATTGCATTTTTAACATTTGCAGCGCTAAATAATTTGGATTACAAAAAAGATATAGCCCTTTCAGGCACAATCAACTCAGGATATCTGATAGGTCCGGTGGGAGGACTTAAAGAAAAAATAATGGGTGCAAGCCAATCAAAAATAAAAAAGGTGCTAATACCTGCAGGAGAAAGGTATTATATTGAAAATAATGAAACTATAGACCTTTTTGATTACGCAAAGCCCTTAGGGATAGAGCTTGTTGAAGTAAATAATCTATACGATGTGATATTTCATTATACCGGTAAAAAATATCTAAATGAGTTTAATGTAACAATAGATTCAACTGATTTTAAAAAAGAGATGCAAAAGATTACAAATTCCCTTTGTGAGCAGGCAAAAAAGGTAAAAGACCAGATTGGTGTTTTCTCTGAAGTTTCAAATCAATACAATGGACTTGATAGCGTATTTAACACTTCTTCAGAGAATATAGAAAAGGCAAAAAATCAATCTTTGCGTGAAAACTATTACTCCGCAGCAAGTCTTTGCTTTAACTCATTAAATGGATTTTTATATGTGAACTTGGTGAGTTCAAATATAACAGATAAGAGGCTTTTTGAGCTCGAGAATGCAATGATTGAAAAAACAAAAGACCTAAGGTCTAAACTTGATTTAGAGCTAAAAAGTTTAGGAGACCTTCAGGTATATGCAGGGGTAATTGAGAGGGTTTTAGAATCAGAGCAAAATCTTGAGAATTTCAAAAAGACTTTAAACAAATCAAAAAATATAAACCTTGAAGATGATGAAATAAAAGAGTTATTAACCCTTCTAAATATATCAAATGAATCTCAACAATTAAAGGAAGAGGTGCTTTTAGAATACCTAAGAAACAATGCAATTTTAGAGCTATCAAAAGGTATAAATCGGCTATATAGTGCTGAACTTTGGGTTAATTTTATTGGATTTGACAAAAAATATTACAACCTTTCCGAAGAGTCCTTAGAGATTGCTTGTGTTTCAAAGCTATCTGAAACGAAAGGATATATTGAATATTTTAGTCTATTATATCCTAGGTATTTAGATGATGCAAAAAAACTTTTAACAAGGGCTCAACAAAGTTATAAATCTAAAGATTTTGCACTTTGCATTTATCAGGGTTCTGAGGCAAAGGCATTTTTGAATAATGTAATGTCATCTTTATATATCACACTTGAACAATATAATCAGACAATCAAAAGAAAAATAGATGAAAGCGAAAAACAGATTGGACTACTTCAAGAGCAAATGGCATTTCCAATAATAGGATATAGTTATTACGAATATGCGACAAGTTTACTTGAGTTAGGAGATGTTTATTCTGCAAGCCTTTATTCTGAGTATGCTTTAGAGCTTTCAAATATGGATATATATTTTAGAAAACAAGGAAAGAGTTATGAATTTAAAGATGATAATGAGAAACCAATTCTTTTGCTATTTTTTTATGGATCTTTGTTTGGCTTTGCAATATCAATGCTTATAGTATTGTTTATGAGGCTAAAAAAATGATATTATCTTTTAGTATGGCTCTCAAAAGTCTTTATCTCTAAATAGTTGATTTGATGAAATCCAACATAATTTCGCATACTTAGGTTTTTTAAGCAGAAAATTTGAATAGACTTATTCATGAAATCAAAAAGATTTGTGGGCAACTAAATTTTTTCCATAATTAAAACGTTTTCAATATGGGTTGTATTTGGGAAAATGTCAAATGCAAACTGTCTTTTGATTAGATAACCTTTGATTCTTTTAATATCCTCACTTTGGCTTTTAGGGTTACAAGATATATAAACTATCACGTAAGGTTTTTCAAGATTGATTTTATCAATAAGCCTGTTTCCAATCCCTGACCTAGGAGGATCTAATATCAAAACTTTTTTTGATATATCAATTTTTGAGAGATTTTCATTTTTTAACAGGTCTGTTGCTATAAATTTCACATTTTTAATATTATTTGAATATGCATTTTCAATTGCAAGTTCAACTGAATCTCTTTCTAATTCATAGCCTTTAATTTCTTGAAATATTTCGGCAAGTGATAGTGTAATCGTTCCAACACCGCAAAAAAGATCAATTGCTTGCATTTGATTTAGATCTTTATAACAAGCTAACAATTCGGTTTTAGTCTTTATTAAAAGCTCTTCAAAACCAGATGTGTTCACCTGAAAGAAGCTGGTATTAGGAATTTTAAGTGAGTTTTCAAAAACCTTTTCCAAGAAATAGTTTTTCCCAAAGAGCGGGATATACTCTTCAGATACACTTACATCAGATAGCGAATCAGTAAGCATTACATAAGAGTTTTTTATTTCTTCTTTAACGCAAAATTCTTTAAACTCTTCTATTGCCAAATTGGTTTGATTATTTTTGGATAAAAGCAGTCCTATGCTAAAATCTTTTGTATTCTCTGCTGACCTTATCACAAAAAATCTCATTGTGCCTTCCTTTTTTTTAATATCATAAGCTGTTGATTTTGACTCTATCAAAAAATGGTTTAACTTTTTAATTATTGTATTGATAGAATCAAGTGCAATTGTGCACTTTTCAATTGGAACTGTTTTCCAATATACTCTTTTTTGCCTGAAAGAAAGTTTTTTAATAGGGTTTTTTATGTTATTATCTTCAAGAAAACCTTCAGATGAAATGGTTAAATCAACTCGGTTTCTATAACCTAATATTTTTTTTGAAGGGCTTATCTCAAGATATGCTTTTTTAATGCCTTCACAATTTTTAGGAGCATCTTTTGGAGAGTTAGAATAGTCTTTTGAAAGGGTTTTAGATTTATTTAAATTATCAATGTTAGAATTAATATCCGAAAAAAGTTTTTCAAGCAGTTCTTTTTTAAGCTCAAGTTGTTTTTCATAGTTCATATGCTGAAGAAAACAGCCTCCACACAATCCAAAATAAGAACAAACTGGCTCTACTCGGTTTTTGTTTATATTAGATATTTCTTTAGGTGTCTCACATATCGCTACATTTCTTTTTTTCAATTTAATAGTTGTTAAAACTATCTCCTCTTCAAGTGCATAAGGTATTAAGAGTTTGTATTTTTGCTTTGTTTTATTAATTTTATTTGAGGATTGGTTTTTGTTTTTTTCATCTGAATCTTCATTTAGATCTTGTTTTTTTATCCTTGAAATTCCATACCCTTCGTAATTGATATTAGAAATTTTAGCTTTGAAATATTCACTTGCGTCTTTTTTTAAACATTCTTCAGAATTTTCCTTTTTTTTCTCCTCAAGGGATGATTTTTGAATCTTGATTTTATCCATTTTTTATTCATTAATCTAAATTTATGCTTTTTTTTGTTTTTTATCTGTTTTTTTAGTTATTAATCCATAAATTAGTCATTATAACCTTTTTGGGCAATCATTTCTAATAAATAAATTATAAAAATAACTTCTAACAAACCTGAAGCCTTGAAAAGCTTTAAATATTTATTGCTCATTTATCGATATTAATGAGTGTTATTGTGGCGAGTGAGATAATCGTTTTTTTTAGGTTTTTATAAAAAATGTGGAAAAATCTCTTTAAAAATCCCTTTAAGAAAAAAAGATTTTCAAAAAAAAGATTTGTATTATCTGTTTTTTTAATAGTGTTTTTAAGTGATTTTTTAAGTGAATTATAGTATGTAGGGTTAAAAAAATGGAAAAGGTAGTAATGCTTTCACTTGATGATGAGAAGTCAAAAGATATAAGTAAGGTTCTTTCAAGTGATACTGCAAGACAGATTCTTTCATATCTTGCAAGTGTTGATGAAGCGAGTGAATCAGAAATCTCTGAGAAGCTGAAAATTCCTATATCTACTGTTCATTATAATATTACTAATCTTCTTAATTCAGGGTTTGTTGTATCCGAAAATTTTCATTATTCACAGAAAGGAAAAACTGTTGAACACTACAAGGTTGCAGAAAAATTAATAATGATTGTTCCTTCAAAAAAACAAAAGTTCTCAGACATATTAAAATCTCTTATCCCTGCATTTATATCCTTTGCAATCGTTAGTGTTGGCTCAATAATTATGAATCTGTTTTCAAAAGCAAATGATGCTTTGATGCTTTCAAGAGCAGTTCCTGAGATGAAGGATTCTTTTGGGTTGATGAGTACTTCATCATTAGAAGAAAATTTAGTGGTGCAATCTGTTGAGGTTTTAGGTGCGGGCGGTGCTCCTGTTGCATTTGAAGGGTTGGCATATTGGCAATGGATTATGATTGGAGCTTTTTTAGAGCTTTTAATAATCATAACAATCTTTTTAGTAGTTTATTTTGTATCAAAAAAGGGCAAGGTTTTCAAGAATAAAGAGTCAGAAAATGAAGAGTTAGAAAATCAAGAGTTAGAAAATCAAGAGTTAGAAAATCAAGAGTTAGAAAACGAAGTGTCTGAGAATGTTGAGTCCTAAATTTAAGAGTAGAAGACATTTCAAAAAACCAATAATCATCATTATTTTTTAAGATTTTTTTATAATAAATTTCTAATTGTCAAGAATTATTACCAAAAATCTTTAATTTTTCAGTTTTGTTTTTTTATCTTTTTCTTTTTATAATTGTTTTTTATCATAATGTTATGATAAGTAATACAATCAGCACTACAATCTAAAATAAAAAACCTTCAAATATATGCTAGAAGGCATCTTGCGAGATGCTAGTGTTTAATTCTTTCTTTAATTCTGTCTTTAATTCGTCTTTGTAAATTCGTCTCTTCCTATTAATAAGGATTAAACATAAAAGTTTGTAAAATTAGAAATTTAAGATATCAAAGTGTGAAAAATGATGAAAGGACTTTATCAAAATTTCATCAAAATTATTTTATCAACATATCAATAATCTATTTTGTAGGAGTAACACATTTTTTTAAATGATTGCTGTTCTAAGGAATAGTGAGTATGGAAGATAACGTTATTCTTAAGGCTAAAGAACTGAGTGTCGAGATTGATGGCGCGTTAATACTAGAAAAAATGAATCTTGATGTTTATTCAGGGGAGCTTTTAGGAATAATAGGGCTTTCAGGTTCTGGAAAAACTACTTTATTGTCAAGTCTAATAGGGGTTTTTGAGCCATTAACAGGCGATGTTTATTTTGCTCACACCACAAAAGATAATAGAAAGATCTTAAAGTCGGTAAATCGCCTAAAAGAAGCCTTTAGACAAAAAATAGGCTTTTCAAGTCAACTTCCTTCATTTTATTCAAACCTAACTGTTGTTGAAAATCTAAAATTCTTTGCATCGTTTTATAATCTTGACAAATATACAAGAGATGAAAGGATTAAAATCCTTTTAGACTTATTTGACTTATATCTTTTTAAAGATAAGATTGCTGATTCCTTATCAGGGGGAATGAAAAGAAGACTTGATATTGCGTGTGCAATGATAAATAATCCAAAGATACTCATCCTTGATGAGCCTACAGGGGACCTTGATCCAATTCTTAAAAAACAGCTTTGGTACCTAATAAAAAAAATTAATGAGAAAGGTACAACTGTGATTTTGGCATCCCATCTTGTTTCTGATTTGGAGCTTTTGTGTGATAGAATCGTAATCTTAGCAGATGGAAAAGTTCTAAAGATTGGAACACCCCTAGAGCTAAAATCCAGCGTTTTACAAGGAGAGAAAATAATTGTTGAATCAATCCCCGGAAATTATACATCCATTTCAAAAGAAATTGAATCAAACAAAGGAGTTTTAAATATTGTTACTGAAGGTCAAAGACTTGTAATATATTCAAAAACAGGAACCAATGTGCTAAAGGATATTTTACCAATACTTGAAAAACTAAAAGAAAGAGTTATTGAGATAAGCATGAGTAAGCCTTCACTTGATGAAATCTTTGAAAATATAGTAGGAAAGGGCTGATTTGAATTTGGGAAAGCTTTTAGAGATTATAAAAAAGGATATAAAGATGCTTTTGAGGTCTAAAACATCTTCTTTAATAGTCATACTTGGGCCATTGTTGATAATATTTTTAGTAGGGATTGCATTTGACAATACAGGATATCACAATATTAAAATCGCAGCATATTCTCCAATATACTCTGATTTAGCTGATAGCTATATCACAAGACTATCAAGTCAGTCTTATAGGGTTTTTAAAACAGAATCAGAGCTTGTATGCGTTGATGCAGTTAAAAAAGGGACATATCATGCCTGCATAGTCTTTTCATCAGACCTTGTGGTATCAAAGGATTTAGAATCAGAAATAAAGATTTATATTGATAATTCAAAACTAAATATTGCTTGGATTATCAAGGATACAGTATTTGAGAAAATTGATGATAAATCTAAAGAGATCTCCAAATCTTTATCTGATGTATTGTTGACAACCTTTGATGAAATCAAAAAAGAGGTTGATTTAAGAAAGAAATCCGTTGTAGATTTGACAACAAAAAATGATGTCTTGATTGGTCAAGTGGATAGTGTTTCTTCAAAAATTGAGAATATTAAAATGAGTTACAATGACTCAGTTCCAATTTCTCAAATCTCTTCAGGGGTAAGCTCTGCACTTTCAGGATTTAATTCGTATAAATCAAAAGTTGATGATTTGTTAAATGATTTGGAGTCAGAATTAGAGAAGATTGGAGGATATTTATCAGACCTTAATTGTTCTAGTAGCCTCACTACAATACAGTCGTCTATTGTTTCAGCAAAAGAAATTATCTCACAATCTTCAAATGATAGTGATTTTGACAAGGCAAAGGGATCAGTAGAAAGGCTTGATAGCTATATAGATTCAATCTCAAATGAAATCTCAAGCATTAAAACTCAGATTGTCGCTTTAGAAAACTCAAAAAAAGATGCAAAATCTGAATCCCAGTCAATGAAGCAAGGTCTTTTAGATCAGCTTGGAAAGATTGTTGAGGTTCAAAAGGGTTTAAATAATATTGAAACTAGGATTTCTAACATCCAGATAAAGGATTCAGATGTGATTTCTGATCCTATCAGAACCTCAGTAGTTCCTGTAGTTGTTGAATCAACCCATTTAACTTATCTATTTCCAACCCTTTTAGTTCTAATAATCATGTTTGTAAGTCTTTTGGTGTCATCTACCCTTGTCCAGATGGAAAAGACTTCAAACGCTCACTTCAGAAATTTAATATCCCCTACGAAAACTATTTTCTTTAATGCAGGAGCTTTTTTTGTAACACTACTTATTGTGATGATACAACTATTAATAATCCTTGTAATCACAGATCTTTCTTTTGATACAGCTATTCTTCATAATATCTTATTTATCCTTCTTGTTTCATTGGTGTCTTCAACATTTTTTGTTTTGCTAGGCATTTTACTTGGGAGTATATTTAACAGTGAAGAAACAAGCCTTTTAGGGACATTGGTTTTAGGACTTGCACTTTTAATGGTTTCAGGAACCATACTTCCACTAGAGTACATGCCTATCTCAGTAAGGGCAGTTGCAGATTTTAATCCGTTTGTTTTAACATATCAGATGCTAAGAGATATTATACTTTTTAGAGCAGGATTTGAAGTAATCTCAAGTGAGATGAGTTATATGCTTTTATATGTTTTAGTATTAGGGATTACAGTGTTTTTTATGCACAATGTATTTGAGAAGAGAAGTATGAAGCTACATCAAAGGATACATATCCCTTTTAAGGTTCTTGGTAAAAATATAAGCGATAAAAAACCAAAAAGGAGTGTTTTCATAAAACAATCCAAACAATATACTTACCTAAAGGAATTAGTGCTTGATGCAAAGAAAATGCTTGTCAAAGACAATGTGAACTCTGAGGATTTGAAAAAAGCAAAGAAGTTTTATCTAAAGATTATAGAAGTCTATGATATGCTTCCTGTAACCGATAGAAAAAAGATATTTTCAGAAATCGAGTTCATACATAAAGAAATATCAAAACACAAATAATCCTCAAACTTAAAACCCTTTGTTGAACTTCTATTCCTCAAAAGATATCAAAGGTAGCTTAACTGGTTTAATCTTTTTCTAATTTTTTGAAAGGTTTATTTATTGAAATGTTCTGTAGTTTTCTATCTCTTGGAGTTTCATTGGATAGAATAACAATTTGTTCTTGTTCTTTTTCATCTTGTGAAATTCTTTGATAGTTTTGCATACTATAATATCGTGAATTCGTAATTATACAAACGCTGATCTTTAAGGTTTTTTAGTAAGAAGAGACGGATTCAAAACAAGAAATTCAAGAAATGATTAACTGACACTATCTCGCAAGGTGCCTTTTAGCATATATCTTGAGGGTTCTTACTTTGTTTTTTATATAAAGCAAGTTTTATAAATCTTTTACTATTTCTTAATCTTTGTAATCAGGGTATTTGTTGGAATTAGAACAAATTTAATGGGGCAATGTATCAAAAACAAGGCATTAAAACAAGATATCAGAACAATATATCAGAATATATCAGAATATATCAGAAGAATATATCAGAAAAATATATCATAAACATTAAAATGAGGAATTAGAATAGCATATTAAAACAGCATATTAAAACAGCATATTGAAATAGAATATTGAAATAATCAATCAAAATATGAATTCAAAATAAC
>DAOSEK010000007.1:0-41927 GCA_035363095.1 Candidatus Woesearchaeota archaeon | reverse complement strand
TTTATTTTAAAACAATACATTAAAACATGATATTAAAAATACTACATTCACTTAACACATTCACTTAATACATCATAATAACACATTCAAATAGCATATTAAAACAGCATATTAAAATAGCATATTAAAATAGCATATTGAAATAGAATATTGAAATAATCAATCAAAATATGAATTCAAAATAACGTATAAAACAATGTATGAATACAATTTATTTTAAAACAATACATTAAAACATGATATTAAAAATACTACATTCACTTAATACATTCACTTAATACATCATAATAACACATTCAAATAGCATATTAAAATAGAATATTAAAAATAATATATTAAAATAAATATATCATAAACATTTAAGCTGATTTTTATGGAATTAACAACATTACAAAAAAGACAGATTAAAAAAGTTATTTCGCAACTGGAAAAATATAAAGGAAGGCACACAGAACTTGTAAGTGTTTATATTCCAAAGGATTATGATTTAAACAAAATTATTAATCATCTCATGGAAGAGCAAGGCACAGCAAGCAACATAAAGTCAAAGAGTACGCAAAAAAATGTTATTTCTGCACTTGAAAGGATGATTCAGCATTTAAGGCTCTTTAAGAGAACACCTGATAATGGCCTTGCAGTTTTTGCAGGCAATGTTGCAGAAAGGGAAGGTCAGATTGATATTCAGGTATGGAGCATAGAACCACCAATACCTTTAAATCTGAGAATTTATAGGTGCGATAAGGATTTTGTTTTAGAACCTTTATCTCAAATGCTTGATTCTGATGATGTTTTTGGGCTTGTTGTAATGGATAAAAGGGAAGCTACAATTGCTATGCTTAAGGGAAAAACAATCATTCCAATTACTACTGCAACCTCGAATGTGCCTGGAAAAACAAGAGCTGGTGGACAATCTGCGCCTAGGTTTCAAAGGCTTAGAGAAGGGGCGGCTAAAGAATTTTATGTAAGGATTGCAGAATACATAAAAGAGGCTTATTTAGGCAAAAATATAAAAGGGATTATAGTTGGTGGTCCGGGGCATACTAAAAATGAGTTTTTGGATTACAATTATATTACTGATCAATTAAATAGAAAAATTATTGCTATAAAAGATCTAAGTTATACTGGAGAATTTGGGCTTCAGGAACTTTTGGATAAAAGTCAGGATGTGCTTTCTGAAGAAGAGATTTCCAAAGAGAAGAATATTATGGAGAAATTTTTTACTCTTTTAGCAAAAGACCCTGATAAGGTTGCTTATGGAAAAGATTTTGTTTATAAAGAACTTTGTGCAGGGGCAGTTGATAGTGTTTTACTCTCAGATAGTCTTGATGATGCTACAATCGAGAAATTTGAGGAGGCTGCAAAAGAATTTGGCACTTTGGTTGTGCTTATCTCAACTGATACAAGGGAAGGGGTTCAATTAAGGGACATGGGCAAGGTTGGAGCATTTTTAAGATATAGCCGTGATGTAAATTAAATATTTTTTTTAGAGTAGGTAGTTATAAAATGGTTTCTATTTATGAATTAGGCTCAGAAGTAGGAGTGGATTTAACCCCTTATGAGGTATGTGTAAAATACTCAGCAAAATTTAAAGGATATAACTCGAGGATAATTCTAAATAAGAGTATGAGCAAAATAGAGTTTCGTTTAAGCAAAAGTTTTAATGGTGTGGATGAGGATATATGCCTTGGTCTTTATCAAACACTAATTGCAAGGCTGTTTAAGAAAAAGGTTCTCACTTTAAGAATGGAGATCTTTGAGAGGTTTATAAAAAATATTCATTCAAATTATATTATTGAAAATAGTTTTTCTGATTTAAAGCTAAAGGATAGTTTTTCTAGGGTTAATGAGAGATTCTTTAATGGAAGTATGAGTATTAGAAGGGTATGTTTTGGAAAGCAATCTTATCAAACCTTGGGGAAATACGATTTTAATTCTGATGAGATTACAGTATCTGCTATATTGAAAAATGAAGAATGTGAGCTGATTGATTTTATAATGTATCATGAGATGCTTCACAAAAAGCATGGCTTTGGCAACTTTTTAAAGAGGTCTTATCATAATAGGCAATTTAGAGATGATGAAAAAAAGTTTCCTAACTATCGTTTGATAGATAAAAAACTTGGAGAACTATCAAGAAGAAAAAGAAGAGAACAAAAAAAGGGTCTGAAAAGATTTTTTGATTGAGAAATTAGTATTTAGCCCAAATGGATTTTCATTGATAGAAAAGGATACCTCGTGTTTAAACACGAGGACTTGGTACGCTTTTTTGTAATAAAAAACCTCGGCATAAATCCCGAGGTATCTCGCGAATAGTTGAGGTTAATCCTTGCATGAATCCGTCTATTCTTACTTTGGCTTGAAGGTTTGGCTTGAAAGTCCAAAGTAAGGGAATGAACTGGATTTCATGAAATCTACAGCCTCACTTTAATACGGCGCATGCTTTTATATTACCAGCATACCTCGCCCTTTAAGGGGAGGTTGTTGATTTTTCAAAATCCATCTTTTTCTACGCTTTTATATTTTTGATAAGAGACTTATATTAAGAGAATGAGTAAACAAAAAATATGCTAAAACTGGGTTTGATACAATACATAATTTGCGCTATTAAAAAGTTATTTAGTTAGCAAAACTTGGCTTTTTAATCATTATTGTTTAAAAGCCCACTTTCTGAAAGTATTTCAAGTGATTGCATCTCATCAATTACATTTAGTTTTCGAAGGTCTTGAATAACTAAATTTATATCATCACTACTTGCCTTTTTCTTTTCAAGAATTATTTTAAATATCTTTGAAATTTTTGTGCTGTCTTTAAAATCCAATTCTCTTAAAATATCAATTATATCTGTTCTAGTTAATTTCTTAGTTGAGGAAAGCTCTTGGTTTAGTATTATGTTAATAAGCTCTTTTGTAGGGTCTTCATCTTTTTGCTTGAAGTCACTATCATATAGCTCTTTTTCAAGTTCTTGTTTTGGGTCTTCTTTGTATTTGAGTTCAATATAACCTTTAGATTCATCCGAATCGTTTAATTCAACATAATCCTCATTTGTCTTTTTAACAAGAGTTTCTTTTTGACTTATTGATGAAGGTTTATTACTGAGATTATCTCTTGTTGAAAAATCATCAAATAAGATACTTGAATGCTTTTTTGGGATATAGGCTTTTTTTACTTGAGGGCTTCTTTGGATTGTCTGTAACGGGGCCTTAGGATTTTGTCTAATATTATTATTGCTAAAATTGATTTGCTCTTTTGATTCTAAATGAGTATTTTTTTTCTTTGGTATTAAAAGCACAACAATTAAAATTAGGGATGACAATATTAGTAGTGAGGCAATTATTGTAACGATTAAGATTAATTTACTTTGGGTAGGCTTATTCTCTTTGTTATCTTCAACTTTTATTTCATCAATATCAAACATAAATGTTTTAGTGTTCTCTATTGAATCAGAAGTAGATTTGCAGGTAAGTTCAATTGAGTTGTTGCCCGTTTTTAAACTAGACATTGGAAATAAATGTATTGTTCCTTCTTTGTTTTCTAATGTTAATATTTCGTTATTTTCTTTAATATAACATATTGATTGTTTGCTTGTTTGGAAAACGATTTCTTCGTTAGCTTTAATATTTGAATTATTTAAAAAGTTTGCACCTATTTGATTTTCCTCAATCTTAACTTCGCTTGGACCATAACTTATGCATACTCCTTTGTAGCACTGTTGATTTTGCAGACAATTTCCACATGAGCCACCACAACCATTATCTCCACAATTTTTCTCATTGCAATCAGGAACACAAGGATTTTGTTCTTGGTTAATTTGTGGTGTTGCAGTTAATGTTGGGCTAGGACTAGGACTTGGTGTGGGGCTAGGACTTGGGCTTTGAGTGGGACTAGGACTTGGTGTAGATTGGATTGTAGGAGTAGGTGAAGGTGTTGTAGAATCTCTTATTATTGTAATCTCTTTAAAATTACATTTATTTGATATCTCAGTCCCTAGATTATTAGAATCAATATCAAAATCATCAGTACAACAAATAACCTTGCCTTTGCAGTTAGTGGAAATCCCTGATTCAATGGCTGATTGTTCGCATAAATCAATTTCTAATAAGATCAAATGAGTTTTACTAGGTTCTTGTGATTCTTCAAATGAAGAATATGTTTGAATTTCTTCCTCTATGTTAAAGATGCTTTCTAATGATTCTTGCATAGTACTTGGCAGAATGGAAAATATACAAAAAGAATTTAGATCAGTATTAAATTTAAGTTCGTAGACAAAATCATCTGCATGGATTTGAGAGTTTGCTATATTTACTTCCAAACCAAGTGTATAGTTTGAAAATAGCAAAAAAGCTAACACTATTGCAGTTAAAATTGATTTTTTGACCATCTCTAGCTATCTCTTTTGAGAATGAATTAAAATACTTTTCGAAAAATTGCTTTATTAATTGCTTTATTTGTTGAATTTCACGAAATCCTTGTTCATTCGCATACTTTAGTCCTGAGATTTGTTTTTGAGGTCTAAAGTTTGAAGAGACGAATTATTTAAGATAACTTCAATAACTTCAACAACTCAACATTTTTACTAAACAATTGACCTTAATTATTTAGCAAGATGCCTAAAGATGCTAAGGGTATGCCGAGGTTTTTCATTCTTTTTGTAGAATCATTTTTTTCTAGAATTTTTTCTAGAATTAACTAAATCTTGTATTTTTTGAAAAGGTTTATTAATAGATTTTAAGTAGATATTATTATATGATAATATATAATCCAAATCCTGTTTTTTTATCAATCGGAAGTGTTGAGATAAGATATTATGGTTTGATGTATCTTATTTCATTTTTTGTTGCGTATTTTATTATCCTAAAACTTTTAAAGATAAAGGAGTTGAAATTAAAAAAAGAAGAGGTATTTGATTTTTTGTTTTACATTTTAGTAGGCGCAATAATTGGAGCAAGAATATTTTATGTAGTTTTTTATAATCCTCTGTTTTATATTGAACACCCACTAAAAATTCTGGCATTCTGGCAGGGGGGCTTATCTTTTCATGGAGGGCTTTTTGGGGGACTTATAATTGTTTTCTTATATTCTAAAAAGAAGTCCATAAGATTTTTTGAGATTACTGACCTTTTTTCAATACCTTTAGCAATAGGGCTTTTTTTTGGAAGGCTTGGTAATTTATTAAACGGAGAACTTTATGGCCGGGTTAGTGATGTTCCTTGGGCAATAGCCTTTACTACTGCACCTGATAAAGGTCTGTTAGGGAGGCATCCATCCCAGATATATGAAATGATAAAAAACCTTATCATGTTTTTTGTACTGTTTTGTTTTTATAAACGCTCAAAAAAAGAAGGAAATACTACGGCGCTCTTTTTTATTCTATATGGCACAATGAGATTTGTAATAGAATTCTTTAGAGAACCCGACCCGCAGTTGGGCTTAGTTTTCTTGAATCTCACAATGGGACAGTTGCTTTGTTTGGCTATGATCTTTATTGGTATTGCGCTTCTTTTATATGTGAATTTATATCTTAATTCTGATTATTTTAACAATAAAAAGAGAAAAATACAGTAAAAATTTAGTATGAATTAATCAAATTATCGACTAAAAATAGTTAGTTTCAATTTTAGAAACCATTAAATTATAGTTATTGAACAGTAAAAAACGTAATATTTTAATAGTAGTGATGACATGATTTCTCTATTTAAGAGTGTATAAAAAAAAGAAGGTGGTTGAAAATGATAGTAAAGGAAGAATTTCTAAGCAAGTTAAGGCTTTACTTTTCTCTTAACTTGTACGAAGTAAAGATTTGGACAGCGTTGCTTTCAAGAGGGGTTGCGACTGCAGGCGAGTTATCTGATATTGCTAATGTCCCTAGGTCAAGAAGTTATGATGTATTAGAAAGCCTTGAAAAAAAAGGATTTGTGATAATGAAATTTGGCAAGCCAATAAAATATTATGCAGTATCTCCTGAAGAGGTTGTTTCAAGGGTTAAGAAAAATCTAAAGTTTGAAGCTGATGATAAGATAAAAAGGCTTGATAATATTCAAGAAACAGATGTTTTAGATGAACTAAACATGCTTCATACACAAGGTGTTGAACTTGTGGAGCCTGCTGATAAGAGTGGGAGTCTTAAGGGTAGGCACAATCTTTACAACCATCTTGAATATATGGTTAAAGCATCTGAGGATTCAATTACAATTATGTCAACTGCTCAAGAGCTTGTAAGACTTGTTGAAAGCCTAAAAGAGGTTTTTGAAACTGTATCTAAAAGAGGGGTAAAGATAAGAATTGCAACAACAATAAATGAAAGAACAAATGAAGTAATTAAAGAGATTAAGAATTTTGCGGAGGTAAGGATCGTTGATGAGCTTAAAGCAAGGTTTATCATAATTGACCAAAAAGAGTTAACCTTTATGATACAAGATGATGAGCAGGTTCATCCTTCATTTGATGTAGGGATTTGGGTTAATACCCCCTTTTTTGCAGCTGCCTTAGAGTCTTTGTTTGAGCATTTATGGCAAAAGCTTAAGCCTTTAAAGGCAAAGGCTTGAAGGTTATTATTTTTTTAGATTTTTCTTTTTTTAGTATTTGTTAAGTACCATTTGGTATTTGCGATTTTAAGATATTTTTTGGGATATTTTATTAATATTTGTCTGTTTATTTTCTTTAGTTTTTTAGGTTAAATCGCAAGCAAACGCTATAAAAAACTAAATTTTTATAAATACTTTGAAATAACTTCTTAGAAATGTCGGTATAGGGTGCTCTTATGAAGGATAAAATTAAAAATTTTTTTGCAAGTGAGAAGACGAAAAAAGTAATAAAAGTTGGACTTCCAATATTACTTTTCATAATACCTTTAATCCTTGCGATCTCTTTTCGTATAACTGCTCAATTCTTGCCAATAACTGATAGCTGGGCTAAAAATACTGTTGAAAATAATTTAAGAAACCAGATATTTTCCCAACTTTCTAATCAATACCCTGGACTTGGAGCTAATGAGCTTAATGATTTGATTGAAAGTGAATACAAAAGAATATATTCTGAACAAGAGCCTCAGATAAAAGAGGCAGTTGCACAATTATCCCAAAATTTTAAGGATAGGCTTAGAACTGAAGACAACACAACATACCTTTATGAACTTGACCCCTATTATTATTATAGAAATGCACAGAATATCTTAAATCATGGTTTTGAAGCAGATGTAAAAACTGATGAGGGTTATGTTGATACTCATATCTTTGCAGGTCTTCCATTAGAATACCGAGATGCTCAAAAAAACAAGCTTTGGAATATCTTGCCTTGGTTTGAAGCTATAACATATAAGGTTTTAAATACTATTGGTTTTAAGGTAGATTTAATGACCATAGCATTCTATGCTTCTACAGTTTTTGCATCAATTGCTGTAATCTTTGCATTCTTGCTTGCTAAAGACCTAACAAAGAGCAGTTGGGGTGGCTTTTTTGCAGGATTAGTAGTGGCACTTCATCCTTTTATGCTTTCAAGAACAATGGGAGGTTTTTCTGATACTGATGCGTTTACAGTGCTTTTCCCTTTACTTGCAATGTTTTTTTATTTTAGGGCGTTTAAATCAGAAAAATTAGTTGGAAAAACTATCTACTCAGCTCTTTTTGGTTTGACTTACTTTATATTTCCAAGGGCTTGGGGAGGTTGGTGGTATTCTTATGTGATTTTGATGGGGATTGCATTTATGTATTTAGCATATGAGCTTACCAAACATTTCATATCTTTGAAAGTAAAAAAATCTCTTAATTGGAATGATTATTTTAAAAAGATAAAACCATATCTACTTACATTTTTGTTGCTTTTGGTATTTTCTGGTTTGTTTATATCTCTAACAATGAGATCATTTTTAGCATTCTTGAACTTGCCTTTCCAAGCTCTTTCAGGAAGAGAAATGTTAAAATCCGTTGGTATTACAACTATTTGGCCCAATGTGTTTACAACGGTTGCTGAATTAAATCCGGGTAGTTTTTCAGATCTTGTAAATAATAATTCAGGCACTTTAGGAATGCTTTTAATCGCTCTAGGGATATTTTTTGCCCTTTTAAAAAACGAAAAATCCAAAGAAAGAAGTATTGTTCCATTTTTTGTAATGGCTATATGGACACTTGCTACAATATACACCGTTTATTCAGGTGTTAGATTCGTTTTACTATGGGTTCCAATTGTAGCACTTGCTTTTGCGTATGTTGGCTCTATTGGCATTGAAAAAATAGCTCAACTAATCTCAAAATTGATTGAAATCCCCAAACTTGCAACAAAGATAACACTTCTTGTATTGCTTATTTTGTTTTTTGTACTTCCTTCAAGTGGATTTTATCAACAAGCAAAACGTATTAGCGTTGGTCATGTACCTTCTTTTGATGATGCTTGGAATGAAGCTTTAACAAAAATAGATAGAGAAGCTTCGCCTGATGCTATTATTAATTCGTGGTGGGACTTTGGTCATTGGTTTAAAGCAATTGGAAATAGACCCACTACACTTGACGGGGGTGTTCAGAATCATCCTCAAGCGCATTGGCTTGGGAAATTGATGTTAACAACAGATGAGAAGCAAAGCATTGCAATCTTAAGGATGCTTGATTGTGGAGCAAATAAGGCATTTGATTTCCTAGAGGAAAAAACAAATGATTCTTATGAGGCAATTCAAATCCTTAATAACGCTTTAGAAATGAGTGATGAGGATGCAAGAGCTTATTTAATTAGCACTGTTGGTGATAATACAACTGAATATGTGATGAAGCACGCATTTTGCGAGCCACCTGAGAATTATTTTGTAGCATCAGAGGATATGGTCGGAAAATCAGGGGTTTGGGCTCATTTTGGCTCTTGGGATTTTACTAGAGCAAAGATGTATTCTGAGGTGAAGGCTAAACGGAGTATAGCAGATTCGGAAAACTATCTAATCGAAAATTTTAATCTCACTAAATCCGATGCTTCAAAATATGTTTCTGAGATAAATTCAAAATCTGGAGATGAATGGATTTCACCTTGGCCATCTTATTTTGGAGGTATGATTGGTTGTACAAAGCTAAATGAATCCACATTGTCTTGTATTAAGAGAATGGATGCGACTAGCGGTATTGCATTGTATATAGACCTTGATGAAATGGAGGCTTATGCGCTTGCAGCAAACCAAGAAAAGCTAAGGGTAAAAAAGTTTGTGTATAATAAAGCTAATAATGTATACTCAAAGGTTGATCCAAATTCACCTTTTGATTATGGGGTAATACTAAAAAAAGAGGGAGAATCCTATAGTTTTGTTATAAGTCATACAATGATTGCTGATAGTATGTTTACAAGACTTTTCTTTTTTAATGGTGCAGGCACAAATTACTTTGACTTATTCCACAGTGATAGAGATACTTTTGGAAATAATTTTTATATCTGGAAGGTAAATTGGGCACCCGAGAGGATAAGGGATAATTTCAGGATAATTGAGTTTTCTGAAACTAGTAATGAAAATGCTAGTGAAGAGATGAGTGATAGCTCCTTAGAGTTACCAAATAAAGATTTAGATGATGAGAATTTAAAAGAGGATATCTTAGATCTAGATTTTAATGACACTTTGATAATCTTGGATTCTAATGAAGAGAATGATACACTTTTAGATTTAGAACTTGATTTAGAAGCATTAGTTTCAGAGGAATAATTTTTTAAATCTTTTTTTAGTATTGATTTTTTAAAAACCCTTTATTGTTTTTAATAATATGAAATTTTGGCCAAAATAACAAGAGACAAAATAAAAAATCTCAACATAAATGCTGAGGTCTCTTTAGGATAGCTGGGGTTAATCCTTGCATTAATCCATCTATTCAAACTTTAGGCTTAAAAAAACCTAAGTATGCAAAATGAGCGAGGATTTCACGAAATCAAATGTTCATTGGCAAAAATGTTTGTTTGAAACATTGTATAAATGCTTTTTTTGGGCTTATTCATTTTTAAAAATATATCGTTTAAATGCTTAAAAATGAGAGAAAAAAAAATAGAAGATGATACTTTTGTTGTAATACCTGCATATAATGAGGCTACAAATATTTCTGAAGTACTTTTTGAAACCTTGAAATATGCAAAAAATGTCGTTGTGGTGGATGATGGCTCAATTGATAATACATCAAAGGTAGTTAGTAAATACAATGTTTATCTTTTAAAGCATATTGTTAATCTTGGAAAAGGGGCATCAATGAAAACAGGATGTGAATTTGCAATATCTAAGGGAGCTAAAAAAATTATCTTGATGGATAGCGATGGTCAGCATGACCCAAAAGATATTTTTGTTTTTTCAAGGGCACTTTTGAGATATGATGTTTGTTTAGGGTATAGGTTAAGAGAAGGTCAAATGCCTTTAATATATCGTTTTGGAAACCAGTTCTTAGATGGTTTTAGCAGGTTTATACTTGGTAAAAAAATCATAGATACACAATGTGGGTATAGATCTTTTAGAGCCGAGGCATATAAAAAAATTGAATGGAACTCAAGTGATTATACTGTTGAAACAGAGATGCTTTCAAATATTACTAAGAATAAACTTAGATATACTCAAGTGAAAATCAAGACGATTTATAAGGATAATTATAAAGGAACAGGGGTATTTGATGGTTTTAAAATAGTTTTTAACATGTTAAGGTTCAAATTTTATGGTATTTTTGGGATAGTTTTTAAATAAAAAAGGAGACTGATTAAAAAATGATATTTATACAGATTGTAGCATTGCTTTTTGGATGTATAATGGCTTATTTTGCTTATTTTAATTATAAGAAAAAGGAGATTTCTTTAGAAGGGATGATTTTTTGGTGTGTTGTATGGCTATGCTTTATTGGAATAGCATTATTTCCTTCATTACTAAACCC
Organism: Candidatus Woesearchaeota archaeon; assembly: GCA_035363095.1. GTDB lineage: Archaea > Nanobdellota > Nanobdellia > Woesearchaeales > UBA119 > DAOSEK01. The sequence continues at coordinate 31,065 of DAOSEK010000007.1, read as the reverse complement.
AATAGTCGAAACCTTAAGTTTCACAAGGGCTTTTGATTTGCTTGTCGTGCTTGCTTTTGGGTTTCTTGCAACGTTTACTTTTTATAATTATATTTTAATGTCTAAAGTGAGAAAGAAACTAGAAAGGCTTGTTCAAAGAATCGCAAAAGAGAGGGTAATTGAGCCAAGAAATTCAAAATCTAGAAGATAAACTTTTAGTTTAACCGATTTTTTTACTTATTGTATCTTATTTTCCAAAGATCGCATGATTTGCAAGTTAAGACTTTTTTGTTGTGATTCTTTCTAAAAAAATCAAAGGCTTTGGAGGAGTATGTAGATTTTAGGTCTTCTTTATTTAAATCACCAACCTTATAGTTAGGCAAAAGACAGCACGGAGTTGCAATCCCTTCTGAGTTAATGTATATATAATCATAAACCCTTAAGCACCTTTTCCCAAAAATCCCTAAAGTTCTTTTTAGGGTTTTGTATAAAGCCCTTATAATCCCTTGTCCTTCAAAGTATTGAATCATTTCAAGAGAAAGTCCTATACTTTTGCAATGGTTTTGTAAAGTCATAATCATTCTTTTTTCTTCTTTTTTTGTGGGTCTTGTCATTTCAGGTGCGAACCCTAGGTAAATTCTTGAAAGGTTCATTCTTTTAGCACCTACTTTTTTGGCAAAATCTGCAATCTCTTTAAGATTTTTGATAGAGCCTGTAAGCACTGATTGAATCCTAATCTTTGGGCAATTAGGCATTTTTGATAGCCTTTCAATGTTTTCCTTGCAACCTTTATTGATGTGCCCAAACTCGTTATCTTCATCAAGTGAATCAATTGAGAATGTGATTTCACAAAGTCCTGAATCAATGAGCCTTTTTGAAAGCGAGGGTGTTAGTAAAAGCCCATTAGATGTCAAGGAAGTAAAAATCCCCCTTTTAGTGCAGAAATCAACCATCTCAGGAAGGTTTTTATGAAATAAAGGCTCGCCCCAACCTGTTAGTATTATGTTTTTTATTCCTTTTAGTTTGGTTACAATCTCTTTAAAATATTCTAAAGATACCTCTTTATATTTTACATTTAGCTTCTTTCTTGGACACATCAAGCAATCAAGATTGCAAAGGTTTGTAATTTCAACTTGTGCGGTAGTTGGAATCTTATTTTCAATACAAAATACCCTTTTTAAATAGTCTTTAATGTATTTCATTTTTAGATGAATATTTTTATTATGTGCCAATAAATGTTTAGCATAGGGCTTAAAAACCAGTCAATTGCCTTACTCTTTATCATCTCAAATTTGATGTATCCAATAAAGTTTTTCATAAATTCTCTATCTTTTATTTTTCTTGCTTTTTGGATTCTTTTTCTCTCTTTTCTTAAGGCCTTCATTTCGCCTAGTATCTCTTTATAGCTTTTCATCTTTTTTTTAAACCAACCGCTTTTAATCGAGAAAAAAATGGTTGCAAGCTCTATTAAAATAGACATTGGAAATATGAGTATCAGGCTTTTGGTAGAATAGTATTTGTATAAAAGCCCAAACCTATGCCTTTCAAGGTCGTAGAATTTGTCTTTGTTTCGCTTGAATTCATATTTGTGGTATAGGAATGCACTTGGGTTAAACATCAGCTTAAATCCGTATATTTTAATCCTGAAGCAAAGGTCAACATCGCAATGATACATTGGAATATTCTCATCAAACATCCCTGCAATGTCAAACACATCCCTTCTTACCATGCAGATTCCGCCGTAATCGCACTCTTGTGTTGCTAATTCCCTATCTTTTTGATTTATTAGTTTTGGCCAGATAAAGCCCATGTAATTAATCATGCTTCCGGCATAATTGATTGTATCCCTTTTATCAAAGAAGAGAATCTTGGCGCTACAGGCATCAGCTTTTTTTGATTTGATTATCTCAACCATGTGCTTTATACAGTCTTTGTCAACTAGCACATCATCATTAAAGAATGCAATGTATTTGCCTTTGGATGCTCTGATTCCAATATTTACTCCTGGCCCAAACCCAACATTTTCTTTACTTTCAATAATCTTAACTTTTGGGAATTTTTTCTCAACGTATTCCTTTGAGCCATCCGTTGATGCATTTATTACTAAGATTACTTCCAAAGACTTGTAGGATTGGCTTAAAAGGGATGATAGGCAATCATCTAAGAATCTAAGCCCATTCCAGCTTACAACAATTGCAGATGCTAAATTATTGTCCATATTAGGCAAAAAAGAAAGAGGATTTTTATAAATATATCCATTTAGTTGACATAGTTATTGGCATCAAGACAACAATAGTTAGCGCAACCAAGGCCTGCGACTGCCATTTTTGAGTCTCTTTCGCATTCTACTTTAGTTTCAACGCAGGTTCCACCATATTTCTTTTCGCAGGTGAAATCCATTGCTGGTCTTGAGTACATTATTACGATTGTGATGACCACTGCCAAAGCGAATAATGCAATTGTCCATCCAACTATCTTATTTAGAGCCAGTTCACTTCCTTTTTTATTCATTTTTAAGACCTTTTAATTGAGTTGATTTATTAATTAACTTTAAAATTTTTATAACTATTATTACCTGCAATGATCTTTTCTTAAATCTATTAATTTTTGATTATTATTAGTGATTATTAATATCCCGCCGTTTTCATAATTTCCGCAAGTATAAATATAGAGTTGTTCGGGGTAATATTCAAGGTAAGAGAGACCATTTATATTTTTTAAGATTATGTTTTTTTCAGCCTCGATAGTCAAAATGTTCGCATTTGTTATTAGAACATCTCTATTATCAAGATTTACAATTATTTTTTTTATCAAATAATTAGATCTAAGAAATGGCAGAAATCTCGATTCTTCAGAGTTCCATTTAGATATTTTAGGAAAAGAATTAATCTTCAGTTCAATCTTATAGTCCTTAATATCATTTCCAAAATTATCGGTAATCATTTCTTTAATATTATCATATTTTATGTGATATTTATCATAAAAGATGAAGCTGTTAAATGTATAAACTACTTGTAAATAATTAAAAGCATCAATATATGGCTCAGAATCATATTCTTCAAGGCATCCCCAAGAGTCTTTAAATGCTATTACTAATTTGTAGTCTTCACCTTGTTTTATTTTTTTAAGTTTAAACTCACTAAATTCAAGAGAGTTGATACAAATTTGATGATCATAGGGGCAATTTATTTTGTAGATTTGCTTTATTTTCTCAGAATCAAATTCAAATTCAGGTATTGGCATCTCAATACATTCTCCATTTAAATTGTATACCAAAGATATTTGTTGAAAGTTGTTTCCTACTACTTCATTTTTGGAATCGTAACTAGTACTTAGAACTTTATCATTATCTATTTTAATCTTAAAATCAATATATTTTGTGAGATAATTGTCTTCATATATTTGTTTATACTCATTACCAAAAAAATCCCAATACTCTTTAAGAATGACAATTTGTCGATTTTTAAAAATAAAGTCATTTTTATCAGGATTTCTTATAAATTGCAGAAAATTTACTAGTGGTTCTTTGTATTCACATAATTTATTGGGTTCGATAATCAAATAGGTGCCTTTTTCTTCAGTAAATTTTATTTCCAAGTGTTTAAAATCTTTTTCTTCATTGATTGTTGGATAGATTTTTATGTGATTTGCATCCAATACTTTCCAGCATTTTTGTTCTGAGCTATATGCTCTTTTTGACAGGTAAACTGTTGCATGCCGGGGGGAAGTAACTTTTAAATAATTTCTTTTATCATATTCAAGATAACGTGTTAAATAATCCTTATTATCCAATTCTTCGATTTTGAATATTTTATCAATATCCCATTTGAAAGGGTATACATTATCAGTGTCTTTGATTTCATAAAATTCAATAATATTTGTATCGTGATTGAATTTAAGTTTGTTTTGAAATCCGTTGCAAGGAACTATTTCTTTTCCTTGTTTTTCGTATTCTTTTAAACATTCATTAAACTTTTGAATATCTTTCATTGCTTTGTTGTAGTTTTCACAACTAAACTGTGCGGAGACATATTCTATTTTGGAGTTTAGGCTTTGATACCTAACATTCGTTGAAGAATAAATATTTAATATTGCTTTTTCACCTTGTTTCTCTATTGTTATAATGTTGTTATTAAATTCTTCATTGTTTAAGATTATTAAATTATCCTCTTTGTTTAAGTTTCCGTTTAATAGTAAATCTATATCATGTGATTTATCAGTTTTACCTTCTATATCCGTAATTAATAGCTTTTTACTCTCTGAATCATAAAGTATTTTTCTTCGTGAATCAGAAACTGTTCTTTTTCCAAAGTTTAACTCGTAGTAGCAGTTATTTTCATTCTTTAAAAATTCTGTAATTTCATTATAGTATTTGTTGTTATTTATTTGTGATTCACAATTTACATAATTTGGAAAATTTGATTCAATTTTAGCAGAAAGCGTTTTTTCGATTTCAGAAACTTTTAACTCTTTTAAGAAATTAAAACATTCATCATCTTTATCATAATCATAATTTGTAATTTGAAGCTGATTTGGCAGATTATTGTTATCAATTTTGCTAAAGTCTGCCTTCACCCATATCCCTTTATCTGTTGTTATTGCAAACTCCATCACAGTTTGTTCGGATATGCTTCCTACAATTGATTTATCTATCAATTTTATCTTTTGACCTTCAAAGGCAAGATTGTATTGTTTGTTTTTTACATCTTTTAACTTGGATTCTATTTCTTTAATATCAAGCATTATTTCTACTGGTTTTCCTATACTTAGTGCGCCAGAAATTGTCTTTTCTAATTCTACAAATGCATTAATTACGTTCTGTTCCATTTTAATTTCCATTTCTACAGGTTCGAGAACTACATTCTCTTCTTTTTTAAACCACTCTAAAAAAGAAGGCATATATCTATTATATGACATATAAACAATAAGTACAACTATTAAGACTGCGAACACCATCAAAAGCATCCAAAGTAAAACCTTTTTTGCTTCTGCCTTTTTATTTTCTTTTCCTACCTTAAAAGCCCTTGCATCCATTTTAATAGACCTTGGCCTTTTGTTCCAAGTATTATCATAACAGTTACGACAATCGCTATAATTATCACCATTAATATCATCATCCCAGTCTGGCTTATAGCAAACTCCGACTTTTTATTTTGATTTTTCATCTAAACCACCATTGAACCTAAAATATATTGCAATCATCTACATTTCCTTCTCCGCATACTAATTCTTTGACTTTATTCTGAAAATTAACATTACTAATAATGTTTTCCCAATATGTTTCATCCAAATCAATCTCCGAAAATACAAAAATACCTAACCGAATTTCCTTATCTAAAATATATAAATACACATTTTTTATTTTGTAATATTGATAAGATTTTCTAGGTTCAGTATTCGAACCAATATAATCCTTGAATTCAAAACTTTTTCCTGTATTAGAATTAACAGCGTTATATTCTTTTAGATTCTCTATTTTGATTTTGTATTCTAAGTTGTTAGCTTCTTTAACGATTACAGTTCTGTCTCCTTTTAGTTGCATGATATTTTTAACTGAACAAATGTTTATTTTTTCCTCGCTCTCAGAATCTAAAGGGAATTCAAGATTATTTGTTGGATTGCAATTTTTTAACATAATAACTACGATACCAATGTCCATTTTAGTTTTGATATTAAATTCTGAATTATAAGGTGGATTTGGATTCGCATCGGGTCCGTCTAACAATTTAATTACGTACAGCCCTTCTTTTTCAATCGCAACTTTCCCACTTTTTTGATACCATTTATCTATTTTTAGATCGATTAATCTTGAAGTAGTAACCTTATCAATTTGTTTCTGCATTTCATCGACAAAAAAGGCTTTCATTGCATCTACACTTTCGGGTACATAATTAGTGTCGTAATTAGTTGGTGAAATTGTGATTGTACCATCATGATTATTTCTCAACTCAACTACTTGATATTCGGTATATATTCCATCAAAAAGATAATTTGCAGAAAAGCGAACATTGAGTTCTTTGCATTCATTAACTTGCGAAATTGTTTTTTGTCTAGGCCATTTTGTTTTTTCATAACGAAAGAAACAGATTTGTGTTTTCTTTTTACTCAAAAGCTCTTTTGATAACGTGACATCAAATAATTCATTTTTATCGGTACTCTTGAATTTAACCAGACCATTTTTATCTGATTGTGGATTTAAAATAATTATGCCAAACTCATCTCTTAATGAAACAATTTCGTAGGTTATTCCATCATCACTTCTTACTGATTCTATTGCTTTAAATAACCTATTATATGCTTGCTTACTTGCAATAACATCAGGATCCTCAAATATAAGGTACATTCTAACAAGAATTACTAACATAATAATTAGTATCGTAGCAACTATTATAAGCATCGCAGTCTCGCTAAGCATTAAATTATTCTCTCCTTTTTTTGATTTGATTGATATCATCTTACTAACTTTCTTCTTTCATCTCAATAGGTACTTTATAGAAATTTTCTATTTTTTCGTCTTCATTAGTAACTAAGCTATAAATGAATAATGTCAAAGTTTCGAAAGGCTCATTTTCATCAAAAAAAACCTTGAATTGATTGTCGTTAGTGTCATCATCATCAATAGTGCATTCTTTTTTTGCGTGATTTCCTTTATTTGTTAAATAAAGTATAGCCTGTTTTAATTCTTCTTTAAAATCAGTGCAAGAGATCATTCCATTACCTTCATAAATACAACCAAAGTCTAGGTCTTTATCTGGGTTTTTACAAAAATCAACATTTTCTTTTACAACATAATCAACTAATTTCACTTTGTTAACACTAATTAATATAATCTTTCGTGATATTGTGTCCTGTGCACATTCTGCACTGCTAAATTCCCCCGAAATATCATAATTTCCTATTCTAATTAATTCTTTGTTATCTTTTAGTATGTTTTGAGTAAACCCAGGCAGTTTGTAACTTTCTAAGAGAACACAGGATTTAACAATTTCACCTTTATCTTTTGTTTTCAAAAGCATCTTTTCGGAGTAGCCATCATCTTTTATTTCAAAATCGATATAGTACATGCCTTTAAAAAATTCCTCTTCAATTCTAACATAATTTATGTAATAGACCGGTATCTCAAAGTTGTTATTAATATCTTGGCACATCTTATCTAATGCACTAACAGAATCCATTCTGATTTTTTCTTTGAACTCAGGAGTTAATTCAATAATTGATTTGGTGATATTATTAAGTCCATAGAGTAATATTGCTACAACTATAAATATGCAAATAACCACTAAAACCAATTTGACAATAATGCTTTTCATCTCGTATCACTAAATTTTCCCTCAATGTTGCACCCTAATCCATTTAGTTGATTATAAGCACTGTTTTGTTCAGCTGGGTTATAACCAAATATAATTATGCCTGGGAATCTTTGAGTTTTATCCCAATTTAAGAAAGGAACATTTGAAAGTACGTTAGGTCCTGCAATTCCTCCAATTATTGCTCCTGTTCCAATAATGCCCCAACCGATTGGATTGCTTCCTAAAAGAAAGCCTAATAACACACCACCACTCGCTGCCAAGCCACCAACTCCTGCTCCTATTCCAACTTGTTGCATAAATACCAGCAAGTCAAGCTTTTTATCTTCAGAATACAAAATTATATAATCATTATTAGAACTAATCTTTCTATAATCTGTCGCATCTTGAATGGTTTCGTCAATAATTTCTCCTTCCTTATCAGTATCATATGTTTTTAATTCAGTATTTTCAATGTTTAAAAATGATAGATAAGAAACAGATTCCCCTTTTGGTTTATTCTCACTCAAATAATCAATAAATCCAGTAATCTCCCGTTCGTCTTTGAAAACATTATCTCTATCAAAAGAAATATGGTAACAAGGAAAACAATACCTCTCAACAGCATCACTTGAGAATTTATATTTTCCTTGATGAAAATTTTTCCAGCAAGTAATCATTGACTCCGCAAAAATAGATTTAATTCTTTCTTCATTTTTATCTTTTATAATAATTGACCTATAAGGACATTTTATCTGATTAGTGAAGCTTTGCCCTGTTAATTGTGCCATATGCGCCATCAAAACTGAATCCTTGCAAATTGCATTCTCCTGTGCTTCTTTTGTATTCGGGTTGTTTCGAATTATAAGGATTAAGATTACAAATGCTATAACTGATATTATTACAGCTACTATTACCTTACTTGAGGTATCTCCTTTTTTATTAATTAAGAACATGGTTGCAGACCTCACCCATATACTTTACTGGCAACACTATAACTGAATGCCTATATCCTTTTTCAAAAATTAAATCTTTATCCCTTAGTATGATAACATAATAATCAATTACACTAGGGTCTATTTTTGTTGTCGTTGTTATCTTCTCTAAAACGCCTTTTTCCTTGTCATCATGATAATAAAAATTCTGAAATCCTATGGTTTTTTTGGATAGTTGAACGTTATTTATTCTAACTGATAATTCTTTTTCAGTTGAAAAATTCAGATAATCAACATAACTAAATTTTCCTTCAATACTTTCATAATCATGTCCTTTAATATAATCAAAAAGTCCAATACATCCTGCATCATTACATTTATGATCTTTATTTTCAAAATGTATTTTTGCAGTAATTAAACAAATATTATTCTTTTCTTTGGAGTGCTCAAAAGGTTTTGATTCGCCTTTGCCTGAGATATACCACGCCCTTGCAATCTGTGTTGCGAATGCTTCATATACCTTTTCTGCTTGATAGGAACTAGAAATAAGAACATAATCTGGAGTGCACAGAATGGCAAAGTTCTTTTTTAAATTGTGTGCTGTTGAAAGCACACCTACTTTGCATCTTTCTTTATCTCCTTTTCCAATATTTACAATCAAAGGAACAACTAACAGATATATTATAACTAAAGCCAACACAACACACACTATTGATACAATTATGTTTGTGGCATTTCCTTTTCTCATTGTCATCCTGCCTTCATTACCTTCATTATATTTTGAACTCCAAAAAAGAATATTATGCCCAGTATTAATGCGATAGCAATTATAATTATAGTGTTTAGCCAGCCTTCTGCTTTCTTGCATGTCATAGACTGTTTTTATTCAAAGTTAGTATATAAAATTATGCATTTTTTATGCTGTGTTGGTTAGTAAAATCAAAAAACTGCAAGCCCAAGCAAAAGGATGCTCTGAATAATAAAAAATTTCAGAATATGGATTGAATCTAAAATCCCATGCTTCAAATATCTTTTTTTGAGATAAAACTCTGCTAAGAAGTGAATTTTTTTGCAAATCTGATTTTTTATCTTCAAATTTAGTTTTCTTTAAGCACACAAAATAAAAAAAACACATTGCAGGATAATAAATTGAAGTGCAGTAACTTTTTAATCCTAATAACCTAATTCTTTTACTTATTAGTTTTTCTGAATAATTTGGAAATGACTTCTTAATTGCTCCCTGTTGATTAATAAGATTTTTTTCTTTTATAAAAGATAGGATTTTTTTAGATTTTGATTTCGATGCAAAGCCAAAATAAATCGCTAACAGATTTGAGAATGTATCAAAATAGTCAGCATCATTGTTACCAATCCAATCGGTAAAATGATTATATTTCCAAAATGTATCATTTATCTTCATAGACAATTTTTTAATGTAGTTTTCATCAAAACCTATTTCCATTTTTTGTTCAGAGTAGATTTCATAAATAATTTTTAATGCTATAAAATATAGCAGATTTGAGTAAAAAATATATCCTCTTTTCTTAATTGCATCCATCCAAGTTGAATAATAATCTTCATTGATCAATAAGTTTTCATCTGAATATCTTTTAAGATTAGTTATTATTTTAATAATTTTTGGAAGGTGTTTGATTGCAAATTGTTTATCTTTTGATACTTGAATGTATCTTGCAAATACTATCAAAAAAAGGGTGTTTGAATCTGAGCAAAAAGACCCTTTTTTGTCATCATTATATTTTGGAAATAATTTTTTTCCTCTAATTCCTAATACTGTTTGTATCAAAAACCTGTTTCCTATTCTTAAGGGGATTTTTCCTTTCTTTTCAAATCTTAAGAAAAGTTCAAGATTTTTTCTAACAATCCCTAAATCTCTTATTTCAAGAGCGCCTAAAGACGCATAAAAAGAATCCCTCGCCCAATAATCTTTAAACTGATGAAGCCCTGCATATATTCCATTTTGGTAATAGCATTTTCTAAGTGATTTAATTGCTAAGGACTTAACTTTTTTTTGAAGCATTTTCATTTTTTTTGTTTTCTAAGACATGGGAATTAGCATATAAATAAGTTTTTTAGGGAATAAAAAAGAATATATCCTTAAAAGAAGACCAGTAAGTTTAAGCTTTGATATTTTGGAGTAGAGATTTAACACTTTAGTATTGTCGGGAAATACATTGCATCTGTAATTTGTTGCACCTGCATTCTCTTTGAATCTGCTGTAGCCAAAGCCCTTTTGCCCTAACCCTAAATGTATGTTTAGTTCTTTAGAACACCCATATTTTATGATCTCATCATAAAGAACATTTGTAGCCTTGTAATTGAAATATTTTTTTAAGCTTCCGCCAATAGAGCAGTACAGGTTATCAGAATTTTCAAAGCAAAGGCAATAAGCTATAATCTTCTCTTCAAATTTCTTTAAGTCCTGAGAATTATTTTCAAGACTATCTTCCTTAAAATCTCTGATTTCAAACTCTTTAAAGACTATAAAAAGCCTTAATGCAAAGCATTTTAAAAACTCAAAAAACATTTTTTTAGGCAATACAAATGAGTTTAATTCAATCATTTGTCGTTTATAAAACTTATAAACTTGTGAGATACAATCTTTACTTGGCTTTTTGTAAATCTTTGTATTAATCTTGTATCTTTTGGATTGCTTAAGAGCATCATTAAAGGATCTTTTGTATTCTTTTTTCGCTTCAATATAACTTTTCTTAAGGATTAATGAATACTCTAAAATTGATTGATTTAAGTCTGAATTATTGGGCTTATCCTCAACCATCAAAAAATGTATCTTTTGCTCTTTTAGTACTTTTGCAAGGTTCTTTTCATAAAAACAAATACTGGGAAGCTTCTTTCTTGCAATAAAAAATGGCTTATGGGCAAATTTCTTGATTTTCATATTAATTCCACTAACCTTTTTTAGAAAATTTATATACTCTAAGGACTCGTAATAATTATTTAAAAAAGCCTCTTTTATTGATTTTTTATGTTCTTTCTCTTTAGTCTGTTCGTATTTTTTAAAATCTTTTCTTGAGATTTGCATTTTAAAAATCGCTTTCTTATTTTTTTTATTCTTTGAAGGATAACAATACCCAAAAATTATATTAAGTAATGTTTTAACAAGATTATTAAATCTTTAGTATGGGTTTTTAAATAAAATTGCTATTGTCAATATACCTGCAGATATGAGATATAGATAGTTTTTTATATTGGTAAATACGTTTTTATCAAATTAACTTAATAATGCTTATAAATTGTCTGAAGTATCTACTTTAGACCTTTCAAATATAAAAGGGTTGAGAAACATGAAAGAATACAAAAATCTTGTTTTTGTTTTAATCGTAATTTTTAGTTTGATGATGATACTAAATGGATGTTCTGATAATGCCGATAACGAAATCAAAAACGAAACTAAAAATGTAACTGATTGCGGTGAGTGTCAGTTCTTTGATGGAGAAAAATGCACAAACTATCAATGTTGCAATGATTCAGATTGCTTAGACCCTGAGATTTGCAGGAATAACTTATGTGTTGAGATAGATTGTGATTGCGGTTATATTCTTAATGGAAACTGTGTAAGTTATGAGTGTTGCAAGAATACTGATTGTCAAAATAATGAGATTTGCCAAGATAATAAATGTACTAAATTGGACTGTGGTTATTGCACCTATCCTGATAGGCATAAATGCAGACCTTATGAATGTTGTAAGGATTCTGATTGTGATGACAAAAATGCATCAACAAGGGATTATTGTGAGAACCCAACAAAAACCAATGCTAAATGCATACATGAAATCATATGCAAATCTGATTCTGATTGCAATGATAAAAACGATTGCACAATAGATAAGTGCGTTAAAACCAAGTGCCAATACAGTCCAGTAACCAAATGTACAAATGATGATGGATGTTGTCCTGAAGGATGTATATTCCAAAATGATAATGATTGTCCTAAAAAGGATTTGTGCTCAAAAGACAGTGATTGTGAGGATAATGATAACTCTACTAAGAATCAATGTCTTGGAACACCAAAGGTTTGTGTATTCACAAAAATCACAGAGTGCATTGATGATGATAATTATTGTCCTAAAGGGTGCAATTATGATAATGACTCTGATTGTGTTGATACTAGAAGTAATCTTAATGTTTCAGGTCCAATAAGTGTACTTTCATTTTGCAGAGGCTCTCAAGGAAAATTATGTATGCCTGATTGTCAATCTCAACAGGTTGTTACATTTTTTGTAGAATCAACTTTCACAAAGGACCAAGAGGTAATGTTTGAATATTATATTGATGGAGTAGTTCAATCGGACCCCATATTATTAAATGTTATAGATAACCAAAGCTATACATCCACAAAAATTAAAAAAGGAATAAATCAGGTGTTTTTTAAGATTGATGAACAGCTATCAGGAAAGAATATATCTATAATATTAGACCCTTTAGCGCGTATAAATGAATCTAAAAAAGATAATCAATTAAACAAAACCTTTGAAAAATTCAGTTCTGATCTAAAAGTGGAGAGTGCTTATATTGATTTTGAAAACCAGATTTATATAAACCTATCAAGAACTAATATAACCTTGCAGTGTCTTCCTATAGAAAACAAGGTTTATCTAAACAACGTAAGCTGGCCTTTTATTTTTTCAGGATTTGAGGGTAAAAGTGCTTACATTAAAAGCCCTTTACCAGCAACAGGAAATCATAGCTTAAGAATTGAAATAGATCTAACAGGCAAAGTAGAGGACCCAAATAAAGCAAATAATGTACTTGAGAAAACAATAGAAATCTTGGAATAGTTTTTTTTAGTTTTTTTGAAATATAGTTGCATAATTTAGTGTACTTTGATTAATAGAAAAGCATACCTTGTGTTTCAACACGGGGAAATAGGTACGTTTTTTTGCAATCAACAGCCTCGCTGAACGTAGCGTATGCTTTTATATTACCAACATACCTCGCCTTTTAGGGTGAGGTTTTTGATTTTTCAAGCCAAAGTAAGAATAGACGGACTCATGAAATCAAAAATATTTTTAAACAATAAACAAAAGTGGGAAAAGAGAAATGGAGAAAGTATATTTTTCAAAGACGGTAGAAAAGCTAATTGAGGTTTGTGATTTTAAAAGGCTTGGTCTTGATGTTGCAATAAAAACTCATTTTGGGGAAAAGGGTTGTACAACATATAGCTCGCCAAAGCTTGTCAAATTGATCTATGACAAAGTCATTGAAATGAAAAAATCTGCTGTATTAGTAGAGTGCAATGTTCTTTATAGAGGCTCAAGAACGAATTCAAAGGACCATATTGAAACTGCAATTCATCATGGTTTTGATTTTGCGCCTATAGACATATTGGATGGTCAAAAAGGCAATGAATTCATCTCAGTTCCAATAGATTTTGGGGTTTTAAAAGAAGCAAGGCTTGGCAAAGGTATTTCAAAATATGATTCAATGATAGTAATATCTCATTTTAAGGGTCATGAGATGGTAGGATATGGAGGAGCATTGAAAAACATTGGAATGGGTTTAGGCTCAAGGTCAGGAAAACTTGCAATGCATTCAAGTGTAGAGCCTATTGTAAATTCTTCAAAGTGCATAGGTTGTGGAATTTGTGTTAAAAATTGCGATTTTAATGCAATCTCGCTTTTTGAGAATCAGGCAAAAATAGACCCTAAAAAATGCAAAGGGTGTGCGATGTGCATTGCTGTTTGTCCAAAAAAAGCTGTGACTGTACCTTGGAGAGGCTCAACATCAAAAGAGCTTGCAAAAAAGATTGTTGAATACGCTGGTGCGGTAATAAAAAAGATTGGTTCTGAAAGAATTATATACTTAAATATTTTAGAGGATATAACGCCACTTTGTGATTGCGTTGGAATTTCTCAGAAAAAATTAATCCCAGACATTGGATTTTTGCTTGGATACGACCCTATTGCAATAGATAAAGCAAGCCTTGATTTAGCAAACCAGCACGCAGAATTCAATATAGTTAGTAAGCAGGATAAATCAATGCAGGTTGATTATGGTAATAAGATTGGTCTTGGCTCTTTAAAATACGAACTTATTGAGTTATAAAATTCTATTTATTTTTAAATTTTCACAATCCTAAATTATAAAAATCTGATATTATTTTTATACCCTTATTCTCTTGCAAAAGGAAAGTCTGAAAGTAGCATCCAAACAAGAAGTCCATCGCTTGCTTCTTTTGAAAACTTAAAAGGCTTTAGTATCTCAATTAGATCATTTCTAACCTGTTCTAAATCTTGAGTGAAGAAATTCTGTGTTAGGTATTGTATACTAAAGTTATCTGAAACAAATGAGAAATCTTTTGAATCTTTTTGTATATCTTTTATTTTTCTGTTGATTTGGATTCCTTTTTTGATATCATCAATTATTTCCGGTGGCATAATTCTTAAGTTATACGCCCTGTTCATTTCGTAAAGGTTTTTAAAATCATTTGAAAAAATGGTAATATTTCCAAATTCACGAAAACATATTTTTCCTAATACTTCCAAATCTTCACCTTTGGATTTAATATAAAAGTTTATTCCGCGTTTAATAATCTTATCGATTGTATTTTCCGAAAGTTTATCCTCTGAAATCTCGCAGTTATAGGATAAACTATCTGGCTTTATTTTTCTTGATAGATTATTTAATGCGTTTGTATATGTTGTTGCAAAACATTCTAATCCTTCTCTTTTCCTTAGTTCTCCATTTATTACCTTTTGGTCTCCATATTTAAATTTTCCAAAATCAGGATTAGGTTCAAGGATTGTTGAATATACTAATGGATCTAAGCCATCATCTTCTGTTTCGCATGTTCCTAAATAAAGCAAACAGTCTTTATTATCATTAAGGTATTGTGTAATAACATCTGTTAATACGTTCTCTTGGATTCGTTGTTGGTTTCTTTCAGCATACATTGATTTCACCTTTGTTTTAAAAATAAGCACTTTATTTGGTGCTATATTGGTAAATATGATTGTTTATTTCATTTCCAAGCCTATTTAAGGATTTGTGTCTTAAATTTTATATTAGAGAAGATTTGTCTTCGGTAGAAGTAGAATGTATACATATTTAAACATATATTCGGGTAAGACTTACAAAATGACTTTAGGTTATGGGGATATGTCTCTCCCAAGTGCAATTATAAATCTTGTTATTTCAAATAGTATGACTAGAAATTACTAAATTAAAATGTGGATATAACTAAATTGTATCCAGTTTTAGAGTTTTTCCATGTATTTTATTCCGTGTTTTATGGAATATCTGAGTAATTGAGTTTTATAACCCGATTAAGTACATATTGAACAATTTATGAAATGATGCAATGGACAATTGCGCGTAAGCTTTAAATATATTGGATATATCTTATGATGTTATGTAGCGGGTGCAACAATGGGTATAGGCAAAATAGATAATATGTTAAAAGAAGAGCTGAAGACCTCGATTTCTAAAGAAGGTGGCAATAACAACAACTCAAAGAGCTTAACGTTTTATAATGTTTCGAATTTTGAAAAATCAAAAGAATCAATTTGGGATGAATTTACAAATCTGTATAGTCTACAAAAAACATTGAGATTTGAATTAAAACCGCTTGGGAAGACTAAAGAATTCATTGAAAAGAAAGGTTTGGTTGAAGAAGACGAAGAACGAGAAAAAGAATTCAATCAAGTCAAAAAGATAATGGATGATTATTACAGGGAATTCATTGAGATATGTTTATCTGAAATCAAGATTGAAACTGAAGACATTGAAGCTTTAGAAAGGGTTTATAATGGGTTAAAAAAAGATACAAAAAATCAGACCTTAAGAGAGGAATATACTAAATATCAGAAAGACTTGCGAGCTAAAATCTATGACAAAATCAAAAAAATTAAAAATTTTGGTGTTCTTTTTGGTAAAGATTTTATTAATAAGATTCTCCCAGATTGGCTAGATTGCAAGAATAGGCAACAGGACAAGGACTTAGTACTGAAATTTAAAAGATGGGTTACTTATTTTAATGGTTTTTTTAAGAATAGAAAGAACATCTTTTCGGAGAAAGAAATTCCAACGTCAATTATATTTCGAATAGTACACGACAATATGCCCAAATTTTTGGATAATGTTTCTAGATTTAAAGAGGCAAGGAAGTTAATAGACTTTGATTATAAAAAAATTGAAGAGAATTTTAAAAGTGAGTTAAATGGACAGTCTTTAGAAGAATTCTTTTCGTTAGATAATATTAGCAACTGTTTAAATCAAGCTGGAATAGAGTTACATAATTTGCTTATTGGAGGAAAGTCTCTAGAGCACAATCTGAAAATAAAAGGGGTCAACGAGTATATCGAAGAATTATCAAAGACGCTACAAGAGAAAACCGAGCAAAAGAAGATAAGAAAATTGAAATTAAGTCCATTATTCAAACAGATTCTTAGTGATCGCGAGTCCGCTTCTTTTGTTTTGGAGCAATTTAAGGACAAAAATGAAGTGTTTCAAAAAATAGATGAGTTCTATGTGCATTTCAATAATATTTCTGATAAAATTCAATCTGTTATTGCAAAGTTAAAAGAGTGTGATGTTGATTCAGTATACTTAAAAAATGATAATAATTTAACAAAGATTTCACAAAATATTTTCGGAGACTGGAACAAGATACATGAGGGATTGAAAGAGTATTTTATTTTAGAGTCCAAAAGCAAAGATTTAACTGAGAAACAATGTATAAAAGAAGTAGAAAAAAAAATGAAAAGCAAGTATTTCTCAATAAGCGAAATTGAGGGAGGAATCAGTTTAATTAACGTAGAGAAAAAACAATCTTTGATTGATTATTTCCTTAATTTCAGTGGTGTAATAGATAATGCTAATATGAACCTTTTTGAAGACTTAAAAGAAAAGTACTCAGCTTTCAAACAAATTGATAGAAATAAAGATGGTGACTTAAAGGATGAAACGTCTGCAAATGATGTTGAAGTTATTAAGGATTTTTTAGATTCTATTATGAATATATATCACTTTGTAAAGCCACTGCATATTGATTTCAAGAAATCTGAAGGGGATAAAGGAACTGATGCATTAGATTTAAATGCTGATTTTTATAATGGTTTTGATGAGATATTTGGAAAATTAGGGGAAATTATCCTTTTATACAACAGAGTAAGAAATTATGTTACTCAAAAGCCTTTTTGTACGAAAAAGTTTAAACTGAATTTTAAAAGTGCTACTTTAGCTTCAGGTTGGGATTTGAATAAGGAACACGATAAAAACTATTCTTTTATTTTTAAGGAAGGCAAATCCTTTTTTTTAGGAGTAATTAATGTTGAAGAAGATAAAAATGTCCTGCGGGAAGACAAACATCCCGAGATATTTATTAAAAATTCTTCTTTTATGAAGATGATATACAAAGACCTTGGGAATATCAATAAACAAATCTCCAGATTGGGTTTTTCAGAGAAGGCAAAAAAGGGTGTCGAGACAGTTGGCTGGAACCCTGAGATCAAAAGTATAAAGAAAGAATTTGAGGAATTTCAGAAGTCTAAAGAAAAAGACAAATCTGGCAGGAGCAGTAATTTTGATAAAGATAAGCTCTTCAAACTCATTGAATATTATAAAAGTGTTCTAAAAAATCACTCTGAAAAATACGAAGAGACATATAATCTTTCGTATAAACCAACGAAAGACTACAAAAACCTAGGAGAATTCTTTGATGATATTTCATCTCAAACTCACAAAATGAAGTTTGTTGGGATCGATAAGAATTACGTGAATAAACTTATAGATGAAGGCAAGTTATATCTCTTTCAGATATGGAATAAGGATTTTTCAGATTTTTCGATAAGAAATGAAATGGATCCTAACAAGAAAAGTAAGCCAAATCTCCATACGATATACTGGAGAGAAATATTTTCTGAAGAGAATATTAAAGACCCCGTTCATAAATTGAACGGTGGCGCAGAGCTATTCTTTAGGAAAGCGTCTAGCAAAAGGGACATAACTCATCCTAAGAATCAGGAGATTAAAAACAAGAATCCTATCAATGGCAAAGAGAAAAGCACTTTTATTTACGATTTAATAAAAAATGAACGATATACTGAAGATAAGTTTTTCTTTTATTGTCCAGTCACTTTGAATTTTAAAGTGGGAGAAAAAAATAAAGTTCTCAATAGACTAGTTAACAAATATATTCATAATACTAACGAGGAAATCAATATTTTGGGAATTGATAGAGGCGAGCGAAATCTTGCTTATTATGTCTTAATTGACTCTCGGGGGAATATACTTGAACAAAATTCGTTTAATATAATTTCTGATGATCTGCACCGAAAGTTGAACTATCAGGAAAAGCTTGACTTTATTGAGGGAGAGCGGGATAAGGCCAGGAAAACGTGGAAAAATATTGTAAATATCAAAGAAATGAAAACAGGATATCTTTCTCATGCGATTCATAAGATTGCAAAATTAGCTATTGAAAGCAATGCTATAATAGTCCTTGAAGATTTAAACTTTGGATTTCAAAGGGGAAGATTTAAAATCGAAAAACAGATATATCAAAAGTTTGAGAAGATGCTTATCGATAAGTTAAATTATTTGGTTTTTAAAGAAAGAAATAACAATCAAAGCGGTGGAAGTTTCAAAGCATATCAATTGACAAATAAATTTGATAGTTTTAAAAAATTAGGTAAACAATCAGGAATAATTTTTTACGTTGATGCTTACAAAACATCAAATATCTGTCCAAAGACAGGTTTTACCAATTTACTCTTTCCTAAGTTTGAAAATGTAGATAACTCTCGAAATTTCTTTAAGAAGTTTAAATTTATCAGATTTAAAAATGATGAAGATTTATTTGAATTCAATTTTAATTTATTTGATTTTTCTTCAGAAAATAACAAAAGCAGGTTATTGAGGGACAATTGGTCTGTGTGGAGTAATGGAACTAAGTTAATTAAGACCAAAGATAAAGAGAATAACTACAATTGGAAGACTAAAGAGATAAATGTAACAAAAGAATTGAAAGAATTATTCGATTATAATGAAATAAAATACACCTCAGCAGAAAATATTGTTGATCAAATTATCAGAGTTGAGGACAGGTCTTTTTATGAAAAGTTGACAGAGTTATTTAAGCGTGTACTTCAACTTAGAAATTCTTATACTGATTACGAAATCAAAGAATTCAAGAAGAAATTAGGCGACGGGTTTAGGATGAGCAATTATGACTTCATTTTATCCTGTGTCAAGGATAGAAAAGGGCACTTCTTTGATTCAAGGAATGCACAGGATCATGAGGTTAAGGATGCAGACGCAAATGGGGCGTATCACATAGCATTAAAGGGATTGATGTTGATTGAAAAAATTAAAAAGTCAGATACTAATGAAAAGTTAGATCTAAAAATTGATAGATTTGATTTTATAAATTATGCTACAAAAAGGTACATCTAAGATGCTAATTCAATTTAAAAATCATTATTCCTATAACAAATCAATAAGATTCAAATTAGAGCATAAAAATGGCAAGCTTCCGAAACTTGAGTCTGATAATGTAGACTTAAATAAACTTGTTGACATTGGCAATTCTCTAAAAGATATTTTCGAAGAACTAGTTTATACTAAAAATAATTATAATAAACTTAATAGTTTAGTCTCGATCAAAAAGCAATGGCTAAAAATATATTTCAAAAATGAGTTTTACTCTAATGGGAAAATCCAAAACTATTCCCTCTCAAATTTTAGTTACCTTCCAAACAAGCTAATTGAGTGGTTAAATAATTGGCAAAATAATTTAAAGGCACTCATAGAATTAACAAAACAACAAGATTTTAATAAAACTAAAAAAAGCGAAATTGCGTATATTCTTTCATTATTTAACGGCAAGTATTCTTTTTCATTTGTTAAGGATTTTAGCACTTGTATAAATCATAAAAATTCGCAGGAACAAATACTGAAACTTCAAGGAGTAGTTGAAAATTTTGAAAAAGTATTAAATTTATGCATTCAAGAATATTTGCCCTCTAAAAGTGCAGGTGTTGTAATCGCTCAAGGTAGCATGAACTATTATGCTATAAATAAAGAGCCAAAAAGGTATGATAACATTCTTGCTGATTTGAACCAAAAGTTTGAAGAGCTAGATAAAGAATATATTGCAATGAAACAGTATAAATCTTCTCAAAAGTCACGTTTGTTTGAATTTATTCGTAAAGGATTCAGTAAAGATCAAATTTTGAGTGAATTTAAAAAAAAAGAAAATAATGAAGTAAGTTTTGTGTACAATAACCAAATTATAATAAGGATATATACACAAGAATTATTTAAAGACAGTTATTGTTTAGGTGAAGTAATTAAATTAACCAAAAAGATTGAAGAATTAAATGAGTCAAAAGATAGTAATAACAACCTTCCTGAAGAAACAAAAAAAGAAATAACAAAGCTAAAGAAAGAAATAGGTTTCTATTTTATAAGAAGGACAAGAGGAAAATCACATAATAACTATTTCAAATCTTATTATGGTTTTTGCAACGATAAATTTAAAAAGAAAGCTCAGGAAAGAGGTAGATTATTAACGAAAATAAAAGCAATCAGAAAGGAAAAAATTGAAAGCCAAAATTTAAGGTATTGGTCACTAATCCTAGATGATGGAAAAGATAAGTTCTTATGGTTAGTTCCCAAAGAAAATATGCAAGAATTCAGGCGAGAATTGAGCAAAATTCACCCTTCTGGGGAATCTTCTTTGTTCTTATTTCATTCTTTAACGATGAGGGCATTACATAAACTATGTTTTGCACAAGAAAGTGACTTTGTCAAGGAAATGCCAAAGGTTCTAAAGGAAGAGCAACTAAACTGCGAAAAAGCAAGTAATGATACTGAAACCAATAAAAGGATCAAAAGAAATTTTGGTTTAAATTATATAAAAACTAAAGATGAATTAACCCTCTCTTTTTTGAAAAAACTAATAATCAGTGAGTATGCACATGAGCGTTTGGACTTAAATCATTTTGATCTTAGTAAGTTGCAAGTTGCTACTACCTTAAACGAATTCGAAGAATATCTTGAAGACGCTTGTTATTATTTAGAAAAAATCAGTATATCTAGTTCGATGATAAAAGAGTTGCTTGAAGAATACAACATTCTAAACTTTAGGATAACTTCCTATGACCTGGAAAAAAGAAATAAAAACACCTATCAAACTCCTGAAAGCGATATTAAAAGGCATACTAAAGAAATCTGGAATAAATTTTGGGAGGGCGATAGATTTATTAGATTGAATCCAGAAATCAAAATAAGATATAGGCAAAAAAATCAAAATATTGAGGATTATCTAAAAGAAAAAGGATTTGATTTGACAAAAATAAAAAATAGATTTTTACAAGAGCAATATTCAGTTAGCTTCACTTTTGCTCTTAATGCGGGCAAAAAATACCCTAAACTTGCATTTGTCAAAACTGAAGAAATACTTGAAAAAATTGAAGAATTTAATGATGAGTTCAATAAACAATATTTTGATAACTCCTATAAATACGGGATTGATAGGGGGAATATTGAATTAGCTACTCTATGCATTACAAAATTTAACAAAAATGACACATATGAGTATAAAGGCAAAAAATATTTAAAACCTAATTTTCCAACAAGTCAAGAAGATATAAAAACTTATGAACTAAAGAACGAGTGGTATAAAAGGACAGCCATTTCTAATATTGAAACCAAACCTAAAAATAAAAAAACGCCGAAACGGATTATTGCTAATATTTCTTATTTCATTGATAATGTTGAAAATGAAGAATGGTTTAATAAAAAAACGTGTACTTCTATAGATTTAACAACTGCGAAGGTAATAAAAGGAAAGTTAATTTTAAACGGCGATGTTTTAACATTTTTGAAACTCAAGAAGGAGGCAGCAAAAAGAATTCTCTTTGAATTAGTTGCACAAAATAAATTAACGGCAAAAAATAAAGAATTAAAATGGAAAAGTGATGATGGCAATAATTCAGATTCAGTAAGGTTGATTTGTGATGTTTTGGATAATGAAACAAATAGTATTTATTTTTATGAAGATAGTAAATACGGAAGGGGTTTTGAAGGGTTATTAACAACTGATAAAACAGCATATTCTAAAGAGGGAATTAGAATAAATCTGCAGAACTACTTAAATCATCTGATTAGTGAAAAAGAAAATAAAAGTAACAAAGCATACAGTCATGTTCCTTCCATTGAAAAAATAAATCATCTCCGAGACGCACTTGTAGCCAATATGGTTGGCGTTATTTCTTACTTGCAAGCATATTATCCGGGAATAGTCGTTTTAGAAGATTTGAATCATAAATTATTGATAAAACACTTTGAAGATTTGAATATAAACATTTCAAATAGATTTGAACATGCGTTAATTGAAAAGTTTCAAACTTTGGGTATGGTTCCACCACATATAAAAGATTATCTTGAGATAAGAAGTAGCTTTAGAATGAGTAGGAACGATTCTTCCCAATTTGGAGCATTAATCTTTGTCAGTAAAGAGGGAACAAGTAAGGAATGTCCTTACTGTGAAAAAAAATGGAATTGGGGAAAGGAAAAAGAGATTGAACTAAAATTCTCAAAAAAGCAATACATATGTGGTAAGGAAAATTCTTGTGGTTTTGACACTAAACATATTCAGAATACTTTTGAATTCTTGTCTGAGATTAATGACCCTGATAAAATTGCGGCTTATAACATTGCAAAGAGAGGATTTAAGAGTTTTATTAATAAGTCTAGCATAAAAAAACAATAAAAAATGATTAACTTAAATAAAATATTGATTTTGTTCCAGATCAAGAATTTAGTAAGGAAGTTGTTTAATGATGAATGGTGGTTTGTTGCTACGGATATAGTTATGGCTCTGACAGATTCTAAAGACCCTTCAGGATATTTGAAGAGTCTCAGAAGAAGGGATGACGGTTTCAGTGAAGGATGGGGGCAAATTGCCACCCCCTTCAGATATCTACCGCTGGAGGGAAACAAAGAGTTGATTAGAGATTCTTATTTTTAGTTGAAAAATATTAAAATTTAAAAATGGAACAAAATGTTGTAATATCCAACCTCAATGATTTTATCTTTTGTCCAAGGAGTATCTATTTTCATAATATTTATTGTTCTTTTGATGAGAAGCTATACCAAACTACGTATCAAACAAAAGGCAAAAATGCTCACAAGAACATTGACGCCCAAAAATATTCAACAAAAAAAACAATTCTTGAAGGAATTGATATTTACAGTGAAGAGCTGGGCGTTATAGGTAGAATAGATTTGTTTGATGTTGATAAAGGAGTTCTTACCGAAAGAAAGAACAAGATAAACATTCTTTATGAAGGATATTATCTGCAAATATACGCTCAATGTTTTTGTTTGATAGAAATGGGGTATAGTGTCAATAAAATAAGATTTTATTCGGTTTCAGATAATAAAATTTATAATGTTAATTTGCCTAGAGATGTTGAAAAAAGCAGATTAAAAGAAGTTATAAGACAAATGCGTTTATTTGATTTTAACAATAAAAATTTTACGCAAAATCCCAATAAGTGCAAGATGTGTATCTATAAGGAGTTGTGTGATTATTATAAAGGCGAGTAAGGTGTTGAGTAGACCCGATTTTATGGAAAAACAAGTAATTTTTATTGAGAGTAATCACTCAAATAAATTGAAATTTAAGAATTCAAATCTTGTTCTTGTTGATGAAAATAATAAAATTGTCCTCCAACATCCTTGTAGTAAGATATTTGTAGTTTTTATTGTTGGCGAGTTTTCAGTTACATCAGTATTAATAAAGAATGTGAAAAAGAATGCGATTCCTCTTGTGTTCCTTAATTATAGTCTTAAGCCTTATTTTTCCATAATATCTGAAAACAAAGGCAATTTTCTGTTGAGGAAAAAGCAGTACACTAATTCCAATGATTTAGAAATCGCCAAACACATAATAAACAATAAAATTAATAATCAACTTGCCCTGATGATCTCTTTACGTTATAAGACTGTTAAGGAAAAGACTATTATTGTGAAGGTAAAAGAGCTTTTAGAACAGATCCATTTAGTTCAAAATTCCCAGGAATTACTTGGTCTCGAAGGAACTTCTTCAAAGCTGTTTTTTGAAACATATTTCAAGAATATTGACTTTAAAGGCAGAAGACCAAGGTGTAAGGATGATATATTTAATTTGCTATTAGACATTGGTTATTATTATCTTTTTAATTTTGTAGAGGCAAATCTAGAACTTTATGGGTTTGATACATATTATGGTTTTTATCATAAATGCTTTTTTCAAAGGAAATCTCTAGTATGCGATTTAGTAGAGCCATTCAGGTGTATTATTGATAAGCGTATAAGAAAAAGTTTTAATCTAAAACAGATAAATAAAGATGATTTTTATTTTAAAAATGGACAATTCTATATCAAAAGAGAATTTAATAAAAAGTATTCTGAATTTATGTTGAAGGAAATTCTTCAGCATAAAGAAAAAATATTTTTATATATTCAAGCATATTACAGGTCTTTTATAAAAGAAAAAGAAATTAATGAGTATCCATATTTTACTATTGAGGTAGACACATGATTATTCTGACATATGATATTCAAGAGGATCACTTAAGAACTGAATTTTCTAAGTTTATTTTAAGTTACGGAAGAAGATTACAATATTCAGTATATGAAATAAAAAACAGCAAAAGAATCCTTGATATTGTGCAGGAAGAAATAAAAAGTCGCTTTGAAAAAAGATTTGGTCAAGGAGATAGTGTTTTGATTTTTAAAATAACTACAGAAAACCAGATTTTAAGATTTGGATATGCTAAGAATGAAGAAACAGACCTTATAATGTATTAGACTTGTAAACCTAGGTCTTTATTTTTTTAATCTCAAATGTTCAGAACTCGCAAATTCTTGGTTTTAAGAGGGTAAAGGGCTATATTTAGATAATTATAAAAATAAAAGCTTATTACTAGTATTTGAAATGAGTTTTAGACTTAAGTAATCTAAAATGATGTACACCTGACGGAAATTTGAAAGACTTGTGAAAAAAACATTGCATACTTTTCAGATGACCTGTCTAGAAGCATGCTCTAATTTCTACTGTTGTAGATTAAACCCCTTTAAAAAGGTTGCGGATGTCTAGAAGCATGCTCTAATTTCTACTGTTGTAGATTTTTCAGGCTATCGAACAGAGTTGCCTATGTCTAGAAGCATGCTCTAATTTCTACTGTTGTAGATATCTTCGACATTAGTCTTCTTGGTTTGTGTCTAGAAGCATGCTCTAATTTCTACTGTTGTAGATGTACTTATCTTCAGGGCTTTACAATGCAACGTCTAGAAGCATGCTCTAATTTCTACTGTTGTAGATTTTATACTTTTCATTTTATTCATCCTCGTCTAGAAGCATGCTCTAATTTCTACTGTTGTAGATAATAAGAAGTATGTCTTTGCAGTTATGAAGTCTAGAAGCATGCTCTAATTTCTACTGTTGTAGATTTGCATACGCTTGTTTTATACTGATTTTAGTCTAGAAGCATGCTCTAATTTCTACTGTTGTAGATGAGATTGATTAATTGACCATATAAGATAAATTTATGGCTCAGAACACATAGCAAAATCGAAAGATTCAATAGAAAATACCCTTGCCTAGCACATACTATGCAAAAACCACTTTGAAAAGGTAAACTTTTTAAAGGAAATTCTAGTTCTTTTGTTGAAATTATTGAAAAAAGCTATTTTTTGCTTACTTTATTAAGCTTGCTTTAAGATTATATCAACAGATTTCAGCTTATTTAAAGCCCCGTAGTGTAGAGGCCAATCATTCAGGCCTTTGGAGCCTGAGACACCGGTTCGAATCCGGTCGGGGCTATATATCATCCGGCGATTTTTGAAGGACTCTTTCTTTTAAATGGAGTTTCTTCAATAAATCTTCCTGTTTTTCTAAAACGTCATTTAATGTTTTACAATCGTACTTTTTTAGAAGTCTTTCTTTTTCAGATTCAACACACGTTTCACATAAGAAATTCAATAAGCATTACCTAAGAGTTTTTAGTTCTCAGTGATTTATTGCTATATGTCGGATTTAGTATTACATTTATTGCAAAGTTATTATTAATTCGTTCTTTTCTTTTTCGAGTATTTTTTCTTGTTACATTGCTTTCATTAGTTGCATCATTTCGCTCATTTTCTTTTATTGGGCATGTAATTAGTCTTGAAGTAGTCTCTAATATTTCCTCACAATAACACATTCTAAAAAAAATCAATGACCCAGATAAAATATAGATGAAAAACCTCGTAATAACACTTTCATTAAACCAAACTAACTATATTTAATTAGTTTAATTAAACGAAAATTATACAAATAAGTTTAACTTTTAAATTACTAAAATGGATTTTTACACCCTACAAACCCTTCTAAGAAAGTTCAACCTAAAAATATTTACATTAAATGATTTAATTAAAATTACAAATCAAAAAAAAAGTGTTGTCCAAAGTAAACTCACCTTACTTGTTAAACAAAAAAAAATTCATAGAATTAAAAAAGGATATTATTCATTAAACCGAATTGAAAACAAATTTCAATTACAAAAAGTCTTCAAAGAAACATATGTCGGATTACATTCGGCATTAGAATTTTATGAAAGTACAACTCAAAGATTCAATAATTTAGATTTAATAACTAAGAATATTTTGAATGAACAAAAAGTCCTTAACACAAAAATATATTTTCATAAAGTTAAAAACGAAATGTTTTTTGGATTTAAAAAAGAATTAGTAAACAACACAGAAATATTTATTTCAAATATTGAAAAGACAATCATTGACTGCATTTATTTTAATTCAAAGGTTTATTTAACTGATGTTGTTGATTTTGTAAAAAAATACAAAGACCAAATAAACATAAAATTATTAAAAACTTATCTAGACAAAATAAATTCTTCCACACTCAATAAAAGAATAGGATATATCCTTGAAAAACAAGGAATTATATTAAAAGATCTAGAAATCAATAACAAATATGAACTACTAAATATTAACAAGTCAAAGATTGGATTAAAAAGCAAAAAATGGAAACTGATTATTAACGAGCAAATCTAAAATGGAAAAAATAGAATTGGAAGCATATAAAAACAAATTAAATTACAGTTTAGGCCAACTAGAACTTGATTACTATCAACATTTGATTTTAGCAAAACTTTTTGAAAATTTCAACATATTATATTTTAGAGGAGGAACAGTTCTGCAAAAATGTTACGGAATAAAAAGATTCTCAGAAGATTTAGACTTCAAATACGAAGACATAAGTCTTAATGAAATCATAAAATTTATTGAAAAATTATTTAATACAAAAATAATAGACCACAATAAAACACCATTCGGAACAAGTTTCAGCATACGATTTCAAGGAATACTCTATACTGGTTCAACACAATCAATGTGCAAAATTTCTTTCGATTTCAGAGAAAAAGACACCTACAATAAAACGTTAAAAAAAATCATACGCCCTATATATGCGGATTTACCTCAATACCTTTTACTTGCGTTAGATGAAGAGGAGATTCTAGCAGAAAAAATAAGAGCAATAATAACCAGATATAAAGCAAGAGATGTGTATGATCTGAACGAATTGTTGATAAATGGAGTAAAAATAAACCTTGGACTTGTGAATAAAAAACTAAAAACCTATAATAAAACATTTAATAAAAAAGAATTCCAAGAACAATTAGAAGAAAAAAGAAAAATATACGATGAAGAAATAAAAAGACTTACAAATATCTACGACGACTTTGATACTTGTAAAAAAAGAATACTACGCGAAATACAATTAATAAAAACTTAAGAATCCTCTTAATCCTAACATGAGGATGGCGTCTGTAGGGGCTAATTTTTACTTCTCGTAAAGAATTTAGAAGAGTAAATACTATTAATTATAACAATCAAAACTCCTGCAATCAGGCAGTATAATCCTAAAATTAATAGGTCTTTAGCTATCATTTCAATCCCGGTGTTAAAAAGCATCACTTTTCTTATTGCTTCTGATGTTATTACATAAGGATTATACCTTGCAATCTGCTGAATCTCAGGGGATAAGGTCTCAAGTGGAAGAACTAGATTTGATACAAAAATAAAAATTGACCCTATTGCAATTGTTGTCATAGTGATTGACTCAAAGGTTGAAAACAGGTTTCCGATAACAATTCCTAGCAACGAAAACACACTAATACCTGCAAATATCACTAATGCTGATATTGCAATATTATTTAAAACAGGAGCATCAAGACCAAATCTTACGACTGCAATAATAATTGCAACCTGAACAACAAGTATCAATACTGTTGTTATATATGTCATAAAAATCAAAAACAAGTTATTCAAAGGTATTGTAAAATTTCTAAAGTACGCCCTTGATTTCTTATCTAACATAACAAGGGTGCTTGAAAGCATTGTTCCAACGAATAGTACAACAAGCATCAAGAGATATGGGAAAGAGTAAGTAATCCTTGTATTCTTTGTAGTTACTGATTCAATCTTTGTTTTAATAGGTTTTGCAATAAGCTCAGGGTTTGTTATCTTAAATGAGGCAACCTCGCCTGACACTTCTTCTTGTCTTGATTTGACATCCTCAACGGACTTCTCTGTTGATGCAAGACTCTTTTTTGAAGAATCTATCAATGAAATAACTGCTGATTGAGTGCTTTTGGTATTTTTTAGTTGAGTTTTGGCACTATCTATTTCCTTACTTGCATTTGATAATGTGTTTCTTAAATCTACAAGTTTTGAAGATACATCGCCTGTTTTATTGTAACTTGTGTTAAGTTTATTTAGAGCAGATTCCAAATCATCGGTATCAGAGCTATTCAAACTATCTACTAAATCATATCCTTTATTCATGACTCCTTTCGAATCAGATCTAAGACTTAGAAAATCTGTATTTATCTTATTAAGTGATGAAATCTGGGTTGAAAAACTAACCTTGATTTCAGGAATACTCATAGCTGATAATTTAGATTTAGCGGAATCTGTTGAACTTATTAATTCACTAATAGATTTTTTGATTGAAACAAGGCTTATTGTGCTTGCATCTACCTCATCAGATGTTTTCTTTAAAATCTCTAATAGTCTTGTTGTAATCTCTTCAGTTACTTGAGTATTGCCAATATCTATATTTGCATTCAGTGTGCTAATAATCTTATACACTAGATTGATTCTTGAATCATCAACGTGAAAAACAATTTCATTAGTTGATTTATCTTCAAGACTTAGACCTGTTGGAAAAATAACACAGGTAACTATCGCTCCATCTTTAATCCCTTGGATACATTGCTCTTCACCAGAATAAAAAATAAGTTTATTTTCTGAAGTGTTTAGATTATCAATAAGCCTTAAAGACAATTCGCTTTCTTCAGGATTAAATACTCCCACAGAAATCGTACTTTGGCTGGCATCACTAAAACCAAAACCTATTATCATGACAATTAGTAAAGGTGCTAAAAGAACAATTAAAGCTGAACTTTTAGATCTGAACAATACCTTTATGTTTTTGAAAAGTATGCTAAATGCTCTCATTTTTTATTTCGCCGAATTCTCATTTAACGCAATAAATACTTCATCAAGTGTTGGCTTGACAATCTTAATCTCAATAATATTTTCATTATCTTTTTCAATTGTTTTAATCACTTCATCTAATATTAAATTGGGTTTGGTGCATTTTATAACTAGGCCTAATCTTTCCTTTTGGCAATTTTTAATTACTTTTTTCATTTTATTAGATATACTTAAAGCAAGCTTTTCATAATTGCCTGGATATGTTTTAACAACTATCATGTTATCACTATCAAATTTGATTTTTAGTGCCTCAGGTGTATCAATGTCAATCACTTCACCATCTTTTATAATTGCAATTCTTGAACAAAGGTCTTCAAGGTCGGCAAGATAATGACTTGATAGGATTATTGTAGTTCCACTTGAGGCGATCTTTGAAATCAATTTCCAGATATTATTTCTAAGAACCGGATCCAAATCTGCAGTAGGTTCATCTAATAGCAGAAGTTTTGGATTATGTATCAAAGAACATGCTATATCAAGCCTTCTTTCCATCCCCCCTGAAAGGCTTTTTCCTAAAGTATCCTTGTACTCTTCAAGATTCATGAGCTTAAGCAACGTAGCAATGTTTGACTTTAAGGTTTCTTTTGATAACTTGTATAACTTTCCAAAATACTCAAGATTTTCTCTAACTGTTAATTTTTCGTAAAAGCTAGGGCTTTGAGCTGCAAAACCATAGATATCCTTGAATTTAGATTGATTCTTATACACTGATTTGTATACCGCATTCTTTCCATTTGAGATTACATCAAGTTGTCTGAATAAAATATCTCCTTTCTCAGGCTTAATAAATCCAACTATTGCATTTAAAAGTGTGGTTTTACCTACTCCACTCTCGCCAATAACTCCCAAAATCTCCTTAGGGTATATCTCAAAATTAATGTTTTTCAAAACCTTTCTCTTGCCAAAGGTTTTGTTAAGACCTATAATTTTCAGAAGCGGTTCTTCCATGTAACATTTAAAAAGTTTCACTCTTTTTAAACCTTTTTATTAACATCAGCATATTTGAACTAACCCTAAGTACTATGCCTTGAAAAAATTTGATAGGGTTTAAAATATAAAATCTAGTGAGCCTAGATTCCTAGTATTCTTTTAATTCAAGATCAATTCAATATAATCCAAAATAATTCAGTGCAGAACCAAACAAAACAAACTTCTTAAAAAAATCTTTATTTTTGTGAGGCTAGTTCATTCTCAGCCATGTTCTTCTTTAGCTAAACACTAAACAGTATCTCCGATAGAAAAATGACTCCTCCCAAGTACTCGAAAAAAAGCAC
>DAOSEK010000006.1:59106-83802 GCA_035363095.1 Candidatus Woesearchaeota archaeon | reverse complement strand
CTAAGAAAGTTCCCATCAAAGAAACAAACACAAGCACCACCATCAAAATTGCTATTGTTTTTTTATCAAATTCCAATTATATCACCTTTAAAATTATTTTTGAATATTCTACTTTTAGAAGAGGAAGTATATAAAACTTTCTTTTTTTATAGAATTTGTGGGAGAGGGGATTTGAACCCCTGAACTCACTAAGAGACTGGATCTTGAGTCCAGCGCCTTTGACCGAGCTTGGCGACTCCCACGCTTTGAAAAGAAAACCAAATCATTTTTATAGTTTGTGATTTTCTATATGTGCTATAAGCGTGAAAAAAATGATTGATAAAAAAAAAGTTACAGAAAAAAAAGAAGATGGTTGGATTGAATGCAACGCTACATTACAAATGGTAGGAAAGCCTAAAGAGTATCTTTTGGAATCTATGAATAAAATCATAGAAGGGATTGAATCAGAAGATAAGAAATACATAATCTTTGAAAAAGAATTTTTTGATGGAGACAATAAAGAAAATTTCTTTACCTGTGTTTGCGAACTTAAGATGCTTTTTTCAAAGCCACTTGATATAATTGATTTTAGTTTTGATTATATGCCTTCTACAATAGAACTTATTGAGCCTGCCAATATAAGCTTTAATTCAGCAGATTTCAGCGCGTTTATTAATGAGATGTTAATTAAAAACCACGACCTAAACATGCTTTCCAAAACTTTAAGTGAGCAGGGAAAAAGACTTTTTGCAACACAAGATGCACTACTTAAAAACATTACCTTCCTAAGTATTATATATGGGGAAAAAAGCCTAAAAGAAATTTCAAAAAATGCAGGTGTTGATGAAAAATTTATGGAAAATCATTTAAATAAGATGGTAGAAGAAAATACCTTGGTAAAAAATGGAGACGAATACTCAATCAGTCCAAATTACGGAAAAGGAACTAAAGAATAGAATTGAAGCCTTGCTTTTTTCTATAGGAAAATCTATTGAGATTAGTTCTATTTCTAAGATGATTAAAGAGAAAAATTTAGATTTAATAAAAAAAGCACTTGAATCATTGAGAAGTGATTTCTCCCAAAATGAGGTAATGGTATTAAACAACGAAAGAGATAGCTGGCATTTAACTGTAAGAGAAAAATATATTAATTATGTAAAAAAAATAATAACAGAAACCCAATTCCCAAAATCCTTAACAGAAACCATGGCAATTATTGCTTGGAAAGCACCCGTCCTACAATGCAGTGTTGTTGATATTAGGGGAAACAAATGCTATGACCATATAAAAGCGTTAGAGGAATACGGATTTATTAGAAAGAACAAAAAGGGCAATAGTTACCTTTTGGAATTAACAAACAAGTTCTTTGATTATTTTGATGTATCAAGCCAAGAGGAGCTAAAGCAAAAGCTAAAGGAATCTGGTATTGATGAAAAGGATTTTAAATTTGATGAAAGTTCAAAAGAAAATAAAGAAGAACAAACTACACTCATTAAAGATTCAGAAAATCTTTAGTTATTTTCTAAAACCCGATTTAAGAATGGTAAAACCCTTATTTTTTGCCATCAACTTTTAATTCTTCAAGTTGCTCAAAGGTTACAAACTATATCTCTTAACGCTTCTTTAGATATATACTCATTGGCAATGAGCACATTCATATAAATCTTTTCATTACTAATGAGTACTTTTTTTAGAATAGATTTTAAATGAATAAAATAAAAAAATATGAAATACCTAAATTCTTAGTCCTTTTTGCCATTTTTTGGTTTGTCTTTATGAGAACTTGCCTTCTTTGTTTCTGTGTTATTTGGCTGATCCGATTTTTTAAAGTTTGATAAAAAGGAATTCCAAATTCTTATCACTTCAGGTTTTGCTTTAATGTAAGTTTTTTTAGTAAACTCTGCTATTTGTTTAGCTGTCTTTTTTATCCACGGAATTACTTTTTCTACAAAACCTTTTTTAGCACTTTTTCCAAGATTTACTGCTTGATTTTTTTTATGCATTATTGTTTTTTTTAATAAAAGATCTTTTTTTGCATAAAAATAAACCCCGCCAATTACTGCTCCAAAAATAATAAGCAAAAGCAAAAACACTAAAAAGCCACCGCCTGTTTTTGGCTCTCCCACTTTAATATCCCTTGAAATTTCAAAGGAGCGTTTATAGTTATGGTTTTCTCCTGTTTCTCCCTGAAAGCCATATGAAGGAGGGGTATTTTGATATCTTTCGTATTTGTATTCTTCTTCCTTTCCAGTGTCTTTTAGCTCAAAGTCATGCTTTGCAATATAGCCGTTGTCGCTTCCTTTTGCTTGCAATGTGTTCCACTCTTCTGCAGTTATTTCAAATGGCTCTGCTGATGTGTATTTGCTAGATTTTGGAGTAACAGTAATAACTGCATCACTTCCAGTGGGGAGTGGGCTCACATAGATCTTGCCATCAGCTAGCACTGTTTCATACTCATAAGATAAGTCCTTGTTTTTGTGTTCAACCTTTACAATATAAAAATCAACGTTCGTATCATCAATTTTTATATAAGAATCCTCTGCGAAAGCCATGTTAGTTCGATTTGGCCTTTCATAGTTTGTTGCAGGACCAATTGTTAGATTCTTATCGTATTTTATCAATGTTACATTGCCAGACATATCCAAAAATGTATAGTTGCCAGAATTTCCTGAGATGTATTTCCAAGGCTCCCCAGCATCACGTTCCTTATTGCCTATTCTTGTATCGTTAAAAAATCCGTGCTTTGCAAATAAGTCGTCAATTTCCTTAGTTTTTTCAGGATAAGTTTTTTTGAAGGCCTTATAATATTCATAGAAATCCGCTCTGTTTATTTTTATCACATCCCAAATTTCTTCAAACGTAAAGCTTAGCCTATCTCCCTCCTCATTCTCTGTATCATACATATCCCAAAGAAGTGATGCAACAGCGATTTCTTCATATCTGCCTTTTGCATCCCAAGGTTTGTAATCTTCTTCTAGGCTTCCAACCCACGCATAAATCTCAGGCTCTGGTTGCTTGAGGTAATCAGATATCACAAGTGCCATAAATTCTGCAAAGCCCTCAATGTAAGAGTCTGCCGTGTTTGAATTAAAAAAGCCACCGTGATTTTTAACCCCTGCTTTCAGTCTACCTTCTGGCCAATTACCATATACCGCATACATTAAGTGGTGCGAAAATTCGTGATACTCCCTATTTTTAGGCCTGTTTTCTGATGTTATTGCTGCATCTGCTGCACCAATTAAGATATCTGATTCCCCGGGAGAGTAAAGAGTTCGCCCTTGGTTATTTCCAACAAAAATATCAACAGGAAGCTTATAATCAACATCTAACTTAAGGGTGTAAACTAAGGTTTCTATAACCTCATGGGAATGTGTATATATTACTGAAAGTGGCTTTAGATTTTGTAGCCCAACTAAACAGCCCATCGTGCGAGCATCTATTGGTTTTGAGAGATCAACATCGATTTTTACATCTGAAAAGTCCTCTATGAAATACCCATTTGTAAAGAAGGTTGCAACCTGTTGTGATCCATCTAAAATAGATTTGGCAACAATTGAAAAGTAGTTTTTATCATCCCTGTGATAATCAAAGTGTAGATAAAATTTTACCGGAATTTTAGTCTCGCTTTCCTTAAATTCCATCCCATAAAGATCAATTGCGTATTCTCCATTCTCATCTGTAACGCCTGTGAATTTACTGTTTTTTACAATTACTGTTATTGTTGCATAAGGCATTGGGTTCCCTAAACCATCCTTTATTTTTCCATAGATCTTTATTTCTGTGATCTCTTCTTTTTCTACTTTTGATGGCACTTCGTAATTATGATGATGTGAGCTTGACTCAGATTTGAAAACCTTGTCTTTTGAAAGGGCATAGCTTGAAGCAATCTCTTTAGCTTCTTCTATAATCTTTTGAATTTCAGCCTCTCCTTCGCCCTTTGCGACCCCTGTTCTTCTTGATAACTCCATTGTTAATAAGCCACTGCCTGATGGGTCTAATTGCGCGTACAATTCATAGGTTAAAATAACATCATCATATCCACTATACTCGCTAAAGGGGCTATATGTTATCTTTTCAAATGCCTTGCCTTTTGTCATTCCGCCAGGCGCTGAAATATCGTTTACTTTAGAATTTGCTTTTTTATTAAAATTTTCTACGTTTTCTCTAATGGTGTCGTACCCCCACGATTCATCTCTAAATTCTGTTCTAATAGAATAGGATTCAGTTACTGTGAAGTCATATCCTTGAGAATTAGTCATTGTTTTCTTACCTGAATAGCTATAAGATAACCCTTCAGATCTATGAAGCCCATCTTCGGTTAACCTAATGTTATCAGTAAAATCAAAACCTGAAGGGAGCTTAATTGATGGTTTTGAATAGCTCACATCATAAGACCTTACTACTGAACCCACCGTTAGATAACAAACCCTGCATCCTGTTTCGTCGCTACAAAATAAATCGTTTGTTTCTATGTTGCAGTTATATCTATAATACTCACTTTCCGGAGTAGAGGTATCTGGGTAATCTTCGCCACTTGGCTTTTTGGTTTTGTAAAAGCCTACTGCTAAAGTAGATTTAGACCCAGGACTAGAACTAGGCCTAAAACCAAATTCAATCACGCTTTCGCCATTGTAAGGCATTGTCTGCCTGAAATGACCGCTTGAATCAAAGTAGATTGGAGAACCTGTTGAATATGGGGGATTGCTTGAGCCAATTTCTAGGTATTTTGCTTCTTTTTTTACAATTGGATCGTTAATGTAAACCTTGATTGTGTAAGGAAGACCTTGATGCATGACTTCAGGCATCTCGATAAATAATGGATCTTTTTTTGATTTGGCCTCGCCAGAATTTAATTCATATGAGTAGCCTAGGTTAACTAGCAGCAGAAACACCATTAAAAAAATTATTAGCTTTTTCATGTATACACCCCTAATTAGAAAAAATCATTTTATCTGGTATTTTATAAATCTTGCTTTTTGAAAGAAATCCTATATCTTGGCAAATTATACCATTCAGAAAAGGGGGGTAACAATAAAATTGCAAGCCAATATCTTTATTTTTATTGCGTTTAATAGTTTCAATGTAGACTATGTAATAGTGTACGGGCACAAGAGATATAAATTTGTCTGCGATTTGTGCACATACAGAAAATACTGCCACACATTATTTTTCGGAATTGATTCCGAATTTTTCTCTAAACTCTTTTTCTTTGATAATATGAATCTTTAGCTCTTCTATATTTAATTCTTCAGAGTGATTTGGTGTAACTATGTAGCCTGAGTTAATGTTAAAATTTCTCATTGCACTAATTAAGCCTTCTATTTCCCTGTGCTTGTTTTGCTCTGTTAATTTATAGCAAGCCTGAATACAGTAAGATATTTTTGTTCCTTGCTTTAGTATAAAGTCGCATTCGCCACCATTTTGATGGAAATAAATATTAAACCCAGCTCTTTTTAATACCATAAAAATATAATTTTCAAAAAGCTTTCCATAATCAGGAGAGTTTCTAAATCCAAGGTTAGCGAATAGGTTATCTACTAAGTATATTTTCTTTTTGTTCCCGATTAGTTTTTTTAAAGAAAAATCGTAGTTTTGTATTTCATACATCAAGTTTGCATCCTGCAGATAAGAAATATATTGTTTTGCTGTTTTATCATCTAATTGCGATATCGATTTTAATGTGTTATACGATATCTCTTTGCCAAAATTGGATAACAGGTAATATGAGAGATTTTCTATTGCAAGTATATTTTGAACGCCAAATCTTGGAATTACATCTTGATATAATATATTTTTGTAATAGATTTCAGAGAGTTGGTTTTTATCGCCTAATTTTAATACAACCTCGGGGAATCCTCCGTTTTCAAGATACTCTTTTAATGTGCTTTGGGATTCTTCTATTGAGAAAGGATATACATAAAGCGGGATTGCCCTTCCTGAAAGTAATGTTGCAAGTTCTGATGATAAAAGCCTGGAATTTGATCCTGTAATCACAATCTTAGCCTCGTTTTTTTCATATAGGTGTTTTATAAAGACCTGCCAATCGCTAAAGAATTGGATTTCATCAAAAAAGGCATATATCCTTTGTTTTTTATCGCAATTATCTAAAAAGATTTGGTAGATTCGCTCAAGATTCAATACATCCCCTTTGTATTGGTTAAAGAAAGGGTTTTCTAAATTCAGGTATAGGATATTTGTGGGTTTGGTTTTTTTTAAGGCTATTCTTACAAGCTCTTTAAGTATGGTTGACTTGCCACAGCGTCTTACTCCTACAAGTGAGAGTATATGCTTTGTATCAAGTAATTCTTTAGCTTTTGAAAGAATGTCTCTTTTTTGATATTTGCCTTTTTTTGCTAACTCAATGTTTTGCGAAATAATTGAGAGTATTGTTTCTTTATCCATTTTAGAATAAGAAGTGTTGAGAGTATTTATATTTTTCGGAATTGATTCCGAGAATCTGTAATCTGCCCAATTTGGTTTTTCATTCCGAATTTTTGGTTAGAGTAGTTTTTTTAGTTCGAAAACAAACTGCTTTGCTCTAGATATTGAAGTTATTGCTTTTGAATTTTTTATTGATTCATCCATTTGATATTGAAATCGAGATCTTTTTTCCCTTTCAAAATCTAAAAACTCCAATAGCGAATCGGTTTTTGAAGCCATGAATTCTAAAGCATCTTCCTTTGTATCCTCAAATTCCTATAAAAGCTCTCTTGTAAGTTTATTCCTTGCAAAAACAATAAGCGCATCTGCAGTTATCTTGCGACTTATTTTATCTCCAACTTTATAGCCTAAAGTTAATAATACCGCATTGGCAATATAATACATTGAATAGTAAGCAGACACAATTACCCACGAATATGGTCTATAATCATCTGTTTCTAAAGACAATAGTCTATGTGAGGTTTGTAAGGACAAATCACTATTTTTTACATACATTTCTTTGGCAGTTTGGCTTGTATTTTTACTTAATAAGCCCTCTTTTAAATATGCGCCTACATTCCTTTCAGCATCTTTTATTCTTTTATCGCTAAGCATTTTTTATCATGTAAAAGCCTTCAATATTGTGAAGTATTATGTGATTTGAAAGTGCCTCTTTGATCACATTATTCTCTTTAGAGTCTTTCATTAATTTGAACTCGGATTCGTTAAAAAATAATGCATGAATTTTAAGAGGCAAAAGTGCAAGGGTTTGTGAGATTCTTTGTTCGAATTGATTGTTATTAGAAATAAAAAGCAAATCAATATCAGAGGATTTTGTATTTTTTCCACTTGCATATGACCCAAAAATTAAAAGGATGAAAAGATGTGAGTTTGCATTTTTGATTATTTCTTGATATAATAGATTTATATCCTTTTTTCGCAAAATTTCACATCTTCTTTGGCTTTCTGCCTGGTAGATTTCAACGCCAAAGTATTTAGGATTTAGCTCGCAAAGAGTACTTTTGCCTATCGTTTTTGAGTCGAGAATATTTTTTTTTATTAGCCTTGTTGTTGCAGTATGGGTTATTTTGTAGTTAGAAGAGATATTTTTAGAGATTTCTCTAATGGTTTTGGGTTCCTTATTTTTTATGAACATACTGACAATTTTGTTTTCGGTCATCATTATACCCCTAAGTACATAATATTATGTATTTAAGTCTTTTGGTGTTTTGTGCTCTGTTTGCTATAACAGGATTTAGCAAATGGATGCTAGATTAGGTGCATCTGTTCACAAAGCGAGAAGATTTACGCAATACATATTAGATCTATTTCAGATACTGTCAATGTTTCAATGTTTTTTTGGTGTTTATGTATGTTTGCTAGAATTTTTCAGGAGATTTACAAAAATACTGAAATCTTGTATAAAAAAAGAAAGTTTTAAATAATAGGTTCTATAATAGAAGAGTTTAGTAAGAAGACAATATGAATTTTCCAAGGAAGAGGTTTTGTCTTCTTTTGATAAAAAAGGTGGTGGTCTTATGAATAAAAGTTATGGTAGTAAGAAAGCACAAGGTCTTTCTTTGAATATGATAGTAGTTGGTGCAATAGGACTTGTAGTGCTTGTGGTCATAATCACAATTTTTACGGGTGGGATGATCAAGGTACGAGATGATATGAAGGATAAAACTTGCTGTTCTGCAGCTGGAGGTTGTGGTGATAAAAATATTGGTGGCGAAGTTGTGACAGGTTCATCGTGCTCTGACGATTATCCAAATCAAGTGATCGGAGATTTCCCTGATGTGAGTGCAGCTGGTGGACAGATTTGTTGTGTTGCAGCAAGTTAATTACAAAAAAAGAGGTGTTTATATTATGTCAAAAACTAAAAAAGCGCAAGGTTTATCCCTTAATATGATTGTTGTTGGTGCAATAGGACTTGTAGTGCTTGTTGTAATCATTGCGATATTTGTCAGTTCAGCACAGAAAAGCCAAAAGGATATTGATGCAAAGCAAAAAGGATCTCTTTGTGATTCTACTTTAAATGTAGGATCTGGTTTTGGCGCGGCCATAACATATCCTTCTAATTGCACGATGGCAGGCGGAGAAATATTAATTGGGAAGTACTATGGTAAACTTTCAAAACTTGAAAGACCTACAGACAAATGGGTAGCTAAAACTACAGGCGCCACAGACGTTGAAGCAGATGGAATGGGTTATGTATGTTGTAAATACAAAAAAACTTAATTGGATTTTTTATTTTTTTGATCTATAAAAGAGAGTTACACGATTTGTTGTTTTGGAATTTGTTCGGCGTTGAAAGACGTGAAAAGGTGTTTTTGATTGAAAACTAAAAAAGCGCAAGGGTTATCCTTGAATATGATAGTTGTTGGTGCCATTGGACTTGTGGTGCTTGTTGTAATAATTGCGATATTTGTCAGTTCAGCACAAAAAAGCCAAAAGGATATTGATGCAAAGCAAAAAGGACTTGATTGCGATAAAGTTGCAACGGGTGGCTACTTTGCAACAATTACTTTACGCACGGAATGCGCAAAAGCCAATGGAGAAATAATGATAGGCAAATACTTTGGAATACCAAAAACTCTTCAGGAGATTAAGATTGGAGGAGAGGGTACAGGGCAATTTAGTTTTCAAAATACTGGCTCTTCAATAGTATATACGGACGGCATGGGTTATGTTTGTTGCAAATATAAGCAACCTATTATTATAAATTAAACGACTTCTACTTGATTATTTTTAGTCAAATATACCTAACAACTATATAATTAGACAACATCACCTCTTAGAAACACTAGTAGAGTTAAAAAAATATTCAAAAAGTAAGTCAAGCACTTCCTCAAAGCGAATTCAATTTACTCTCAAGCTCTCTTAACTGCTTCTCTATCAACGCAACCTCTGGTGAAACGCCCTCCTTGTGCGTATGCGCTGTTTGCTTTCTTTGAACCTGCTTAACAACAGACTTTCTTAAAACTACTTTCTCCTTTTGTGCTCTTGGCTTTTCCAAAACAGATAAAAGCGCAGAAAAATCATCAGAAATTATTGTAACATCATTTCTAATCTCTTCTTCTAAAGCCAATCTCCTTTTCAAAAGCTCCTTAAACATTGAGTTAAGTTTTTCAACCATCAAAGAACCCTTTGCAGTCTCTAAAAACATTTTTCTTAAATCCTTTGAATCATATATCGGAACAAAATAATTCTCTTCTTTTGTGCTTTTCTCAGGCATTCTTTCTACACCCTTGGAATCTTTGACTCAACCAAATCAAGCTTTTGCTCAAGCTCCTTTAAGCTTTCAACCCATTTATTATACAACAAATCTTCTTCCTCTCGGATTTGTTTTATAGTCTCAAACTTCTCCTTAGCCAAAGCAATCTTTCCCTTAATCCTATCAACATCATCTGTTAATTTCTTATAATCATCAATCCTTACAAAAACAGGCACGCTCATGCTGACTCCCCTCCTTTCTTAATAACCTCTTCACATTCAAGCGAAAGCTTGGCAATATTAGAAACAGACTTAGCCATCTCATTTGAACTTAACTTCAATCCATTCTCAAAACCCCTAGCTTGGGCTTTCCCCTTTGAAATCTCTAAAAAGCCCTTTTTAATCTCTTCAAGCAAAAAATAAAAAGAAGCATAGCTCTCCTCATCCATAAAAATCGAATTTCCCTTAACAAAAGAGCTATCCCCTTTAGAACTGACCACTTCTTCTTTGGAAAGACTAACATCGACAGGCTTTTGAACCTCTTGAAAAATTGGCTCTTGAGGAAAAACTGTTTCTTTAAGATTCGCATCCATTGCCAAAAAATCAAGATTACTATCCCTCTCCTGAGGAATCCTTGTGATTGGAACATCTAAACTATCAGATTGCTTAAAGCTTGGAAGCGCCTCATCCCAATTCAAATCGTGGTCACTTTGCCCGCTAACTATAGTTTCTTCGGCAGGAGTAAAGCCACTTACTTCCTCATTTACCTTTTGTGCAATCTCTTTCTTTTTGCCAAATCCGAATAATCCCATTTAAACCCCCTACTTAAAAATAGATACAATATAACCAACTAATCAACAAAGCATTATATAAAAGTTTATTACCATTCTAAAATAAAAAAAGTGCGCTATGACTCTTTGAATCCTGTTTTGCATTTATTGAATAAAACCTTGATTAGATAACAAAACAAGCGAAAACTATTTATACTATAACAAGTTATAATATGCTATGGCGCAAACAACCATTCAAATCAGTTCAGATTTACAACAAGAGCTAAACAAAATGAAGCTTTTCAATAGAGAGACCTATGAAGAGGTAATCTGGAATATTATTGAAGATACTAAAGAGTTATCAAAACAAACAAAAAAAGACATTGCTATTTCAAGAAAAGAGATTTCTAAAGGGCAATTTATAACGCTTTCAGATTTAAAAAAAAAGTACAACACGAAATAATGCTCTTTTCATACTAATAAGGTGAGATTTTAGTGTACGAAGTAATACTATCCTGTAGCGTAGAAAAATTTATTGACAAATTAGAGTCAAAAGAAAGAGAACGAATTATCCTTGCGCTGGAAAGACTAAGAATTGTGCCTGAAAGATACCTAAAAAGATTAGTTGGAGAACAATGCTACAAATTCAGAGTTGGAGATTACAGGCTAATTGTTGATCTGAAAAAAGATAAACTTCTTGTACTTGTTGTAAAAATAGGGCATAGAAAGATCATATACAAAAATCTCAACTAAAAATAACCTTTGAGTAACTTCAAAGTATCTTATTACTAATCAAGCATATTCATCCGTGAATCCGTCATTTAAATCTTAAAAAAATAGCTCCCTGAAATCGATTTCTGTTATTAAATAATCCATTATTTTATCTCGACAAACAAAAGCTATATAAATAAAGCCGTAATGGCACTATTTGTAAAATGGCCGACGAAAAAAACGCTGATGAACAAACAAAATCAAATGCCCTAAAAGAAGAGCAGGGCTTAGTATTCTCAAGAGAAATTGAAACTGAAATGAAGAGCTGTTACATAGACTACGCAATGTCTGTAATAGTTGGAAGGGCAATCCCTGATGTAAGAGACGGCCTTAAACCTGTTCATAGAAGAATTCTTTACTCCATGAACGAATTAGGTGTTTTTCATAACAAGCCCTACAAAAAATGCGCAAGAATTGTAGGAGACTGTATGGGTAAATATCACCCTCATGGAGACTCTGCAATATATGACACATTAGTTAGAATGGCTCAGGATTTCTCTTTAAGATACCCATTAGTAGATGGGCAAGGAAATTTTGGAAGCATTGATGGTGATTCTGCTGCAGCAATGAGATATACAGAAGCAAGGCTTGGAAGGATTGCAGGAGAACTCCTATCAGATATTGACAAAGAAACAGTAGATTTCGTTGAAAACTTTGATGGCTCGCTAAAAGAACCATCAGTCTTACCCTCAAAAATCCCTAACCTAATAATAAATGGTTCTTCAGGTATCGCAGTAGGAATGGCAACAAACATCCCTCCGCATAACATAAAAGAAACCTGCCTTGCAGTATCAGCTTTAATAGATAACCCTGATATGGGAAATGATGAACTTGTAAAAATAATCCCTGGACCTGATTTTCCAACTGGTGGAGAGATTGTAGGAAGAAACGGAATCCTGCACGCAATGAATACCGGTAGAGGAAGGGTTGTTGTAAGGGGAAAAATGGAGCTTGAAGACAAAGGAAAAAGAAGAAGGCTCATCATAAAAGAAATCCCCTACATGCTAAATAAAACCTCTTTAATCGAACAGCTTGCATCAGCAATAAAAGACAAAAAAATTGAAGG
Source organism: Candidatus Woesearchaeota archaeon (assembly GCA_035363095.1). Classification (GTDB taxonomy): domain Archaea; phylum Nanobdellota; class Nanobdellia; order Woesearchaeales; family UBA119; genus DAOSEK01. The sequence goes on along the minus strand of DAOSEK010000006.1, from coordinate 71,580 downwards.
AGTAGTAGATATAAGAGATGAATCAAACAGAGAAGGGATAAGGATTGCTTTAGACTTAAAGGCAGATGCAAACGAAGAGATAATAAGAAACCAGATTGAAAAAAATTCAAGCTATCAAACTACTTTTGGAATAAACACAGTAGTCCTTGTAAACAATAGGCCAATGACTCTAGGAATTAGGGAAGTATTGCTTTACTTCATAGAACATAGAGAAAATGTTGTAAGAAGAAAAACCATATTTGACCTAAATAAAGCAAAAGAAAAAGAGCACGTTCTAAAAGGGCTTTTAATAGCACTAGAAAACCTTGACAAAACAATAGAATTAATCAAAAACTCAAAAAGCGTACAGGATGCAAAACAAGCATTATTTGAAAACTTCTCACTTTCAGATATTCAGGCAACAGCAATCCTTCAGATGAGATTGCAAAGAATCACCGCTTTAGAGCAAGACAAGGTAAAAAACGATTACAAAGAGACTGTTGAACTCATCAAGACACTCGAAGAGATATTATCCTCAAGAATCAATATCTTAAAAATAATAAAAGAAGAGTTAAGTGAAATCATCCAAAAATACGGCGATGATAGAAAAACAAATATCTTAGATTCCGAGCAGATAGACTTAGAGATTGAAGACCTAATAGAAGAAACCGATGTAATAATCACAATCACAAAAAACGGGTATATTAAAAGACTAAGCCCTGATGAATACAGAACCCAAAAGAGAGGGGGAAAAGGAATAACTGCCACAACAACCACAGAAGAAGACCTTGTAAAAGACATCTTTAAAACCACAACCCACAGCTATCTTTTAATATTCACAAACAAAGGAAGGGTGCATTGGATAAAAGCTTATCAAGTGCCTGAATCATCAAGGTATGCTAAAGGAAAAGCGATAATAAATCTCGTAGAATTATCCCTTGATGAAAAGGTAAGTGCCGTTCTTCCAATAAGAGAAATAGAGCAGGAAGGATACCTTGTATTCGCTACAAAAAAAGGCTTTATAAAAAAGACTGCCCTTAGCAATTTTGCAAACCCAAGGAAAGGTGGTATAATTGCAATAAGCCTAAAAGAAGATGACAACCTTGTGGATGTAATCAAAACAGACGGGGCTTCACAGCTAATCCTCTGTTCAAAAGAAGGCTATGCAATACGATTCTTTGAAAAAACCATAAGACCCACAGGAAGGTCTTCAATGGGCGTAATCGGAATGCGACTTAGAAAAAATGATCAAATAGTGGGAGCAATTGTCTGTGATGAAAGCCATGAGATACTGACCATTAGCGAAAAAGGCTATGGAAAAAGAACTCCTTCACTAAAGTATCGGCTCACCGGCAGAGGTGGAAAAGGAGTAATCAATATGAAGGTTAATGAAAAAACAGGTAAAATCGCCTACGCTATCCCTGTTTTAGAAAATGACGAAATAATAGTAGTCACAAACAATGGAACAGCAATAAGAACAAAGGTTTTGGATATCTCAACAGTAGGAAGAAACTCTCAAGGAGTAAGAATAATAAGGCTTTCAGAAGATGACTTTGTAGTATCATTTGCTAAAATCGACCAAAATGGAATTTCTGAGCCTAACCCTTAACGGAGCGCAAAAAGCCCTCTCAAAAGAGCTTTCCTCTTTTGGAATAAAATCTTTAATAGGAGATTTTCACGCCAAATTTGATGCAGGTAAAAAAGAGCTTTTACAATTTGCCTATTTCTCTCAAGGCTCTAAAAGAATCTGCAAAATCCTCTCCATTGAAACCCTCCCAAAAGACATACTAAACAATCAAAATAGCGATACAGAAATCAAAATAGCATCTCTTAATGTGCCAAAAGAGCTCTTAGATAATGATGAATTCTTCTCCCTTGAAGTATACTCAGAAAATGAGCAATTAAGAAAAACTATAATAAAAGCCTTAGAACAAACGCTTAGAATAAAATACAACTCAAATAACAAAATAATAGTAATAATTGATGAAAACAAAAACGAAATAATCTATGCCAAAGACATCTTTTCATTTGATTTCTCAAAAAGAGATTACAAGGTTTTTATTAACCCTAGAACAATCCATCCAATCACAGCATTTACACTAATTTCTCATCTAAATCCAAGCCCTGAAAAAACCTACTTTGACCCATTTTGTAGCGATGGCACAATCGCAATAGAACTAAGCTACTTTCTTAAAAAATCATCTCATAACTTCTTTAGAAAAGAGATATTTAACAATTCCTTTTTTGATTTTGAAACCGAGAACTACCTAAACTCACTTGACAAAAAAAATCTCAAACATTCAAAAAACAAAATTAACATAATAGCATCTGATACCTCACCATCAAATCTTATCTCAACAAAAAAGAACGCAAAAATTGCCATGCTTCACAAAGACATAAGATTCACAAGAAAAGAGCTCAAATGGATAGATCTAACCATGCAAAACAACTCAATAGACTCAATAATAAGCTTCCCCCAAAAATATAATAATTCCTTAAAAGATTTCTATAAATACCTTGATGCAATCCTAAAGAAGAATGCTAAAATTTTCTATGCAACTGATAAGCTTGACCATCCATTAACTGAATATGGATTTATAACAAAACCAATTACAAAAATCTCTCAGGGACATCTCATAATAGAACTCTACAAGATAAATAAAAATTAAAAACCTCGGGATAAATGTCGAGGCATCTAGTAAATATTCGAGGTTAATCCTTGCATGAATCCATCTATTCAAACTTTATGTCTTAAGAGCAAAGTATGCAACATGATCAGTACTTCACAAAATCAAAGCTTGATGATGTTTTACCATCTGTCTAACCATTCTTTAGCCTTCTTCTTTGACCTAAATGTCTTTGTGTAGGCTATCGCCATATCTGAAACTCTTATAGTCGCCTTACAGATATTATTAAACTTTCTTAGTGTTTTTTTTCTTTTTTGCTCAGATTTTTTACCTTTGACAGGAAATTTTTTTCTTAAAGGTCACTCTATTTCTTAGTAAACCTGTAAAGCCCATAAGATAAACCTGAGAATGTGCCTATCCCTAAAATCCCTAAGAACAAATCATTAGATTTAAGATTTTTACTTAAAACTACTTTTCCACTAATTAAAGAAGTATCACTAGTATTGTTCTTATCCTTAGATTTCAAAACTGAAGAATTAACACCATTAACTAACCCATCATTCAAATCCAAAGAATTATTTGGTATTCCTAACAAAAGCCCTGAAAACTTAGAAAGTGACTCTGATTTTAAATCATCAATATTTTTTTGTGCATCATTTATTTCTTGAACATCATCAATCCCTTTAAAACCCGAAAAAGAGTAGTTCAATTCTTTAATTCCAAACACCTCGCTTGCATTAAACACCAAAAGATAAAGCTTTCCACTTCCCTTTTTGAACGGAAAAACCAGCTCGTTTTTTCCAGGGCTTATTTTAAAAGGCTCTTCTAAAATATATCCATAAAGATCCCCTAAAACACTTTCATTAAACTCTGTGTTAAAAAAAAGCGAGATATTATCTGAAAAATTCTTTTTAAGAGTATAAAATGATTTTATCTGAAAAATAGACCTAAGAAGTTCATTAACAGCACTTAATTTTGAATTTGTTTGATTTGAAATATTTTTAATAGTATCTGAACTGTTTTTATCACCATTTGCAGATGTGTTAATTGACAACTCAGCTTCTTTTGAACAATTTATCTCTATCTCCTCTTCAAACTCTTCCTTATTTATCTTCCCACTCAAAAACACAGAAGAAGCGCCTTGAAAATTCTTGCATATTACATCCTCATCAAACTCAGAAACAAAATATGAATAATCACTTGTTACATTCAAAGTCCCTTTTAAAAAATTCTGAAGAGTCTTAGAGCTTGCCTTTTTTACCTTAATAGAGAAACTAATCTTCTCAATCTGCTCTTTTACGCTTAGTGGTTCTTCAACATAAAATCCAAATCTTATATTATTATTACTCCTTGAAAAATCTACAAAACGCTCTGTTTGCTTATCCACTGCACAAGAGCTTGGCTTAATCATATAAGAAGTTGAATTATTCACTAAAATCCTTTCACTATTCTCATACAAATAGGCATTTATCTGATAAGCACAGCAATTTGTTGAAGGAGTAAATGATTTCTTTCCAAAACTTGTACTTTCCCTTAAACTCCTCACAATATTCCCGCAAAGGTCCAAAACCTCATACTCATAATAGTAACTACAGCCCTTTGGTGCGTTCAAAGTAAGGGTATAATTTGTTGAGCTCTCATTAATTATTAATGGCGCATAGATATAAATCCATCCATCAAGACAGCTTTGATTACTCTCATTGCTTTGATTGCTTTGATTGCTCTGGTTTAGTTGGTTTTGTTCTGTGAGATTTGTATTACTTTGATTTGTTTGATTAGCTGTATTCTGACTTTGGTTTGTTAGATTTTGAGCAGTTTGATTATCGTTTCCAAAGCTTTGATTTGTTAGGTTTTGACCTGATTGATTAGTATCTGTTTCACTCTCATTATTTATTTCACTGCTGTTTGTTTGATTATCCTGATTTGAAGCATTACCATAATTATTCGAACTTTCATTATTATTGCTCTCATTAACTAGGTAGTCATTACCCGCACTCTCATTTACTAGCCCCTCATCGCCTGTACTCTCATTTGCTACACTCCCATTAGTTACGCTTTCATTGGCAAAACCGCCATTATCTTGGTCTGATAAATCTAAAAACGGCGGAGTTATATAACAAACGCCAGGAGTTCCATAAGGCATTGAAAACTCTGTTTTATTAGAAAATCTCTGTGCTGAATAATTCTCTTTTGAAGCCCCGACATATGAAAAGCTATCAAAAACCAAAGAATTGTAGCTTAACTCAAGTGTTTTAAATGTGTTAGTCAAAACACCACTAAAACAGCAAAAAGTCTTATCCACCAACTCAGGATGCTGTGAGCAGAAATCTCCTTGATTATAACAGCTTTTTGAAACAATCACAAAATCCTTAGAACCTATTACAGAGTCATCAGCAAATGCATAACTCACCCCGTTTAACACAACACCCTTTAAAGACACACTAGAATTACAAATATTACAAATCTCCACAAACTCCAAAAGATTATCATCACCTGTCGGATTATACATTATCTCTGAGATATAGATGCATTGAGGAGCAATAAGCTCACTTTGAGAATATTGAGAATAACAAATAGTTGTAAACAAAAAACATAAACTCAAAAACAAAAACAGTCTAAAAACCGCATGAGTATTCCTCTTAAAATTGTCTTTTTTAAAATTGTCTTTTCTAACATCAACCCCTTTAAAAATGCCAAAAGAATTAACAGTGCTTACATTCAAACCGAATCCTAGTAGTTTCATAAAAACAAAATAGTTAGCTTTAAATAAAACAGTTACTCTAATACTTTTGTGAAAAACTCGGATTTTCATATTAATTTTCGAAAAGATTTTCATCAAGAAAACATAACTGCGTGCTGATTTTTAAAAAAACTTTAGCTACCAGATTACTATTTAATAAATAAGGAAAAACTAATAATAAAAAACCTTTAAGCATAAATGCCAAAGAAGAAATTACTAAATAATTGAAGGTTTTTTCCTCGCCTAAATCCTTGCCCATTCACTTTCACATCCTTTTTACTTTTACCTTAAATACCAACGTATGCAAATGAGCAAGGATTTCATGAAATCAACAAAGCTCACCCTAAACGGCAAGGTATGTTGGTAATATAAAAGCATCCACTGTATTAAAGCGAGGTTGTTGATTACAAAAAAGCGTACCAAGCCCTCTTGTTGAAACACGAGATATGCTTTTCAATTAATCAAAATATAGAAATTAAAAATATACAAATGCGCTAATAGTCTCACAAAAATGAAATATCAATTTAAGGGAAATAAAAAAACTTAAAAAATAATAATGTATAACAATCTTTGATAATATATTGTCAAAAACATCATATTCAGAGGAAATCAAATATGAAAAACACAAAAGAAAAAATCAAGGCACAACTATTACAAAACAGAATAATTGCCCAAAACTGCAACGAATCAAGAGAACTACTAAAAAAAGGAATAGGAACACAAATAAATGATTCTATTGAATACAGTTTTCTTGAAACAGCCTATCTAAACCAAAAAGAACAGCTTTTGCTTTTAGATAAAAACAAAAAAAACCTAACATTTCAGGAAATACTTAAATTATTCAGTAAAAAAGATAGTTCATTTAGAGATGAATATATTGTATACAAAGACCTAACTGAAAAAAATTATATCGTAAAATCAGGACTTAAATTTGGAGCACCCTTTAGAGTATATGATAAAAACAATATTTCAAAAATAAATAAAGATGAGAATAACGCCCATTCAAAATGGCTCGTATTCCCACAAAATACAAAAAAAAAACTTGATATATACGGCTTTTTTGGAAAAAACAGGATTGCCCACTCAACAAAAAAGAATGTTGTATTCGCATTTGTAGACCAAGAAGGAAAAGTAAGCTACTATCAAACACAATGGTTAAAGGTCTAGACTAATATGGATCATAAACAAAGGATTTTAGAATATATTAGGCTTAATGGCCCAAGTCTTCCGATGAGAGTAGCAAAAGCACTGGGGTTAGACACAATAATAGCCTCAGCATATCTAGCTGAGCTCACCTCACAAAACAAAGTGCATATCTCAAATTTAAAAATTGGTGGCTCCCCGCTATACTATCTTCCAAACATGCAAAATCAATTAGAAAAATTTTCTGAACATCTAAGTGCCAAAGAAAAAGATGCCTTCTCTTTTATTAAATCTGAAAAAGTAGTAAAAGATTCTCAACTAACCCCTCAGCTAAGGGTTGCAATGGCCTTAATAAAAGACTTTGCAAAACCAATAGTAGTCGAGGCCTCTGATGGAGCACAAGAAAAATACTGGAAATGGTACTATGTTAAAAATGAGGAAATCTCATCACTAATAAAACAAAAATATTACCCATTAAAAAAAGAAATCCAAAAAGAAGCAAATACTAACACAGATTCAGACAACAATCAATCAAAAAATCAAAATCCAAAAGATAATGAAATCACCATAATAAACCATGAAGCTAACAAAAAAACAAATATTTCCTCTGAAGAAAAAGAAGACCTAAAAGAACAACAAAAAGCCATCCCTCAAGAGCTTAAATACAAAGAACAAGAACACGAAAAGCAAAAGACCCTAATTGAAAACAATAATTCTTATGATAAAACCAACTTAAAACCAAGCGAAATCCCTAAAAGCGATGACAAGACTACACACCATGAAAAAGAACAAATCACAAACCAAAAAAAATCTAAAAAATCGCTAAGACCTCAAGACATAGACCTAACTCCTTTTAAAGGAATAGACCTATCATCCCTTCCAAAAGAACTAGAGCTTGAAATAAAAGCAGGCAAAATCTTCTCACTTGATGAAAAACAAAAAGAAAAAATAACATCTCTACTCTTAGAAAAAGGCTTTGAGTTCGAATTAGGATTTCAAGATAAAAAAGGAAAAGAAATCTTTGGCTTTGCAAGGCTTTTATCTGCTAAAAAAATCAGGTTTTTTATAAGCCTGCTAAAAGGCAAACGAATAAGCGATAAAGACTTAGCTTTAGCATTCCTTAAATCAAGTGCTTACTCACTACCATTACTAGTATTATACTCAGGAACACTATCAAAACCAGCTCAGGAAATACTTGTCAAAACAAACATAGAAATAATAAAAATATAACATTAAAAACAAGTGCTTACTCACTACCATTACTAGTATTATACTCAGGAACACTATCAAAACCAGCTCAGGAAATACTTGCCAAAACAAACATAGAAATAATAAAAATATAACATTAAAACAAGTGCTTACTAACTACCATTACTAGTATTATACTCAGGAACACTATCAAAACCAGCTCAGGAAATACTTGCCAAAACCAATATAGAAATTATCAAATTATAGCTCCAAAAATATTAAAACCTGTTAAAAAAAGATAAACCAAATAGAATTTTAAAAAATAATCTTAAAAATGGGAACCCAAATAAAATCATTACTAAAGATTGAAAATATACAAATAGACTTCTTATCTGGTAAAAAAATAGCAGTAGACTCTCTGAACTGGCTTTATCAGTTCCTGTCTTCAATAAGACAATATGACGGCGCTCTTTTAATGAACTCAAAAGGAGAGATAACAAGTCATTTAGCAGGGCTTTTTTCAAGATGCATCTTTCTTTTAGAAAACAACATACGCCCTATTTTCGTCTTTGACGGCACCCCTCCTTCTTTAAAGCAAAAAGAGCAAGAAATAAGAAAAGAGCGCAAGATAAAAGCAGAGCTTAAGCTAAAAGAAGCAATAGACAAGCAAGATATAGAGTCGATGAAGAAATACTCCAAGATGACCTCAAAATTAAGCCCTAAGATGATTTTAGACTCTAAAAGACTCTTAGACGCCTTGGGTATCCCTTATATTCAAGCTCCAAGCGAAGGGGAAGCCCAAGCAGCTTATCTTGTAAGAAATAATGATGCATTTTGCTGTGCTTCACAGGATTTTGATTCATTAGTATTTGGCGCTTGTAAAGTTGTGAGAAATCTAAATAAGGGTGCCAAAAAAAAGAAGGCGAATTCTCTATTATATAATGATGTAGAAATAGAGCTAATATCACTTGAGGATAACCTAAAAAATTTAGGCATATCTAATGATGAACTGATTGTACTGTCAATGCTTGTAGGAAATGATTTTACCCAAAGCGGGATTAATGGAATCGGCCCAAAAAAAGGATTAGCACTTGTAAAAAAACACAACCAAAACTTTGATATGTTATTTAAAGAAGTTTTGTGGGATGAAGAATCAAACGGTTCTTGGAAAGAGATATTTGATCTAATCAAAAATATGCCAATAAATACTAATTATTCAGTTGAATTTAAAGCGCCCGACATAAATAAAGTGAAAGAAATATTAGTTTTAGAGAATGAATTTTCTAATGACAGGATTGAATCATCCCTTTTAAAAATCGCAAAAAAAACAAAAGAGAAATCACAAAGCTCTTTAGGTAACTGGCTTTGAAACTAAAGCTACTTTAGTTTATTTATTCAAAAGGTTTTTTTTAATGTGAAAATCTACACATATCCTATATTCTCTTGGGGATTGCTGACCGCATTTATAGGTTTTTATTGATTTAACTAAAAAAGAATTATTCTTACACTCTTTTTTTACAAAATCTTCAATATTTTTAAAATCCTCCTCTTTTGCAAACTCATACATATGAATCCAAGCATCTTTTTTACACACTAAAAAAGCGCTATCCAAGAACTCACCTGCATTCTTTGGGAGAGGCATTATGATTCTATCAAATCTTTCTTTTATTTTGGGCAAAACCTCTCTTACATCGCCATTTACAACCAAGGCATTCTTAATCTTATTTTTCTCAAGATTTTTAAGCCCATAATTATGAGCCTCCTTATTTATCTCGACGCCCATTACTGATTTTGCCAAGCTGTTTTTTGCAATTACACACACATAAGGAGCACATCCACTAAACATTACAAGCACATCTTCTTTAGGTTTAACCAATTGGGAAATCCTTTTTCTTTCAGTAGAAAGTCTTGGCGAAAAATACATCTTTGAGATATCTAGGGCAATCAACACATTATTCTCTTTGTGTAGGGAGATTGTGGTTTTTTCACCTGCAAGATGCTCAAATCCTTGAATCCTGTAATCCCCTTCATGAGACCCTGATTTTCTTAAAGCAGTTTTGAGGTTTTTATTTGATTTTAAAAGTGCTTTACCAAGAGCCTGCTTATACTCAAAAAGTTCTTTATCAATCTCTAGAATCCCAATTGAGCCCAAAACATCATAAGCAGTCTTTAAAAGAACAAATTTCTCTTTTGGAATAATCTCTTTGGCAAGTTCTTTAAAGGATTTAGGTTTTGGTTTTGGGTTAATAGAAACATCAATTATCTTGTATTTTTTTGAGAGGGATTTAGGATAGTCATTTATAATAGGGATTACAAACTCATCCCCTTTTTTAATTATCTTTTGCCCTTTTAAAGCAATAGATTTAGATAAAAGAAATTTTTTAACACTTTCAATCTCCAAAACATTTACAATGACCCCTTTCAATAAATCTCTCACCTAAAATCTTTCACATAAAATCTCTCAGATAAAATCTCTCAGATAAACACATAAGCCAACAGGTATGAATTTTAACATAGTTCTAGTAGTATGAACCGTAATAATAAATATATTTAATAACTAACCTAGCCACCTGAAACAACAGAAATCAATTCTAGTTCCTCATCATTATTAACTCTTTCATCTTCACTTATCACTTCCCCGTTTTTAACCACAACAACCGTTTCAGGGTTTATATTCTCTTTTTTTAAAAGCTCCTTAACTTTCCCAAAAAACTCGATTTCTTTTATTTTATTTTCGTATTTCAGCTTCATAAAAACTAAGTAATTTAGTTAATTTAAATAGTTTGTCAAAATTAAAAATACAAAATATAGATTAGAAATGAAAAAACCTTCAAGCATAAATGCTTTAGTTATTTCACAGATATTAGATATAATAAATAACTAAAATAACTAAATTTGTCTTTGTTAATCGTTTTGTGAATCCACCTCTTCAAACTTTATGCCCAAAGAATAGATTATGCAAAATGAGCGATGATTTCATGAAATCATAAAAATAACTTGGCAAAATTAAAAAACAGAATTAAACAAAATATAAATTAATTAAAAAAAGAGATATTATAAGAATAATAATAATTATCAAGGCACTAAATATTGCTCGTAAAGACTTTCTTTTTCGCGCATAAGACTCCCTTTCAAAAAGGTCTATATCAAGTCTTAATTCAGATTCAATAACATGTTTTTGTCTTGAAGCAAAACTAGATTTAGCAATTGGAAATACAAACTCCTTTCCAAGACACTTTCTTGATGTCATATCAACTAAATAAGTCCTGCCAATACCATGTAATAAATCCGAGTAATTAATCTCGTTTTTAAGGGATAAAAATTTCTTTGAGGCTGTATAATATACACTATCAGATATAAAAAATAGTAAAAACCCGACGCTTGGATGGGATAATTTCGCAGATAGCTGGCTAAAAGCAATTGCAATGTTATTTACTCCTTTATCATCCAAATCTCCAGTTCTTTTAATAATCAAAAACCATTCAAAACCCCCTTTTTTAGTACTGCATATAAAATCCCATTTAGTGATTGTATGAAGAGAAACCATAAAAGTGGTTACATCTTTCCAGTCGTTCTCTAAAAGTGTTATCAACAGATTATTATAAAGATAATCAGTGGATGCTAAATCCTCAACAGAATACACTCCAAGGCTTTTAAAACAAAGCTCAATCTCGCTTAAAGTGACCCCTTTTTTTATCAAAATATCCACAATCTGCTTTTTTGTATATCCTAATTCCATATAGGCCTTTATATAATCAAGCGTCTCTTGGATCTTCATACTTTTTAAAAATTGCAACAACAATATAAATACTTTATTAATTTTAAGGCAATTTTCTTAGGATTTTTCATAATATGCAAATATTTAATATAATTCAATAATAATCTCAATGATAAAAAAAACTAATACATTAAAAAGATAATATTCATTAGGAAAATATTAAGAAAATAACATACTTTAGATAAGGCTATTAGAGTCAGATAGAGAATATTTATCTTATTAGTGTCATTTAGTAGGTATCTTTTGGTCTACTTTTTTATATTTTGTCACGCAGATTATTTTATTTATATTATTTTATCTATTTCATTTTATAATGTTTTATCTAAAATGCCTATTTTAGTATGATGATATTAATATAATCGTATCAAAATCTAAAATACTAAAAAGAATTAATAAAAAAACTAACATATCAAAAGAAACATATCATAACTTCCTGAATAAGTCCTTATGGAAACCCTTTCTGAAACTAAGCCCTTTTTGCATTTAGAAACGTCTTTGGTAAAAACTTCTTTTACTAAAGTACTTTCGCTACTGAGCAACTGAAAACGATACTCAAAGCCATACTCACTTAAAAAAGGATTAAGAATCTCATTTTCTATTAAATCAAACGCATAATCACAATAGTTGAATGAATTCGCAGCATCACTATCATTACAAAGAGGGATTTGGTTTTTATTATCTGAAAAACAATACCAAAGCATGTCTTTTAAACTCATCCTTTTGCACTCTTCAATTCTCAAAGACGAATCTGATATAATTGAAAGTGTGCCCATTAAAAGCTTTGATTCAAACGTTTTATATTCCTTCTGAGAGTTTGGAGTATTAGAAAGGATTAAGTAAGCCACAACAAAAATTATGCAAAGAACAACAACAACTGCAACCCCCAACACCTCAAATTGAGCTTTCCTAGCGCTCCTGAAATCCTTATAATCCTCATTATTGACAATATGTATATTGTTTATCTTATTGTTTATCTTATTGTTTATCTTATTGTTTATCTTATTGTTTATCTTATTGTT